>NZ_FWXT01000003.1 GCF_900176535.1 Pedobacter africanus | reverse complement strand
TGGGCCCGGCCATTGGGATGTTTGGTTTCTCACTGGCCCTGGCGCTTCCATTCACCTTATCGGCCATCTTCCCCGGCTTTTTGAGCAGCATGCCAAAATCTGGGGGCTGGTTAAACAGTGTAAAGGTATGTCTGGGTTTCCTGGAACTGGCTTTGGCCTTAAAATTCCTTTCCTCTGCCGATCTGGCCTGGCATTGGGAGTGGTTTGACCGGGAGATCTTCCTGGTATTGTGGATTGTGATCTTTGTGCTGATGGGCGTATACCTGCTGGGCAAGATCAAGTTCTCGCACGACAGTGATCTGCCTTATGTATCGGTACCACGTTTGTTCTTTGCCATTTTATCTTTCTCCTTTGCGGTGTACATGGTACCGGGCTTATGGGGTGCACCGGTAAGTGTGCTGAGCGGACTGGCACCGCCAATGAATACCCAGGATTTTATCCTGACAGCAGGGGGTGGTGGTTCTTCAGGTTCCGGTCCCACAGGTTTTCCTGCCAAAGTGAAATACAGTGAATCTTTAAAGGCACCTGTGGGTTTCCGTGCTTTCTTTGAACTGGAGGAAGGTTTGGCCTATGCTAAAGAGGTAGGCAAGCCTGTGTTGCTTGATTTTACAGGCCATACCTGTGTGAACTGCCGTAGAATGGAAGACCTGGTCTGGATAGACAAAGAGGTAGGCCGGCTGATCAAGGAAGAATATGTGCTGATCCAGTTATATGCAGACGACCGCAACATCAAAATGGAGCAGGACAAGATCCACTATTCTGAAATACTGAAACGCAAGACTGACGATCTGGGTTACTGGAACCTTGATTTTCAGGCTACAAAATACGGGTCAAATGCCCAGCCTTTATATGTGCTGGCCGGACATGACCTGGTTCCCCTGGTAAAACCACAGGGCGCCATATTCGATGCCAAAGAATATGCTGCTTACCTGCAAAGTGGAATAGATGCCTATAAAAGAAAAAAATAATACAAATATCTATTAAGAAAGAACATTGTTCTTTCTTAATAGATTGAATGACAACATACACACCAAACTATCTTTTTAAATCAATAATCTAAATGAAGAAATTAAGTTTGATTGCACTGGTACTGTTTTGTGCCGGCTATCAGGGCTTTGCTCAAAAAAGAAACCCTAAAACACCAACTCCGGTTGCTACACCTCCGCCGGCCAATCCAAATGCGATGAACCGCCCGGGAGGCCCTTCAACCGGACCAAAACCTTACAATCAGGTCATCACTGCAAAAGCAAAAACAGACAAAGGGCTATTTAAAGTCCATTTTGTAGAAGACCGTTATTTCTTTGAAATTCCGGACTCCTTACTCGGACGGGAGATCCTGACTGTAAACCGGATCAGTAAAGCTGCTGCAGGAAACCGCGCTCAAATGATGGGCTATGGAGGTGATCACATCGGCGATAATGTAATCAGCTTCGAAAAAGGGCCGAACAACAAAGTCTTCTTAAAAAGTATTTCTTATAGCGAGCGCGCTAAAGATACCACCGATCAGGGAATGTACAAATCGGTTATGAGCTCTAACATTCAGCCATTGGTCGCATCATTTGATGTCAAAGCATTTGCCAAAGATTCTATTTCAGGGGTTAAAGGAACAGTAATCGATGTAACCGATTACATAAACAGCGATAACGACATTTTCTTTTTTGACTCAGGTACAAAAAAAGGACTGTCATTAGGTGGACAAATGGCCGATCGCAGTTACATCAAAGAGATCAAAGCCTATCCTTTGAACATTGAGGTCAGGACGCTGAAAACCTATATGAAAACCCCTCCACAGGCACCTGGAATGATGGGTGGCGGTGGTGGAACATCCACACCAGCAACTTATGAGCTGAACAGTTCTATGGTATTGCTTCCGGCAAAACCAATGAAACCTAGATTCTTTGATGCCCGTGTTGGTTATTTTGCAACGGGGTACGTTGATTTCGATGCCAATCCGCAAGGCGTAAAAAATCAGTCGCTGATTACCCGCTGGCGCCTGGAACCTAAACCAGAAGATGTAGAAAAATACAAAAGAGGCGAACTGGTTGAGCCTAAGAAACAGATTGTTTATTACATTGATCCGGCTACACCGAAAAAATGGGTGCCTTACCTGATGCAAGGCGTGAACGACTGGCAGGCTGCCTTTGAAAAAGCAGGATTTAAAAATGCAATTGTTGCCAAAGAGGCACCAAAAGATCCAAACTGGAGCATCGACGATGCAAGGCACAATGCCATTGTTTACAAGCCATCTGATATTCCTAATGCAAGCGGGCCGCATGTACACGACCCACGCACCGGCGAGATTCTGGAAACACATGTCAACTGGTACCATAACGTAATGCAGTTGTTGAGGAACTGGTACTTTATCCAGGCCGCTGCCATCGATCCTAAGGCCCGAAAAATGAAATTTGATGATGAGCTAATGGGGCAGCTGATCCGCTTTGTTTCTTCACACGAAATAGGACATACTTTAGGCTTGCGTCATAACTTTGGATCATCAGCAACCGTTCCGGTAGAAAAGCTAAGAGACAAACAATGGGTAGAAAAAAATGGTCATACCCCATCCATTATGGATTATGCCCGTTTTAACTATGTGGCACAGCCGGAAGATAACATCAGCGCCAAAGGTATATTCCCTAGAATAGGTGATTACGATCTGTGGGCAATTGAATGGGGCTACAAATGGCTGCCTGAATTCAATACTCCTGAAGAGGAAGCTGCCTATTCAAACCAGACCATTATCAAAAGGATCAGTGCAAATAAACGCCTCACTTTTGGTACAGAAAGTGATCCTAATGATCCGCGCAACCAGAATGAAGACCTGGGTGACAATGCCATGCTTGCCTCGTCCTACGGCATCAAAAACCTGAAAAGGATATTACCAAACATTCTTACCTGGAGCAAAGAACCCAACGAAAGCTATCAGAATGCAAAAACCCTGTATGGTGAAGTGGTAGGCCAATATGGCCGTTATATGGGGCATGTGGCGAAAAATGTAGGTGGTATCTATGCCAGTCCTAAAACAGTTGAAGAAAAAGGGGGTATGTTCCAGCCTGTTCCTTTTGCTATACAAAAAGAAGCAATGACCTTCCTCAATACACAGTTATTTGCTACCCCAACATGGTTAATCAACAAAGAATTAATCGAGCGTACTGGCATCAATCCGGTTGATGTCTTCCAGGGTACACAAAAAAGTACTTTAGCAAGATTGCAGAATGCGAATACAATTGGCAAGCTGATCAATGACGAAGCGCTAAACGGCAACAAAGCCTACACAGCCTTTAACCTGTTCAGCGACCTTAAATCTGGCATCTGGTCAGAGTTGAGTTCACATAAAAACATAGATGTTTACAGAAGAAACCTTCAGAAAGCCTATATAGATAACATGATCAAACTGATTTCTGCTCCGGCTCAGGCTGCTGGTGGTTCCTCTTTCCCTGGCATGAGGGTTACAGATCCAACCAGTTCTGATGTTTCAAGCGTTAGTCGCGCCCACCTGAGCATTCTGGCGAAAGATATCCGCACTGCAATACCAGCAGCAACCGGTATGAGCAAATTCCATTTGCAGGATCTATTGGTACGCATTAATACCGCACTGAATCCAAAATCTTAAGGATTTCTACCATTATAAACAAAGAAAATGCCTTCTCTTTTATTGGAGAAGGCATTTTTTATTTAAACTGTGATAATCCAACATTACTTCAATTCAGGTCGATACTCAGCATTACATTAAAATAATTATTTTTTCCCTTACTGGTTTTCAGAAACGCTTTCTGACCATATACAATCTGCAATCGCTTTTTAATATTATCCAGGCCAATGTGATGACTGGTAGGGGTTGCATTCATATTGATCAGGTTCTGGGTTTCGATGATCAGCACCTGCTGGGTTAAATTAATACTGATAATAGCAGGCAGGTGTTCAAGCACAAGATCACCATGCTTAAACATATTTTCTACCAGGGTAACCAGTACCAGCGGTATGATCTGGATGTCTGCGAGTTCTTTAGGATTGTACTTGAACAGGATATTGAAATTATGCTCAGCTTTGATCTGATGCAGTTTAATGAGGTTTTCTACCTGCTCAATTTCAAGCATAATGCTGGTAAAATTACTTTCATCGTCAGCCTGAATGGCATAGCGCATAATCTCAGATAAAGTCATTATAGCTTCTGCCGCCTCTGGGGCAGTTTTTCGGGCATGCGAATAAATAAAACTCAACGTATTAAACAGAAAATGAGGATTGATCTGCGCCTTTAAATGTGCATGCTGTGATTTTATGAGCTCTTCTTTTGCATTGTAGTTTTCGATAATTACCAATAAGCGCTGCTTTTCAGATTCCTGGGCAATTTTTCTTTCTTTCAGGTAGTTCATCAGATAATAATAACCAGTAGAAAAAAGAATAAAATAAATTGTTCTCCAAACACCATTTCCTATGGCTATGTTATTAAAAGCTGCAAGTGAAACCCTGCCGCCATTCTGAAAAAAATCTGCAAGGAAAATGGTAAGGGATACGTAAAATGCCACCTCTAAAATAATCAGCATAGGAAGAAGCCATAAGCTACGCTTGGTATTGGGCCTCGAAGCCGGCATAATTACATGGGCATGAAAATAGAACAAGCCTACGTTCAGGACATAAAACAGAACATAATTACCAAAACTGGCAAATGAGCCTCTAATGAAGCCACTGATCACAATCTCATAAAATATGAAAAAGAACCAGGCAATAAAGTGAATACGATAGTTCTTTAAAAAAGATATATATTCTTTTACCTGGTTTTTCATTTGATGTTATAAAGTCGTCTCTGCATGTATTCCTTCTATATCGCTTTAATCAGCAATAATTTCAGTAAAAAAAATGAAATTAAGAAATCACTCAGGAACGCCTCTGGTGGATCTCAGTGTTTTCTTCTCCATAAAAGTGAAAAACTGCTTTTTATAAGTGGTTCCAAGCGGCACCTCCAATTTATGGTTCAACGTAATTGTGGCACCTTCAACTTTATTGATATGGTCTGTCGAAATGATAAATGATCTTTGCACGCGTATAAAAGTACTGTTCCCTTCCAGTTTTAGCTCCAATTCTTTCATCGTTAAATAAACCACATAAATATCGGCTACCGTATGAATTTTAACATAATTATTCAATCCCTCTACGGCAACCAGATCTTTAAAGTTAACTTTTACGTATTTCTGGATCTGATCGGTTTTAATGAAGAAGAAATCCTCAGATTTATCTTCTTTTTTCAATTGGAGCTCTGATTTCAGCAGACGATTGATCATCAGGGCAAACTTAGGCATGGAAATGGGTTTCAACAGGTATTCATTGGCCTGGACACCGAAGGCGTCAATTGCATATCTGGAATGTGCAGTAGTAAAAACCAGGTATTTTGTTTTATACCTGATGGCAAGCGATAAATCCAGTCCCGTCATTCCAGGCATATCTACATCCATAAAAAGAATATCGATATTGTCTTCAATGGTGATATCCATCAAGGCCTTAAGCGGATCGGTAAAGTATTTAACCAAATTCAAACTGGGCATGGCATCGATGTAGTCGGCCAATAAGTCAACGGCATGTTTCTCATCATCAATAATAACGCAATTTAATTTGCTCTCCATAGAATTTCACTTAATAACAAAGTTAGTTGAATTACAAGTAAAAGCATAATTTATAAACCTAACCGTCAGGCATTCATTTTCATTCACCACGTTATTAGTATCATTCACCACGGAAAACCACGTGTTGGCGTAATATAATTGGACGTAATTCCATTCTTTTTTACTTTTAATCAAAATCCCTATGAAAACATAAAATTCCTGATGCAGAAATTGCGTCAGGATTTTTAAAATAATTGAACAAGACGCTGATACGTTCTCGTATATATTTAGTACTAAAGGGAGTAAAAACTCCCTTTAGTTACTAAAAAAGATATCTGGGCTCTCATTTTATCCCCCCAAATGCAGCAAAGCATAGGTTTTTGTGTAATACCTCCGACTCACGAAAACCTACTTTGCGCATGAGGTTTAACTGGAAATCAACAGATCTCG
This sequence comes from Pedobacter africanus, assembly GCF_900176535.1. Lineage (NCBI taxonomy): Bacteria > Pseudomonadati > Bacteroidota > Sphingobacteriia > Sphingobacteriales > Sphingobacteriaceae > Pedobacter > Pedobacter africanus. The sequence goes on along the minus strand of NZ_FWXT01000003.1, from coordinate 637,717 downwards.
GCGTATCTTCATAATCAATATAATCAAATACCTTGTCCCTATAGGCTGCACCGCCAAGATTTTCCAGATAATCCCCATATTTTTTACGAAATAATTCATCCAGATGCGCGGCATCATGTTTAACCAGATCCGATATCCAGAAACTGCCTCCTGGCTTCAACAGGTTATATACTTTCTGAAATACCTGTTCCCAATCTTTTTCATCCCTCAAATGATGAAGTGTAGCGGCCGCCAGCACAATGTCATAATGGTTATCAGGTAAAGTTAGTTCGCGCATATCCAACTGTATGGTATGAACAGTTCCTTTGGTTTCAGGCGCCACCCGTTCCCTTGCCTTTTCCAGCATGGGTAAACTCAAATCGTTAAGCGTACAGTTCAGATCTGGTATTTTGCTCAGCATCTTCAGGGTATAATTCCCTGCACCACAACCGATATCCAGCAATTCCTTGGCATCAGCATTTACATATAGCGCAGCATCTGTGCACAGTTCCATTGTTAAAGCAGCATCGAGTGTGGTGAGCTGCCCGGTATCCAGATTTGAAAACCGTTCTACATCCTGATCAAACCGCTGTCTGATCTCGTCATTGTTAGCCTTGCCAGCATAGTTTACTTTCATCGTTTGTTGTTCTGTTTAGGAAATCCAAAATAGTTATTTCAATTATTTTTTTCCATCACGTAGGGGTAAAAACAAATCAGGTTGTCACACTAACAAATCACAAAAAACAAATGATCAATTATTCAAAAAGAAAAAGTATGAAAACAAAAAGGTTTTATTTTATGATTGCTGTTATGGTTATAACGGCTGGCGCAGTTAAGGCACAGGACACCGGTCTTACCTTTGGGCTGAAAGCAGGCTTAAACTACGCCACATTACCCACCAGCTTAAAAGACGTGACAGATAAAAAAGGAAAAGTAGGTTATAACCTGGGTGCTTTTGCCAGGGTAGGTAAAACAATATATTTTCAGCCTGAATTAAATTATGTGACCTTCAAAAGCGCTTATAATTATGCTTCAAATACTTATAAGCCGAAATTCAATCAGCTAAACCTTCCGCTCATGGTGGGTTATAAGCTGATCAATACTGAAGCACTTAACTTACGCATTTCGGCAGGTCCGGATTTGAGTTATACGCTGAACAAAGCACAAGGGCCAACCGGGTTGGACTACAAAAAATTCAATGCAGGAGGGGTGATCAATGCAGGAGTGGATATAGGAAGCCTGACCATCGATGCACGATACAGCCGGGGCTTAACGAAAATCAATAAAGACCTGAACGAAAAAACAGGGATATTCAATTTATCTGTCGGATTTAAAGTGTTTTAAAATACATTGCACAAAAAAAGGAGATCAGAAATGGTCTCCTTTTTTTGTGCCTGATTTAAAGCCTGGCCACCGACTTCCCTAAATACCAGCAACACCAGGTAAAAAAAGGAGCAGCCAGGATATCTGCAGTATAGTGAACATGTTGTATCAATAACAAAACAGCAATTATCCCGGTAGCAATAAAAGCAATCTGCCTGTCACGTTTTGCTTCCAGACAAAGTGCACTTAGAAAAACAGTTGCCGTGTGTCCGGAAAAGAAAAGGTCTTTCGTAATGAGGTTAGACCTGTAAAAAAAAGATAGAACAGGATCGGCCAGATTGATGAGGCCTTCAGGAGGATTAAGGGGAACCAAGGTTATGCTGATCATCCGGGCACTGCAAAGAAAAATAAAGGCCCACAACGCGGTAAGGCACATCATGGTGTTTTTAGACATTCTGTAGAGCATCAGCCCAACTATGGCATAAATGACAATAAATATATAGGTAGAAACATCAATTGCAGGAATGACAGCCAGTAACCAATCGTTCAGTACTTTGCCTTCCCGCGCCTCAATATGTAAAAAGAAACGAGGGATAAAGATTAGAATGGCAATAAGCAGCACCATTCCAAGAATGAATTTGATGCGGAAGGTCAGGTAGTCCCAGGCTATCTGCCAGGTAAATGGTTTAAACTGCATTAAATAGGTTAGTCGTTTTGTGTGGGTGTAAAAATATACAAATAAAATGTACTGTTGTAAAAAATCCATAAATTACATCAACCAATTACCAAAGCACAAAAATGAACGAATTTCAAATCAAAAAATCAACAGTTAACTACGATGCCATTATTGTAGGCTCAGGTGCCGGGGGCGGAATGGCTGGATATGTATTGGCCAATGCCGGCCAGAAAGTACTGATGCTTGAAGCGGGTGCCTATTTTGACCCCAGAACTGATGCCCAGCAATTAAAATGGCCCTGGGAATCGCCGAGAAGAGGAGCAGGAACAACCCGTCCTTTTGGTGATTTTGACGCCTCCTATGGAGGATGGGAATTGGATGGCGAACCCTATACACAGAAAGATAAAACTGAATTTGCCTGGTTTCGCTCCAGAATGCTGGGCGGACGCACCAATCACTGGGGGCGCATTTCCTTGCGCATGGGCCCCGACGATTTTAAGTGTAAAGACGGTCTGACAGACGATTGGCCGATCACTTATGCTGATGTAAAGCCATTTTACGACAAAGTTGACCGGCTGATCGGTGTATACGGTACTGTAGAAGGGATTGAAAGCGAACCAGACGGGATATTCCTGCCGCCACCTAAACCAAGGCTTAACGAATTGTTCATTACCAAGGCAGCCCGAAAAACCGGGGTTAAGGTGATTCCTGGGAGGGGTTCTGTTTTAACGGAGGCCTTGCCGGGCAATAAAGACCGCGCACCCTGCTTTTATTGCGGGCAGTGCGGCAGGAGCTGTAAAGTTTACGGCGATTTTTCTGCATCTTCCTGTCTGGTTATCCCGGCAGTAAAAACAGGAAACTTAACCGTCATTACCAATGCCATGGTAAGAGAGGTGCTAACAGATCAGCACGGACTGGCAACAGGGGTTTCCTACGTCAATACCCTTGATATGCAGGAATACCAGGTGAATGCCAAAGTGGTGATCCTGGGTGCAAGCGCCTGCGAATCGGCCAGGTTGTTGTTGAACTCGAAATCTACCGCCCATCCGAATGGCCTGGCCAACAGTAGCGGGGTTATCGGAAAATACCTTCACGATTCCACCGGGGCCAGTCTGAGCGGCTTCCTGCCCCAGCTCATGGACCGTAAGCGCTACAATGAAGATGGTGTGGGCAGTGTTCACATTTATTCACCATGGTGGCTCGACAATAAGAAACTGGATTTCCCGCGTGGTTACCACATCGAATACTGGGGCGGCATGGGCATGCCTAGTTATGGTTTTGGCGGCGGAGCCCCTAAACTCAACGGAATGGTGCCCGACAGAAATGGAAAGATGAAGGAAGCAGGTGGATATGGTACCAGTCTGAAGGATGACTACCGTCGTTTCTATGGAACCGGTGTGGGCATGGCTGGAAGAGGAACAGCGATTGCCAAAGCAAGTAACTACTGCGAAATTGACCCTAAAGTGGTAGATAAATATGGTATTCCCGTATTGAGATTTCATTACAAATGGGCCAACGAGGAAATTAAACAGGCCAAACATATGCAGGAAACATTTCAGTCAATGATGCATGCTATGGGCGCTATCATCACCTCGGATATACCGGGACCCGAAACCAATTACGGGCTCGAAGCACCGGGTAAAATCATTCACGAGGTAGGCACAGTAAGGATGGGAGACGACCCTAAAACTTCGGCCCTCAATAAATGGTGCCAGGCACATGAATGCAAAAACCTATTTGTGGTCGATGCAGCTCCCTTTGTGCAGCAGGGAGATAAAAATGCAACCTGGACAATCCTGGCTTTGTCTATGCGGACTGCCGAATATATTTTAGATCAGAAAAAAAAGCAAAACATTTAAAGATGAACAGACGCGAATCACTCAAAATACTAGGCTTAACCACCTTAAGCACAGCAGTATTACTGGATGCCTGTAAGCCGGGTACCAGTCAGCCGGGCGCAACTACAGAAACAGCTGCAGAACCAGGGCGGCAGGAATTTGAAATTTCCAGGGATAAAAAATTAAAAGCGGAAAAGTTTTTCAGCGCACATGAAATGGCTACCATAACCGTACTGGCAGATATCATTATTCCTAAAGACGATAAATCGGGCAGTGCTTCTGAAGCAAAAGTCCCGGAATTTATAGAATTTATAGTAAAGGACATGCCGGAACACCAACTGCCTATGCGGGGTGGATTGAAATGGCTCGATCTGCAATGCCTGAACCGTTTTCAGAAACCATTTAAAGATGCAAGCGCAGCGCAGCAGATAGAAATGGTAGAGCAGATAGCGTATCCTAAAAAAGTAAAACCGGGAATGGAGCAGGGGGTAGCCTTCTTTACGCTAATGCGCAGTCTGACTGCCTCAGGCTTCTTTACCAGTGAGATGGGGGTAAAAGACCTGGGTTATGCAGGCAATACACCAAATAAATGGACAGGTGTACCTGCCGATGTGTTAAAACAATACGCGTCGGAGCTGGAGGCTTAGTCTAATACCAGCAAGTCATTAAACTGTGTTTTACCCTTGAGGCAGGTAGTCCTACCTTTAACTTACAATTAACCCACAGTGAGCCCACGTTTCTACTGAAAAAACGTGGGCTCACTGTGGGTTCACTATGGGTTCACTGTGGGCTCAGTACGAACGCTGGTAAAGCACAGGTTTAACCTAAAAGAAAGAATAGAGGAAGAAAACGCGGACCTATACAAGGTATAATTAATGATCTTAAAAAAAGAAACGGGGATAGGCCCTAAAGCTTACCCCCGTTAAATTAACGCTCTCGAGTACAAATGTACAGATTAATTTGAATTGTGCAAATAAATCTTAAATTTTATTGCACTATCTTTCCTTCTTTATCTATTTTAATAGAACCTGTTTCCGCTTCTTTTTTAACATTGATCAGGTAATACGAGGTTTTGTCGGCATTGGTTACCAGAAATGCTGCTGTAGGTGTCCACGCTTTTACCGGATCAGATTGTAATGTTTTCTGCACTGCCTCAGGAAGATCTTTCAATTCAACCGGGGCTTTGGTCGTACTGTCCTGGTAAGCCACCATCTGAACGGGCTGTTTTACTTCACTTGCTTTTAATGTGGTTAATCCTGCTACTGCTAAAAAGGCTGCTGATAAAATGATCTTCTTCATAATCTTAATTTCAATTGATAATTCTAGTTAATTGTGTTTGGTATAGGTTTCATAACAATGCCAAAACAAAAGAAAAATCATTAACAACTAGAAATCAGCATTTTAATTATAAAAAACAAATACATAAGTGTAGAAAAAATCCACATTATGCCCAAATCAGCCCTAGTGGCCGGCACAAAAACAGGCTTAAGGTGCTTGCAGGAATTAAAGCGAATGCCGTTTGATCACTTTTGTAGGATTTCTTCTGGTAACGGTCTTTTCTTCCAGAATGGCCTGGGCCACTGTTTTGCCCATGGCTTCAAAATCTGTTGAAATCACAGTAATGCCATCTTCCAGCACCTCTTTTACCAAAGTGTCATTATAGGAAATGAGCCCTACATCCTTCCCCAGCTTAAGCTTTTTTTTGCGGGCCAGCTTAATCAGCATCACATCATCGGTATCGTACCTGCTGAAGGTTACATAGGCATTGCCTTTCTGAAAGGTTTTTTCATCAATTTCAGACTGGATAAGGTAAGGATGTTCAATTTCGGTACAATAATGCAGGAAGCCTTCGATCACCAGCCTGGCATGTACGGCTTCAGGATGCGCTACCAATATAAGGCGGTCATATTTTTTAAGTTCGTCTTTTAGCTTATGCAGACTATGGTATATATCGTGCCCATAATCCTGATAAATGCTGCTGTAATTACCGGAAAGGCCCTGCTCGTTTAAATCAATAATGATTCTTTTTTTATCAGGGATCAGGTTCAGCAGGGGTGCTACATTTTCTTTTAAGAAAGTTGCCACAACATAATGGGTATATGCTCCCAGGTTTTCTTTGATCAGCTTTTCGAATACCTGGTAGTTATGGTGATGGAAATAAATATCGATATCGGCCCGGTTTTCGAGTTGGTTAAAAAGGGTACGGTAGAACTGTTCACGCAAAATGTTCATTTTGTCGAGCAGCAGGAAGACACGAAAAGAATGGTGTATGGCCTTTTTACGTACATAATAGCCTTTCCTGTAAACTGACTCGACAATACCTTTTTCTACAAGTTCATTCAAGCCTTTAAGCAAAGTTTCCTTGCTCATTTTTAACTGTTGCTGCAATTGCTTTAAAGATGGCAGCTGGTCTCCGATATGGAGCTGGTCAATTTCAATCAGCGACATGATGTGATCGGCAAGCTGCTGGTATTTCATCTTACCCTGAATACCTTTTTGCTGTGTATTTTCGGAGCTCATTAGTTATAATGTTTCAGCAAATGTAATTATTAGACCATACAAACCAAACCAGCCTACCAATATTTTTCGATTAATCCCCCTATTTTAATGATTATGGCCTTTTTATCATTTTTTATTTTTTTAATAGAAATAAATTGCTTTATATTTGCTAAGCAAACCAGTACAGACCAGACTAAAAACAAAAACGTTCAATTCTTGCAGGAACAGAAGCAGGTAGTTTAATGCGCCAGTTCCGGTTTACAGGAAGAATGTGTTAAATTCTGGACAAGGTTTGAGCAGTGGGAATAACACTCGAAACAATACAACCAAATATAAATAAATATGAAACCAAACTTACACTTAACGATGTTATTGGTATTGCTTGTCCCGCTGGCCAGTCTGGCCCAGGTGGTAAAAACCATTACCGGAACGGTTACAGAAGAAAACGGGAAGCCGCTGCCAGGTGTAGTCGTGAGCATCCGGGGGAAAACGGCCTCGGGAGTAACAGATGGACAAGGACGTTTTAGCCTTTCCAATGCAAAGGAAAGTGATCTGCTGATATGCGCTATGATCGGCTATACCAGCAAGACGGTAGTGATCACCAGTCAGAATCAATATAAAATACAGCTGGAAGCAAGCAACCAGACCTTGAATGATGTTGTCATCATTGGCTATGGTGAAGTTAGGCGAAAGGATCTTACCGGTTCGGTAGGTTCGGTTAGTATTAAAGATATGGAAAAGGCTCCTGTGGTTTCCTTTGAAGATGCTTTAGCTGGAAGGGTAGCGGGCGTTCAGGTGGGGTCCGCAGACGGGCAGCCGGGTAGCATCAGCAACATTACCATCCGGGGCGGAAATTCAATTACCCAATCCAACTCGCCACTGTATGTGATTGATGGCTTTCCTGTAGAAAATCCAGATAACAACACCATTAATCCGGAGGACATCGAATCCATAGATATCCTGAAAGACGCCTCCTCTACCGCAATTTATGGCGCAAGAGGAGCCAATGGGGTCATCATGATCAAAACCAAGGAAGGTAAGGCCGGTCCGCCGGTGGTTAGCTATAACAACTGGCTGGGTTACCAGTACCCGGTGAAACAGATAGCGGTAATGAGCCCTTATGAGTTTGTAAAGTACCAGCTGGAACTGAACAAAAATTCGGCTACTGCTTTGTACCTTAAAGATGGCAAAACTCTGGATGCCTACCGCGATGAGCAGGGAATCAACTGGCAGGACCGCGTAATGCAGAATGCATTTATGCAAAGTCACAATTTCTCAATGAGGGGAGGAAGCGCTGCCACAAAGTATTCGGTAAGCAGCTCCTATTTAGATCAGAATGGAATTGTAATCAATGGCGGATACAAAAGGTACCAGGGGCGGTTCCAGATAGATCAGCGTTTGGGGAAAAATTTCAGGGTAGGCCTGAATACCAATTATACCTATGGTATTAAAAGAGGCCAGATCGCCAATTTAACCAGCGATAATCTGAACAGCAGTTCGGCCGGAAATGCCAGCTCGTATTTGTTGTACAGTACCTGGGGATACAGACCGGTAACGGGCAATGTAAATGATGAAGATTTCATTGACCAGCCGTTTGACGACGACGTGGCCGGTAATACTGACTTAAGGATCAACCCGATCGTAAACTCCAATAACATGTATATGTACGCGTTTAACAAGTCGCTTACTGCCAATGCCTTTGTAGAGTATGCTTTCCTGAAGTATTTCAAATTCAGGATGAGTGGCGGCCTGACGGATACCCGTCTGACTTTCGAGCGTTTCAACAACTCCAATACAGCGGCAGGGAATCCACGGACGGTTTATGGGGCTACCTACGGGCTCAATGGTTCTCTTGAAAATCAGAATATCCGCAGCTTACTGAACGAGAACCTGCTTACGTTTAACAGGACATTTAACAAAAAGCACCGGTTAGACGTGGTGGGCGGTTTTACCATGCAGAGAAATAGCATGGAGGGGGATGGTTTTGTGTCTATTCTTTTGCCAAATGAAGTATTGGGTGTAAAAGGGCTCGACCAGGGAACTATCCTTTCCAAAACAACTTCGGCTTCTTACGCTACCCTGGTATCGTTGCTGGGCAGGGTAAATTATACATTTAATTCGCGCTACCTGTTTACCGCTTCCTTTCGCAGCGATGGGTCTTCAAAGTTTGCCCCTGGCAAGCGGATAGGCTATTTCCCTTCTGGTGCTTTTGCCTGGAATATCGGGGAAGAAAAATTTATGAAATCCATTAAAGCCATTTCTTCGGCTAAACTGCGGACTTCTTATGGCATTACCGGGAACAACCGTGTAAATGATTTTGCCTACCTGAGTGTTTTAGATCAGGAAGTAGGTGCCAATACCGGTAATACCAAAAGCGGTTATTATTTTAACGGGCAATACATTAAAGGTACTGTGCCTGTTGGTGTAGGAAATGAGAACCTTAAATGGGAGCGGACCGGAAACCTTGACCTTGGCCTAGACCTGAGTTTCTTTAATCAACGCATCAGCTTAACTACCGATTATTATTACAAAAGAACCACAGATTTATTGCTAAACGCTTCATTACCTACTTCAACCGGGTATCTTACTGCATTTAAAAATATAGGGGTTGTGGTTAACAAGGGGCTTGAGTTGACATTGAATACCGTCAACCTGACTACCAAAAACTTCAACTGGACCTCTAATTTTAACATTGCGTTTAATAACAATAGAATCGAAGAATTGAATGGCGATCAGCCCAGCCTGATTACGCGTGTTTCGAACTGGAATGGTAATTTTAACAACTCCTTACCTTATATTGCCTTACCGGGGCGCCAGGTGGCCTTGTTCTATGGCTATGTTTTTGACGGCGTATATCCTTTAAGTGATTTCAATGTATTGGCTAATGGCAGCTATGAACTGAAAGCTGATGTTCCAAATAATGGTAGTGCACGCTCTTTAATTAAACCGGGCTTTATTAAATATAAAGACATCAATGGCGACGGGGTGGTAGATGCAAATGACCAGACCATAGTTGGTAACCCTAACCCAAAACACATTGGGGGTTTCAGCAATAATATCAGGTACGGCCAGTTCGACCTCAATGTTTTTTTACAGTGGTCGTATGGCAATGAGATCTTAAATGCGAACCGCATTGTGTTTGAAGGTGCAGAAGCCAGGCAAAGCCTGAATATGTTTAAAACCTACGAGAACAGATGGTCCATGGAAAATCAGCATACCGATTTACCGGTAGCTGGTGGTTATGGCCCCAACGTCTTCTCGGACAGGAATATTGAAGATGGATCTTTTCTGCGTTTGAAAACAGTTTCACTCGGCTATAATATTGCTCCGGAACTGATAAAGAGACTGAAGATAACCTCGGCCCGCATTCATGTTTCGGCACAAAACCTGGCAACCTGGACGAATTATTCGGGGCTGGATCCGGAGGTTTCGGTACGGCATTCTGCGCTTACACCTGGTTTCGACTGGAGCCCATATCCAAGGGCGCGCACCATCACCTTTGGTATGAACCTAACTTTTTAACGATAAATGTTTTTAAAAATGAAAACGACTTTATTTTATATCGGTATAGTACTCGCATTACTTGTCAGCTCATGTTCAAAGATCCTGGATACCACTCCGCAGGACTTTGTATCACCAGTAAATTATTACAATACAGAAAGTGACCTTCAATCTGCATTGGCCGGAGTATACGACCGTTTGGGCGACAACAGGGTGTATGGGCAGGGCATGTCCTGCTACATGGTTTTTAGTGACGAGTTTTTCATGAAAAACCAGACTTCAGGAATTAACGCCAACATTGTGGATGCTTCCACTCTCGAAGTAAACCGGCACTGGGAATCTATTTATACCGGCATTGAGCGTGCAAATATGTTACTGGACAACATGGATAAAGCGGTTAAGGTAAGTGAGGAAAAACGCAACGAAATAAAGGGCCAGGCGCTTTTCTTAAGAGCTTATTACTACTTTTTGCTTACGGATGAGTTCGGTGCGGTTCCTTTGAAACTGGAATCTACCAAAACACCGGAAGAGCCACCGCTTCCTGCCACACCTGTAAAGGATATTTACGAGCGCATTGTAGCCGATATGAAACTGGCTGAAGGGATGGTGAAATCGGTTGCCGACTATGGTTACAATACACGCATTACAAAAACAACGGTACAGGGTGTATTGGCAAGGGTTTACCTGACCATGGCAGGCTTCCCCCTGAATGATGTGGCAAAATATGCCGATGCAAAAGCCTATGCAGAAAAGGTAATGCAATCTGGTTTACACGGGCTAAATCCCGATTTCAAGCAGATTTACATTAACCACGTTCAGGAAATATTTGACACCAGAGAGAATCTGTGGGAAGTAGAATTTAAGGGCCAGAACAAAGGCGAAATACAGGAAGGCGGCATGATTGGCAGCTATAACGGCATCACCTGCGGAATCATTGATATTGGCTATGGCTACGATTATGTGCATGCTACCGCCAAGCTTTACAATGCCTATGCAAATGGCGACCAGAGAAAGGACTGGACGGTTGCCCCGTTCAGGTATGTAACTACAGGTACCACAGCGGTAAAGACCAATTGGGCAGCAGACCAGATCTACGACAGAAGTAACGGGAAATGGAGACGAGAATATGAGTTGAATTTGCCAAGAGACCAAAGTTACAATGCTACCAACTGGCCATTATTAAGATATGCTGATGTATTGCTGATGTATGCCGAAGCCGATAATTATGTAAACAGCGGCCCTTCGGCCGAAGCCTACAAAGCCATCAATGCCGTAAGACGGAGGGGCTATGGCAAGGACGTACTGGTACCTGATGTGCAGGCCGATGCGCCAGCAAATTTATCTCAGCCCGATTTTCTGGACCTGATCAGGAACGAGCGGCTGCGCGAACTGGCTTTTGAAGGCCTCCGTAAGCACGACCTGGTGAGGTGGGGGATTTACCCAACTGTGATGCAGGCCCAGGTAAGAGAGTACCAGGCCAATATGCCTGCAGCCCTAAAAGACGCTGCTATAGCACAGGCACAACGCGTAACAGATCGTGCTGTGCTGTTCCCGATTCCAAACAGTGAACTGGCCGTTAACCCTAATATCAAACAAAACACAGGATGGTAACCCTAAAATTGTATCAAATGAAAAAGCTATTAATTGCGGCTGGTGTATTATTTTTTATGGCTTCCTGCCAGAAAACCTATGAACTGACAGCTCCGGATGATTTTTCTGTAGAACTGGAAAAAGCCAGTTATAAAGTTGGCGAGTCTGTTCGCTTTACCATCAAGGGAAAACCAGAGCACCTCGTTTTCTGGTCGGGCGAAGCAGGCCGTAAATATGAGTTCCGGACAAGAACCGCAATAGAGGGAAATGCAATTTCCCTTAATTTTAAGACTTTTGCCCAATTTGGGTTAACGCCCATCGATCAATCGGTCATCAAACTTTATATATCGACAGACTTCAATGGAAAATACGATGCAACAAATGTAAAGGCGGCAACCTGGGAAGACCTTACCAGTAAAGCGGTACTTTCTTCGGGCCTGGACCAGACCTCATCAGGGAATATTGACCTGAGCAGTTTCGCGGCCCGCAATAAAAGTATGGCGCTGGCTTTAGTGTATAAGACCAGTGTGATTAAGCCCGAAGCCCAGCAAAACCGCTGGGTAATCCGTTCTTTTGACCTGAAGAGCACCAACCAGCAGGGCGAAGAATCAGTACTGGCCAATATGGCCAATGCGGGCTGGACAGCCTTTAACTTTAGCGGCCCGGCCACCAACTGGAGCATTACTTCTGCCCAGCTGCTTACCGTAAGGAACAGTACTGAGCTGGATGACGACTGGGTGGTAACCAGGCAGTTTAACCCCAACAGTACCACACCGGATGTGGGTGAACCGATCAAAAATATCTCGCAAAAACTGACAGAATACAGTCGGGTATACACCAAGGCTGGTGTTTACAAGATCACGTTTGTGGCCAGCAATGCCAACCTGGAGCGATCGGCAACTGTTGTAAAAGAAATAGAATTAAACATTACCCAATGAGACTGAACTGTGTAATAATGATGCTGCTTGCTTTTGCAGGAAGTAGTTTTGGCCAGCATGCGGCACTGACCAATCAGGCATTACGCCTGAACTGGGAAGATACCGGTAAGGGCTATCAAATCAAGCAGCTATCGGTGAAAGGACAGAAAGGATGGCAGGCCTTGCCTGGCGTGCTCGGACAATACACCTTACTCTACAGTGCCACGCAGCCTAAAATGGATTCGGAACTGAAGGATAAAAACGGGAAAGCACTGAACTTCCCCGAAACGGAGTACCGCTACATCATTCCGACCTGGAAAGCCAATACTTCTGCGGTTTCCATGAACAAAGAGGGACAGGCCATTTCATTTTACCCTCAGGGATATAAAAAGGCTGGCAAGGCCCTGGTCTTTCAGCAAAAAACAGATGTGGCCACTATAGAGGCCACATGGCAACTGGATCCGGTATATAAAAATGACCTTCGGGTTTCCATCAATTTAACAGCCACTAAGGAAGGTTATTATTCACTGGCCAGTCCGGCACTAAACACAAACGACAAAAGCCGCTTTGAATGGGGCTGTATTCCCGGAGTATTTCAGGGCAACAGCATCAATAGCAATTTTACGGATGCTTATGCCTACGGCCATGGCATTCCGGATCAACCTGTGGTGGTTAGAGAAAGAACGGCTGCTGCGCTTACAGCTATGCTGACCAATAAAGAAGGGATTACATTGGCAGTAACGGCAGAACCCGGAACAGCAAGAGACCCCTGGGAATATGATAAATCTACGCAATCGAACTGGCTGCTCGGCCTGTCGCTCATCAACAGGCAAAACCAACTGAGCCCTACTTTGTACCATCCGGTACTGGGGCAGCAAAAATCTTACCTGAAAAAGGGGGAGCGCATCTCTTTTGCTTTCCGGTACACCATTAATAATTCAGACTGGTACCCGGTATACCAGCACGTTGTAAATAATGTATACCGCTTTGATGAGCTGCTGCACTTGAAACAGACCAGCCAGTCCTTATCTGCCCGCCTGGAGCAGCTTTTAGATTATGTGAAAAAGGACAGCACATCGCGCTGGCGCACTTTCGACTATAAGGGACGCACCATTGGCGCACAGGAGTACCTGGGCGGAGTCTATGAATCGGAAAAAGATGCGGTAAAAAATGCAGACTATGGAGCCATGTGGATGCTGGCCAATATGACCCAGGACCCAATCCTTGTACATAAAAGGCTTAAAGATGCAATGAATTTCAAACTGGCCCAGCAGCATACCACAGGCGGGTTCTTTAATGGGGCCGCTGCAGGGCAATATTACCTCTACCGTTCTAAACGCTTTACCGAAGAATGGGGGCCTTATACCGAGCCGATAGCAACTACCTATTACATGCTGCTGGACATGGGTAATGTACACCTGTTTGAGCCGGACAATAAGGAACTCAAATCGGGAATCCGTTTGGCGGCCGACTGGCTGCTGGACAAAATGAAGCCTGAAGGTTATTGGGAGGTAGCCTATAACAACAATACGCAACAGCCAATGTTTGAAGACCTGAAAGATTACAGGCCTACTTTTTATGGATTGCTTGTTGCCTACCGGAGCCTGGGTGATAAAAAATACCTGGATGCAGCTGTAAAGGCGGCCGACTGGTTTATCAAAAATGCCGTAGAAAGGGGCTACTTTTTAGGGGTTTGCGGAGATGCCAGGTTTGCACCTGATTTTGCAACCGGACAAAGTGCACAGGCAATGCTGGACCTTTATGAGCTCACAAAGGAACCAAGGTTTAAACAGGCTGCTGTTAAAACTGCGCAATTCTATACCACCTCTGTTTATTCCCATCCAATCCCTAACCTGAAAGAGAAAAAAAACGGAGCCAGGCTGCTTAAGGACTGGCAGTTGAGCCAGGTGGGCTTAAGCTTTGAACATGGCGGGACTTTAGGCTCAGCCAATCCAAGCGGACCAATTTTACTGGCCAGTCATGCCGGCATGTTTGTAAGGTTGTTTCAGCTGACAAAGGACTCTTTATACCTCAAGATGGCCAGAACTGCGGCTTTGAGCAAGGATGCTTTTGTAGATCCGGCCACGGGGGTAGCCTCCTATTACTGGAGTGCCATGAACAAGGGCGCAGGACCTTTTCCTCATCATGCCTGGTGGCAGATCGGCTGGATTACCGACTATCTGATGGCAGAGATTTCCCTGCGTTCTGAAGGGCGGATTGATTTTCCTTCAGGATTTCTTGCGCCGAAGGTTGGTCCGCACAAAACGTTCGGGTTTCAGGAAGGAAAAATATTTGACCAGCAGGGTAATCTTGCCTTAATGGAAAAACTGGTTTCCTTAAGCAATCCCAATATGGATTATGTATGTGCACTGAATAAAGAAGCGAAGGCATTTTACCTGTTTGTATTGAACAATGATGACGAGTTGCAGGAAGCTGACCTGCAGTTAGCCCCTTCGCATTTCATCCCCGGACATAGCCTGGACCAGAAATCTGTGGAGTGCTTTTCTGCTTCAGGCCTGAAAGTGCCTTTTTCTGCGGGCGGAAAAATCAAGATAAAGCCTTACGGACTGCAGGTATACGTATTTAAATACAAATAAGCTGTGAAAACCATGTACCAGAAAACCAGTTTTTGTTTATTGTTCACGTTATTCCTGTTTTTATTAGCCTCGGCAGCCAATGCCCAGCAGGAAAAATACCTGCTGCTTGGAACAGACTTCCAGTTTAAGGGGAAATGGTTAGCTGAAACCAGTAAAGATGCCACCTCAGGCAGTATTTTAAGGTTCCTGGAAGGAGAGCTGGACAGTACCTCAGATGCGCTTACGGTAATCCATATCAAAAAACAAGGACACTATACCATTTGGGCCAGGACGCCTGATTTTGAAACGCAGCCGCGCAGCAGGTTTTTCCAGTTATCGGTAGGCCATACCAGGTTTAAAAAAGCAGGCGGGCACGGCACTCCTGGCTATATCTGGGAAAAATTGGGGGTTACGGACCTGAAAGAAGGCGGTGTACTACTGCGACTGCACAACCTCAACTATGGCAGGTGCGATGCCCTATTCTTAGCGCAGGATGAGAACTTTAACCCAAATCATACAGATAAGAAAACGCTGCTGTCCTGGAAAACACTTCCGGTTGAACAGGAAATCGTTGCTGAGGACAAAAAGAACATCACTCCACTGTTGCAGCTCAGCAAAACAGATAAGCCGATAGCGGAAATTGACAACGGGGCTCTACGCATAGAATTTGTAAGGACCGGATCAGGCCATAGTGCCATTGCCTGCAGAACCAGTTTTAAAAAGGAGGGCAGCTGGCAGCAGTTTGGTACATCGAATATGGAAGACCACAGGGTCTATCTTGTGAGCACCGCAGCTACTGCTATCCGGTTTAACAAATATTACCCAACCTGGGATGCACAGGAGCCTGCAGCTTATTTTTTACTCAACGGACAGAAATATCCGGTACAAAAGCCCGGGGATGACCTGAATCCTTTTGTTGCAGGAAATTTGAGTGAAGCCATTCCCATTGCAGCAGAGACTGTAGATAAACAGACCATAAAAGTACAATACATAACCCGCAATGGCTCAGGTATTACCGGATTCTGGTCGCTACGTTCCGGACAGCAGCATATAGACCTGCGCCTGATCTGCAAAGTGGCCCAGAAAGGTTATTATAGCATGGGTGTTGCCGCTTTCCAGCCTGTTGAAGAACAAAACCTGGAAAATGTAATGATGGCCCCCATGTTTCAGTACAAACGGCTTTCTGAAGGACCGCAAATGATGATCACTTCCATGATGCAGCAACCCCTGGCCATTGTCTCTTCCAAAGCCTCACAGGGCATGGCATCGAGCTATGTTGCAGCCAGCCCGGAACTATTCAGGAAGGACTGGGGTTCAGTAGATTATGCACCGGCAGGCTTTACGCTTAAAAACGACAATAATCAGGTACAGCCCGTGATGTTTGCGCCTGTACTGGGCATGAGCGATTCCAGGTACAATACCGGAGAGCTGATTGACAGGCATTTTACCATTGGAATAAGCCAGGGCAACTGGGACAAAGCTTTAGATGAAGTATCTAAAGAAATATTTGAAGTAAAAGACTACCGTAAACAGGAGCAGTCATCACTTACCGATGCTGTTTTCAACATGATAGACCTGGTTAAAAATGACGAGGCAGCCGGATGGGCCCCGGCCTTAAAGGGTTTTTATGACATCGAGGGTGATCCTAAAACAGCACCTACGGTAGTAAATGCCACCCCGCTTGCCAATATTGCACTTTCTGTACTACAAAATGATGAGGATTTTTACCTGACCAGGTCGCTGCCAACCATAGAATTTACCCTTTCCAGAAGCGGGTACCGCTGGGCTACAGATATTGTTCCTACGGCCTATAACGCCACAAGAAAAACACTGGAATTTAATCCCTTTACTTCTCAGTTTACTACCTCTTACTATGTAGGTTTAGACCGTTTACTAGGCGGACTAAACCCATGGCTCAAAAATATAGCCATCCCTGGCGATAGCCTGAGGGCTGTAAAAGGCTATTCAACCGATTTCCATTCCTGGAACCAGGCGCTTTGGGCCTACCAGCTTACCGGACAGGTAAAATGGTTACAGCAGGCCAAAAGGGAAGCCGATATTTTTATCCAGCATAAAATATACAACAACAGCAATAAGCTGCTTAGCCATATCCCTTTTTATAATGCCAGTTTTTACGCACCATGGTGGGACCTGCTGGACCTCTATGAGGCTACAAAAGATAAGAAATACCTGGACGCCGCCAGCTATGGTTCCTACTTTACCATTGCCGGAATCCGCAGTTATCCCAAAGTACAGGACAGCCTGCAAACCATTCATCCGGGAAACCGTTATGATGGCATTACGCACATCTGGTGGAAAGGCAATGCGCCTTACCGCCTGGGTTTTCCACGAAAAAATGGTGATGTACAGGAAAAGAAAGTCCCGGAATGGCTGGTATCACCTGTAGGCCTTGGACTGGAACAGCCCAGTACTTATTTCACCCGGGTAAAAGGGCAAACGGTGCATCCGGTTTTTATGAGTAGCTGGGCACCGCATTTGTTACGGCTGTTCCAGTACTCAAGCAAACCTATTTTTGAAACTTATGCCCGCAATGCGGTAATAGGCCGTTACGCAAATTATCCGGGTTATTATGCTGCCGGTTTTACTGATGTACCTATGCAGGCCGGTTTTCCTTACAAAGGTCCGGATGTGAGTTCAGTTTATTATCACCATATTCCGCCACACCTTGCCTTCAGCCTTGATTACCTGATCACAGAAAGCATACAGCGCTCCAAAGGCAATGTAATGTTCCCTTACAGCAAACAAGAAGGCTTTGTCTGGTTCAATAACCGGGTGTACGGCGGCGTAAAAGGGAAAATATTTGGCGATCAGGGGGTTAGTCTGCGCATGCATAAAGGCCTGATAACGATCCTGAACCCGGCCATCAACTACGTTACCGCTGTTTCCGATAAGCATTTCTGGATCCTGCTTTCCTCGGAAGCGGATACCGAACAGCTACTGACCGTACAATGGAGCGATGCAACAGCGGCATCGAAAGCGGGAAAAGCCATTTGTTATACGCCAACTGCGGAGTCGGCAGTACTGGATTTTAAAGGCGCTAAAATTGATGTGGTGATTCCTGAAAAGGGCTTCAGGGCAATTGCTGTTCCTTTAGCAGTGGCACCTATCAGCAAGAACTATCAGCCGCTAAAAGAGGGGATGAAGGTCATCGATATGGGGGCGCCATGGGGGCGGGTATTCCTGTTTCGCATCCGTTCTCCTTTTGGCTGGGATACCTGCTATGGTTTCGCCGAAACCGCTCCGTTAAAGGGCAGTTCAATAAGCGTAAGCTGTAATGGCAAGGTTCAGGAAATAAAGCAGTACCCTTACGAATGGAGTTTCCATAAACTGCCAATGGGAGCGCATGCAGCACTTGAACTGATTTTCAGGAGCGAGAATGGAAAAACAAAATCAAAAAAAGTTGTACTCAATGGTAACGAATAAAACTTCCCTAAGCGGGTTTAAAACTGCATTGCTGGGTTGCCTGCTGCTACCGGCAATGGCATTTGCCCAAAATGCTGATGAGCGTACAAAAATTGCGGCTTCGCAGGCCGGTGCTTCACCCATCTTTTTTGATACTGCTGTTTCCGGAATCCCTTCAGTTGAGCCTGGAAATTTTAACAACAGCCTTGAATGTAAAGTAAGAGAGGGCTTTCCGGCTTTCTTTGAAAAACTAAATAAGGGCAAGAAGGTCCTGGTGGCCTTCATTGGGGGTAGCATCACCCAGGCAAATTTGGGTTACCGTCTGCAAACCGCCCAGTACCTGGAGCAGGCTTATCCTCAGGTCAGCTTTCAGTGGATCAATGCCGGAGTGTCGGGTACAGGAACAGATTTGGGGGCTTTCCGGATAAAGGAACAGGTACTCAGACATCAGCCCGACTTAATTTTCATAGAATTTGCGGTCAACGGGGCCTATGCTCCCGGCATGGAAGGGATGGTGCGCCAAACGATCAAAGCAAACCCCAATACGGCAATTTGTTTGCTCTATACCATTTTAAATGGGCAGACTGTCTTTTATCAGCGAAATGAACTCCCTCCAAATATAAAGGGGCTTGAAAAGGTTGCTACACATTACGGCCTTCCTTCTATAAATCTGGGTATGGAGGCGGCTGATCTGGAAGCTGCCGGAAAGCTGATCTGGAAGGGAAGCCAGGCTGATCAGGATAAAATCCTGTTTTCTGAGGATGGCATACACCCTTCAACAGCTGGAGGAAAACTATATGCGGCAGCTATTGCCCGGGCATTCAAAAAAATAGAAACCGTACAGCAGCCGAAAAAGAAAGAATTACCCGACCCATTGATTACCACCAATTGGGATGAGGCAACGATGATAGATCCATCCGTTTTTGCTGCTGAGAACCAGGGCTGGCAATTGGTTCCAACAGCAGAAGACCCAAACCTTAAGAAGTTCTCTTCCTGGTTTTCAGAGGTACTTAGTGCAAGTAAACCTGGAGCCAGGTTCAGGTTTCGTTTCAATGGCGATATGCTGGGGGTTTTTGACATTGGCGGACCTGAAGCCGGACAGCTGGAATGGATTGTAGATGGAAAACCGGTAAAACTGATGAACAGGTTCAACGGCTTTTGTAATAACCGCTACCGGGGGCAGTTCGAAGTAATTGAAGTATCCAGGGGCAACCATTTGGTAGAAGTGCTACTGTCTGGACAGAAAGCCGATAAGCGCATGATCTTACCTGAAGACAAAAGGGCGGATATCATCGCGCATCCGGAAAAATACGATCAGACAGTCGCCTATATCGGACGGATTTTATTAAGGGGAACATTACTGAAATGAAACAGCTGATCAGGAAAACAGGGAGTTATATTTTAGCTGCATTGAGTTTAATCACTTATACAGCGGATTTGAGCCGGGCCGCGGAAAAACCATTGGTGCTTAAAAGTCCCTCTTCTGCCTTAATTGTAAGCATTTACGGGAATGGGGGTAAGGGCTTCTATTATACGTTCTCTTCAAAAAATCAGGTACTGGTATATCCATCCCGATTGGGCTTAACCATAGCTGGCAAACCTTTATTAGACCCTGCAGCTAAGCCGCTGCTGATTGACAGCAGTACCGTAAATGAATCTTTTTCGCTGCTACGGCATAACCATCAGGCCAGGAATACGATATACAAGAAATACCGTATCGGGATTGGGAAAAGCCTGATCGAGCTTGCCGTATTTGACGAGGGCTATGCCATTCGCTACCAACTACCTACCGGTCAAGCACATATCAACGCTGAACAAACGAGCTTTGTATTGGATGGAAATGCACGGGTATGGTTCTTTGAGCGGACAAATAACTGGAAACTCAAATCCTATGCTGGTTTATGGACCCAGACCCGGCTTGACAGCCTGGATAAGATCAGTCCTACCGGCCCGGTTCAAGGCAAGCCACTCGTAGCCAGGCTGACAGACCAAAGCTACCTTTTCATAACAGAGGCAGCGTTGCAAAGCTACAGCGGCATGCGGCTGAAGGCAAATAAGAACAAACTAACTGTAGACTTTACCGAAGGAAATAAAGGATTTGATGTATCGGCAGGTCAGCTTTCCTTTACACCCTGGCGCATCATTGGCTGGGCAAAAGACCTGAATGCATTGGTCAATCAAACCATTGTTGAGGCCTTAAATGCAAAACCAGACAGTCTGCTATTTAAAAATACGGATTATATCAA
Organism: Pedobacter africanus; assembly: GCF_900176535.1. Taxonomy (NCBI): domain Bacteria; kingdom Pseudomonadati; phylum Bacteroidota; class Sphingobacteriia; order Sphingobacteriales; family Sphingobacteriaceae; genus Pedobacter; species Pedobacter africanus. The sequence goes on along the minus strand of NZ_FWXT01000003.1, from coordinate 617,149 downwards.
ACCGGGTAAGAGTGCCTGGAGCTGGATCAGCAGGGATGAAAATTACCTCGAACCTGCAGCAGAAAAGAAAATTATCGATGCTGCTGCACAGCTCAATTATACTTATACCCTGATTGATGACGGATGGGAAGCTAAATGGAAACAAAAATGGGAGGTACTAAAAGACCTGATACATTATGGGCATAAACAGAAGATAGGGGTATGGGTATGGAAGGATTCGAAGTTTTTGCGGGATGAAGCGTACAGGGATGCCTTTCTGGATACATTAAGCCGGTTAGGGGTTGCAGGAATTAAAATAGATTTCATGAACAGTGAGGCAAAAGAGCTGATCGACTTTGAGATTGCCTTTCTAAAAGCCACCGCAAAGAAAAAGCTGATGGTCAACTTTCATGGCTGCCAGACATCCAGCGGTGAGTACCGTACCTATCCGAATGAGATGACCAGAGAGGGGATCAGGGGTATGGAACTGAACATCATGAACGAGCCCATACCGGCATGGCACAATGCGGCATTGCCTTTTACCAGGTTCATTATGGGTCATGCAGACTATACACCTGCCCTTTTTTCCAAAAGGGCGTCCACTACACTTACGCATCAGCTGGCCTTGCTTTACCTGTTCGATTCACCCTTTCAGTGTGTTGCCGAAAATCCGGTAAGGCTTCTGGAAGACAGTCTGTACCGGCCTATCCTTCCGCTGTTGCGGGATTTACCTACCACATGGGACAAAACACAGGTTTTGGATGGAAGTGATATAGGCCGTTGTGCTATTCTGGCTAAAAAGAAAGGGACTGATTGGTATATAGCCGCCATCAACGGACTTGATAAAGCACAGGACATTGGACTGGATTTATCCTTTATCGAAGATCTTTCGGCCTATACCGCAATGGTTATCAGCGATACAGGAGGGGCATTTTCTTCTGCCCTGGCCATTCCTGCCCTGCTCAACAAAAAGAAAGTAAGCATTCCTGCCGCGGGAGGACTTGTGATCAGGTTGACACCAAAAAAATAATGTGATATGAAAACAGCGATATATATTAAAGTCCTTTGCTTATCCATTAGCTGCTGTTTCTGTGCGCAGGTAAGCGGACAAAAGGCCCCGGACATTAAAGGTTTTAAAGTGACCTCTAAGGGTAAAACTTATTTATTTAAACCCGATTTTGTAGTGGTTTATAATGACAAAGATCCCGAACTGGCCTTAAAGCCGTCAGGGCTAAAAAAGGTATCCTACAATATCCCTACCTGGACAACTGCGGATCCAAAACTAGCCGATTATCAACAGCAAAACGTAAACATCAGTGTTGCCGGAGATGGATTTGACGATAAAATATTAAGAAGTGCCACGCAGAACCGCACAGCCAATATCTATCAGGCTGGAACAAACTATTTTTTGAGTGCCATTAAAACGGTTAACAGCAGAGATACTACATACTTTATATTTCCGGAACATGCCTATTTTACACTAAGCGCATGGATTGTTAAAAGCAGTAAACCCTATCCTAAAATTGAATTTTCATTCGTAGCCAAAAAAGCCGGCTTTTTTAGTGTGGGTTATATTGGCGCTCCCTCTTTTAAAAACGATGAAGCGAAAGAACTATGGCAGCCGCTCATCTGGACCGAAAGGCGGGCCCCTTTACAGCCTTATCTTACACCGGCCTTTATGGCCACAAGCCCAACCACGCTGGTAAACGATGGCTACAATTCCATAGGTGTGCTGGCTGGGTCCAGGCACCTGCCTTTCCAGCCTTTACCCTTATTGAACAACAGCCAGTTTGGCATTGCCTTGTTAAACCGTAAATCCGAACTGCAGCCCCAGGTCTTTGCACCTATGCCGGGTGGTATCCATTCACAAATGAAAGCGGGCCAGGTTTTTGAATTTTCGATGAACCTGATTGTGGAGCCATTAAGTATTACCAAAACTTATGAACGGATCGCGACGGCTGTATTTGGTTTTAAGGATTACCGGAGTAATGCCACCGTTTCTATGAATACCACGCTGGACAATCTGATTGATTACTCGAAAACAAGATATGCCTGGTTTGTAGACAGCCTGAAAGGCTTTGCCTACTCAACAGATGTACCAGGGGCTGTAAAAAATGTTTCGAGCCTGAACCCCCTGGAGCTGTCTATTGTAAGGGACGATCAGGAAATGTTCGACAAACGGGCATACCCTTTAATGGAATTTATGCTGTCGCGAGAGAAATTCCTGTTTGCGATTGACAGTAACCAGAAAATTCAATCTCCATCCAGAAAACTGAGAGGGCCTATTGCCCCGCTATCAGAACTCCAGGTTTTGTCGGCCGTTTTTGGCCGAAACAATTCTTTCTATACCGCAATGGCCGAAAAAGAATTCGGAACCGCGCGCATCAGGAACCTGGATGAGGAGCAGAAAGGACGGAACTGGGTAAATGCCATGTTTATGTTTAAACTGACCTCCGACTCTTCCTATTTGAGTTTAACCAAGTCGCTGGCCGACCAATACCTCAAAGAAAGGGTGGATACCAGGATCAGCCAGTTTGGGGATCCGCTGTTCAGCTTCAACTTTTTCTGGCCAACATTTACCAATAACTGGTCGGCCTTACTGGAATTATACGAACTCACAGGTGAGCGCCGTTACCTCAATGCCGCCCAGGACGGGGCCCGGCATTATACCTTGTTTACCTGGATGGCCCCACAGATACCGGATGACCTGGTTAGGGTAAATAAGGGTGGAAAGGCGCCGATGTACTGGTACCTCAAATCAAAAGGGCACCAGCAGATGTATTATCCGGAAGAAAAAGTTCCGGCATGGAGACTTTCTGAAATGGGGCTTACGTCCGAATCTTCCGGTACTTCAACCGGGCACAGGGGGATTTTTATGTCGACCTACGCACCCTGGCTGTTAAGGATAGGCTACTATACCAACGACCTTTTTCTGATGAATGTGGCCAAAGCATCTATTGTTGGGCGCTCTGAAAGCTTTCCGGGTTACCATATGAATACCGAGCGGACTACCGCTTACGAAAAAGCCGATTTTCCGCTTCATGAACACAAAGAACAGAGCGTAAACTCCTTTCATTACAACCATATCCTGCCGATGGCCTCTATGTTTGTAGACTACCTGGTTTCCGATGCCTATGTAAAAAGCAAGGGCAGGATAGACTTCCCCAGCGATTATATTGAAGGTTATGCTTACCTGCAGAATAAGTTCTATGGGGCAAAAAAAGGGAAGTTCTTTCCCTTTGAAAATGTACAGCTATGGATGCCCTCACGTTTGCTTCGCATAGACAACATCGCATTAAACTATATCAGTGCAAAAAAAGGCGACACCTTGTTACTTGCCTTTATGAACCAATCGCAAAATACTATAAATACACAAGTTGCTGTAGATGCCTCCAGGGTTGGTATTTCTACAGGCAGCACGGTCCGCATGCTTTCTTCAGCAGAAAAGCCCTCCTCTTTAAAAGACGGCTGCTTTCAGGTCAGTGTTCCCGCAGGCGGAATGACCGCCCTGGCCATCACGGGTGTAAAAATCAGCAGCAGCTTTCAGGACCGGATACTGAATGTAAGAAAGGATAAAAGAAGCGACTATGCGGATATCCCGGAAGGAGATGCCAAAGCCTTGTTGTTTAAGCTGGGTGCCTATGCACAAAAGCTATATGTATTTCTTCAGGAAGATGACACCAAATGGAAGAAAGCCAGACTAATATACAAGATAGATGGAAAAACTGAAGTTGCAGCGGACAAAAATGAATACCCCTTTGAATTTACCGTTCCGGTTGATCAGGATAAGCCGGTTCGTTTTTACCTGGAGCTAATGGACAAGAATGGAAAACTGGTGAAATCCGGAGAAACAGAAATAGGCAGATAACTAAAAAAATAAAGTAATGATACGAATAGACGCAGAGCGGGGGAGCCGTAGTTTAAAGATTGAAACATGTAATACAGATTTTGCCATAATTGGTGGCGGTATGTCGGGCGTATGTGCTGCCATTACAGCAGCCAGACAAGGATTAAAAGTAACACTGGTGCAAGACCGGCCTGTACTGGGCGGCAACGCTTCCAGCGAGGTAAGGCTATGGATATTGGGTGCCACCTCGCATATGGGCAATAACAACCGCTGGAGCAGGGAAGGCGGCTTAATAGATGAACTCCTGGTCGAGAATACCTATCGGAACCCTGAAGGGAACCCTGTAATACTGGACATGATCCTGTTGAATAAGGTGAAACAGGAACCTAACATTACCTTACTGCTCAACACAGCGGTGTATGAAGTGATTAAAAGTAAAGGCGATGAGATAGATGGTATTAAAGCTTTCTGCAGCCAGAATTCTACTGAATATGTAATTAAAGCTCCTTTATTCTGTGATGCATCTGGTGATGGCATTGTGGGCTTTCTTTCTGGTGCGGCATTCAGAATGGGGGCAGAACCCGCCGGGGAATTTAACGAACCGATGGCGCCGGATGCCAGCTATGGTGAACTGCTGGGACATTCGCTTTACTTTTATACCAAAGATACGGGAAAACCGGTACGCTTTACCGCTCCCGAATTTGCAATGGATGTACAGAAGGAAATACCACGGTACAGGAATTTTAATGCAAAAGAGCATGGCTGTAAATTATGGTGGGTAGAACATGGCGGACGCATGGATACTGTGCACGATACCGAGCAGATCAAATGGGAGTTATGGAAAGTGATTTATGGGGTATGGGATTACATTAAAAACTCGGGTAAATTTCCCGAGGCCGAAAACTATACTTTGGAATGGGTTGGCATGGTTCCAGGCAAACGGGAAAGCCGCCGGTTTGAGGGGGATTATATCCTTTCGCAATCGGATCTGATTGAACAGAAAATACATGAAGATGGAGTGGCTTACGGGGGCTGGTCTATAGACCTCCATCCGGCCGACGGTGTGTTCAGCGATCGCTCGCCATGTAACCAGTGGCATAGCAAAGGTATCTTCCAGATTCCTTACCGATCACTTTACAGCAGGAACATCAAAAACCTCTTCCTGGCCGGCCGGATCATCAGTGTGAGCCATGTGGCTTTTGGCGGTACCAGGGTGATGGCCACCTGTGCCTATGTGGCGCAGGCGACTGCGGTAGCAGCAGCGCTATGCCTGAAATACAAAAAAATGCCTGCCGAATTGTACAGCGAAAATTACATACCTGTTTTGCAAAAAGAACTGCTAAAAACAGGGCAATACATACCTGATGTAAATTTTGAAGATAAAGATGACCTGGTAAGGGATGCCCATATCCAGTCTAGTTCAAATCTGGCTTTTAGAGGTTTCAGCAGGGACAATTACCTGTTAAAACGGCTGTCCATTGCTGCGGGCCAGATGCTGCCGGTCCAGCCTGGCCGTTTCCCTTCCTTTACTGCTTTACTCAAAGCCGATGCGGCAACAAAGGTAAATGTAGAGCTGCGGATCAGCAGCAAATACGGAGGCTTCACTCCCGATACCATAGTTGCTGTAAAACAGGTTGAGCTGCAGCCCGGAGAGCAGGAGGTAAATATTGATTTTGATGTTGTTATTGACAAACAACAGTATGTTTTCGTATGCTTTCTGATCAATGAGAAAGTACAGCTGGCCTATTCCCATGAAAGGGTTACAGGAATACTTTCGGTCTTTAATGGGGTAAACAAGGCTGTTTCCAATAATGGAAAACAGGTAGCACCTGAAGGCTCCGGGGTAGAGAGTTTTGAATTCTGGTGCCCGCAAAGAAGGCCTGAAGGTCAGAACATTGCCTTACAGTTTCGGGAAGTAGTCCATGCCTTCACCGCAGATCAGCTTAGCAACGGGGCAGACCGACCGACCCTGCAACCCAATGCCTGGGTAGCGGAGCTGGCTGATCGGGCACCCGTTATTGAAGTATCATGGGAAGAGTTCCGGTCTATCGACAGAATTGACCTGGTATTCGATACAGATACAGATCATCCGATGGAATCTGTACTAATGACACACCCCGAAACGGTAATGCCATTTTGTGTAAGAAATTACCATATTGAGGATGAACAGGGGCGGGTAGTTTACCAGAAAAAGGACAATTACCATACCCGCAATGAAATTCTGTTCGAATCTCCTGTAGAAACTAAAAAACTAAAAGTTATATTGGAACATCCATCAGACGATGTACCAGCCTCCTTGTTTTCATTGAGATGTTATTCATTTAAATCACACTAAATCATGATAGATACCGCAGTAGTAGTCATTTTTTCTGTTTTCATTATGCTGGTAGGCATCAGCTTTTCCAAGACGGGAAGAAACCTGAAATCGTTTTTCGCTGGTGGTGAATCTGTTCCCTGGTTCATTGGAGGGCTGTCCTTATTCATGAGTTTCTTTTCTGCAGGGACTTTTGTAGTCTGGGGGGCTATAGCCTATCAGCATGGATGGGTAGCCATTACCATTCAATGGACCATGTGCATTGGTGCCATCATTACAGGGCTTTACCTGGCACCCCGATGGAAGGCTACGGGTAACCTTACTGCGGCAGAATTTATAAAAGCAAGGCTGGGCAGTAAAGTTCAGAAAAGCTATATCTATATTTTTACATTGGTATCCCTGTTCATCAAGGGCTCGGTGTTATACTCTGTAGCCATACTGGTTTCAGCTTCATTGGGTTATCCATTGGTACCTGTTACCATTGTTTTAGGGATCTTAATGATTTCCTATACAGCTGTAGGCGGCTTATGGGCCGTGATGGTGACCGATATCTTACAATTTGTGGTACTCACTGCAGCCGTGCTTATTATCCTGCCTCTGGTGTTTCAGGAGGTAGGCGGCGTTCAGGCTTTTATAGACAAGGCCCCTGAGGATTTCTTTAACCTGGTTCATGGTGAATATACCTGGGGCTTCATCTTTGCCTTTGCCATTTATCACATCTTTTATATCGGTGGCAACTGGACATTTGTACAACGATATACCAGCGTAGACGCGCCTAAAAGCGCTTCAAAAGTAGCCTACCTTTTTGCCGGACTGTACATCTTAAGCCCGGTGTTGTGGATGCTGCCACCTATGGCCTACAGAATGATGAATCCATCGCTGACCGGACTGGATGCAGAGAATGCCTATATTATGGTTTGTAAACAGGTGCTGCCTGCCGGACTACTGGGCTTAATGCTCACAGGGATGTATTTTTCCACTTCGGCATCGGCCAATACAGCGCTCAATGTAGTATCGGCAGTTTTTACCAACGACATCTACAAAGAATCCGTAAACCCCGGTGCTGATGATAAAAAGCTCATGTTTGTGGCACGCGCCTCATCCTGGTTCTTTGGCTTGCTGATGATCCTGATTGCGCTGGGCGTTCCTTATATAGGTGGAATAGTTGAATTTACCCTTAGTGTAGGGGCGATAACGGGTGGGCCATTATTGCTGCCGCCAATCTGGTCTTTGTTCTCCAAACGCCTTTCCGGAAAGGCTACCATTTACATCACATTGATATCGCTTTCGGTAAACCTGGTATTCAAGATCATTCTGCCTTTAACTGGCGAAGATAAATTATCAAGGGCCAATGAAATGCTATTGGGTGTGCTGCTCCCGTTCTTTATGTTACTGGTCTATGAGTTGATCATGAGAAAAAAGATCAGCGTTAGCAGCGACTATGAAGGATACAGGGTTTACAAAGCAGAAAAGAAACAGGCCGCCACAAATATTGATGCAGAGGAGCAGGAGGCCATCAAAAGACAGAATGTATTTGGTCTGAAAATGATCAGCTTCTCCCTGTTGTTTATGTCAGTGTTGTTGTTACTGCTGGCTTTCATAACTTCGAAAGCAACTACACTGGTAGTTGTAATTGCTATTGCCATCATGCTTGGCTCCATAATTCCCTGGAGGGCTTCAAAGCGTAAAGCGCAGACAGGATAAATAAAAACGCCCCCGGATTTAGGAATCAGGGGGCGTTTTACTTCAGGCTTCTATGCTGTTAGTCAACAGGATCAGTTCATGTCTTTTTGAACTTTCCTGGCTGTGCTTTTTCCCGGAAGATAAATCTGGAAGCCAACCCCCAAACCCAGATTGTGGGCATAGGCGCTGGATCCGAAACCTACCACACCATTGTATTTCAGCAATGCTTCAAGACCAATAGAGGGGGTTACGAAATAAGTAAAACCAGGGCCAAAGCTGAATCCGAGTCCGTTTGTGCTGCCGCCAGCAGATGGATTGTAACCTTGTACACCAACAGTAGCCTCTCCAAAAAACCTGGAACTTTTAACCACCTCATTCGCACCGGTCTCGCCATAATACCTGCCCAAGGCACTTATACCGTAACTAATGTCTGTCCCGGAACCTTTTTGGGTAGCCAGGCCTAAATTAACCTCCCCACCGAAGGCCAGTCCATCCTGAACAAACCAGGCAGCTTTCGGGCTAATGTTAAAGGTAAAAGCATTGGGTTTATCCAAACCAAATTTAATGTTGGATAAATTTGCCCCAATCATGACATTTCCTTTTTGTATCTGTGCATTTGCTGCAAATGCCAGGGTACTTCCTAAAATAATAGTAAAAATTAGCTTTTTCATAATTTGTAGATTTGTTTTAAGGGTTTCAGCTATTTAATTAACAAATTTCGTTCCTTTTTTGTTTATAAGATTTTATTTCGAGACATTTACGATAGAATTTTACTTTGTAATCCAATGATTTAACTAAACATTGGCAGGGGGTTTGATACATATCATCAAATTGATACACTGGAATTAAAACTGAAAGCGGATAGCTAGAATGGAAATATCATTAAATGGCAGGATGAATGGTAAGCCCAACTATTTCATGGAAAAAGTGCGGAACATGTTGGGAAACGACAGGTCCGCGGAACTAAAATGGGGAATTATTGGTTGTGGTGACGTTACTGAAGTTAAAAGTGGCCCGGCCTTTAATAAAATACCTGGTTCATCCCTGGTTGCGGTTATGCGCAGGAGCGGGGCCAAGGCGCAGGATTATGCCTACCGGCACAATGTGCCAAAATGGTACGACAATGCGGCGCGGCTGATCAACGATCCGGAAATAAATGCCATTTACATTGCCACACCACCTTTACAACATGAGGAATATGCCCTGTTGGCTTTGGCTGCCGGCAAACCGGTATACGTAGAAAAGCCCATGACATTGAATGCCGTGTCGGCTTTAAGGATGAAAGAAGCTGCAGAAAAATACAATGTGAAACTAACAGTAGCACATTACAGAAGGCAGCAACCCATGTTCCTGAAAGTTAAAGCGCTTATTGATCAGAAAGCGATAGGCGATATCAGCCTGGTGCAATTGCAGATGCACCAGCCACACAATTCTGACCTGATCGCCAGTACGGCCGGGGGGAGCGGCAGCAACTGGCGCTTTGATCCGGCAATTTCCGGTGGTGGATTATTTCATGATCTTTCCCCGCATCAGCTGGACCTGATGATTTATTTTTTTGGCCATCCTTTGAAATCCATGGGCCTTTCTTTAAACCAGGCAGGTCTGTATCCAGCGGATGACATTGTAAGCGGGCAGGTGCTCTTTAAAAATGGGGTGCTCTTTAACGGCTCCTGGTGTTTTAATGCAGCAGAAAAAACAGACAGCTGTGAGATTATCGGAACTGAGGGTAAAATAACCTTTCCGATGTTTGGGCATAAAGTAACTTTACGTAAAAACGGCATAGATCAGGATTTTATATTTGATCCGCTGCAGCATGTGCAGCAGCCGATGATAGAACAAGTAGTGAACTATTTCTCGGGCAGGGGCGAAAACCCCTGTTCGGCACAGGATGCCATGCTGTGTATGCAGTTGATGGACAGTTTTACCTGCAGGGATGTTTAGCTTACTCAAACCTTATAAAGGTCTTATCGCTGTATTGCTGCTTTTTACATTGGCTGGTAATGGCATCAACCTGTTGCTGCCCAGGATTGTTGCCGATGGAATAGACGCTTATACTGCCGGTACTTTTGATATCCATGGCATCCTGGTTAAATTTTCAATAGCGATCCTGTTTGTGTTCCTTTTTACCTTTCTGCAGGGCATCGTACAAACCTATGCTTCCGAAAAGGTTGCCAAAGATTTAAGAACAAAACTCGCAGATAAGATTTCAAGGCAAAGCAATGCTTATATTGAAAAAGCAAATCCATCCAAACTGCTGACCAACCTTACCGCTGATGCAGATTCTATTAAAACCTTCATCGCACAGGCTATTGTTTCCATAACCTCTTCTGTATTTATCATCATAGGGGCTACCGTTTTACTGCTTACCATAAACTGGAAACTTGCACTGGCCATCCTGGCCATCATCCCGATTATTGGAATTACGTTTTTCGTGGTGATTAAAAAAGTGACCGTACTTTTCAAGCAGGCCAGGGAAGTAATAGACTGGCTGAATAAGGTAATCAACGAAAGTATTCTGGGATCTGCATTGATCAGGGTTGTCAATTCACAGCAATTGGAATATGTGAAATTTTTGTCGGCCAGTACAAAGGCAAAGGAACTGGGAATCGGTATTTTAAATCTTTTCGCCGGCCTCATCCCCGTCATTACTTTTGTAGCCAACCTGGCCAGTCTTACGATCCTGGTACTGGGCGGACATTATGTGATTAGCGGAAGCATGACCCTTGGCGATTTCGCCGCCTTCAAAAGCTACCTTGCCATGCTTATTTTCCCAATCATCGTGATCGGTTTTATGAGCAATGTAATTGCGCAGGCGAAGGCATCATACGGGCGCATTGCACAGGTGCTGAACCAGGACGATGCTGTTCCGTCCGGCAATCTTACTGATGCTTTAAAAGGGCAAGTGGAAATGAAAGGGGTAAATGTACGCTACGGACAAAAACCAGTACTGAAAGCCATTTCCTTTAATTTACAACCGGGTTCAAAGACGGCCATCATTGGACCTACAGCAGCCGGAAAAACACAGTTGCTATACCTGCTTACGGGTTTGATTAAGCCCGATGAAGGTGAGGTCCTGTTTGATGGAAACTCGATTGACGCTTATCAGCCGGAATCCTTTCACAACCAGATCGGCTTTGTTTTTCAGGACAGCATCCTGTTCAATATGAGCATCCGTGAAAATATTGCGTTTAGTGATCTTGTTACAGATGAATTCTTAGAAAAAGCAATTGAAACAGCCGAATTAAAGGATTTTATTGATGGACTTCCTGAGAAATTAAATACGATCGTATCTGAAAGGGGATCTGATTTGTCGGGCGGACAAAAGCAAAGGATTATGCTGGCCAGGGCCCTGGCCTTAAACCCCAGGGTTTTACTGCTGGATGACTTTACGGCAAGAGTGGATAGCAATACTGAACAGCGCATCCTGGCCAATGTACAGCAAAACTACCCCGGACTCACCTTATTGTCTGTAACGCAAAAAATTGCCGCTGTTCAGCATTACGACAAAGTGATCCTGCTGATGCAGGGCGAAATTATTGCACAGGGCAGGCATCAGGAACTCATGAAAAGCAGTCCTGAGTATGTCCAGATTTATAATTCACAGCAAAGTACCAGCAATTATGAACTACAATCTTAGCCAGCTCAGCGGTAAGGACGAAAAGAAGTCGACATTTGCGGTACTTAAAAAATTGCTGCTGCTGATCGCCCATGAACGGCGGAGGCTTTTGTTCGCATTTATTGCAATGGTCATCAATTCGGCTTTACTGCTGCTATCGCCTTTAATTATAGGTCATACCATAGACAATTACATGACCACCAAACAATTTGATGGGGTATTGCTGTACTCAGGTATTTTACTGGTCATGTTCCTGATCACGCTGTTTACCGGATACCTGCAGACCAAACTTATGGGCGGAGTTGGACAGCGAATGCTTTACACCCTTAGAAATGCCATTTTTAATAAATTACAGGAACTGCCGGTTTCATTTTTCAGTCAGAATAAAGCAGGCGACCTGATCTCCAGGGTAAACAACGATACAGATAAAGTAAATCAGTTCTTTTCGCAATCGCTGATGCAGTTTCTGAGTAGCTTGTTCACCATGCTGGGCTCTGGAGTGTTTCTGTTACTCATCAATTTCAAACTGGGTACCGCCACACTGGGCCCGGCTGTACTTATACTGCTGTTTACTGTATTGGCATCGGCATGGGTAAAAAGGAAAAATGCAGTTAACCTTAAAAGTGTAGGCAGCCTAAGTGCAGGGATTCAGGAAAGCCTGAACAATTTTAAAGTGATCATTGCCTTTAACCGCCGCGATTATTTCAGAAAACGGTTCGACGAAACCAATCAGCAAAATTACCATACCGCAATTGGTGCAGGAATAGCCAATAACATATTTGTTCCTGTTTTTGGTTTATTTTCGAGTATCGCACAGCTGGTGGTATTGTTGTACGGTATTCAGCTGATTGCCGCCGGAGAATTCACCATCGGATTGCTGATCAGCTACTTGTCTTATGCTGTAACTTTCTACAACCCTCTAAGGCAACTCGCTGCCTTATGGAGCAGCCTCCAGGTAGCCTTAGCTGCATGGGACAGGATTTCACAGATCCTTTCACTCGAAAATGATCTTCGTACAGTAAGGGATGATACCAGACATCGTTCTGATGCGCTACTTAGTTTTAGAAATGTGCATTTTGCTTATGCTGGTGGACAAGAAATCCTGCACAACATCAGCTTTGACCTGCAGAAGGGCAAAACCTACGCGCTGATTGGGCCAACCGGCGGCGGTAAAACCACTACTGCATCGCTGATGGCGCGCCTATACGATGCGACAAGCGGAACCGTTTTATTAGACGGGAAAGACATCCGCTCTTTTACTGCCGAGGAACGGACCAATAGGATCGGATTTATACTGCAGGAGCCTTTTTTGTTTAGCGGTACAGTCAGAGACAATATTTTATACAGTAATACGGCTTATAAGGACTATACCAACGCGCAACTGGAGGCAGTGATTCAAGCTGCCCATCTTGAGGACTTGCTGTTATTGTTCGACAAGGGCCTGGAAACCGAGGTGTCATCGGGTGCCGATAACATCAGTCTGGGCCAAAAACAGCTCATTGCTTTTATGAGGGCAGTGTTACGTAATCCAAAACTGCTTATCCTTGATGAGGCTACTGCAAACATTGATACAGTTACGGAACAGCTGCTTAGTGATATTCTGAATAAACTACCTCAGGAAACCACACTGGTCATTATTGCGCATCGCTTAAATACCATAGAGAACGCAGATGAGATTTACTTTGTGAACTCAGGCGAAGTAATTAAAGCAGGCACAATGGATCATGCCATGAACATGCTGATCAAGGGTAAGAGAAGCAGCTGATGGGCATCCTTAATGATGTCCGCTGGTTTCTTTCTTTTTCCTGAAGGTTAAATAAAACGCAGAAATGATAATGATCACTGCTAAAGCAACTAAACTGATTGCAGATAAAGATGTCATATAATTATATTTTAAAATAACTTTTAATGCAACAAATATAGTTTTAGAATTTGATAAAGCCTTGTCAAATGTCAGGAATTGTGAATTTGTTAATAAAATTTATAAAAATGCAAACCGGTAATTTCTTAACTTGTTATAAGTAATAATTGAATAAATATACCGACAAAAAAGTCCTGTGAGTGGGTGATCCGCGTAGGGCAGGCACAGCATAAGAACAGGTAAAAGCCGCTTGTAAAACAAGGGGCTTTTTAATTCATAACCCATTGATTTCTTTTTAAATAAGATGACCAGACCAAACGCTTTAAGACTTTACTTCCGCACTTTAGTATGCTTTCTTTTTATTTCATTACAAGGCTTTAGTCAGCCTGGCCCGGACAGTGTTGCTGTCAACTTACAGCGCATCATGAAAAAATTCGATGCAGTGGGACTTTCGGTGGCTGTAGTAAAGGGAAACAAAATGGTATATACCCGGTCCTTTGGGTTCAAAAATATGGAAAGCAATACGGAACTTAAAGATCAGGATATCTTCAGGATCGCCTCTATTTCGAAGTCTTTTTCTGCAACAGCCATGATGCAGTTGCTGGAAGCCGGTAAAGCGTCATTGAATGATGATTTCAGTGATCTGGTTGGTTTTAAGGTGAGGAACCCAAAATTCCCTGAAACCGTAATCACCTTAAAAATGGTGTTGTCGCATACCTCAAGTATCAACGATAGTGAGGGGTACTTCAATCTCGATGTCATCAATCCGGACAGGAATAAAAACTGGACAAAGTGTTACAACAGTTATGAACCTGGAAAAGGGTACCAATACTGCAACCTGAATTTTAACATGGTAGGGGCTGTTATAGAAAAGCTTTCAGGAGAACGTTTTGACCAGTACATCAAACACCATATTCTGGACCGGCTGGGACTCTATGGAGGTTATTGTGTAGACTCCCTGGACAAGAACCGCTTTGTTACCTTGTATGAATATGATTCTGTTTCCAGAAAATTCAATCCTGCAGCTTCAGCCTATAATCCGCGCAGCGATGAGATCAGGAGTTATGTCATGGGCTACAGTACACCTCTGTTTTCCCCAACCGGTGGAATGAAGATCTCGGCAGCAGACCTGGCCCGCTACATGACCATGCACATGAACTATGGAAAATACAATGGGGGAAGGATCATCTCAAAAAAAAGCGCCCGGCTGATGCAGACCAAAGTATCGGAACCTGAAAATTATGGTCTTGCCTTGCTGCAAACAGATAAACTGGTCCCTGGAAAAATTATGACAGGGCATACAGGTTCTGCTTATGGGCTATACAGCGCCATGTTCTTCCAGCCCAGGGAGAAATTCGGGATTGTAGTGATTACCAATGGCTGCCGGCCGGAATACACCGATGCTTTTAACGGCCTTTTGAAAGCAGCCATTAACCAGCTGTACCAGGATTTCATCCAATAAAATAGCTTTAATCCCCTTTTAGGTAGGAAATTCCATTAATCGTCAACAATTCTGTACCAATCCTGTTGTTAATACGGAACAACGGAATGAATCGTATGACGGAAAGACACACTTATCAAACAGGAATTATCGGCAATTGCGCTTATCTGGCCCATGTAAACAAGAACACGAATATAGACTGGCTCTGCTGGCCAAGATTTGACAGCAGTTTTGTGTTTGGTGGTTTGCTGGATAAAGAAAAAGGAGGGGAGTTCTCCATCTTACCCGCTGGTGAATACCTGTCCAGACAATATTACCTTGACAATACCAATGTACTTTGTACCGAAATCAGCAATCCGGAAGGGAAATACCGGATTTTTGATTTTGCACCTCGATTTTACCAATACGAACGTTATTATAAGCCTTTAATGCTGATCCGGAAAATTGAGCCTCTGGAGGGCAATCCCAGGATTAAAGTAAGCTGCAAACCGGTATTTGAATACGGTAAAGCCAAGCAAAAAAGCAGCAGGGGCAGTAACCACATTAGTTTTACCGGTAATGATGAAGACATGCAGCTGAGTACCAATATCTCATTGAGCTACATAGAAGACGGAAAATATTTTGCTTTGAATGAATCCAAGTACCTGATCCTTACCTACGCCCATGACCTCGACGCGCCGATCATCAGTACTGCCGAGCGCTTTCTAAGGGAAACCATTAAATACTGGCGGTTGTGGATCAAACATTCGACTATAGCCGGCTTTTACCAATCCTACGTCATCCGATCCGCACTCACTTTAAAAATACACCAGTATGAAGATACCGGGGCCATTATTGCGGCAAGTACCACCAGTTTACCTGAATCTGATGGCTCTGGCAGGAACTGGGACTACCGGTATTGCTGGATGCGGGACACCTATTACGTGATCACTTCTTTAAACCACATCGGGCATTTTGAAGAAATGGAACGTTATTTTAACTATATTACTGATATTTCTTTCAGGGATGACGAGCGCTACCAGCCTTTGTTTGGTATTGCCGGAGAAAGGGTACTTACCGAACGTAAACTCAGGCATCTGAAAGGATATCTGGGCAACAAGCCCATCCGGATAGGAAACCAGGCTTTTGAGCACATTCAAAATGACATTTACGGACAGGTACTGGTCTCGATGCTGCCTTTGTATACTGACCATCGCTTTATTTACTCAGAAAGAAAGGATTCAGAACAATGGCTGGATTACCTGCTCAAAAAGATCGAACGCACCATCGACGAAAAGGATGCGGGTATATGGGAATTCCGGAACATTGCAAACACCCATTGCTATACTAACCTTTTTCAATGGGCCGGTGCAAATGCGGCGTTGAAGATGGCCAGAACCATAGGTAACCAGCCTTACCAGGAACGGGCACAGATCCTGATTGACAAAGCCGCAAAGCATATAGAGGACTGCTATGATCCGGAAAGGAAAGTTTACAATCATGCTGTGGGCAGCAAACACCTGGATGCGAGCACCCTGCAGCTGATCTTAATGAATTATCTGGATCCGGCCTCGCAAAGGGCAAAAGACCACTTAATTGCTTTGGAGCAGGAACTAAAAGCAGAAAATGGCTTATTTTACAGGTATGTGCATAAAGATGATTTTGGTAAACCGAAAACCACTTTTCTGATCTGTGCTTTCTGGTATGTAGAGGCTTTGGCCTGTGTTGGAAGAATAGATGATGCGATAAAGGAATTCGAGTCTATCATTAAATATGCAAACCACCTGATGCTTTTTAGTGAAGATGTTGATGAAACAAACGGCAGTCAGTGGGGCAATTTCCCCCAGGCCTACAGCCATGTTGGCTTAATGAATGCTGCACACCGCATTGCGATAAAACTGGATAGGCCTGTCTTCCTTTAGGGACTATTTAATCAGTTCTTTCAGCAATTCCCTCACCTCATGGTAATCTTTAAGATAGTACCGGGCAGCTGAAATATTGCTGCCCACTTTAATGGTATAAGCTTCCGGTGATAAAGCTTTAAAAATATCTTCATCCGTATGGTCATCCCCAAGGGCGAGTATAAAATCAGGATAGTTGTCATACAGCCAGTTTTGTGCGGCTTTGCCCTTGTTCACTTCTATATTCTTAAACTCGATAACCTTATTTCCGGGCATCATCTGCAGGCCTTTATCGGCAATGATCATCCTTAAATGGTTAATAATTTCATTGGCACGCAGTTCGCCCAAACCTTCTTCAGCTTTGCGGTAATGCCATACCAGGGAATAACTTTTCTCCTCAATAAAAGAACCGGGGGTACGGTCTGTGTAAGTATCTAATACGGTCCTGATCTCCTGCTTCCATTTATCGGTAAGCAGGGGCAGGGCTTTCCACTCTGCCTTCCTGATCTTTTGCCAGGCCCCATGCTCGGCAATCATGTCCAGGTCAAGGTGACCGAACCATTTTTCCAGGGTCTGGTACCGTCTTCCGCTAATCAGTATAACCTTATTGGCAGAATCCAGGCTAAGCTCCTTTAAAATGGAGTACAATTCTTCGTCAGGTGCTGCATCGTCAATATCACCTTTAAACCCAACCAGGGTTCCATCGTAATCCAGAAAAATATACCGGTCTCTGGCCTGGTCATAATCAGCCGATATCCGCGCCCGTACTGCCGCAACAGCATGTTTGGTATGCAAAGATTCCTGCATGGTTTTTACTTCATTTAGCTTGTCCATAAAATTCTTAACCCAAAGATGGATGTTAAACTTGCTGACTATTGCACGCATGCTGCGCATTCTCCTGTTTTGTTCTTCCGGGGGCATATTTACCGCCTTTACAATAGCTTCTTTAATGTCACCAATGTTATTGGGGTTAACGATCAGGGCATCAGTTAATTCCCTGGATGCCCCTGCCATTTCACTCAGTATCAGTACCCCATCATCTGTTGTACGTGATGCGACATATTCTTTGCTGACCAGGTTCATGCCATCGCGCATGGGCGTAACCAGGCATATGTCTGCGGTGCTGTATATGGCCGAAAGAAATTCTATGGAAAATGACCTGTAGAAATAATGTATGGGCACCCAGTTTATGGTCCGGAAACGCGCATTGATATTGCCCACAAACTGATCTATCTGGTCTTTCAGCTCTTTATACTTTGGAACAGTATCTCTCGATGGCACTACAACCATATATAAGGCCAGTTTGCCTATGTATTCTGGATGTTGTTCCAGCAGCAGCTCAAATGCCTGCAAGCGCTGTAAGATGCCTTTACTGTAATCCAGCCTGTCTATAGTCAGTATGGTTTTTACATTCTTTAAGCTTGCTTTAAATGAGTTGGTGTATTTGGCTACCTTTTCGTGTCGGGTTAAACTGTCAAATTTATCTGAGTCAATTCCCATAGGAAAGGCCTCAACAACCACCTGCCTGTTCTTATAGATCAGGACATTATCCAGCAGGTTGCTGGAGGAAAGCCGGGAAGCGGCGCTTAAAAAATGACGGGCATCATCAAAGGTATGAAAACCGAGCAGATCGGCCCCCAGCATTCCGGCAATCAGTTCTTCCCTCCAGGGGATGAGCCTGAAAATTTCAAATGAAGGGAAGGGAATGTGCTGGAAGAAGCCAATGGTAATTTCCGGTTGTGTGGTCCTGATGAGGCAGGGCAACAACAGGAGCTGGTAATCGTGTATCCAGACTACATCGTCGGCCGACAGGTGTTTCAATACTTCGGCCTTAAACTTATCATTTACTACTTTATAATAGTCCCATGCCAGCTGTTCAAAATTGGCATAAGTAACCAGGTAATGGAATACGGGCCATAACACTTCATTAGAAAAACCTTCATAATACAGGCTGATTTCTTCATTGCTCAGGAAAACAGGTACCAGGTTAAGTCCGGCCAGTTTTTCCCTTACCTCATCCTGCCTTTCCAGAGGGATCTCCAGTCCGGGCCAGCCGATCCAGATGTTGTTGCCATTTTTATATATAGAGCCTAAGCCGGTCGCAAGGCCGCCTTCACTCGGACTAAGGATATATACTCCATTTTCTTCTGTAATTTTTACGGGTAGCCGGTTCGAAACGATGATGGTTTTACTGTCTGTTATCATTATTACTTAAAACAACCGTTATTTGCATTTTTTGTTTGAATTTATTGCTTTTTATCAATAAATTACTGAGGATAAGCCCGCTAAATATGTCTGGATTTCTAAGGAAAATATTTTTATATTGTAGTACATATTAACAAAAAAATATCTCATTTTTGAAGGATTATTAAATTATGGCAATAAACGATTTAAGTAAAGACCTGATGCCAATCGCTTCAAATACGATGGCAGATATTGTAGAGGTCAGGTTAAGGGAATACCTTAAAAAGAAATCCTTCCGTCCGGGCGACGCCCTTCCTAAAGAACTGGAACTTGCTGAAGCACTTGGGGTAAGCAGAAACGTTTTGCGTGAAGCGCTGAGCAGGTTGCGCATGCTGGGCATGATAGAGACCAAGAAAAAGAGAGGTATGGTACTGGCCAGGCCAGATATACTGGGCACCTTTGAACGCGTATTGGATCCCCTGATCATCGACACAGAAACCCTGCAGGATATTTTTGAATTGCGACTGGTATTGGAAACGGGACTCGCAGAGCTCATCTATATCAGAAAGACGGACAAGGATATTGCTGAACTGGAAAACATTGCAAAAAAAGAAGTAAACCACGACAATTCCTTCAGGATTAAAAATGAGATTGCATTTCACGGTAAACTTTATGAAATGTCGGGCAATGACACTTTAAAAAGATTCCAGATCATGCTGCTGCCTATCTTCGATTACGTGGTTACGCTAGAAAAAAAACCTACCAAAGGCAAGGTAAACCATATGGACCTGGTACAGATCTTAAAGACCGGTACGAAAGAAGATTTTAAGAAAGGAATGGAAGCTCACCTGAAGCCCCACTTTGACCGGTTAAAATAATTATCTATTTATTTCTTTTAAAAAAAGGCCTGCAACTGATTCCTGCAGGCCTTTTTTAATTAAAATCCGCGCTAAGCGGAATACAATATTTGGTTTTATAATAAATACTTCTCATATTTGATATGTAGTACATAACTACTATAAACCATTTATAAACCAGCAAGAACATGACACCCCTGTCGGCAAACGAGATCAATGGCAATTGGGCAACTTTACTGTTACCGCTTAATGCTGATGACAGCATCAATTATGTACAACTGGAGCAGGAAATCGATACACTGATTACCTTTGGGGTTGATGGTATCTATTCCAACGGAACTGCGGGTGAGTTTTACAACCAGACTGAAGCAGAATTTGATGGTATAAATGAGCTGTTTGCAGAAAAATGCAATGATGCCGGCATGCCTTTTCAGATTGGTTGCTCACACATGAGCCCAAAGATCTCCCTGGAAAGGGTTAGAAGGGCCAGGTTATTGCGGCCATCTGCCATTCAGATCATCCTACCCGATTGGTTTGTCCCTTCCAAAACAGAACTTACAGATTATTTGCAAATGATAGCAGATGCGGCTGCTCCTGTTGGCCTGGTGCTCTATAATCCACCTCATGCAAAGAAGAAACTTCTACCAGCCGATTTTGCTGCAATCCTCAATTCGGGCATACCTTTGGTTGGCTGCAAAGTTGCCGGGGGCGATACCCAATGGTACGAGGAAATGAAGCATCTCCCTCAGCCTTTTTCCGTATTTGTTCCCGGACATCAGCTGGCAACCGGCATTTCCCTGGGTGCACATGGGGCCTATTCGAATGTGGCCTGCTTAAACCCTGCTTTTGCACAAAAATGGTATGACAGCATCCGGAAAGCTGAAGCTGCTGCTTTTGAACTGGAAAAAAGAATACAGCAGTTTATGAGCGAATGTATAGTGCCATATATTGTTAATGAGGGTTATTCCAACCAGGCTGTTGACAAATTTATGGCAGCAGTAGGGGGTTGGACAAGTATCGATACCCAACTGCGCTGGCCCTACAGGGGAATCCCCGCTGAACACATTTTACCCATTCGCGAAAAATGCAAAAATATACTACCTGAAGTTTTCCAATAAACAGATCCGTTAAACAAGTAAAACCAAACCAATGTTCTTTTTTAACAAACACCACCACATTAAAACATTGCTCATTTTAACAATTACACTCGGTATCGCGCTTTGTGCTGCAACCGGCTGTGGTACTGCAAAGCAATTTGCATCGGGGGCCGGTCCAGACAGCACTCAGGTTTTTAGCCCTGGAGGTAATTATACTTCCATGCGCATCCCGGCATTGGTACTTAGTAAAAAAGGCACCTTACTTGCTTTTTGCGAGGGTAGAATAGGTACAGCAAGCGACTGGGCAGATATGGATCTTTTGATGCGCAGGAGCCTTGATGGCGGAAAAACATGGGGCCCAAATGTCGTCATTGCAGCAAAAAAAAGCGGAGAACCTACCAGCAATGCCACACCTATTGTAGATAAGGACGGAACCATTCATTTGCTTTACCAGCGTGACTATGCCAGGGCCTATTATACTTTTTCAAAAGACGATGGTCAGAGCTGGGCAGCACCGGTAGATATCACCTATGCGTTTGAAGCTTTCAAACCTGAATACGATTGGAAAGTACTTGCTCCCGGACCGGGCCACAGCATACAACTGAACAATGGTCGTTTGCTGGTTCCCGTATGGTTAAGCAATTCTTCGAAGTTAAAACCAAGAAGAAGCCATGCGCCATCCTGCATCGCCAGCATTTATAGCGATGATCTTGGGAAGACATGGAAGAGGGGGGAGATCATTGCAGACAATACTGCTGATTTTAAAAACCCGAGCGAAACTATGGCCATCCAGCTAAAAGACGGCAGTACCATGGTCAACATTCGCAATGTAACCGAAAAAAGACGCAGGGGACTGAGTTATAGTAAAGATGGAATAAGCAACTGGAGCAAGCCGGTATTTAGTGAAGAGCTGTTTGAACCAATTTGCATGGCGACAATCATCCGCATTCCGGAGAAACAGGGAGGAGGGATATTGTTCATCAACCCGGATAGCAGGGATATCGGGAAACATCCACGCCAGAACCTTACCGCTAGGATCAGCAATGATGAAGGACAGAGCTGGCCGATAAAAAAAGTAATCAGTTCCGGCCCTTCCGGCTATTCCGATGTTGCGGTTGCAGATGATGGAACCGTTTACTGTCTCTATGAAACAAATGATGGTAAGAGCTGGAATTACAGCCTCGTCCTTAAACGCTTTAAATTAAGTTGGGTTAACATGAAAGGGTCTGTCCATGCAAAATAAAAACTACTTTATCCTGCTTTATGCCATCCTGATGGTTATAGGAACCTCCTGTTCAAAGGAGTTTGAAGAACATTACAATCCAGAAAGAAGAATTGACAAGAACATTGTCCAAATACTCAGTGAAGATCCTGACCTGAGCGAATTTGTAAAGATCATTGACAAACTTGAACTCCGTAAAACACTGGGCGAAGCGGCCATTTATACTTGTTTTGCACCTACAAATGAACAGGTAGATGCCTATTTTAAAGCCAGGGGTTATACCGCTATTGATGTTGTTCCGGCTTTAGTCCTGCGCCAGTACGTCAACAACCACTTTATAAACGGGATGTACTATAAATATGATATTGAAAAGCGGTATAAAGATGCGGTAAATGGGTTGAACCCTACAAAGGCAGTTTTTTACAAGACGCGCAGCGAGGCAGCCTTACCGGCAAAATCTGTCATGATTTTTACCCCTTCTTTCTTTGCAGCGCAGCAGGAAGATTTCAAGACCTTATACAATATTGCAGGCAGCGGATTTATGATCGGCACAGCCAGAATATCGGACAGCAAATACGATATCGATGCCAGCAACGGGGTAATCCATGTGTTGCAGTCGCCCCTCGAAGTAATGCCAAGAACGGATGCCGCAATCGCAAAAGACCCGGAGATATCCATGTACAACAAATGGCTGGAAACTACAGTAACCTATTCCCTGGGCGAGAAAGATGAATTCGGCTGGGTAGATACCACACTAATCAAATCCTATTCTATAGGCAGGAACCTGGCTGATGAAAATGTTTTAACCACCATTTTTGTGCCTACCAACGAGGCTTTGATGAATTATTTTAAGCCTTATTTACCTGACCTGTACAACAATATAGATTCTGTTCCAAAGCTGATCATTTCTGAAGTGCTCAGGAGCAGCATCCTGGCCGACACCTGGTTTAAAAGCGACATCGCAAGAAACAATCCTGAACTCAGGACCAACAACTACCCGCAGATGATCCATAAGATCGCACCTACCATCGTTGGTGCGGTTTCCTCCAGCAACAGCATCATTTATAAGGTTAACAAAATGCTGGAACCACCCAAACTGAACAGTGTGGAAGGTGGGGTTTATATGAAGAAAAGAATCTATGGACAGTGGGACTGGATGTTTCAGCATACCAATCTCGAATCGGGCTTGACAGATGGTCTGTATTTCCAGCATGGCTCCAGAACCATACTGCTCCAGCCTGACGAAGTTTGGGGATTCCCGCTTGCAGAAGACATGGATGCAGCAACATTACTGATCAGGCAAAATGCCTGCAGAACAGGTATTTTAAATATTGACGTCAGAGCAGATGGCGGTTTCAGAAAACGTTTCTATCCAACCGAGTTTGGCTATATCCTGTATGACAACAAGAAATTCGTAGACTATACCGGCAACGCCGTGCCGCTATTGAAAACTGGGCCCACCTGGGAACGCGGAAACGGGGCAATTTACGAGATTGATGGATTCCTTACACCCATGGACAAGGCCGATCTCAGCAGAACGGTCTATGCCCTGGTTTTGAAAGATCCGGAGCTTTCATCCTTCGCAACAGCCTGTACCAAATCCGGGTTGATGGCCGAGTTGAATTTAACGGGCTTCTTTAGTTATACCGTATTGGCCCCAACTAATTCTGCCATTCAAAGTGCAGGACTGCAAATCAATACGATGACTGTTGATGCCCTGAAGAACTTTGTAAATGCCCATGTCATTCCCAACCGCTATGTATTCACGGATGGGGTTTCGCAGGGAAGCATGCCAAATAAAGCCGGGAATTACTTAACTGTCAACGGGGCATGGGAAGGCTTTTCTGTGACCAGCAGTACCGGAAAAACGGCAAAACCGGTAGCGGCCAATCTGCAGGGCAGCAACGGGGTAATACATAAAATTAACCAGGTTTTTTAAGCGGTAACCCATTTTTAAAATGAATAAAATACTACAAAAGATTTGCATGCTTATAGGCTTACTCTATTTAAGCACCGATACTTTTGCACAGGCAGATGTCATAACCGGAGTGGTATATGATGAATCTAAAAGTGTAACCTTCCCGGGTGTGACCGTAATGCTGGTTAACCGCAATAACCTGGTTTTAACCGGTGTTACCACCGACAATAGCGGCAGGTTCCGGTTAAAGAAGACGGATAACGCAGAAAAGATCATCTTCTCCTACGTAGGCTACAAAAAGCAGGAGTTTACAATTGGCAGCAGAAAGAGCTTTGAAGTTATCCTGCAGAATGGCTACAATACGATGGATGAGCTAAAGATTGTAGCCCAGAAGCATCCAAAAGCAGATATGGGCTTCTTGTCTATCGATAAAAAAGAGCTCAGCAGTGCCGTGGCATCAGTCAATCTGGAAGATTTGAGAAATCTGCCCGTTACTTCAGTTGAACAATTGATACAGGGTGCAGCCCCGGGCTTACAAGTGGTGGCCGCCAGCGGTGATCCGGGGGCTGCTGCCACCATCCGCATCCGCGGAATCTCCAGTATATCGGGCATAAATGATCCCCTATGGGTAGTAGATGGCACCGAAGTGATTGGCAACGACTACAAGGTGCAGAGCATCACCGATTTCGGCTTTAGTCCGATTGGAGACATAGACCCCTCCGATATTGAGTCTATTGATATCTTAAAAGACGCCTCTGCAACCGCCCTATACGGATCAAAAGGGGCAAACGGGGTAATTGTGATCAAAACCAAACGTGGAAAGCAGGGCAAACCAGAATTCAGTTTTACTTCTAAATTCACCTATACCGAAGTTCCAAAAACCATCCCCATGATGTCAGGCGATGACCACCGTATATTTTCTATAGAAAGTTACGGAAATGGAACAGATGATGGCAGCTTTTTAAAGGAACTGCGCGGAGACTTGACCAGGGCAGATGCCTGGAAATACAACAACAATACCGACTGGATAGATGTGATTACACGGAAAGGTTATTACCAGCAATACAACACCTCTTTAAGCGGTGGCGGAGAACGTGTAACCTATTACTGGGGTGTAGGCTATACCAATCAGTACGGTACCACAAAGGGCACCGGGTACGACCGTTTCAACAACCGCTTTAACCTGAATTATAAGGTTTCCGATAAATTAAGGGTATCTGCGGATCTTTCCTTCATCAATTCACTCACTGATAAAAGAGGGCAGACCCATCCTATAGATGAGTCATCCAGTTCAACAAGCGATATTTCACCCATGCGCTATGCAAGGGAAATGGGTGCTTATTATCCCGTTTACTCCCAAAACGGGCTCGATTATTTTGTAGACCGTAATGATCCGGTTTCGATTACCTCGAGATATAATCCGCTGGCCATCATCGACTATTCTACTTATCTGACCAAATCAAACCGCTTTATGGCTTCCACTGTCCTCGAATACAGAATCCTTAAAAACCTGGAATTCAGATCGCAGATCGGGGTCGACTTCCGTGAATCTGCTGATGAATATTTCATTCCCGGTTATGCCACGGCTTCAATTGCGGGTGAATCTTTATTTAACGCAGGAAGGCAGACAGAAGGTCATCAGCTGATGATCAACAACAACAACCGCCTTACCTGGTCGGCCATTAGCAAAGCCAACCACAGATTAACGGTTACCGGAGTAATGAACCTGACCACGGACAGCGACAACTCCACATCGGTAAGCTACAGCAATGGTGCTTCCCCTCAATTGCGTGCCTCCGACGCTTCTGCTGTTGTTTCTGCAGCAGATGGATCATTTGGGGAGCGCCGGAACATAGGCATGTTTGTCCAGGGCCATTATGTTTTTAAAGACCGGTACTTTTTAACCGCTACGGGAAAAATGGAGGGGGATTCGCGGTATGGCCGCGACAACCTTTATACCATTTACCCGGCAATTGGTATCGGGTGGGAACTATCCAAAGAGAAATTTCTTTCGGATGCAAAATGGATCACCAATATCAAGCCCCGTTTTGCATTTGGGATTACCGGTAACCTGCCCAATGTACTTAACCTTTATGATGTCGCTTATTCAACAGGAACAGGCTATATGGGACAAACTTATACTTATCCTTCAAAATTCGCTTACGATAACATCAGGCAGGAGAGTACCACGGAATACAATATGGGGATCGATTGGAGCATCTTCGACAACAGCATCTCGGGACAGATTGATTATTACACCAGAACCACCACCGATCTGCTGTTACAGGAAACATTATCCTCTACATTGGGATACGCTACACAATATGTCAATTTTGGTTCGGTACGCAACAGTGGTTTTGAATTTGGCATTTCAGCACTCCTCCTGAAAGGAGATAAAAAGAAGCTTCGCTGGAGAACCTTCTTCAACATCGCACAAAATCAGAATAAATTATTGAGTTTACCTGAAAAGCTGGACAATGCAGCTTTTACACAAACCAGGGATGGCTTTACCTCTAAACTTCAGGCCGGAGATGTGATTGGTGGTTTTTATGGCTACCGGGCCCTGGGCGTTTACCCGACTGATCAGGACGCTATTCTGAAAGATAAGGACGGGAACACTATTTACGAGGCCGATGGGATCAGGCCTAAGTATATGCGCTATGGTTCAAATACCGGTCACCAGTTTAGCGGGGGCGAGATGAGGTATGACGATATAAACGGCGATGGGATCATCAATGAGCTGGACAGGGTACAGATTGGGGATGCAAACCCCAGCTTTTACGGGGGCTGGAACAATTCCTTTAACCTGCAAAACTGGTCGCTGCAGGTAAACTTCCAATACCAGTATGGCAATGATGTCATCAACCTGACCCGTAAATCGCTCGAAAAGATGGCCGATTCTAAAAACCAGGCCCGTTCTGTAACAGACCGCTGGCGAAAACAGGGCGACATCAGCAACATACCAAAAGCCGACCGTCTGGCAGAGTGGAATTATGCAGCCTCTACCAGGTGGGTAGAAGATGCGTCTTATCTGCGTTTGAAAACTGTTTCCCTTTCCTATGACTTTGATAAAAAAACAGTGGGAAGGTTGAAAATAGGCATCAGGAGCATGAGTGCATTTTTGACTGCCTATAACCTGTATACCTGGACCAGGTATCTCGGTATTGATCCGGAAGTGCCCATAACAGGCAGTGTAAATATGTTCGGTATCGACAACAATACCACAGCACCAGCCAAACAATATACACTGGGTATCAGGCTATCACTTTAATAAAACATGAAGACAATGAAAACATGGAATCACATAAAATACGGGCTGCTCGGATTGATCTTTTTTACTGCCGGCTGTACCAAATTTTTAGACGTGGCCACACCAGATAACCTGGTCAAAGATAATTTCTGGAAAAACAGGGACCAGGTCTATTCCTCACTGATAGGATTATACACAGCCACAAGCAGCTGCATCAGTTCCTTCCAGGTTTGGGGCGATAGCCGTTCAAGTCTGTACGCCCCCGGTATTGGTACTGAATTTACCAGTAACCACGCACAATTTCTTTCACACGACCTGTATACCACAAACAGCCTTACGTCCTGGGCACAGGTATATAAAGCAATTGGCTGGGCCAATGCTTTTATTAAAAATGCACCAGACGGACTCAAAAATGATCCTACATTCAGACCGGAAGAACTCTCCGCAATGATGGGAGAAGCTTATGCCTTACGTGCTTTGTTTTATTTTTACCTGGTACGTACTTTCAAAGAGATACCTATTATTAAAGTGCCCTACGAATCGGATGCCCAAACCGTAAACACCGCGGTTTCGCCCGAAACAGAGGTGCTCGATTTTATAGAGGAAGACCTGGATTATGCTTTAAAAAATGCACCAGAAACATTCACGGATGCTAAAGAAAAGCACGGTCGTATCACCAGGAACGCTGTAAGGGCCATTTTTGCAGATGTTAAACTCTGGAGAAATCAATACGCGGCCTGTATTGACCTGTGCAAAGCCATTGACGCAAGCTATGCGAATTCATTGGTACGGCCATTGGACTGGTACACTATCTTTTATCCAGGTAATTCTGCCGAATCAATCTTTGAATTCCAGTATGGTTTGCAAGGTCCGGCCTCGCCGCTATACAACTGGTTTTCGTTCCACGATGCGGGCAAGGAAATATACCTGGCCAATTCAAAAAACATAACGGTAAATTCGGGTGAATTCCTGTATCCCAGCACAGTTCCCGAACATGCAACCTCAGATACCATTCGCCTGAAACCGCTGAGCGCTTTTACCATGACCACCGCCGCCAACGGTTATGCTGCAGCAACAGAGGTTTATAAATTTTTGGGACAGGCACCTTATCAGCTGGCCTACAGAAGGCAAAACGACCGGACATCCAATTATATATTTTACCGTTACCGGGAAATTCTGCTGATGAAAGCGGAAGCCTATGCCATGCTGGGACAGTATGACGAAGCGGAGAAGAACATCAATATCATACGTAAACACTGTGACATACCGGAACTTACGCCCGGAGAGGGAGGTGAGGGAACTGAATTTTTTACAAGGCTGCTGCTGGAAAGAGAGTTTGAGCTTGGTTTTGAAGGCAAGGAATGGTTTGCCGCAGTAAGGGTTTCCAGAAGGGCCGGGTATGAAAATGTGCTGATAGAGAAGGCCGCTACCAATCATTCCATGAAATTGGCCTACCAGGTTGTCAGGGCCAGACTGCTCAATCCCGAAAGCTGGTTTCTGCCTTACTACCGAGGCGAGGTCGAAAACAACCCGTTGCTGGTACAAAAAGAATTTTACAGAAATAAATAACAGGATTGCCAAACTAAATCAATGAAAATGAAAAAGTATATAAATTACATGCTTACCGCTGCCTTGCTGCTGTTTGTGCTTCATGGCTGCAAAAGAGATTTCTCGGGTGCCAGGTACGATGCTAATGATGAACTTCAGATCATGGATTATGTAGACAACCGGCCCGACCTGAGTACCTATCGTGAAATGATAGACTACGTAAAAAAGCGTGACCTCCTGAAGACGGCCGGTGCCTATACCGTTTTTGCACCTACAAATGAAGCTTTCCATAACTTGTTTGCCCGCTTGTCTGCCAATGGAGAAAAAGTAGGCGCTGTAAAAGATAAAAGTCCGGAATTCTGGATCAGCTATTTCGGTTACCACCTGCTGGATAAGAAGATCAATACCAATGCCCTGGAGCAGGGGCCCTTATCGGCTCCAACTGCTTTGAACGGCAAATTTCTGATTGCAGATATCCGCGATTCCTATGCAGCCATAAAGCTGAACAATTTTGCCACCATTACAGAATCAAATATTGAAATGAGCAATGGCTATGTAAACATCCTCAATGAAGTACTTTCACCACCTGTAGAAACGATTTTAACAACACTTCAAAAAACCGGAAAATACAGCATTATGCTGGGGATTTTTGAGGAAACAGGATTGACCCGCTATTTGAAGGACAGTACCGTTACCCTGATCATAGAACGAGATGAAGTTTTACAGCGAAACAATTTCAATAAAAGCTCCATTAAGAACTTAACGGAATGGGCGGCTTATCACATCATTCCGGATTCCGGTTATTTCCTGAACCAGCTCACCAAACAGCGGATTTATCCAGTGCACAAGAAAGAGGCCCTGAGTTTTAATGTGAATGATCGCGGACAGTATTTCATGAATGAAAAATATAGGTTTGATCAGTCGATTGAATTTGGTATCGACCGCATCTGTTCAAATGGTGTTTATCATTCAATGGACATGGTTGTTGCCATAGAGACAGCTCTTCCTGCAACCATACGCCTTAATCTTTATCCACCGGGAAGCCCCTATGGTGCACAGAATGTATTCACAGTTGCCCCTGCGCAAATCGTGCTGAATACCGGAACGCAAAGCTACCACCAAAACAAGGAACTGAAAATTGTTGCTTTTGATGCCCAGCAGGTGGGCGATTACTTCTATTTTACCGTGCCGGATGTCCCTGTAGGGAAATACAATATCCGCATCGTTCACCGCAGCGGGACGCGCGGCAAATTTCTGACCATCTACAATGATGTCATCGTTAAAAACGACATCGATCTCGCAAAAACAGATGGCACCTGGGCCGAGTACAACTACTACATCTATAACAACTGCGGCATCATCAATGTCGAAAACCGCTCTGATGTAAAAATAACCTTTGCACTTACAGCCTTTGCCGCAGGAAAAGCCGGGAATTACTGCTGTGACGTATTGATGGACATTATTGAACTGATCCCCGTATCCTAATACATGCTGATGAAAAATACATTGGAAAACAAGATGAATAAGACATTGCTTTTTGCTTTGAGCATGATGTGCATGAGCGCATTTGGACAGGAAAACAAGGGCATAGCAGACTCACTGGCACAAAAAGTAAACACAAGGGCAGGAGCAACTACCTTTACCGAACTCCTGGTTGATAAACCGGCTGTTCAGTTGAGCCAGTCGGGTACCATTGGTGCCGCATCCCAAATCATGATCCGTGGATTGGGCTCCATCAACCTGAATGCTGCTCCCTATATCTATGTGGATGGCATCCCGGTAAGGTATTCGCGGGCCTTGCCATCATTTCTGTCCATTTACCAACCTTCACGTTTTAGCTTTATCAATCCCAACGACATCAGCAGCGTTAAGGTAGCAAAAGAGGGGGTCGACTTATCCGAAAATGGCGGAAGGGGAACAAATGGCGCCATATATATCGACACCGACCGTGGCGAACTGGGTGGAACTAAAATTGACTTTTCTGCAAAGTTCGGATTACTGACCGGGACTTATGATGTAAACAGAATGGGGGCAGAGCAGTTTAAAAATTACTTGCGCAATTATTTACTGGAAAATGACCATACCGATGCAGAAGTAAACCAGAACCCTGTTTTTGATCCGGCCAAATCTATGTACAACAGCAATACCGATTGGATCCGTCTTATTACCAGGAACGGCATGTTGAGCGACTACCACTTGAAATTAAAGGGGGGCGACGGCGATGCCCATTATATGTTCAGTGTAGGCTATATAGATAAAAAAGGTACCCTTAAAGGCTCTGACCAAAACCAGGTAAACCTGAGGTTTAACCTGGATTATAAACTTTCGCCGAAAATTGAGATCTCCAATAATCTGGCCTATACCCATGCCTCATCTGACTACGCAGAGCAGGGTGCCGATTACAGCATCCATCCCACGTTTATTGCCGCAACAAAAGCACCTTTCTTAAACCCCTATCTATTTTCTACCTCAGGGGCCATCACAAAGCAGCTGGCAGACGTAGATACCCTGGGAAAGAGCAATCCGCTAGCCCTTGTGGACAACATGTACAATAACAATGAAGACAACCGCGTAGATGGAAACATCAGTATCCATTGGCTAATGGGCCCGCAAACCTTCCTTCACTCTTCATTTGTATTCAATTACATGAGCTTAACAGAGAAACAATACCGCCCTAAATTGGGTATAGTACAGGATTTAAACAGGATCAGGCAAAACTTAAAAAGGAACTCCAGTGAATCTATGCTCTTGTGGAGCAGCTGGCTGCACAGAACAGGGAAACTAGGTGCAAACAACCACTATTCCGCTAAAGCCGGGCTTTCTGTAGAGGCTTATGAAGAGAAATCTATATTTGTACGTAAGATTAATGCCGGCTCTGATGATTATGAAACCCTGGCGCAGGGAACGGTAGATTCTGCTTCCAATTTAAAGTATAAGTCTAAACTGCTTACATTTTATGTAAGGGGCGATGTTGACCTCTTTAAACGGATGAAGCTATCGGCTAACCTGAATGTTGAGGGTTCCAGTAATTTTGGAAATAAAGGGCGATGGGGCATCTATCCGGGCGTTAAAGCTGTGGTCGACCTGTTTGAAAGGACCCAATCAAACCAGTTTGCCTTTCGTGCAGGCTGGGGCCGTACGGGGAACAATGACCTGAGGGGTTACTACCACTATAATCTTTATTATGCAGCCAATTACTTTGGATACGGTGGTGCTTACCTGGGAAATGTGGCCAATAAATCAATTAAACCGGAAGTAACCGACACTTACGATGGTGGGCTGACCATCAACCTGTTTAACAAGAGGGTAACGCTCGACGCAGGTTATTACTATAAAGCCACCTCAGATCTCATTACCCGACGGGCAGTGTCTATAGAACTGGGGCTTGACCAGCAATTTGAAAACAGCGGTAAAATAGCCTCACAAGGTATGGAACTTAGCATAGACGCTAAACTGATCAGTAAAAAAGAACTCTCATGGTTAGTTTATGGCAACATATCTACCTTAAAAAACAGGGTTAAAGAACTCGATAACGGCAATATCATCCGTTCTATAGGCGGCATTTATACGGTAGCCAAAGAAAATGAGGCACTGGGATCCTTTTATGGTTACAAGGTATTGGGCGTTTTTGCAAATTCGGCTGATGTAAACCTTCAAAAAGCAGACGGAACCAATTTTAAGGCAGGCGATTACATCATTGACGATGTTAACAAAGATTCCAGAATCAACGAACAGGACAGACAAATTATCGGCTCGGCGCTCCCAAAAGCATTCGGGAATTTCGGTACTGCACTTGGTTACAAAAGGGTTTCTTTCCATACGCTATTCACCTATGCTGTTGGTAACGACATCTACAATAGCTTTAACCAGCAGATGCATGTCATGAAAGACTATTCCAACCAATCTCCTGAGGTTGAAAACAGGTGGATCTCGGCCTCAAACCCAGGAAAGGGGTTAAGTCGCACTGCTTTCGACGATCCTTCTATGAATGGTGCTGCATCTGATTTGTGGGTAGAAAAAGGCAGCTACCTCCGCCTGAAAAATATTACAGTTAGCTACGACGTTCCCTTACCCGCAGGGATGCGTTTTTTCCGGGCGCTCAATGTATACCTCAGCGCTGAAAACCTGGCCACATTTACAAAATATACGGGCTTTGATCCTGAAGTAGTCAGCGGCAGTGATCCTATGCTGAGGGGCATCGATTTTGGTGCATCGCCCTTGTCAAAATCATATATACTGGGTCTTAAAGTATCATTTTAGCCAAATTGAAGACAATGAAAGTAAGAAAATCAATAACGATAACTTCCATGCTCACATTGATGAGTTTGTGTATCATTTCCTGCAAAGATTTCTTTGACCTTGCACCAACAGATACCATTAAGGAAGAAAACTTCTATAAAAACAGGGAAGATCTGAATGCATCGGCAATTGGGATGTATGAAGCGCTGGCGCAGGAAACCCACAAATTTCTGTTATGGGGTGATGCCAGGGCTGATATGGTAACTACCGGCCAGGCAGAGCCTGATCCCTATATCAATGAATTTGTGGTCAACAATGTTACTTCCAACAATCCATACACCAATTATGCGGGGCTTTACCGCACCATTGCCCGCTGCAACAGACAGATGGAAAAGGTATATGATGTGCAGAAGCTGGATTCAAAAATTGACAACCGCGATGCGGGCGCCTTCTACGGAGAGGCTTTACTGCTCCGTGCCATCTGTTACTATGAACTGGTGCGTACTTACGACAAGTTTCCGATCATCACATCCGATTATGCAGAAACCATAACCTATGTCGACGCCGATGGACAGACGGCAACCAAACCGACATTGAGCCTGACACCCGAGCAGATCAGCGCCATTTACAGGATGCCCAAAAATCAGCAGGAAGTATGGAAGCTGATCTATAATGATGTATTGGCCGCTTTGGGGATGCTCCCGGTAAACTACAGATGGAATGATCAGAGCCTGAGTGCAAAAGAAAGGTACGGAAGGGTTTCCCAGCCCCTGGCCGCTACGCTCGCTGCCGAAATCGCCATCTGGCTGGGCGAATACCAGACCGCATCTTCACTTTGCGACCTGCCCATTAAAAACTCCAACCAAAGCCTTGGAACGGCAGGAACCTGGTTTAACCAGTTTTCTGCTGGGTATGCAAGCGGACATTCTATGTTTCTGATGGGTTACCAATATGAAAACAGCTTTGAAACCAACAGACTTCAGGAATTCACTTCTTCGGTTAGAAAAGATGGGGGCAAATATTACCTGAAACCGGTTTCTTCTGTGGTGAACGCACTGTTTACCGATAATGTTTCTTTAACAGATGCCGATATCAGGGCCCAGGCCAGTTATAAAACGGTTAACGGCGACACGGTGATATGGAAGTATATTGGGCTCGACAATGTGCTTTCTATGCGCGCCGGTTACCAAAGCAATGCCAGCTGGTCGGTAATCCGCAGCGCAGATGCCTGGCTGTTAAAAGCCATTGCCGATCTGCAGTTAAACAATTATGCATCCGCCTTCAATTTCATCAATATGGTTAGAACAGCCCGTGGATTGGTAATACTGGATAAAGCAACTTTTAATTATACAGACAAGGTGGTAATGGACAAACTGATCTTCGACGAAAGGGCCAGGGAGTTTGCCTTCGAGGGCAGGCGCTGGTATGATCTGATGCTGCAGTCGAAATTAAACGGCAAAAATATACTGGCAGATGCTGTTGCACTAAAATATCCCCTAAAGGACCGGACTTCCATCCGGACAAGGCTGATGGACGAGAAAAACTGGTACATCCCCGTTAACCCAAAATTATGGGAATAATCATGAATCAAACAGAGGCAATACAAATGGTTAATTATATACAAATGAAAACTTACAGACCTGCAGCATACTTCTTTTTTACCCTGTGGATCGGCCTTTTACTCACAGGCTGTTATAAAGAAGAACATTTTGATTTTCCCGGCCCTTATGAAGAAGCCAATACAGTTAACCCGGATTCACTTCCTTTTCCGTTTGACAAGAGCAGGCAGGCCGGAATGTGGCTGGTAAAAAATGGTGTTCCTGATTACGGAAAGGTTTTGTTTAAAGGTTATACAGATTATTATCCAAAGGGAGATACGCTTTCCTGGGTAAAAGCCTCCGATGGCTTGCATATGCTGCCCCACTTTAGCTTTTATCCGCTGTCCAATGCCGATCATTTTGCAGGCGACCCCAACAGCTACAAATTTAACTGGGTATATTCCAAATATTTTGTACCTGTGGGCTCAGGAAAAAGTTTTTACATGTACGCCAAAGTTACCTTCGGTACCTTCAACAGTACAGCGGCCGGTCTTTCTTTGGGCAAGAACTGGGATACCGGCGGTCCCTTTACATTTGGACTGGACGGCAATACCTCTACCGGTGAGCCGGGCTTTTTTCTTGATCTGTACGGAAAAAACGGCATTACAGTTAACCCTGCATTGGGCTGGCCAACGGTAACACAGGTAATGACCCCCGGTGTACCTGCCGATATGGAAGTGGTAATTGCGAACGGGATTTTTTACGTAAAGGTAAACGGCACCCTGGTTTTTACCTTTAAAATGGCCGCAGAAAGGGCATATTTCTACACACCTCAGATCAGGCCATGGCGCAATTTTGTGGCGGTGCACGACATGTATATCGAAAGCCGGGAAATGTACACCCTTGATTATGCCATGCACGAATATGAAGGCAACTATAACAAGATCCAGGCACCTGCGCTGGCAAAAGCCGCCAACGGAGACTTACTGCTCTTTGCCGAGGGCCGGGGAACCCCTGCTTCTTCAAAAGAACGGGTTGCACAAAATACCATGCCTGTAGGCAATACCGATATCATTATGAAAAGGTCTTCTGATGGCGGCACAACATGGAGCAGCCAGATACAGGTGCTGGCCGGTGCGGGCAGCAACGCAACCTATTGTTTTCCTCAGGTGCTTACGGCCGATAATGGAAAGATCATTTTGCAGTACAGCAGTATCGGCGGTTCTTTTACTACAAATACCTATAACTATGACGCCAGTTCCCAGCGCGTTTTCCAGATAGAATCGGTTGATAACGGCAATTCCTGGAGCGCTCCTGTAGAGCTTACTGTTTTCAAAAATACTGCTGCAGGCTATATCATGGGTGGCGCAGGTCACGGCATTGCGCTGAAATCCGTAAATTACAATAAAAGACTGGTCATGCCTTTAACTTACAGCACCAATGTAGTCAGGGTAGCGCTTTCCGATGATGGGGGAAGCAGCTGGCGCTTAAGCAAAGTAGTAGGCGGATCCAGATTAAAACAAGGTACAGTAGCAGAACTGGCCGATGGCAGGCTCATGATGGTTGTAGGGCATACCAATACCAGCCCTAAAAACAAACTGGTATCCTACAGCAGCGACGGGGGAGAAAACTGGACTGCAGCCGCAAACATTGCATCCGATGTTAAAACCGGCGATTACGGGCATCTTTTTGCTGGAATTGTACTGAAAAGCAGGGATGGAGAGCTTCTGTTTGTGAACCCGACAAACAGGGAATCAGATGCTGAAGTTAAAAACAGTCCGACTTACGCTGTTGCAGCACAGGTATTCAAAAGCGGTAATAACGGACAGGCCTACAGCAATCTGGGGCCACTTTTTACCAGAGAAGCATATTTCGGATACAATGCGCCCATAGGGCTAATGGATGGCGTGGTAACAGACGATGGAAAGCTTGTTATAGCTGCTGAAGGGGGAGTTGAAAGCCCGGCTGAAGGAATAGTGATTTATAAAAAATGATTTTTTTAATATGAATATAATGACCAGAATTTTCGGTAGCTGGCTTTTGATCTGCTTGCTGCCCCTTATTGCTCCCGCACAGCACATAGCTATGCCGGGTGCCAGCCAAACAAAATATAAGGTACCTGTATTAAAAGGAAAGGAGCTTAACCCTATACTCCGCATAACCATTCATGCTACAGCTGAGGATGAGGTACTGCAATCGGTCAGTATCCTTACGAAAACAAGCGTGCCATCGGGGCAGGTACTTCAACTGAAGTTATTTGCTGCCGGAACCGACTCTACTTTTCAAAAAGCAGAAAAGCTGGCCGGCAAAACACCATTCTCGGAGTCAAAGCATCCTTTGAAGGAAATGACCACCTTAACAGGCAACATCCCTTTGCAAAAGGGTAAAAACTATATCTGGCTTGCTGTAACGCTGGCAGCTGGCGCTGATCCTGCGGCGTTTTTAATGGTCAACGTTCCGGAAATAAAGCTGAAAAGCGGCATTTTAAAAATCAAAGGCGATAATTATGCGCACAGAACAGGCATCGCATTGCGGCAGCACAATCAAGACAATGTGCATACTTACAGGATACCCGGACTCGCAACGGCAAACGATGGCACACTATTGGCCATCTACGATATCCGCAGGGATAGCGGACGGGACTTGCAAGGCAATATCGACATCGGTTTATCCAGAAGCACGGATAAAGGCAAAACCTGGCTGCCCATGCAAATTGTGTTGGATATGGGTACCTGGGGCAATTTACCCGAAAAATTTAACGGCGTTTCTGATGCCAACATCCTGGTCGACAAAAAGACCGGCCATATATTTATAGCAGGACTCTGGATGTATGGGGTAATCAACGATCAGGGCAAATGGATTGAAGGTTTGAATGAAGGAAGTAAGGAATGGAACCACCAGTGGAAAACCAAAGGTTCGCAACCAGGTTTTGACGTAAAACAAACCGCGCAGTTCCTGGTGGTAAAAAGCACCGACAATGGTAAAACCTGGGACAAGCCGGTCAACCTGACCAAAATGTGCAAGCAGGAAGACTGGTGGTTATGGGCACCCGCTCCGGGTCAGGGCATTACACTTAAAGATGGAACAATTGTATTTCCGACCCAGGGCCGTGATGCAAAAGGTAAAGCCTTTTCTAACCTTACCTATAGCAAAGATGCTGGTCTTAGCTGGCAAGTAAGCCATGCAGCTACCAGTGAATCGACCACTGAGAATATGGCTGTAGAACTCTCTGATGGCACCATTATGCTAAATATGCGCTCCAATAAGAACAGAACCGACACCAGCAGTACAAATGGCAGGGCAGTGGCGGTAACCCGGAATCTTGGAAAGGACTGGGATCTACATTCCAGCTCGCACAATGCCTTGCCCGAACCTACCTGTATGGCCAGCATCATCCGTCATGATTTTGAGCACAAAGGGAAGAAAAGGTCGGTTCTGCTGTTTTCCAATCCTGATTCAAAGACTGCACGTAACCACATGACCATTAAGATCAGCTTCGACGACGGCAAAACCTGGCCATCAGCAAAAAAAATCCTGTTAGACCAGGAGAACAGCAGGGGCTATTCCTGCCTAACGAGTATAGACAACAATACGATAGGTATATTATACGAAAGCAGTCAGGCCGACCTGGTGTTTCAGCGCATCAAACTGCATGAACTGCTTTAAAATGAAACAAAACAACTACTAAAAACAATGATATATGAATAAGATAACCGGGTTAATAGCAGCAACATTTGCTGCTTATCGTGAAGATGGAACTATAAATTTAGAGCTCATTCCATCCATTGTAGATAAAATGGTGAATGATGGCTTATCGGGCGTATTTATTTGCGGTACCAACGGGGAAGGACCAAATCTGACTATCGAAGAACGGATGGCCATTGCTGAAGCTTATGTGAAAGCTGCTGATAAAAGAATCCTGGTACTGGTGCACGTAGGGCACAGCTCTATTGCCGAATGCCGTAAACTGGCTGCCCATGCCGAGCAAATCGGTGCGGATGCCATCTCATCCGTAGCTGCCTTTTATTTCAAGCCAACCTCAGTAGCTAACCTGGTAAAAAGTATGGCCCAGATTGCCTCGGCAGCACCAAATACACCCTTCTACTATTACAGCATTCCAGCCCTTACCGGCGTAGGCATGGATATGATCAGCTTTTTAAAAGAGGCCGAAGCGGTGATCCCCAATCTGGCCGGCATTAAATATACCGCGGCTACCTTGCACGAGTACCAGGCCTGTTTAAATTACCGGAACGGAAAATTTGACATTCTTTTTGGCTACGATGAAATGCTGTTACCAGCACTGGCTGTAGGCGCTAAAGGAGCCATTGGCAGTACTTATACCTTTGCAGCCCCTTTGTACCTGAAGGTAATGAAACTGTACGAAGAAGGTTTCAATGCTGAGGCTGCCGCCACGCAGCTGCATGCAGTAAATATGGTAAGGGAGCTGGTAAAATATCCGCCGATACCCGCACAGCGCGCCATTATGGAAATGGAAGGTTTTAATTTAGGCAAATGCCGCCTACCACTTGAACCACTGTCGGCTAAAGAATCAAGTGACTTCAGAAATGCACTGCTGGAAATCGATTTCTTTAATATCGTTAAGCAGGCTTGCCAACTCATATGAGGCCCATTTATTTACTTCTAATCTTAGCTATGACAACAGTTTTAACTGAAGGGCTTGCCCAATCCGGTACCAAGCCGGGCTGGTCGGAGCTCAGTCCAATACCCGATCAAATTGGCTTTGCAGGTTCTTTTGCAGGCATTTCAAATGGCACGTTACTGGTAGCAGGCGGTGCAAATTTTCCGGATGGCGGAGCACCCTGGACGGGTTCCAAAAAAGCCTGGCATGATCATATTTTTGTACTTGAAAAACCGAATGATACCTGGAAACTGGCAGGGAAGTTACCCCAGCCCTTAGGCTACGGAGCATCCATCAGCTGGAAAGGAACACTGATCATTATTGGCGGAAGCAACGAAAAAGGGCATTATGCAGATGTTTTCCAGCTAAAATACAATAAAGGCCGTATAGAAAAGACAGATTTACCGCCCTTACCAACTGCCATAGCCAATACTTCGGGAGTACTGGTGGGGGATGTCATCTATATTGCAGGCGGAATTGAGCGTCCGGATGCCCGAAATGCCGGCCAGAATTTCTGGTCGCTTGACCTGCAGGCCAAAAAAAGGGAGTGGAAAATATTAAAGTCATGGCCAGGTGGCGGCCGCATGTTTGCCGTTACCGGGGCAATTGGAAATGATTGCTACCTGTTTAGCGGCATCGAACTGATCAATGGCAGCAGGAACTACCTTAAAGATGCCTATAGCTATAACCCCCAAACAGGATGGAAAAAGATTGCTGATCTGCCGGTTTCTGTGGGTGCAGCACCAAATCCGGCCTTTGCGCTAAACCAAAACCTGCTGGTGTTTGGCGGTGATGATGGCAAACTTGCTGCCGATGCCGCGGTATTGAAAGAAAAACATCCCGGATTCTCCACACAGATATTGAATTACAATACCTTTACAGATGGCTGGTCTGTAGTTACAAAAATACCTGCACCAGCCCCGGTTACCACAAGCCTGACCGTATGGAATGGGAATGTTGTAATTCCGGGAGGTGAAGTCAGGCCTGCGGTAAGAACACCAAAAGTTCTTATTTACAAATCATTAAAAAAATAGAAACCTTAATCCGATCAAAACCAGATACATGAAAAATTCCGTACAAAGCAGCACTCTTTACGCCTGGATCATTGTGGCCATGCTGTGGGTTGTAGCCTTTTTAAATTACCTGGACCGCATTTTGATTACTTCTATGCGCGACCCCATAGTGGCCGACTTCCATTTATCAGATGCGCAATTTGGCCTGCTCACTTCTGTATTTCTCTGGTCGTATGGTATTTTGAGTCCTTTTGGCGGCTTCTTTGCCGATCGGTACAGTCGCAAAAAAGTGATTGTGTTCAGTGTAATGGTATGGTCGGCCGTAACGCTGTGGACCGGCTTTGCAGCCTCATTTCAGGAAATGCTGATTGCACGCTTTTTAATGGGGGTGAGTGAAGCCTGCTATATACCGGCAGCGCTGGCATTAATTACCGATTACCATAAAGGCCGCACGCGCTCGCTGGCAACCGGGCTGCACATGAGCGGCCTTTACGCCGGACTGGCCCTGGGCGGTATGGGCGGCTACATCGCCGAACTGTGGGGCTGGCGTTTTGGCTTTCACATTTTTGGTGCCGTAGGGATTGTTTATTCATTACTGCTTTTGTACGTCCTGAAAGACCACAAAGCCTCAGTTGAAACAGCCTTAGAGGCCCCTGTTACTAGCGAAGACACAGAAAAGATCAGTTTAACAGGAGCATTAAAAGTACTGTTCAGTGAGACTTCTTTCTATATTCTGCTGATCTATTTTGCTATTCTGGGCATCGTAAACTGGCTGGTGTACGGCTGGCTGCCCACATTCCTTAAAGATCATTTTCACCTAAACCTGGGCGAAGCCGGGATCTCCGCTACAGGCTATATCCAGATCGGCTCTTTCATTGGTGTAATA
Source organism: Pedobacter africanus (assembly GCF_900176535.1). Taxonomy (NCBI): domain Bacteria; kingdom Pseudomonadati; phylum Bacteroidota; class Sphingobacteriia; order Sphingobacteriales; family Sphingobacteriaceae; genus Pedobacter; species Pedobacter africanus. The sequence goes on along the minus strand of NZ_FWXT01000003.1, from coordinate 576,137 downwards.
GCAGGAGGAATACTGGCTGACAGGTGGACACGTAAAAACAACAGGGGCCGTCTGTATATACTCATTATCGGATTTACACTGGGTGCACCGTTCCTGTTCCTGATGGCCTCCACCAGCATCTTTAGTATCGCTATTATCGCTATGCTTATTTTTGGATTGGCCAGGGGCTTTAATGATGCGAATATGATGCCTATACTCCGACAGGTGGCAGATAGCAGGTACATTGCCACCGGATATGGCTTTCTTAACTTCCTGAGCACCATTGTAGGCGGGCTAATGGTTTATGTAGGCGGTGCCTTAAAAGATGCCCAGGTAGATCTTTCTATCGTCTACCAGGTTTCTGCTGTGGTCATGCTCCTGGCCACCTGGCTTTTATTTGCAGTGAAGTTAAAAAAGAACAATACCTGACATTTTAAATTACAATTTTGTTTACGTACACGAGTTTCTTATCTTGTACATTATTAAGCCATAAACCAAACTCAACAAATGAAAGCCTTGAAATTATTACCTTTGGCAGCAGCGCTGCTCTTTTCCTTTAATTCCTATTCAAAAGTTACGCTGCCCGCCATCATTTCCAATGGAATGGTATTGCAGCAGCAAAGCAACGCTGCCTTATGGGGTAAGGCAAAAAGCGGTGCAAAGCTCACCGTCATTACGTCCTGGAACCAAAAAACATATACTGCCAGTGCTGCTAAAGACGGCAGCTGGAAATTGTCCGTACAGACACCCAAAGCTGGTGGCCCTTATAAAATCACGTTTAATGACGGCGAAAAGCTGGTGCTAGACGATATCCTGATTGGCGAAGTATGGCTCTGTTCGGGCCAATCTAACATGGAGATGCAGGTGAAAGGCCACAGCAACCAGCCGATACTGCACAGCAACGATATATTGACTGAAGCAGAGGAACCGGGGGTAAGGCTTTTCAGGGTAGAAAGAAACATGTCGAGAACTCCTTTAACAGAACTGAATGCCAAATGGGAACATACCAATTCCGAGACCGTTGGCCAGTTCAGTGCAGTAGGTTACCAGTTTGCCCGCATGCTGCAGCAGCGTCTTAAAGTCCCTGTAGGTATTATCCAATCGGCCTATGGCGGCACAGTAATAGAAGCCTGGATGGACAAAAAAGCTTTTGAAGGCGTTACCGATTTTAAAATCCCGGCTGATACGGCCAAAATCATTAAAAACGAACCCTTTGTACTTTTTAATGCGATGATCAATCCGATAGTTGGTTTTAACATCAAAGGAGCGCTATGGTACCAGGGCGAAAACAATAGGTTCAATGCCGGTACTTATGATAAAAAAATGGAAGCTATGGTAAAAGAATGGCGCAGCATATGGGGCTGTGGCGAGTTTCCTTTCTATTATGTACAGCTGGCTCCAAATGTTTATAAGGGCAGCGAAGACCAGGTACCGGTGATTTATGAATCCCAGGCCAGGGCGATGAGCCTGATCCCGAATTCAGGAATGGTGGTAAGCGTAGACGCGGGCAGCCAGACCACCATACACCCACCAGATAAAACCATCATTGCCAAAAGATTATTGTACTGGGCGCTGGCCAGAACCTATGGCAAAAAAGGGGTTGCCTATATGGGACCGGTTTATAAATCTTTAAAGGTAGAAGGCGCCAAAGCTATTGTTAGTTTTGATGAGGTAGCCATCGGTTTAACCGCATACGATAAGCCGCTGATCTCATTCGAAATAGCCGGAGCAGATAAGATCTTTTATCCGGCAACAGCTGTCATCAGCGGCAAAACAGTGGTGGTACAAAGCAAAGACGTGAAAACCCCTGCAGCAGTAAGGTACGCCTTTAAAGACAGGTCAGAAGGTAACCTATACAATGTAGAAGGATTGCCCGCAGCACCGTTCCGGACGGATAACTGGTAAACTTATCCATAAAAAAATAATAACTTGCGCATAAATTAACCGATCCGTCGTTAATGTAATCAAAGCAACGTATATCTATTTTATGGTCAAAAACTATAAGTTCCTGCCGCTCATTGCCCTTATCTTTCTGAGTTCCTGCTCTTCCATGTATATGCCCAATGTTCCGAACACTCCTATGCTGAGCCAGAAGGGAGAGTTTAGCGGAGGGCTACACATTTCGCCCCGGTTCAACACCAGCATTAATGGAGCCTATGCCGTTTCCGATCATATAGGGGTATTGTTTAGCGGGTCTTATATGAACAGGGAAAAAGAAAGCAAAGATTACCGGCATAAGCTGGTAGAAGTTGGCGGGGGCTGGTTTGATACTTTCGGACCGGACAATAACCGCATCATTGAGATCTATGTAGGCTATGGTGGCGGCAGGACCGACCGGACATTCAGAACTTTTGACGACAATGATGTCTTAACCGCAACAGATATAGAGGAAGTAACCTACAGTAAAACCTTTTTACAGGTAAACTACAGCTCAAAGAAAAACAACAACCTGCGTTTGTTTGGCAAAGATTTCCCTTTAAACTATGGCACGGCCCTGCGCATCAGCGATGTGAACATGAAAACTTTTATGCGCAACTCAATGGGGCAGCAACGGGAAGGAAATGTATTTTTTGAACCGGTTTTCTTTACCAGGATGCGTCTGAGCGAATTGGTTCAGCTGCAATACACCACCAGCGGAACTTTTGGCATCAACAGCAGAAAATTCATGAATGCCGGCAATTCCATATTTACACTTGGCGCGGTATTTAACCTAAACGGAAAAAAAGCAAAATAACCCTGAACCGGTTATTTTGCTTTTAAAGTCATAATCCAGCTGGCAATCTGTTTTACCTCAGCTTCCTTCATGGCCGGATGGGCAGGCATAGGAACTTCGCCCCATACACCAGTGCTGCCTTTCATGATTTTACCGGTAAGATAAGCCACAGCATTCTTGTTTGATTTGTATTTGGCGGCAATCCTGGTAAAAGAAGGCCCTATAGATGTTTCATTTACCTTATGACAGGTACTGCAATCTGACTTAAGCATTATCGATTTTCCTGTAGCTGCCTGCGTTGCCTTCTGGTGTCCGATTGGTGCAGACACGGCACCTGGTTTTTGGGTATTTGAGACATACAGCGGAAGTTTACCCGCTTTCAGATAGTCAATCCTTGCAATTCCTGCATCTGGATTTTTAGAAAACCAGCCTTTTCCATATTCGAGGATATACAATTTACCATCAGGGCCAAGTTCCATATCAATAGGTGCCGCTAAAGGAATATTTGTCAAAAAAGGCTCCATGCTCAGGTAATCTCCTTCCGGGGACATCGTAACAGCCTTTACCCAGCCACGTACCCATTCATAAATGATCAGTTTGCCGTTATAATAAGCCGGATAGGGTGCTATGCCCGGTTTTGTATGGTAAACTGGTCCTGCCATAGCAGTACGGCCACCAGAACCTACATCAGGAAATTCCTTTGAAACTCCGTAAGGATACCAGATATAGGCGGGTTCTGCAGCAGGCAGCGTAGTTAAACCTGTATTATTTGGCGAATTGTTAATGGGTTCAACCGGATTAAAAGCCGGCCCGTTTTGCCCGTTGGTATAGTCATAAGCCTTATAAGCATAGTTGTTGCCAACAAATAATGGCCAGCCAAAATTCCCTGCTTTACGGGCCTGGTTAATTTCATCATAACCACGCGGTCCTCTCAATTCATCATCGGCATTTGCATCAGGGCCAACCTCACCCCAGTACAAAAAGCCTGTTTTCTGGTCTACTGATATCCGGTAGGGGTTTCTGTTGCCCATAACATAAATTTCGGGCTTACTCTTCGGCTCATTTTTAGGGAATAAGTTACCATCAGGAATACTATAAGTGCCATCTGGTTTCATTCTGATTCTTAATATTTTACCTCTAAGATCATTGGTGTTACCTGAGGATCTTCTGGCATCGTACTGATGCAGGCCCGGTCTGTTATCTAAAGGGGCATAACCTTTATTTACATATTCATTTTTAGGTACATCAAAAGGAGTGGAGTTGTCGCCCGTAGACACATACAGCAATTTATCCGGGCCAAAAGCTATCGAACCCCCGGTATGGCAGCAGATGTCTCTCTGCGAGTAAAACTCAAGAACTACTTTTTCAGATGCCGGGCTGATCTTATCATTGACCAGCTTAAAACGGGAGAGGCGGTTTACAGAAGCTTTTAGCGGACTGTAAAATATAAACACATATTGGTTGGTAGCAAAATCAGGATCCGGGGCAATACCCAGTAACCCTTCTTCGGCATTTACATTGGGCACACCGGTTTTAAAGTAAACATCTAGCCTGAGCGCCTCTTTCAAAGCTTTAGTCTTGTTCTTGTAGAGCATAACCTCGCCTCTGCGCTGTGCAACAAGGATATCCAGATTTGGAAGAACAGCCATTTCTGTCGGTTCTGTAAACTGTCCCTTCACCAGGCTTGTTTTCACAAACCGGCGCTGGTCTGGAGTATCATTTTGTGAATTGTATTTTTTTTCAGTTCCGGGATTACTAAAAAAGAGCAATGGCAAATAGCTTATGCCGGAGAGCATTAAAGCAGATAATATTTTCATGGTTAGTTTGTGTGTGTTTTATACACTAATCTATTACTAAATAATCAGGACCGCAAGTAATAAATTAAAAAACAGGAGATTATCTAAACCAGGAGTGCCTTTAAGCGACGTGTCTTTATCTTTAAGGCAGATCCTTTTCTCAGGAACTCTGTATAACCTTTATGTAATTTGATGGCTTTTATAGCATCATACCCGGCGCTTGAGCTTCTTATTTTATTGAGTAGGTAGGTGTCATCTTTAAAAAGGTCTGCTTCTTTTAAAAAACCCGTTTTTAAAAATTCCCGGATGATCAAAGCCAGCTGATGATTGGCATAGACGTATAAAGGTGCATTAAATACTTCCTGGTTCAGCTGCTTAAATACTTCATTGATCCAGTCGGCCTGCTTTTCATCGGTAACCAACATCTGCCCGTTTTGCAGGCGTATGTGCTTCAAAAATAGCCGTGCGTTATTCCAGCTGATCAAACGCGCGTGAAGCGAATCGCGCAGGGTATAATCCAGCCGGTCGGCACAAAGATCGGGCAGGGGCCGTTCCAGTATATTAAATTCCCCATTCAGTATCTGCTCTGCACTGTAGCCATGTTTTACCAAAATATCTGGTATTTCTGAATCCATCAATACTGTAGTAAATACCTGTTCATGATAATTCTCTTCACTATTTTCGAATACGTAATCGCCAACATGGGAAAAAGCGGTATGAGACACGTCGTGGAGCAGGCCGGCAATCTGTTCCAATTCGGAGCCTCCAAGCATCCTGATGAGCAGGGCTACCCCAATAGAATGTTCCAGGCGGGAATGGCCCAGATCGGGGTTCACCAGAAAAATTGCACCGCTCTGGTGAATTCCGCCCAGGCGTTTGAGTGCTTTTGTATTCAAAAGGTCGGCAAAAACAGCTGGCAGTTCTACATTTCCATAAAGTATATCATTTACCTGTATCATCATCAGTTGGGCTAAAAATAGATTGAATATTCACAGGGCAATAATACTAATATTTTTAGTTTTAATAAAAATAAATGTAGTTTATTTTAGCAATAAAAAAACAGACAATTTAATGCTTTGATTGAGTTTATTTGCGGGCATTTCGCTTACTAATGATAGGTGTTTGCTACCTGTATAAAGCTACAAAACACCTTTCTAATACGTTTAAAACACGTTTTTTACACCTTGTTGTTTACCACCAAACAGTTGTACAAACTTATTTTAAGAGCAGCCAGGCCAGTAAAATACCGTAAGAAATACCAGATTCTTTGAATTGCTGCCGCAGGTTCTTTAAGGCCTCAACCAGGTGGTTGTTCACGGTATTTTTAGAAATGTTTAACCGCTCGGCAATTTCTTCATGACTAAGCCCTTCATAGCGGCTTAGCTTAAAAACAAGCTGCTGCTGTTTGGGCAATTTGGCTACAGACTGGTCTGTAAACTCCTGCAGGTCGGCCAGTAATACAGCTTCTTCTGTTTCGTTGTGGGCCTCGTTAAGGTCCAGCCAAAGTTTTTCGCGTGCGGCGATGGCGGTTGCAGCATTTCGGAGGGCATTTAGCGTTAGCCGCCTGGCAATGGTGTAAAGATAAGGACCTAGAGGCAGGTTGATATCAAGCTGTTGCCGGTTTGTCCACAAACTGATCAATGTTTCCTGTACAATTTCCTGGCTCAGTTCCTTGTTTTTCAGAAAGCGCCAGGCAAAACTGTAAAGTTTGGTTTTGTAAGTATCATAAACAATAGCAAATACAGGTTCTTCATTATTACGAAGCCCTATAATAAGTTTAGTTTCACTATGTATTTGCCCTTCCATGCCCCGGTTATTTCATCCCTGCAAGGTAAAAATAACTCGGCAATTTGCGTTCAGATAAAAAAATAAAAAAAATTACGTTTTAACTAGTTATACTTTACGGCTGGCGTGTATTACCAGTATTATCAGAATATAATATGACATCAAAAAAGAACTTCGATAAATCAAGAGTACGTGGATTGCTGCTTGCATACACCGGCAATAATATTCCGTACGCCGATTATAACGAGTTAATGGATTATATACAGGAAGCTAAACACGATGCAGAATTGTATGTGTTTATGGAACAGGTTTGGAATGCCCAGCCGGTTTTGCAACCTTTTACCGACCTGGAATCAAAAGTTTTGTACCAGCAGATCTTAAGCGATAAACGTTTCAAGGAAAAACCTAAAAATAAAGTACCTGTTTATAAAATGTGGTATGGCATTGCTGCAAGTCTTGTCCTGCTAACAATTGCCGCTACGCTAGTATACAATTATAAAGGATTTTTTAAAGAAGAAGAAGCTCTGTTATCTAAAAATGTCATTAAAAACGACATTCCTCCCGGCAGCCCAAAAGCTATATTAACTTTAGGTGATGGCAGCAGGGTAGAGCTGAGCCAGGCCGGGAATGATTCCTTAATGAAAAATTCTGACCATATCACTAAAGCCGCTGATGGACAGCTGGTATATGGACATTCAGTTAAAATGGCCAGTTTACGCTACAATACAATTGAAACCCCTAGGGGAGGGCAATATCAGGTTATACTTCCTGATGGGACCAAAGTATGGTTAAATAATGCTTCCAGGCTTAAATACCCTGAAGGCTTTGCCGGGCAGCATAAAAGGATGGTAGAGTTAACAGGAGAAGCTTATTTTGAAGTGGCACACAATAAAAAGCAGCCCTTTGTGGTAAAAACCGACAAACAGGATGTGGAAGTTCTGGGAACCCATTTCAACATCAACAGTTATACCGAAGAAAATGAGACCATGACTACCTTACTTGAAGGTGCTGTTAAAGTCATAAAAAAACAGGATAAAGATCAGCAACAATCCTTAACTTTGGTACCAGGGCAGCAATCTGTACTTATGGCAGGCGTACTCAGTGTTCGGGCGGTTGACCTGGAAGCTGTAATGGCCTGGAAAAATGGTTATTTTATATTTAAGGATGAGAGCCTGCGGAGCATTATGCGCAAGATCTCGCGCTGGTATGATGTAGATGTAACCTATGCAGGGAATGTTCCGGATAAAAGTTATGAGGGTACCATTTCAAGGTTTAAAAACGTATCAGAACTATTAAGAAAATTTGAATTAACAGAAGGTGTTCATTTTAAAGTAGAAGGAAGGAGGATTACCGTTATGCCATAACTATACCCTATAACGGTAACTGAACAAACCAGGAGTGATTGGAGCCACTCCCGGTAAATTTAGGTTACCTTTTAAAATTGTCTTCTCACAACCATATCAACTAACCTAAACAATTCAAATGTATGAAATTTTACATTCAATTGAAGCGTAAGCTACTGCTTTGCACTTCAACCAAAGGTATACTATCAAAACAAACAGTAATGCGGATAAACCTAACCTGTATTCTGCTCTTAATGACCTTGATGCAAGTGTCTGCATCTGGTTTTGCCCAAAGACTGACCTTATCCAGAAAAAACATTACCCTGGAACAACTGTTCAGGGAAATCAAGGCACAAAGCGGATATGATTTTTTATATGAACCACAGGAGCTGAGAAGCGCCAAACGCATCAGTATCAATGTCAATGGTGCCCAGCTCAAAAATGTCCTGGATGAGGCTTTTAATCATCAGCCACTTACATATATCATAGACCAGAATACCATTGTGGTCAGAAGAAAAGAAAGATCTTTATTCGATACCATAAGCGATTTCTTCAAAAAAATCAACATCACAGGAAAGATAACTGATGAGAAGGGGAACCCTCTTCCAGGGGCGACGGTAAGGGTGAAAAACTCGGTCAGGGCTGCCATTACCAATGCGCAGGGTAACTTTCAGTTGAGGGATGTTGACGAAGGTGCTGTGCTTGTTGTTTCGTACATAGGATATAAACCTAAAGAAGTCACGGCTAAGTCTGGTTTTATGAACATCGTTCTTGATGAATCATCATCAGAGCTGGCATCGGTGACGGTGGTAAGCACAGGTTACCAGACCTTGTCTAAGGAACGGGCCACGGGGTCGTTTAATGTTGTTACCGGCGATCAATTGGACAAACCCACTACCAATATTGCGCAAAGGCTGATTGGTACTACCGCGGGTATGCAGGCAACACTTGATGCAAACGGCAACCCGCGCTTCGAAATCAGAGGGCAAACGGCTTTAAATATCCGTGACAACAATGGAAATTTAACACCAAATGCTTATCCTTTAGTAGTAGTAGACGGATTTGCTATCCAGGGAGACTTCAATACCATCAACCCCAATGATGTGGAAAGCGTTACCATTTTAAAAGATGCAGCTGCAGCTTCCATATGGGGTGCACGCTCTGCCAATGGTGTAATTGTAGTGGTTACAAAAAGCGGAAAACGTGGAACTCCTTTAAAAGTCGGTTTTTCAGCTTTTACCAGAATGTCAAGTAAACTGGATTTGGATTATGTAAATCCCCTGGCTTCTTCTGCTGAAACAATAGATTACGAAATGAAATCCTTTGGAAACTGGAGCGCTCAGATAAATTCAGGTTCACTGATGTCAGGTGTCGGATTTGCATGGTCGCCCGGTACGACTGCAATGAGTGAACACAATTTAGGTTTTATTACACTGGCACAGCGTGATGCATTATTGAACAAATACAAAACAATGAGTAACAAAGAGCAGATAAAAGATGAACTTTTAACCAACCCTTCTACTCAGCAGTACAATTTAAACCTTTCAGGTTCAACAGAAAAAATGAGCAATAACCTGTCTCTTTTGTTTGAGGATAACAAATCAAATTTCAAAAGGACCAACGATAAAAAATACATTTTCAACTACAGGGGCAATGCGGATCTGTTTAAATGGCTGGAACTTAGTTTTTCAGCTATGGGCAATTACAACAAGATCAACAGCAGCGGGGTTACTTTATCTGATATCCAGGGTCTTTCACCTTACGAGATGCTAAAGAACGAAGATGGGTCGCTGACAAACATTGCACAGTACTATACACCTATTATACAACGCTTTGTGCCAACCAACCTATTCCCATATTCAGATTGGACCTATAACCCGATACAGGAAATTGCGAACCGGAAAATCACTTTAGAGCAGTTGAACACGCGTTTGCAGGCAGGATTAAGATTCAAGGTTATCAAAGGTCTAACTTTCGACAGTAAAATTCAGTATGAGTTGTTCAATACTACGAACAAAGAATACAACAATGAAAATACTTTTGCTGTCAGAAGAGCCGTTAATCAGGCCGTTACCTGGGACCAGGCGACCAACAAAATTACACTTAACCTGCCAAAAGGTGGGATGCTGAAACAAGGTGCTGTAAATTCTCAAGGTATCATTACTACCCCGGGCAGGAGCAAGGCAGAAACCTATAATTTCAGGAACATGCTGAACTTCGATCGGAGGTTTAACGAAAAACATGAGATCAATGTAGTTGCCGGATCGGAGATCAACAATATTGTTGTTGAAAATTATGTATCACCTGTAACGTATGGCTACAATGATCAGACGCTGAGTGTAGGTACTTTCCCTAACGGTCCCGGAGGAACGTTTTTCCCTATTAAAAACTGGCTGGGCACCAACCAAACTTTTGGTTATTCCAATGCATATTCCTACGCAACTGAACGTTATTTTTCACTATTCGGCAACGCATCCTATACCTATGACAATAAATACACCCTCTCTGGAAGTGTACGTACAGATGCTTCCAACCTGATTACCGACGATCCTTCTTATCGGTATGCGCCTTTCTGGTCGGTAGGTTTAGGCTGGCAATTACGTAACGAAGCTTTTATGAAAGCCGTTAACTGGGTTGACAGACTGACTGTGAGAGCGACCTATGGATATAACGGAAATGTAGACCGTAGTACTTCATTCAGGCCACTTATTGCCATGAATGGAATCCCGAACACAACTACAGGAGATTTTAATGCAACTGTCAGCAGCTTTGGTAACCCAAGCCTTAGATGGGAAAAAACCGGCACATGGAATTTAGGAATAGATTATTCTTTGTTCCGTGGAAACCTGTATGGAAAGATAGATGTATACAACAAATCAGGAAAAGATTTGATAGCCACTTTATCTATACCTGCAATAAACGGAACGACCAGTCAGAAATTAAACAATGCTGAAATGACCAACAGAGGTATTGAACTTGAACTGGGTAGTAGAGTAGGAATTAAAGATAATGATATTGTTTGGCGCGGTAACCTGAATTTCTCTTACAACAAAAACAAGATCACCAAATTATTTATAGCCAACTATGCCGCCTCTACACTTGTTGGCGGGGGCAGTAATGCCTATGTTGAAGGTGTTGATGCCAATACCTTATGGCGCTTTCAGTATGGTGGAATGCAAAATACCCAGCCAATGGTTGTAGGTGCTAATGGTACTTTATACGACTTTGGTGCATTTACACCGGGCGATGGCAGGGATTATTTATTAAACATGGGTACCGCTGTTGCGCCATATACACTTGGATTTGTAAATTCATTTAAAGTATACGATTTTGATTTTTCATTTATCGTAACCGGTAAGTTTGGCCATAAGTTTCAGCGAATGGGCTTCAATTATCCGCCAACATGGACCACAAGGGTGTTACCTAACAAAATGATATCTGAAGTTATCAATGGTGATCCATCGAAGATCGTACCACTACCACAAAATCTGATAGAGCCAAGGTATTACTTCTGGGACAGGTTTCATCAAAATCTAAGTTACCTGATCGAAAGTGCCTCACACATCCGGATGCAGGAAGTAAACCTGAGTTACAATGTGCCGCAGAGCGTTTTATCAAAACTTAAAATGAGCCGTATCCAGGTCTTTGCACAAGGGAACGACCTGTTTACCCTTGTAGCAAACAATGCAGGAGAGGATCCGGAATACAGGCTGGGAACTTTAAAACCTCAGCCAAGAATTTCATTGGGCTTTAAATGTGAATTTTAAAAAATAAGATCATGAACATTAAATATAGATTCTTCATCAAACTTCTGCCTGTAATGGCAGTGACTTGCATATTTACATCCTGTAAAAAATTTTTGGAGGAGGCACCCAATAAAACAACCTCACTAGTGGTAAAAACAACAGCACAGATTAATGCACTGCTGGATAACCCAAATACTTTCTATACTGAAAACAATAGTAGTCAGATTTTTAGTACCGACGACTACGGCTTAACAACGGATGTGTATAATGGCGGTAGGGGTGTATTTTCCAATATGGCTGCTTTTGAATTCTTAACCTGGGATACCCAATATATACCAGATCTGAGTGACCTTTTCTGGACCAATGAGTATAAAAAGATATTCACTGCCAATCTTGCTTTAAATTCCGTAGATGGTGTTACAGGGACCGAAGCAGAAAAAGCAATCATTAAAGCCGATGCGCATTTTATCAGGGCCTATAGCTACTGGGTACTGGCCAACACCTACTGTTTACCCTATACTGAGCAAAATAAAAATGAGATGGGCCTGCCCATTAAACTGAGCGTTAGTTTTGAAGAGCCGATGCAAAGACAATCTCTTGAAAAGGTTTACCTGCAAATAGAAGCAGACCTGGCCGAGGCCTTGAAAACACCGGTAGGCCTTATGCAAAGCGGCAGGCCAAGGCATTGGAGGGCAAGCAAAGCCGGGGTAAACGCTTTTGCTGCACGTTATTACCTGAACAGGAACAACAATGCAAAAGCGATTGAGCATGCGAATGCTGCACTCGCAGATTACAGCACGCTGGTTGATTACAATACAGAAATGAAGTACAGCGACAAGACCCAGTCTATCACCATTAACTCTGGAACACCAAATGCCCAGACAGTGGTCTTGAAATACCCTTATACACATGATAACCAGACAGACATGATTGACATGATTGGCTGGAAAGAATTCTTATATTACAGAATGTTGAATTACACCTCCTGGTGGTACATTCCAAGTCTTGATCTGCTGAATCTTTATGATAAAACGAATGACCTGAGGTACGAATATCATATGGTTGAAGGTTACTCCTACGATAGAGGCATGACCAAACCTTCATACAATTACCCTGGCTATATTTTCTTTTTTAAAGACAGGCTGCCTTCAGGCCCGACAGTTGCTGAAGTATTGCTGATCAAGGCAGAAGCCCAGGCCAGGTCTAACGATCCGGGAGGTGCAATGACAACCATTAATACATTAAGGGCAAAACGTATGAAACCCGGTGCATGGGTTAACCTTGTTGCAACAGGTAAAGATGATGCTATTAAAAAAGTACTGGAAGAAAGAAGACGTGAAATGCCTTTTGTACAGCGCTGGTTTGATATCCGCAGGTATAACAACAACGATGATCCAAATGATGATGTGCTTTTAACCAGGACATTTTATCCTTACAATGCATCGAGTGTGTTGTTTAATGAACCGGTTAAAACCTATACCTTACCCAAAAACTCCAGACGCTTTGCTGCACCAATCCCACGCACCGAGATCATATCGAGCAATGGCGCTATTGAGCAAAACACCTATTAATTAAATATTTCAGGCCCTTTTGAACAGTCATAAGGGCCTGTTTATCCTTAAAACATACAACTATGATATTGAACAAAGTAAATGCAGCTGCAATGCTGCTTACTGGAATGCTATTCTTCAATTCATTTGAAGGATTTGCCCAGCACGGTAAAAATGAGGTGGTTACCGACAAGGTACAACTGGCTAAACTGAAAGCAGCAGTAGAAGCAAGCCCAGATAGTTTAAGCGTACACACCGCTTATACAAAGGCTATGGGTACCGAAAACCCGGAACTGGAAAAACAGTATGCCGTCTGGATGAAGAAATACCCTAAATCGGCAATGGTTCCATACGGCATTGCAAAAGCCTACCTGAATGAAGAAAGCCCAAAAGCAAAACCTTATCTGCTAAAAGCAACAGAGATTGACCCCAAATTTACAGAAGCCTGGGGCGGATTGTGGATTGACGGGGAACGCTGGGGCGATTTTACGGTATCAAGAAGTTACCTGGCCAAAGCTACAGCATCAGATCCTTCCAATCCAAACTATGCGTTTTATTATGCTTCTTCATTCGGCGGTATTGATGAAGGGAAGTGGAAACAAATGAGCCTTGATGTAGCTAAACGTTTCCCCAATCATGAACGTGGTGCACAGGCATTGTACTGGCTGGCAGCCAGGTCAAAGAAGACTGCTGATAAAATGAAGTATTTTGAATTACTGCACGATAGTTACGCGCCAGATAAATTCAACTGGTCGGCAAGCGGCATGTCCTCATACTTTAACATTTTGCTTTCAGAAAACCCTCAAAAAGCTGTTACTCTTGCACAGGAGATGGCTAAAACCGAAAAAGAGGAGAAAAAAACCTGGCCAGATCTGGTATTGCAGGCCCAAACCATAGCCAAAGCAAAGATGCTCCTGGATCAGAAAAAGGGAAGCGAAGCCCTGGCCATATTGAAGCAGTTAAAATTGTCAAGATATTCTGGGTTCAAAACCGATCTGGAGGTTTTAAAAGCGCAGGCAGCTGATGTAGCCGGAAATACCGGCGCAGCGTACGACAGTTTAATGGTAACTTTTGCTAAAAGTCCGTCTACAGCTTTAAAAGCTGCAATAACAGGCTATGGCAATAAACTGAACAAAAATGCAGGACAAGTAGAGACAGATATATGGTCGCGCTTGAATGCCAATGCCCAAATGGCTACGCCATTTAATGGTCTGAAGCGTTATATGACACCTGGAGAAGCCTCACTTTCTGATTATAAAGGCAAAGTGGTACTACTAACTTACTGGTTCCCTGGTTGCGGCCCATGCCGCGGAGAATTCCCTCATTTTGAGAATGTGGTTAAAAAGTTTAAAGGCAAAGACCTCGAATATTTGGGTATCAATATCGTATCCGAACAAAACGATTATGTAGTTCCTTTTATGAAAAGTAGTGGTTATAGTTTTACCCCTTTGGAAGAGGTGAAAGGACGTGCAAAAGGAAATCTGGATAACCGGGGCGGGGCCCCAATGAACTTTCTGATCGATAAGGAAGGCAGAGTAATCTTCTCTTACTTCCGTACAGATGGTGACAATGAGGACGATCTGGAACTGATGATCAACTTATTGCTTAACCCTAAACAAGCATAGTATGAAAAGAAAAATTTCTGGTCTTATACTATTTATTTTAATGGTATATGCCATTGTTCCTGCATGGGGACAAAAAAACGGTGATTTAAACAAACTGCGTGTACTGTATGTAGGTGGTTCTGCCAACTGGGAAAACGATGCCTTTAAAACACCCGAAGAAAAGGAAAAAGATGTACAACGGCGGTCGGCTTCATTTGAACAGATGCTGAAAAAACACTTTACCGAAGTAAAAGCCATCGATGCCAAAAACTATAGCCAGGATATGTCTGATGCTTATGACGTTACAGTAATAGACGGAACGCCTAAGCCTATAGCAGAAAGACAGATGATCAAAGATGCTAAAGGTAATGTAACCAAATATATCCCCCCGGCTTATCTTACAGAAAGCTTTAACAGACCTGTTGTTTTTATAGGGGAAACAGGTGAAAAACTGGGCCGTAGCATTGGTCTGAAACTGGATTGGTATTGCTTGTGCCTGGATGCCTATGCCCATAGTTTCCGTAAAGAACACCCCATTTTTAAAGGGCCTTTTCCGGTAAAAATGACCATTGAGCAAAAACCTACACCTGAAGATGCTTTTCATTATGAATACTTTCTGGGCAAACCTACGCCCAAATCGTTACCCATGTGGAGGGTGCAAACCAAAGGGTATGTTTCCGACAAAGGCTTCAGGATTGGCATGGTAGCCCGGCCATGGGGCTTTGAAGATTCGCCTGATGCAGAATCTATTTCGAGTGGGGTATGCGCCAAAACACTTGACGCTGTAGCCATAGGCAGGCATGGTAATTTCTTTCATTGGGGCTTTGCGGCCTCACCTGAGTACATGACGACAGAAGCGCAGAATGTATTGGCAAATGCCATTGTTTACATCTCAAAATTTAAGGACAAGGGAGTTATTGCCCGTAAGTACCTGGATAGGCGCGCCACTAAAGAGTACCTGAAAGAAAGAAAATACCTGGCAACAAAAGAAGCGTTTGATAGCTATGCTGAAATGAACAGCAAGTTTGATCAGCAAATGCTCGCAGAAAAGAAGAAGATAGAGGAAAAGAAAGCCAGAAACGAAAAACTGGCAGAACGCGAAGAACAGAGTTTAAGTTACCAGACTCCACCAAAGCAGTCTTTCGAGGATTTTCTGAAGAAGAACCAGAAAGAGCTGTTCGCTAAATTTGGCACCAATACAGCAGCCTACCTGAAGTATTATGATGAAAATAAAGATTACTTCTATTCAGAAGATGCCAGCTATGTGATCACTGTGGATGAAGATGTGAAAAGTCTGGGTATACCCAATACCGACAAGCATTTACTGGAGAAATGCATTGCCATGCTGGAAAAGGGGCAGGATACTGAAAAAGCAAAACGCATCCTTGACCGTTACACTTTATTGAATTACAAAACAGCAGGAGAGTGGAGAAACTGGTATGAAAAAAATAAGAGCAAGATCTTCTTTACGGAAACAGGTGGTTATTATTTTATGGTAAACAGTTACGATAAAGATACTGAGGGCAACAATTATAAGAAAAAACAAACCGAGGTATCCTATAACAACATCAAACCTGCAGAAACAGATGACAACAATGCGGTAAGCGTAGCTACCGGTATAGTAAATAAGGGAGCAAATAAAGAAGTTGTGGTTAAAGTCAGGATTCATCCTGGCTACCACATCTATGCATATGTGGCTGATGTTGACCCTTATACGCAAACCGCTTTAAAAATCGATCTTCCAGAAGGCTTCACCAAGGTTGGTGATTTAAAAAAGCCATCATTTAAGTACTTCAGCGATAGCGGAACCACCATTTATGAGGATGAGATCACGTTTACCCAGGAGATCAGTGGTAGTGGAAAAGGAGCCGTAACCTGCGCAATTTCGTATCAATGCTGCGATACGCATATCTGCTTTCCACCAGTTAATAAATCATATGAAATTCAGATATAATCTGAAAAACATTAAAAGCCGAAAAATGTAATAAAATGAGAAAAAAATTGTTAATTCCCTTGTTGTTCTTTTCTCCATCTGTATTTGCCCAGGAAGGAAAATTCACTGTATCGGGCAAAATAGATGGCCTTGAATCAAAAATAATCCGCATTTATACCAAGGACAAAAATGGCAGTAGGGTGGTCGATTCTGTCAAAGTTAGTGATGGATACTTCAATTATAATAGTAAAATTGAAGGTATGGAATCAATTAGCTTTTATCCTCCTAATGAAAGTGTGATGAAAAGGGTAGATAGAGGATTTTATCCCGCTAAATCCTCTACATTTCAATTCATTGCCTTTCCGGGAGCAAATGTAAAATTCAGCGGAAAAATTGCTGATTTCGTTGATGCTTACCCATCTGGAGATCCGGCAAATAACGACCTGGGTAGTTTAAACAAGGTTATCTATCCATTAATGAACCAGAGTGTTAATCTGGCAGTTAAAATCGGTAAAAATACAATTACGGATTCTTTAGCTATAAAAAAAGCGAAAGAACAGATTGAAAAGCTGGACAATGAAGTGGTTAATATCAAAACAACATTTATAAGGAATCACCCTTCATCAGCGGCGGCAGCCTGGCTGCTTGGTGATATGATGCTAAGAAGCCAGGTCAGGAACGAGGAAGCAATGGCCTTATATCAGAAAATGGACCAGCAGAAGCTAAAAACGAACCCCTTCTACATAGAAGTTGTAAAAAGAATAGAAGGGCTTAGGGCCACCACAATAGGGAAGCCTGCTCCAGCGATCAACTCGCCCCATACTTATAATAAAAAAAGGTTTGACCTGGCTGCTTTGAAAGGCAAATATGTAGTTATAGATTTTTGGGGTACCTGGTGCGGCCCGTGTGTTTCCGGAATGCCCAAGATGAAAGAATATCTGGATAAATACAAGGGCAAGATGGAAATGGTAGGCGTTGCCAATGAATCCGACAATGGCGATAAATGGCGGGATTTTCTTGACAAGAATAAAGATTACCACTGGCACCAGGTATTAAACAGAAATGACGAAGATTATGTCCTTAAATATAGTGTAGCCGGTTTTCCAACAAAAATTATTGTCGACCCTCAGGGGAACATTGTTGGGAGATACGTTGGCGAAGACGATTCAATCTACAAAAGATTAGATGAAATTTTTAAATAAAGCAGAAGAGGTTCCGTTAAGGTGTTATCGCTGTTTCAGCGCACACTTGCTTTGTATCTGTAAATGATAAGGAATATAAATTGCAATTGAATTTATATCACCAAAGTAGCCCTGGTGAAATCGGGCTATGTAACCAAACTAAAATAAATTATGAAAAATTTCACACCCCTCAGCAAGGCTGAGATGAAAAAAGTAGTAGGAGGTGCCTACTGTATGACAGATTCTGATTGTTTACCAAATCAGGTATGCAGCGCCTCAACCCATGCCTGTTTTCATGACGATGGCAGCGGTTACATGACCTGTGAGATAACAGGCAGTGGGGGTGGTTGTGGAACAGGGGCTAGCATTACAATGCCTGTTTCGCAAGATCCATATGCGTGGTGTAATTCACAACCATGCTGTGCAAGCATTTCCTGCTAATTCGATTTTCAAGGTATGCATGAAAATGCATACCTTGACACAAAAACTATATGGAATGAAATTAAAGCTCCTCCTGTTGCCCTTGCTTTTGCTAAAACTCTATGCAAATGCCCAGCAAACAACCATAGCTCTTTCTTATAATCCAAACCAACCTGGCTTTAATAAAGACGCATTTCACTTTGTTTTAAATCAAAAACTATACGCACTTTGCACCGGAAAAATCCCAACTCATAAACCTATAAATATCCAGGGAATTAAATCCGGTGAGATGAACAGCACAATTGTCAGCTATGCCCTCAAAGATACCAGCCTTGCCATATTTGAAGATCTTTTTGGTCATGAAGTGATTTTAATTCCGGGAGATACGATGAAAGTCACTATTGGCCAACTGGAAAAACCTAAGGATATACTGCTGCCATGGTATTATAGTCTAACTTATTCAGGTAAAAACAAATACATATATAGCATCCTGGATTCTATAGCGCTCAGCACAACCGACGTAAAATCGGACATGATCAATCCAAAAGGGAAAACGGTTGATGAATTTATCCGGATTGCAGAAACGAGATTTCGTAGTCGCGAAAATTACCTGAAAGATTATAGTATCAGACACCATATCCCTTTACATATCAGGGAAATGGTGTATAATGAGGTTTATGCAGCTTATGTAAGGGACCTGGTTTTCCTGCAGTCCACCCTGAAATCGGATGACAATTCAGCTGACATCACCGCCATACTAAATCCGAAAATTGACTACAACAGACTTAAATCCACCCAATTTTCAAAAGTAGTAACTGCAGCCCATGTGGTTTACCAGTATCTACTGGTAATGACTTCTCCCTTCAAATCGACTGATTTTTTCAATAAAAATCGCTTCAATACGACTTACAACCTGATTCAAAAAGACTTCAATGACGAGATGAGGGACGATCTGCTATCAAGGCATATGAAACAATACATCACCTATGGCGATCATAGGATAATCAGCCCGGAAATAGTTGCACGCTTTAACTCAGACTGCAAGAATCCCAAATTTGTCTCTTATATAGATTCATTGCTCAAAACAAAGCAGGAAAAAGCAAACCTGAATTTCATTGATGTGATGAATAGCCAGATTACAGACTTAAAAGGTAAATCACAGCCATTAAAAGATGTCATTGCAAAAAAGCCAACCCTGATAGATTGCTGGGCTTCCTGGTGCAGGCCTTGTATTGACGAGTTCCCATTTTCAAAGGAACTGGAAAAAAGCTATGGCAATAAAATAAATCTAATTTATTTATCCTTCGACAAGAGTACAGCTGCATGGCTTTCAAAAGCAAAAGAATTGAATTTGCAATCTACCTACCATATGCCTGATAATTTCGAATCCGATTTTGCGACTTTTTTTAAACTAAACACTATCCCGAGATACATTTTAGTAGATGCAAACGGTAATCTGCTGAACACAGATGCGCCAAGACCAAGTGACCCCCGATTAAAAGAAATTTTTGATTCATTATAATCAATTGTGTCATTGACATTCAAATTATATTTTCTACTTTTAAATAACTAACCAAACATTCAAACTATGCTCTTATCTCCCTTTTCAAAAAAAGAAAATGCCGTTGCCATACTTCATGCGCTGGTAAAAAAATTAAATGTCCGTGTAAGTTATGAAACCATTAAATCGGCATTGCATGAACATCCTGATTACCCAAGTCTGCTGGCACTCAGTGATTGCCTGACGGAATGGAAAATCCCCAACAACGCCTACCAGATTGATAAAGCCAATTACAATGCGGCCGATCTGTCCTTTCCGCTGATTGCACACCTTCAGAAAACAGGGCAGTTTATCCTGATCAATAACATCAGCAACGGATCTGTAAATTATACCGACGAAAAAAAAAGTAACACCAGCATGTCTGAGCAGGATTTTCTTTCCCAATGGGCTGGGGTGGTCTTATATGCCGAAGCAACTGCAGAAAGCGGCGAAACTGACTATAAAGCCCAGTCTTTTAAAGGGTTTTTAAACGGATTGCGCATTCCTGCATTGGTTATTGCCCTATTAAGTTGCTTCGTCTATTTTTTTTTCCAGTACAGCTTTAGCTGGGCGTTTACGGCTTTAACTTTACTTAGCTTCGCAGGACTTACAGTAAGTACTTTATTACTGATTTATAGCGTAAACGCCAGTAACCCTTTTGTACAAAACCTTTGCAGCCTGGGGAACAAGAACGACTGTAATGCGATTTTAAAATCAAAAGAGGCAAAAGTTACCGACTGGCTAAGTTGGAGCGAAGTCGGCTTTTTTTACTTTGCAGGCTCCTTGTTGAGCCTGTTGCTGGTAAATAAGGCGATTCCTTACCTGGCCATTTTAAATTTATGCTGCCTGCCCTATACCTTCTGGTCGCTCTGGTACCAGTATAAAGCCAAAAACTGGTGTGTGCTCTGCTGCAGCGTGCAGGCCTTGTTATGGCTGCAATTTACTGTTTTCGCCACAGGCACAGGATACGCAGTACCTGCATTGGAAATAACTACAATTGCAGCAATGCTCTTCAGCTTTGCAATCCCGGTTGTGATATGGGCATTTGTAAAGCCCTTTATGCTGAAAGCAGAGCAACAGGCTCCTTTAAAACAACAGCTAAAAAAATTCAAATACAATAGTGATCTGTTCAACCAGGTTTTAACCAACCAGCCCCGTTTTTCGGTGCCTAATGACATCATGCCGATTGTATTAGGCAATGCAGAAGCAGAAAATATCATCACTATGGTGAGCAACCCATTTTGCGGGCCATGTGCAAGTACGCACCGTACATTAGACCAGTGGCTGAACACCCGTGACGACATCCAAGTAAAGATAGTCTTTACTACAGCCAACCATGATGATGACCCAAAAACCAAAGTTGCCAGGCATCTGACTGCCCTGAGTTTGCTGGGTGACAAGAAGAAAGTAGAACAAGCCTTAAACGACTGGTACGAGAGCACCAAGAAAGATTACGATACCTGGGCAAAGAACTACCCGGTGCAGGTGAATGGCGAAATGGAAGTAGTTACCCAAAGGCAAAAGGAGTGGTGTGAACTGACAGAAGTAACCTTTACCCCAACCATCTTGGTAAATGGTTACAAGCTGCCAGATCCATATCGATTAGATGATATCAAATATTTATTGAGTTAAAGATTTTGTGCACAATAAATGAGCTGTTGAGTTGCAACGATACAGTTCAGATAACCAGCATGAAGTTATAAAATTGATGCCTCTCATGTAACTCGAGGGAAGAAATGAGTTATAAATCTTAAAACCATAAAAAATTATGAAGAATTTTAAAATGCTCAGCAAAGCTGAAATGAGGAAAATTGCTGGTGGAACCGGAGACCCATGTATGGTCGATGCAGATTGCCCTTCTAGCTTATGCATTGATGGAATATGTAGTACACTAGATGGTGAGTGTCGCGATAACTGTGGAGGTGAGTTAGGTTCCTGTCCCAGAAGTGATGAGGTTTGCAAAACTGCAACTTGTACAACCTCGCAAGGAATACGTGTTATTGTACGTAGTTGTATGATAGGTTAATTTAATAACTTAACAAGTTCGGGACTCTATTTACTTGTCTTAATGAAGCTTTTATTAAAACTGATACTGGTATTGGTCTGTTTCCAGGCTAATGCTCAAAAGAATAAACTTGTAACCCTAAAAGGGCATCTCAAAAATTTTACCAATAGAGAGTGGGTACGCGATTTTTCTGAAATGGTGGAGCTTAGATTACCTGTACCTGACAGAGAAATTAAGGTTGACAGTACAGGGTATTTTTCTATGCAATTTCCATTATCTGTCCCTAACTACTTCTTAATTGGACGGAATCTTCTTTACTTGAGCCCTGGAGACAATTTAACAATTGAAGTTGATTATCTGGATTTTTCAAAAGCTCGGTTTGAGGGAAAGGGAAGCAAAGTAAATAAATACCTTGTGAACGTTCCTTGGCCAAAATCTGCATCTTATCTAGATGGAGGACGCAACCTAAAAAACACCCTTAAAAAGAGTATAGATACCGTTCTACTACTGGCTAATGAAAGAACTCTTAAGCTCAGTAAAGTTAAAGGAGCATCAAAATCGTTTAAAAAATTAGAAGCTGCACGAATTCGTGCAGATATTATTAATACTTTTAGATATTTACCTGGATATTTTATAGCAAAATATAAGATTCCACAAGAAAAAGAAGACCAGATTTATAAGGAATTTGATGCTTTAGTTCAATCTCATTTAAAAAAGTACACCAGTGACTTTATAGATTCTGATTTTCTTAAAATAGAAGTCTATCGCAAAAATGTTTACGGTTTACATGGGATAAAAACAGATAGCAGCATATCGGCAAAAAAAATAAACGATTGGATAGAAGCCAACCGGATTTACAACGCATTAAATTCAGTTGTCGAGAAAGAAAAATTAATCTCTTTCAAACCTTTAATAGCTAAAATATCAAATGAGAATTATCGCTTTGCTCTTGATGAAACCTATAAGCTGTTAAGTAAATTCGGGAAAGGAGATACAGCAATAGATTTTAACATGTTCAACTTGGATGGGAATAACGTTTATTTAAGTAGTTTTAAAGGAAAAACGATTATAATTGATCTTTGGGCCACCTGGTGCGGCCCATGTTTGGAGGAGATGCCTTATTTTGATCTATTAAAAGATAAATACAAAAATAATGATCAAATTACATTTATATCGTTATGTGTAAACGACGAAAAAAGTAATTGGATTAAAAATGTAAAAAGTAGAAACATTAATGGTATTCAGTTATTTGCGGCAAAAGGGGCAACCTCAGATTATAGGATAATGAATCTACCAAGAACGATAATAATTGACAAAGATTTTAAAATTGCAGAAATGTTTGGCCCACGACCATCTGAAAAAGCTTTAGATAATTACATTTCGAGATTAGTACACAAAGAGTAGCCTAGGTCATAAATTACAAATACATTTGAAATCTATTAAAAAATTCCCCCACTATAAACAACCCGATCAGATGGACTGCGGTCCGACCTGTTTGCGCATCATTGCCAAACACTATGGCCGCAATTACAGCCTGCAGCGCCTGCGCGAGATCTCCGGCATCAACCGCGAAGGGGTCTCCCTGCTGGGCATTAGCGAGGCTGCCGAAAAGATCGGTTTCCGTACCACTGGCATCAGGCTAAGCCTGGAAAAGCTGCAGGAAATAGACCTGCCCTGTATCCTGCACTGGCAGCAAAAACATTTTGTGGTGCTGTACAAGATCAGCTCCAAATCATCTTCCAAAAGAACTTACCACATCTCCGACCCGGCAAGGGGCCTGATTGAATATAAAGAAGCAGAGTTTTTAAGGTGCTGGCTCAGTACCCAAAACAACGGGCATTCAGAAGGGATTGCCTTAACGCTATCGGCAGCACCAGAATTTTACGCCCAGGGAGGAGACCCTAATAAAGGGCTCGACCTGAGTTATATGCTCCGCTACCTGTACAAATACAAACAGCTCATTGTTCAGCTGTTCGTAGGTTTGGGCGTGGGCAGTTTACTACAACTGATCCTGCCGTTCCTGACCCAGTCGGTAGTCGACATCGGGATCAATACCCGCAACTTGAACTTCGTTTACATTATCCTGATTGCACAAACCATGCTTTTCCTGGGCAGGATGAGCGTTGATTTTATCCGTTCCTGGATCTTGCTGCACATCACCACCCGGATCAATATCTCTATCCTTACAGATTTTTTGATCAAGCTGATGAAGCTGCCCATGAGTTTCTTTGAAACCAAAATGACCGGCGACATCATGCAGCGCATGAGCGACCAGGGCCGTATCCAGAGTTTTTTAACAGGCTCTTCGCTCAGCACCATATTTTCCCTGTTCAACCTGGTGGTGTTTGCCTTTGTGCTGGCCTATTATAATGTCAATATCTTCATCATCTTTTTGGTGAGCAGCATCCTATACAGCCTCTGGGTGATCTTTTTCCTCAAGAAGCGCCGGGAGCTGGATTTCAAGCGCTTCGACATTTCATCCGAGAACCAGAGCAATATTGTACAGCTGATCGGGGGGATGCAGGAGATCAAGCTGAACAACTGCGAGCAGCAGAAACGCTGGGAATGGGAGCGGATACAGGCAGGCCTGTTCAAGTTCAGCATGAAAAGCCTGGCTTTGGGGCAGTACCAGCAGTTCGGTGCCTTTTTCATCAACGAAGGCAAAAACATCCTGATCACCTTTATGGTGGCCAAATCGGTGATAGACGGGCAGCTTACCCTGGGTGCCATGATGGCCATACAGTACATCGTAGGCCAGCTGAACAGCCCTATAGAACAACTATTGGGTTTTCTGCAATCCTTCCAGGACGCCAAGATCAGTCTGGAACGTTTGAACGAGATCCATGAGCTGGAAGATGAAGAACCTGTTGAAAGACAATTCTTAAGGGAGCTGCCGCTAAACAAAAGCATCAGCATGCAGAACATTACCTTTACCTATCCCGGTGCAGGAAATGAGCCTGTTTTGCAAAACATCAGCCTGAACATCCCCGAAGGGAAAACAACCGCCATTGTAGGGATGAGCGGTAGTGGCAAGACTACCATTTTAAAGCTGTTGCTGAGGTTCTATGAACCTGAAAAAGGGGAGATCAGGGTAGGCAGCACCCACCTGCAGCAGATCGGTTACCGCTACTGGCGGGGCAAATGCGGCATTGTGATGCAGGATGGATTTATCTTTTCGGATACCATAGCCCGCAACATTGCCGTGGGTGATGAATACCCGGACATGCCCAAACTTTTGCATGCCATACAGGTGGCCAATATCCGTGAGTTTATTGAGGAGCTGCCGCTTGGACTGAATACCAAGATCGGTGCAGCAGGAAATGGCATTAGCCAGGGGCAAAGACAAAGGATGCTGATTGCCAGGGCGGTTTACAAAAACCCGGACTATATCTTTTTTGATGAGGCCACCAATGCACTGGATGCCAATAACGAAAAAGTGATTATGGAGAACCTGGAAACCTTCTTTAAAGGGCGTACGGTAGTGGTTGTGGCCCACAGGCTGAGTACTGTTAAACATGCCGACAACATCATTGTACTGGACAAAGGGGTAATTATAGAGCAGGGCACACACCAGGAACTGGTAAGTGCAAACGGGGAATATTATCAGCTGGTAAAAAACCAATTGGAACTGGGGGCATAGAACATATGGAAACAACAACAGAACAGGTACAGGAAACAGACAAAAGGATCAACGGGCTGGAGGTGAACAGCGAGGAGGTACAGGAGATCATCACTGCGGTGCCTTCCTGGATCCTGCGCAGGGGCATCACACTGATCTTTGGTATCCTGCTGGCCATCGTGCTGATCTCTGCCTTTATCCAGTACCCGGATGTGGTGAAAACCAGTCTGAAGGTCAATTCACTGAATGCGCCAAAGGCCGTATTTGTAAAACAGACAGGAAAACTGCTCAGCCTGCTGGCTCCTGAAGGCAGCAACGTGAAGCAGAACCAGCCCCTGGCCTTTATGGAAAGTACCGCCAATCACAGCGATGTGTTGAAACTACACGACATCCTGACAAAGATCACCGCCGAACTGAGCGCTACTGGCATTGCCCCGAACCTTTTGTTGAAAGGCCTAAACCTGGGCGAGCTGCAGGGGGCTTACCAGAACTTTTACCAGCAGTACCTGCAATATGTATCGGCACAGAACGGGGGCTATTACCTGAACAGGAAACAGTTCCTGGAGCGCGACCTGAAAGAGATTGAAAAATTAAAGGCCCAGATCATTGACCAGCAAAAGATCCAGGAAAAGGAGTTTGCCAATGTGGAGCACGAGTTTGAGGCTTACAAAAAGCTGTACCAGAAAAACATGGTCTCTACCAGCGAATTTAAGCAGCAGGAGAACAAATACCTGGCCGGCAGGTACCCTTTGCAACAAAGTGCCACCGCCCTGCTGAATAACAATACCAATTATGCAGCCAAACAAAAGGAGATCCTGGAGCTGGAGCATACCATACAGGACGAAAGGGCAAAATTTGTTCAGTCGCTCAGCAATATGCTTACCGAAACCGATGCCTGGATTAACCAGTACATCTTAAGGGCCCCTGTAGACGGGAGGGTGAGTTATGCAGGGATAGTGCAGGAAAACCAGACGCTGAACGCAGGGCAGGAGGTGTTTATGATCAACCCGGCCAATACCGATTTTTTTGGCGAAGTTTACATCCCGCAGTACAACATGGGCAAGGTAAAGACCGGGCAACGTACGCTGGTAAAGATGAGGAGTTTCCCTTTTGAGCAGTATGGGCTGATCAGGGGCAAGGTGAATTACATCTCTGATGTGGCTTTTAAGGACAGTGTGTTTATTGCCAAGATCGGCTTCGAGCGCTTTGAGAACAAAGACCCTGAGCATAAGATCGTATTGAAAAACGGTATGCAGGCAGATGCGGAGATCATTACCGAAGAAAGTTCATTATTGCAAAGGTTTATGCGGAATATCACAAAGATGTTAAACAGCAATTAACCATACCAGGCTATAGGCTACAACTTATTCCTTCCAATACTGATCCTATATGGTAGGTTATCTGCAACACCTATCGGCCGGACTACCTTAGTCCCTCGTCCGCACTTTGGTCGTCATTGGCCGAAAAAACACCCTGGCAGCACCGAAACAAGTCCCTGGAGGCTAACCTGTAATACAGGAATAACATTGAAAGTTGAAAGGAGCTAGATAGTTGTCAGTTCGAACACAGTTATTGCGAAGACAATTACAACAAATGACGGAAATCCGTTAACTTTATACAAACTTATTTACATCATGAAATTAAAAACATTATTATTCGCGTTTGTGGCAACTTTAACCATTCAAACAGCAATTGCACAAAGTACACCAGCTCCGGCAACAGAAGTATTGAACGCCGCCATTAAAAAGGCAGCAAAAGAAAAAAAACAGGTATTGGCTGTTTTTCATGCCTCCTGGTGCGGCTGGTGCCATAAAATGACGGCCAGCTTAAACGATCCGGCCATCAAACCTTATTTCGACAAAAATTATGTGATTGCCGACTTTACAGTATACGAGAGCAAGGGAAAAGAAAACCTGGAAAACCCGGGCGCTGCCGATCTGTTGAAAAAATACAACAATGCCGATCAGGGCTTGCCTACATGGTTGGTATTTGATGCCAAACAGAACCTGGTTGCCGATTCGCAGATGAGACCTGCGGGTGCAGCACTTAGCGCCAAAGGTGACAATGTGGGCTGTCCGGCAAAACCAGAAGAAGTTGCACACTTTATTGCTTCCTTAAAGAAAAGCTCTAGACTAAATGATAAGGAACTGGAGGAAATAGCAGTAGTTTTCAGGAAGAATGAAATCAAGAGGTAGTGCTTTAATAAATTAGCCTAAATCAGACCGGTACTTTTATGAAGTACCGGTCTTTTATTTTTAAACCTTATCTTTGCCCGGACAATCGTCACCTTATCCCGTTCATGCAGCAACCTTCCGATTCCATATATACCCTTCAGTTTGGCCTTGTTTGTTTAAGTTCCTTTCTTTTCTCTGCCAGTTTCAACATGCTTATCCCAGAACTTCCGGCTTATCTGACTGCAATGGGAGGTGCAGAATATAAGGGACTCATCATTGCCCTGTTTACCCTCACTGCCGGAATATCCAGGCCATTCAGCGGCAAACTAACTGATACCATAGGCAGGGTACCAGTGATGGCCGTGGGTTCGCTGGTTTGTTTTGTATGTGGTTTCCTTTACCCTTTACTCACTACCATTGCCGGCTTTCTGTTTCTGAGGTTAATTCATGGCTTTTCTACTGGATTTAAGCCTACCGCTACTGCTGCCTATGTTGCTGACCTGGTACCGGCTGGTAAATGGGGAGAAGCTATGGGTGTACACGGGGTTTGTTTTAGCACCGGACTGGCCATTGGCCCGGCAATAGGCAGTACCATTACCGATCATTATTCCATCAATGTCCTTTTTTATTGTTCCTCTTTATTCGCCTTGCTTTCCATTGTCATTCTGGCCAATATGAAAGAAACCCTGCCGGGAAAACAGAAATTCAGGGTATCTCATCTAAAGATTAACCGGAAAGACATCATTGAATGGCGTGTGATACCGGCAGTGGTGATCATCTTTATAAGTTATATCAGTTACGGGGCTATCCTAACCGTAATTTCCGATTGGAGTGCCCATTTAGGCACCAGCAACAAAGGCCTGTTTTTTATGGTATTTACGCTTACCTCCTTGCTGATCAGGTTTGTGGCTGGGAAAGCCTCTGACCAATACGGAAGAACACTGATCTTAAAAATATCCCTTAGCCTTTTGGCCGCTTCACTGCTTTGGATCGGGCTTGCCAGTTCTTCTTTAAGTTTAATGCTTGCTTCAGCACTTTATGGTATTGCCACGGGTATGCTCTCGCCAACTGCCACCGCCTGGACAGTAGACCTGAGCGAACCCACACAAAGGGGAAAAGCCATGGCAACGATGTACATTGCCCTGGAAGCAGGCATAGGATTAGGGGCTTTGCTTGCCGGATGGTTATTTATTGATGATATCCGGATGATCCCTGTTACCTTTTATTGCTGTACAGGTGTAACCCTTATTGCACTGGCCTACCTGCAGTTTTTTTACAAGGCTAAAAACAATCCAAAGGGTAGTTAGTGTATTTTTTACAATATTATTTTTGGTGTATAATTGAATTTGTTACATTTATTCAATTAACCAAATAAACACACAAATGAAATTAACCTATCTAAGGTTCGGAACAGCAGCATTGGTCTGGTTGTTTGGAACAGTTGTGGTATCGGGGCAGGACCTGACCAACCTGCCTGAGTTCAGCCTCAACGACCTTTCTGGTTTTAAAAACCCGGGCAGTAGCTGGACCATAGCCGGTTCGGTAACTGCAAGCCTGAGTGCAGCAAATGAATTGCTACCTGTAAAAGGATCAGGGACACTGATC
Organism: Pedobacter africanus; assembly: GCF_900176535.1. Classification (NCBI taxonomy): domain Bacteria; kingdom Pseudomonadati; phylum Bacteroidota; class Sphingobacteriia; order Sphingobacteriales; family Sphingobacteriaceae; genus Pedobacter; species Pedobacter africanus. Next base: position 547,144 of record NZ_FWXT01000003.1, on the reverse strand, counting down.
AATAATCCCGGAAAAAAAGGCCATGGCAGCGATCTGTTTACCAATGCAGTTCATGGAGATATGATCCTTGAACTGGATTACCTGATGGCCAAAGGCTCCAATTCGGGTATTTACCTCCAGGGTAACTATGAAATCCAGCTGCTGGATTCCTGGACAGTCACAAAACCACTTTCTTCAGACAATGGCGGGATCTATGAACGCTGGGACGACAGCAAACCAGAAGGTCAGCAAGGCTTTGGTGGTTATGCCCCACGTCAGAATGCCAGCAAAGCCCCGGGTTTATGGCAGCACCTTAAAATTGCTTTTCAAGCCCCACAGTTTGATGCCGCAGAAAACAAAATTGCCAATGCGAGAATTCTTAGCGCTGAGCTGAACGGTGTACTGATCCACGACAATGTGGAATTGTTTGGTCCTACCAGAGGGGCGGCCAATAAGGAAAAAGCCTTCGGCGCGTTGCGTTTTCAGGGCGACCATGGTGCAGTAGCTTTCAGGAACATTAAAATCACGGCCCTGCCCAAAGAGCTGCGCAATGGGGGCCAGAAAGGTGGAGGCGGTGCAGACCCAATCTACATTGATGCACCCGTAAACACCATGATCAGGAGCTTTGTAGACCTCGCAGCACGTACCCGGGTAGTCCATGCCATTTCTGTTGGCAGTCCGCAAAGGGTACATTACAGTTATGACCTCGACAACGGCCTGCTGGTTTATGCCTGGCGCGGGGATTTTGTAGATGCCACCCCGATGTGGGATGGCAGGGGCAATGGTACCTCCAGGCCACGTGGTGCCAGAACAGCTTTTACTACAACACTACAACCGGCCCTTGCGCGCCTCGAAACTGCCCAGGCCGCATGGCCACTGGACACCACCGGAACAGGTTTCAAAACCAGGGGCTACGTAATGGACAATGAAGACAGACCTGAGTTTAAGTACAACCTGCATGGACTGCAGGTGACCGATGCCATTAAGGCACTGGAAAATGGGGAAGGTTTAAGCAGGGAGATCAGTGTTGATAAACCTGCAGAAAACATTTACCTGATGCTGACTGGCGGAACTGATATACAGGAACTGAGCAAGGGCATTTACCTGGTAGATGGGCAATCCTGGTACCTGAAATTCAGCAACCCGCAGGATAAACCTGTCATCCGTGATGCTGCCGGTAAAAAAGAGTTGATCATTCAGCTCCGCGGTAAATTAAACTATTCCATTTTATTCTAATCCGGCCTGAAGATGACAACATTATTTAACAAGATATCAACGTTGAGCACGTTCTCAATTTATGCCCTGGCTATACTAAGCCTTACCTATAATATCGCCACAGCACAGGAAACGCCAAAAGAGGAGGACTTTTTTAAGATCGTTAAGGTACGTGTACCAGAAGGGCCGATACTGGAAGTAGGCGGGCTGGTAACCCTGCCCAATGGCGATCTGGGTATCTCTACCCGAAGGGGGGATGTGTTTATAGTTGAAAACCCAACCAGCAACCGCCCTTATTTTCGCAAGTTTGCCACCGGCCTCCATGAAATACTGGGACTGGCCTATAAAGACGGGGCTTTATATGTGGCACAGCGGGGAGAGCTGACCAAACTGATGGACAAAAACATGGACGGTAAAGCTGATGTTTATGAGACCATATACGCCTGGCCATTAAGCGGTCATTATCACGAATACAGCTTTGGCCCTAAAATAGCACCTGATGGCTCTTTCTTTGTTACTGGCAATGTGGCCTTTGGTGATGAAGAATGGTGGCGTGCCGAAAGCAGGGTTCCGATGCGGGGCTGGGCAATGAACATCACCGAAGATGGCAAAATGACTCCCTGGGCGGCAGGAATGCGTTCTCCGGCAGGCCTGAATGTGATCGATGGACAATTGTATTATACCGAAAACCAGGGGGATTGGGTAGGTACCGGTGGGCTTTGGAAAGTAAACAAAGGGGATTTTATGGGACATCCTGCAAGTCTGGCCTGGACAGGCAGAAGCGATTCTCCTTTAAAGCTAAGCGCTGATTTTTTCTATTCCAAGCTGGATGAAAGGAGGATAAAAAACGCAAATGGCCGCTACATTAAACCCGAGAACAGGGTAAATGAAGAATTCAAAACGCTGGCCGATATGAAAAAGGACTTCCCTGATCTGCGTTTACCAGCCGTACGCTTGCCGCATGGCATCCTTGGTATTTCTAATTCTGAACCGCTTAAAATACCTGCAGGTACTTTTGGCCCATTTGAAGGCCAATTATTGGTGGGCGATCAGGGTATGAGCATCATCTCCAGGGTATTTCTGGAAAAGGTAAATGGTGAGGAGCAAGGTGCGGCATTTATGTTCAGGAGCGGCTTCCGCTCGGGCGTATTACGAATGGCCTGGGCCAAAGATGGCTCCCTGTTTGTAGGCGAGACCAATAGAGGCTGGGGTTCGGCTGGAGATGCCAATGAAGGATTGGAACGTCTGGTGTACAACAACAAAGTACCTTTTGAGATGAAAGCCGTAAGGGCCATGCCAGATGGATTCGAAATTGAGTTTACCAGCCCGGCAGACTTGAAATCGGCCCAGGACATTGCTTCTTACGGTGTAGACTGTTTTACTTATAAATATCAGCCTGTATATGGTTCGCCTGTGGTAAATCAGGAGACCCTGAAAGTAAAAGGGGTCAAAGTAAGCGCCGATGGCTTAAAAGCCAGGATTGTGGTAGATGGCCTGCGCAGGTATTACATCCACACCATTAGTGTAAATGGCATCAGGGAAAAGCAGAACTATTATTCAGTAGTACATCCGGTAGCCTATTATACGCTGAACAACATCCCTGCAGGAGACAAACTGGCGCTAAGTGAGCTGAGTACACGAAATTCGTCAAAAGATCCGGTAGCCAGTGTTAGTCCGGCAAAAAAGACAATTGTAACAGCCAAAGGAAAAACAGCTCAGGCAGAAAAAAAGGAGGTGCCGGTAACAAAAACAGCAGCTAAAGCACCAGGCTACAATGAGGTAAAAGGCCTGCTAACCAATTATACCTGCCTGGCCTGCCATAATCCAACCAAAAAACAGATCGGTCCTTCATTTACCGATATTGCCAAACGCAAATACAGCAATGAAAAAATCCTGCAGCTGATCCATAATCCTAAGCCTGAAAACTGGCCGGGCTATGCAACCGAAATGCCGCCGATGCCACACGTATCAAAGGCTGATGGACTGAAAATAGCAGCCTATATCAACTCTTTGAATAAATAGCCAACAGAAAGTAATAAGTCAATTTGGTATTGTGTTTTACCAGATTGGCTTATTCAGGATAAGAAGAAATAAAATATCGTAAATTACTAACCAATATAAACCATAAACCAATTAAACAAGGATGAATACACTTCACAAATACGATTACATCGTATTTCTAGTTTACTTCTTAATCGTATCCTGCTACGGCTTCTGGATCTATTACAAGAAGAAATCGGCTTCTGCCGACTCAAAGGATTATTTTCTGGCAGAGGGTTCATTAACCTGGTGGGCCATTGGCGCCTCACTTATTGCTTCCAACATTTCTGCAGAGCAGATGATCGGGATGAGTGGTTCCGGCTTTAAACTTGGATTGGCCATTTCGGCCTATGAATGGATGGCGGCAGCTACATTAATTATTGTAGCCGTGTTCTTTATGCCCGTTTACCTGAAGAACAAGATCTTCACGATGCCCCAGTTTTTGAGTCAGCGTTACAATGAAAAAGTAGCCATGATCATGGCTGTATTCTGGCTTGCGCTGTATATTGTGGTGAACTTAATGTCTATTCTTTACCTTGGCGCTTTAGCCATCAGTGGTATATCCGGATTGAACATCACGGCATGTATCCTCGGACTGGCTGTTTTCGCCATCATCATTACCCTGGGCGGAATGAAGGTAATTGGTTACACAGATGTGATACAGGTATTTTTCCTGGTGCTGGGCGGATTGGTAGCCACTTATATCGCTTTAAATCTCATTTCCGGACAACAGGGTATTGCAAAAGGTTTTGCTATCCTTACCGATGGTGCTTCAGAACACTTCCATCTCATCTTTAAAAAGGACGACCCCAACTACATGGACCTTCCAGGCCTGAGCGTATTGATAGGGGGTATGTGGATTGCCAACTTAAGCTATTGGGGCTGTAACCAGTACATCACACAAAGGGCCTTGGGTGCATCCCTGCCTGTTGCCAGATCCGGACTATTGTTTGCAGCCTTCCTGAAAATGCTGATGCCGGTAATCGTTGTAATCCCTGGTATTGCGGTTTATTACATCATTAAAGAAAAAATCCCAGGCATCAGCGCCGATAACCTGATGACGGCCTCAGGCATACAGGATCCGAACAAGGCATACCCTGCATTGCTTGGCTTATTGCCAGTAGGTTTAAAAGGGCTTTCATTTGCGGCTCTAACTGCTGCTATTGTAGCCTCACTTGCCGGAAAGGCCAATAGTATTGCCACCATATTTACCCTTGATATCTACAAAAAAGCTTTCAACACCCAAGCCAGCGAAGGAACATTGGTAAACGTTGGTAAAGTTACAGTAGTGGTATCTATGCTGATGGCTGTATTGCTTTCATTAATTGTAGGTGATGCATTGATGGGAGAGGGTAAACAAGGATTCCAGTACATCCAGGAATATACAGGCTTTGTGTCTCCAGGTATCTTTGCCATGTTTATATTGGGCTTCTTCTGGAAGAAAACGACCTCAAACGCAGCTTTATTTGCAACTGTTGGTGGCTTTATCGTTTCGGTAATCCTTAAATTCCTGCCGGGATGGGTTGATCTTGCCCCGCTGCACGATTATGGCTGGGCGGTAGCCAATTCCAGCGGTATATTTGAAATTCCTTTTATGGACAGGATGCTGATCGTATTTGCGGTATGTGTAATCGGCATGTATTTCATCAGTATTTATGAAAACAAAAAAGGTATCGTACCTCAGGGACTGGAAGTAGATCCAAAAATGTTCCGTGTTTCAACTTCATTTGCTGTTGGCTCCTTGATTATCATAGCGATGCTGGTTGCATTATATTCCGCTTTCTGGTAAGAGGGAAGTTTTGATCATAAAATTTAGGTAATAAATAAAAGCGGGCTGTTCATTTAAAATGAACAGCCCGCTTTATTATATACTTCTCTCTTCATTTCAGTACTGTCCTGAAATTTTCTAATGCTCAGAAGCAGCCTAGCGTCTTTCCCGATTCTTCATCGGGAATTATGCAGCTGCTGAAGAGTCATTAAAAATTTCACACATCAGTACTTAAATACCTTCCCATCTACCATAACCTCCTGCGTTTTCTCGTCAAAAGTTGCCTTCTTTCCGGTCCTTACCGCAGCATTCGTCATGATATTGGCAATAGAATGGTAATAACCAGCCTCTACCGGCGCGTTGGTTTGCTTGCGGCTCCTCACACATTCCATCCAGTTACGCATATGAGCAGATGTCAGCTTATCACCTCCCGTATTGGCCGATGCAGCTACTTTCTCTGTATTATCGGTAAGCTTCATTTCGGGCAACAGGTTAGGCTTCATGTTCATTGCTGCTGCTGCTTTGGCACTTAAGCCACCTTTAGGCGAAACCATATTGGTGTTCAGGTTCAGCTCACCACCATTGGAATAATAAATCTCGGCAGGACTTTCATCCCCATTATGCATTCTCGAAGTAAATATTACCTGGAAGCCATTATCAGGGTCGTTTGCCTTGCCATAATCAAATACCGCTGTAGTCGTATCCCAGTTCCGGCGTCCATCTTTCCACTGGTAAATACCACCATTGGCCACTACACTTCTTGGGTGTTTTAAATCGGTAAACCAGTGTACGGTATCGATCTGGTGTGACATCCACTGACCTGGCATTCCCGATGAATAGGGCCAGAATAAACGGTACTCCAGGTATTTGCGTGGATCCCATTCCTCAAACGGTCGATTGATCAGAAAGCGCTTCCAGTCTGTATCTTCCTGTTTTAGTTTGGCTACCAGTTCGGGCCTGCGCCAACGCCCTGGCTGGTTAACATTCCAGCTCAATTCTACCATGGTAATGTTACCGAACTTACCTTCCTTAATAAACCGCTCAGCTGCCATATAATTGTTACCGCTTCTGCGCTGCGAGCCGATCTGAACAATCTGCTTAGATGCTTTAACTGCTTTCAGGGCCATGCGTGCATCTTCCATTGTTTCAGCAAATGGCTTTTCGCAATATACATCGCATTTGTTGTTTACACCTTCAGCACAATGGGTGGCATGCTGAAAATCGGCCGTACTTACGATTACAGCATCAATGTCTTTCAAGCCATAAAGCTCATCGTTGTTTCTACAAGCTGTAATGTCGTGCCCAAATTTCGATTTCAAATGCTCAACACCCAAATCTCTTCTGTAATTCCATAGGTCAGATACCGCCACAATATCAAAATTAAGCTCTTTATGGTGGTTTAAAAAGGAGGGTAGCAGGGAATCCTTAAAACGGTCCGAAAACCCCACTATGCCCACCCTTACACGGTCGTTAGCACCGATGATATTTCCATAACTCTTTGCACTTAAACCCATTGTTCCCAGATAGGTTCCGGCAGCGGCTATGGCCGACTGCCTGATAAATTTTCTTCTTGAATCTAACATGATGTTATAGTTTTAGAGTTCCTTTATTTTGATACTTCTGAAAGAAACATTATCTCCATGATCTTGAAGCAGGATATGGCCTTTTGGCGCCATTCCAAAGTCCTTCCAGTTTTTATATTTACTGCCCGCAACCAATTCATTGAATTCATCCGACCCGCGCACATATTCCAGAATTTTAAAGCCGTTCAGGAAATACTGGATCGTGTTGTCCGGATAGACTCTGATCACACCTTTATTCCATTCCCCGATTTTCCTTTGGGCATTTGGTATTTTTTTGCTGGTGATGAGGTCGTATAACGAGCCCAGTGTTCTGTTTCCGTTTTTACCCAGTTTGGCATCAGGATGGCGCTCATCATCAAGAATCTGGTACTCCGGTCCTATTGCAGAACCTTTATTCCCTTCGGTAAGCGTGACAAAATACTTCACTCCGCTATTGGCACCCTCGGTAAGCTTGAAGTCAAACTTCATTTCAAAGGCACCATACTGTTTTACGGTTACAATGTCGCCACCATTGGTAGATTCAGCACCATCAGACTTCACCACACTCAGCACACCGTCTTTAATTTCCCAGCCCTTTTCCGGAAAAGCAGTTTTATAGGCGCCTATCCAACCTTTTGTGGTCTTGCCGTCCCACAACAAGCTATAACCATTGGCCTTTTCGGCGGCCGACAGGTTATTAGGGATCATGTTTACTACAAAAATATTGTCTGTCTTGCTTGGTTTCAGGTTTTCTGTCTGGATGCGAATGTTTCTCCACCTGATCTGTTTACCCGCCTCATCGTTTTTACCAATGGCATGGACCTGCAGTGCAATAAAACCGGAAGCAGTTGCATCATCCACCAGGTTTGCAGTTGGAATGCCGTTTACAAATGTCCTGATGGAGTTTCCAATACACTCAATGCGGTATTTGTTCCACTCTCCCTTTTTAAAAGCTGTTTTACCTTTAGCATTGATATCCATGGGATATAACCAGCCACGACGGCTCTCATCGTAAATTCCTCCGCTATAGGCCCTGTCAGAAGGATCTACCTCCATCTGGTAGCCATGCACCCGGCCCTCTTTGTAATCGGCTTTACTCAAGCTCCTGAACTGTATGCCGGAGTTCATGGAATTGTCTACCAGCAGTTCTACCTCAAAGATAAAATCGCCATAATTCTTTTCCGTAGCCAAAAAGGAGTTGGGTGTATCGTGAACTGTAGTACCTACAATCTCACCATTTACAACCTCGTATTTAGCCTTTCCGTTCAGCTGTTTCCATCCCTTCAAATCCTTGCCATTAAAAAGGCTGGTCCATTTTCCGCTTTGGGCCTGTACAGCATTAAATGTACTGCCGATTACCAAACCGGTTAAAATTAGTAATTGTGTGGTTTTCATTAGTGGTTATTTGTTCTTGGTTAAATTATTTATTCGGCTAAAAAAATTAAAATACTATTTGCTAAAATCGGCTGCCTGCTGGTCCAGCATTTGTGCTGTCTGTTTTTTACCTGAAGCGATTACAATCCTGTAACGGAAAGTAACCGACTCTCCCGGCTTTAAAGTCAGGTTCAGACTTTCCTTTCCCTTGCTAAAAATGGCTTGTCCCAAGGGGTTGGCTGCAAACAGGCCGTAATCGCGGGCATGCCAGTAAGTAGGGTAGCCGGGATTTTTAGGATGATCAATGATGGCAACAGATACCTGCTGTCCTTCTTTCTGCCCATACATCATGCACCATTTGCCCCTGGTTCCCCAGGCATCGTTGCCTGTTTTTCCTTCGCTGGTCAGGTAATTGCCATTTGCCCCGTTTTTTGCGGAAGGGACTTTAGTAACGACTCCGTTATTGTCTGTATACGATTCCTCCTTATCGGATGGCAATTCCAGTTCTTTGGTTACCCTTAAGCCCAGCATACCATCTTTAATGTCTTTAAAATAAACCGTATCCGTTTGGGCAGTTAAAGTAGTCGTGCGGTCGATGGTCCGGGTTTGGGCTGTGCCGCTAAACACAAAAATAGTGGCCTCTTTCAACAAAATCTTTTTGTCCTGTCTTTCCCAATTGGCAGTATAATTTAAAGTCCCACTGGTATTTCCATTTTGTATTTTCCCGATTTTCACATTTCTGATCCAGCCATATTTTATTTTTTTATCTGCGGGAATATTGTACGAATTGTTCCAGAAATCCAAGCCATTCACACTTTCATAATTCAGCCACAAACCCACATGATGAGGGTGATCCGTGCGCTCGTTGCCACGTTTTTCCAAAGGAAAGCCACGGGTTATGGTAAGGCCGCTGGCTGTTTGTAAAGGATAAAGAATGGGCTTTTCCAGATTGTCTGGATAAAGAAAACTGGTAAAGCGCCTGCCATCTACCAGCACCTCAACTTTTTTCTGGTTGGAATTGTTTATAAAGCTTACTTTTTGAGTTTGTGCAATCGAATGCAAACTTAAAAAACAGCAAAAAAAAATGAGTCTTTTAGTCATTATATCTGGTTAAAATAATTATTGGGCCTGTAACCGCATTTCTGTCAAGACCACCCAAGTTTGTAGCTAAATATACCTTTCTTAAAATACAATTTGCCTGAAAAACTGCTCGTTTCACCAAAAAAATTACGAAAACGATTGAGTAAATTTCCAAAAATTATCGGCAATAAGCCTTATAATTGTCTGTCCAAACAGTCCGAGAAAAATGAACCGTAAACACTTTCTATCATTCGTTCTTACAACCGGTGCAAGCCTCAGTACCTTTAATACCTGGGGCAATGAGCCTGAATCTGTAAAAGAGATTATGATCCCTCCATACCTTAGGCCTGGCGATACCATTGGCATTACCTCACCGGCAGGTTACATTACAGCGGAGGAAATTCTGCCTTCAGTACAGTTGATGGAAAGCTGGGGATTTAAAGTGCTTACCGGCAATACCATAGGGAAAAGGGATTTCAGTCTGGGTGGCACAGACGACGAACGGGCGGCGGATTTTCAGGGAATGCTGGACAATCCGGACATTAAGGCAATCATGTGTGCCCGTGGCGGCTATGGCGCTGTCAGGATCATTGACCGGCTTGATTTCAGCAGATTTAAACAAAACCCCAAATGGATCATCGGCTTTAGCGACATTACCGTATTTCATTGTCATTTAAACCGCCAGCTCAATGTGGCTTCCATACATTCCAAAATGTGCAACAGTTTTCCGTCAGACTGGACCCTTGCAGAGCCCATACAAATTGAAACTATACTCTCTATCAAACAGGTATTAAGCGGCCAGGCTGTAAAGTACACAGGCTCCCCATCAACCTATAATAAATATGGCAGGGCAGAGGCTACGCTAATCGGCGGCAACCTCAGCATTATCGAAACCCTCGCTGCAAGCAAATCGGACATCCATACCGGAGGCAAAATACTTTTTGTAGAAGATACAGGCGAGTACCTGTACAGCATAGACCGGATGTTCTGGAACCTGAAACGCAGCGGTAAACTAGACAATTTAAAGGGACTGATCATAGGGGGCTTTAAAGTTAAACCTGACGATACCGGTGATGAGTTTGGAAAGACAGTATATGAACTCATTTCCGAAAAAATAAGAGAATATGAGTATCCGGTATGTTTTGATTTTCCGGTAGGTCACCAAAAGAATAACTTTGCATTGAAGTGCGGAGCAAAACACGTGCTTAATGTTGATGTCAATGGAAGTTCACTCGTATCCATCTAAGCCCGCCGCTATCCGGCTTTCTGAGCTGACTGAGCAGATCAGGCAAACGCTTGAAGGCGCTTTCGGCGGCAGGACCTTTTGGGTAATAGCGGATGTGACCAGTCACACCTATAAGGCGCAGCGTAACTACCATTACTTTGAGCTGGTAGAAAAAGACCGGTCATCCAGCAGGATCATAACAAAAATAATGGGCAGGGCCTGGGGCAATGCTTCCATTAACATTGCCAATTTTGAAAGGGTAACAGGGCAGAGGTTCCGTAACGATATCAATGTACTTGTACAGGTTGCCGTACAGTATACCCCTGCATTTGGTCTGCAGCTCAACCTCCTGGATATTGATACCAATTTCACATTGGGGCTGTTTGAGCAGCAACGTAAAGAAACACTGGAACGTCTGCTCCGTGAAAACCCAGAATTCATACGAAAATCCGGAGAACAGTACCTTACCCGCAACAACAGCTTGAGCCTGAATAAGGTGGTCCAGCATATTGCGGTAATTTCTTCAGCTACTTCGGCAGGTTATCAGGACTTTAAACATACATTAGATAACAATTCTTTTGGTTACCGCTTCCAGGTAGACGATTATTTTACTCTGGTACAGGGAGAAGCCAATGCCAGGCAGTTCCTGGCAAAAATAGTAGAAGTGTTCCAGTCCGGAAAAGCCTACGATGCCTTATTCATCATCAGGGGCGGAGGGGCACAAACCGATTTCCTGATCTTCGACAATTATGACCTGAGCCGGGCCATCGCTAAATTTCCTATCCCGGTCATTACCGGTATCGGACACCAGAAAAATGAGACCATTGCAGATTTAATGGCACATACGGCAACAAAAACGCCTACAAAAGCGGCAGAACTGATCATTGCACATAACAGGGCTTTTGAAGAAAGCCTGTTGAGCATGCAAAAAATGATGCTCATCAAAACCTACCAGCTCATCAATTACCATAAAGACCAGCTGGTAAAATTTAAGCAGCAAACCATCAATACCACCAAGGAACTGCTGAACGAACAGCACCGGAGTATTTTGAACTTATCCAGGCTGGTGCTTACCAATCCTAAGATTGTCATTTCCAACCGGCAAAAAGATCTCAGCAATATCATCAGTAATCTACAGTCCTACAACAGGATCTATTTTGCCAATAAAAAAGGATATATTGGCCATTTTCAATCGGTGGTCAGGCTAATGAGCCCGCAAAACATATTGAACAAAGGATTTGCCGTCCTTAAAGTAAACGGCAGGATTGCCGCCAATGCCGATCAGATTGAGCCAGGCAGCGAACTTACCGTACGTCTGGCCGCATCAGAAATTAAAACAATAGTAAAAGCTAAAACCGCTATAAATGAAGACAACGGATTTGACCTATGAATTGGCCTATAAGGAGCTGACCGCAATTGCGCTGGAGATAGAAACCGAATCGGTATCGGTAGATATACTTGCAGAAAAAGTAAAGCGGGCATCAGAGCTGATAGAATTTTGCCAGACCAAATTAAGGGCTACAGAGACTGAAGTGAACAAAATCATCAAACAAATGGAAAACCCAGCTGGCTAACACTACATTTTACTCAGTATTTCTTTCTTTTTGGCGTCAAATTCTTCCTGGGTCAGGATATCTTCATCCAGGAGTAATTTTAATTTCTGTAACTGCACAACAGGGTCGGTTGTTGTGCTGTACGCGGTAAGTTCTTCTTTTTTATCATTCAGCGTTTTACCGAGGTCCATTCCAAAGCCCAGTTGTAAACCTGCGCCCGCCAGGCCGGCTTCGTTTCTTGCGGCATCGCGTAATGCTTTTAATTTTTCTATTTCCAGGTAGCTTAACCCACCTTCGGCAGCCGCACGGCTTTCGGCGGTAATGTCTGCAATTTTACCTATCCGTTGCTGGGTTTCCTTATCAAAGGAAGTTCCCTGAATCCTAAAATCCTTTAACTCCAGGCCCAAGTCCGAAAAACCAGCATTCAATTGCGCTTTTAAATCTGAAGAAAGCCGGTCCAGCTGTGCGTCAATATCCAAATACGATAATTTCGACTGGGCCAAATAAGAGATCAGCGTTTGTGGCAGACGTGAAAGGAGCAAGGCTTTTGTATCGGCAGTGGTATATTCATTCCTCGAACCGATAATATCCCTGAATAACAATAAAGGATCCGCAATCCGCATGGAATAATTTCCGTAGGCGCCGAGTTCAACAGGAATGTGATATTGACCATCCAGGTATTTTACAGGCGATGGCGTGCCCCAGGGCTGGTTTAAAATATCAGCCTTCCGATAAAAATATATGCGCAGCTTGTGCTCACTTTCAAACAGTTGCCGCAATTTGAGCAGATTGGTAATAAAAGGATGGTTGTCTGTTTGCAGGTCAAACAGGCCTTCATCAGAAATAAAACCTTTAATTTCACCTTCATATACCAGGATGCAACCTTGTCCCGGTGCCACAATCAACTTACTTGCATTTTTAACCTCATCGGTAGGTGCAGGAAATTTATAGAGCAGTAACTCTGGCTGCTGGTCTTTCCATTCGATAACAGTACTGAGCTGTTTTTTAAAAAAATCCCCTAATCCCATAAACTATTCAATTTTATAAGTGCTTGTCAATTTACCCTTAGCGTCAAACTGCAGGAGCTCTTCATCGTTGGTAACTCCGATAAAACCATTTTTATACCTGATCATCCTTTTAATTTCCGAGCCCTTTGATTCATCGACCGTCCATTCTACAGCTCCCGTCTGGCTGTTCAGCTGCTGGAGTTTATAGCCGCTGTTTGGATTGGCATCAGGTTTAAAAGAGATGAGCAATGCGCTGCCATCATCAAACATCACCTCTGGCTCAAAATACAGCCTGCCCGGTGTCAGGTCCTTCCAGTCCAAAATCCGGTCGGCCTGCCTGGTATAGTCGCTAAAGAGTACCTTTTTATAAGGGTCCCTGTCGGTAAAGATACCCGAACCACCATAATCCTTGCCCCAGCTCAGGTTGTCGACCACATCTTTTGGCCCGGCGCCATTGTCTTTATATCTGATCTTAATGAGCTGCAGCTTGTCTTCCGGATAATCGCTGCTTTTTCGGGTAAAAACATGGATCACCTTTTCTTTTGCGCCCGGCAAAAGCGAGCTGAAGCCTTTTCTGGCCTCATAATACTTATTTTCATTATAGAGCTTTTGAACCAACGGATAGTAGTACAATTTTTTTCCATCATTGGTGAGCAGTATCAGACCATCACCATTGTCCTCGTAAACAAACTCGATTGTAGCTACACCTACCTGGAGTTCTTCTTTAGCGCTGAAAAACTTTTTGCCGGCATCTGTTAATTTTAAAGTGCTTTTATCTACCACGTACAGGGTGCTTTTATTGGCAATCACATACAGATTACCATCACTGAAGGTACGGAATTTAATATCTGATGTAGAGACATGTGTTCCCTCAACTTTATGTTCTGCAACCAGCCCTTTGCCTGGCGTATAAAATGCAATATAAACACCATCCTTTTGCACTTCAGATTTTGCTTTGTAACGCCTGTCTTCAGCTACAATAGCTATTGCGGCATCGCTGCCTGCTTGTATAAAAAGGTCAGGACTATATCTGCTGGCCGAAAAGCCGGTTTCTTCGGCCGGGGCTGGTCCGGTAGAATAAACGGAAGAGGTGGTGGCAACAGATTTGGGACTAAAGATGGCAGAGATCACATTGATCAGTATGGTCAGTACAATAAATACCCCAATAATAAGGGCAATTACTTTGATAACCTTTTTACTGCTGTCGTTATTAAAGGGTAAATTGAGGTTGTGGTTAAAATTGTGATTGTAATTGATGGTTACATCATCATTGTCCAGAAAATACTCGGTATGACAGTTATTGCAACGATAAAAATCCGGTTTAAGCTCAGTTTTGGCAGTGCTGCCACATTGCGGGCATTTAATTACCTTAATTTCTTTGGCCATTTAGACAGTAAAATTGTTAATCACAGGGTATATGCTCAACAATTTTAAGCAAAAAATACTTTATAACCAATTATTCAGTTTATACCACTTAACGGTTTGCATGACACCTTTTTCCAGGTCGTATTCGGGTTCGTAACCCAGATCAGCCTTCGCCCTTTCGATATTGCAGGCCCAGTTGACGGCAGTGAGTTCGGCCATTTTTTCCTTGTTCAGTGTTGGGGTGTTTTTGCTTCCCGCATAAATAAAATCCATAAAAGCTGCCATTCCCGAAACCAGCATTACGGGTAAATGAAACTTAAAGGTTTTCCTGTTCAGGGCCTTTTTGGTACAGCTGGCAAGTGCATAACGGTCGTAAACTGCACCATCTGAAATATTGTATTGCTGCTGAACCATAGGGAGGCTCAAGGCCTTGATGATGACTCTGGCCAGGTCTTTCACGTAAACAAAGCTCAATTGCTGTTTAAAACGACCAATATGGGGTTCAAGTCCTTTATTTATGCTGTCGAAAAGAATAAAGAGATCTTTTTCCCTTGGCCCGTAAACTGCTGTAGGCCGGATAATAAGTAGCGGGAGATTTTTAAAATCAGCGAGGTATTGCTCAGCCAGCTTTTTACTGGCGCCGTAATGGGTTACCGGGTGGGCAATGCTGCTGTCCTGTATTTCGGCAGATAAGTCTTCCAAGGGGCCCAATGCAGCCAGACTGCTTACAAAGATGAATTTTTCGAGCAGGATATTTGCAGTATTTGCCGCTATTGCCAGATTTTTGGTATACATGGCATTGATCTGGTCATATACCTCTTTTGTTTTAGCCTTTGTAATGCCTGCTGCGTGGATGATATAATGGTATTGCTTTTCTTCCAGTTCCTGTTTAAGGCTGGCTACAGAACTGTAGTCCAGATCTGTGTAATGTACATCAAATGCTTTGAGATGTGACACCTCGCTGCTTTTGCGGACAGCCGCATATACCTCCAGGCCTGCATTCAAAGCAGCTTCAATCAGGTGGTATCCCACAAATCCACTTGCACCAGTAATCAATACCTTTTTCTTGCTCATTTATTTTATGCGTACATGCGCTATGCGCTCAGCGTTTCAGGCGCTCGAAGCGCTCTCTCGTAAATTCTATATTTTTTATAAGGATCGCCCTTAATGGCAATGATGGCATTGTTTACCAGGTCATTGTGTTCCAGGGTCCAGGAAGCCTCGGCATACTCCATGCCTTTTTCACGATAGGCTTTAATGATCCTGCCGTAAATGCAGGCTTCAATACCCATTTTACGGTAACCATCAATTACGCCCAGCAGCAATATCCTGATGCCTTTTACCTTTTTCTTTCCGAACAGCAATTTAAAGATCCCGGTAGGCAAAAGCCTTCCTTTCTTAATTTTGATCTGGATCTGGTTCATATCCGGAATGGCAGCCCCGAAGCCTACCAATTTGCCATCCTGTTCGGCTACCAGGCAAAAATCAGGGTCTAAAACCAGCTTCAGGTCTTTGGCCTGGTAATCAAACTCCTCATCATTTAAAGGAACAAAACCCATGTTCTTATCCCAGGCCTTATTGTACACCTCCCGCAAGGCAGCCGCTTCCTGCTTAAAATTCTTCAGGTTGATCTTGCGTATCACGATGTTATTGCGTTTCAGACGGTCTTCCAAACGACCCATAAGTTGTACAGAACGATCGTCATAATTATCGCCGTTAAATCTCCAGGCAATCAGGTCTACCTGCTTCCGCATGCCCCAACCTTCCAGTAAAGCAGGGTAGTAGCTGGCATTATAAGGCATCATCACCACTGGCGGCATATCAAAGCCTTGTATCAATAAACCACAGGATTCATTGGTAGAAAAGTTTACAGGACCAATCATCTTTTCTTTAACCCCTTTATCTTCCAGCCATTTAGCAGCTGTATCCAGCAAAAGGTTTGCCGAATCCTGATCATTTATACAATCAAAAAAACCAAAAAAACCATCGCTGGCGTTGTTCATGGTATTATGACTGTTGTTCAGGATAGCCGCGATCCTGCCAATAACCCGTTCTCCCTCATAAAGTAAAAAACACTGCAGTGAAGAGTGTTTGTGAAAGGGATGCGTTGGGCTTAAAAGATCGCGCTGCGCAATGAACAGCTCCGGAACATAGTTTGGATCTGCTTTGTATAACTCATGCGGAAAATCAATAAATGTTGCTAGCTGTTTTTTGGAGCTAACGGCAACAATGTGCTTCATTTGGTTTATGGTTTGGTTGAGGGTATTGCACTTAAATGGTTTCCTGAAACGACTTTACCTGTACTTCTTTGGCCGCGGCCGACAGTTTTTCTACCGCTTCTTCAATCTGTTCAAAAGTATGGGTGGCCATCAGCGAGAACCTGATCAATGAAGAATCAGATGGCACCGCAGGAGATACCACAGGGTTTACAAAAATGCCGTTCTGGTTCAGGATATTGGTCACCAGGAAAGTCTTGTCGTTATCCCTGATATAAACCGGAATAATCGGGCTGTCTGTATGTCCGATATCAAATCCTGCTTCCACAAGCAGTTTCTTGGCATGATTGGTATTGGCCCAAAGCTTATCGATACGCTCAGGTTCAGCTTCAATGATATCAAGCGCGGCAATTACGCTAGCCACAGCACCAGGAGGCATACTTGCACTGAACATTAAAGAGCGCGCCCGGTGTTTTACAAATTCAATGGTCTCTTCTGTTCCTGCAATGAAACCGCCCAAAGAGGCCAGCGATTTACTAAAAGTACCCATAATCAGGTCAACCTTATCTGTGAGTCCGAAATGAGAAGCAGTACCTGCTCCGTTCAGCCCGATCACCCCTAAGCTATGGGCATCGTCCATCATGATGTTTGCGCCAAATTCATCTGCTATGCTTACAATCTCAGGTAAGTTCACGAGGTCACCCTCCATACTGAATATTCCATCGGCAACAATCAGTTTTGCAGCATCTTCAGGGAGCCTGCTCAGTTTTTTGCGCAGGTCGTCCATATCGTTATGCGCATATTTTATGGAGCGCGAGAAGGATAGCCGGCTTCCATCGATGATAGAAGCATGGTCATATTCATCCAGAATGAGGTAATCGTTCCTGTCAAGCAAGCAGGAGATGACGCCCAGGTTTACCTGGAAACCGGTGCTAAACAATACTGCAGCTTCTTTCCCTACATAGGTAGCAAGTCTGCGCTCCAGTTCAATATGAATGTCGAGTGTACCGTTTAAAAATCTTGAACCGGCACATCCTGTGCCATATTTATCAATTGCAGCTTTGGAGGCTTCTTTAATTTTAGGGTGGTTAGTCAGCCCAAGATAGGAGTTAGAGCCAAACATCAGCACCTTCTTCCCATCTATCATTACTTCTGTGTCCTGACCTGATTCTATTGCACGGAAATATGGGTATAAACCTTTTTCCTTAATTGCCGTAGCATCTTTAAAAGCTGCTATCCTATCGTGTAATTTTTTGCGCATGCTGGTACTTGTATGTTTAGATCACAGAACTTTTTAGTTGATATTTTGTTTAACATGGGAAATTACCTGTTCTGTCTTTAATAAACTCCCATCATTTTTTACTGACTAAATTAACAATTTTGTCAATTCGTAAAAGTTCCCAAAGCTAAGATCATAAACACAGAAAACAAAACTTGAAGTCAACCAAGTTTGAATATATTACTTTTTAAAATAAAATTTACAATTTTGTTATAATTAAATGCAAATCTTAGCTGTGTTATCCCCTTAAAATCAGGAACTATATTTCATACCCAAAATGCTTGCCATTTTTCCTCTAACAGATTTTTTTTTGCAAGGGGCAAACCAAATAAAGCTTTTTTTGTTTAAAAATGCATAACCTCACAGTATATGGATCAGAAAATCATTAACCTATACGACGAATACACACATAGTGGTATCAGCAGAAAAGATTTCATGAAAAAACTTGCTGTCCTCACCGGAAGCACTGCCCTTGCTTTATCTGTTTTGCCCTTACTGGAGAACAATTACGCAGCAGCAGCAGCAGCCAGTGTTAACGAAGAGGAGCTTGAAACAGGCACAATTACCTATAAGGGTGCTGACGGTGATATAAAAGCATTTCTGGCAAAACCCAAAAACACAACCCAATTGGGTTGTGTAGTAGTTATACATGAAAACCGGGGATTAAACCCGCACATCATTGAAGTGACCAAAAGAGTAGCTACCGAAGGTTTTATTGCCCTGGGGATTGATGCACTATCACCTTTTGGGGGCACTCCGGCAGATGAGGACAAAGGCCGCGAGCTGATCGGTAAGCTGGATCCTGAAAAGAACCTGCAGAATTATCTGCTGGGCCTCGACTATTTACGCAGCAGGAAAGACGGAAATGGTAAAACAGGTTGCATAGGATTTTGCTGGGGCGGGGGTATGGCCAATAAACTGGCCATTGCTGATCCAAAATTACTGGCCGCTGTTGCTTATTATGGTGCACAGGGCAAAGCTGAAGACGCCGGCAAGATCAAAGCGAGCCTGATGCTCCACTATGGCGGCCTGGATGAAAGGATCAACGCAGGGATCCCTGCCTATGAAACTGCTTTAAAGCAGCACAACATTGATTATAAATTATTTATATACGAAGGTGTAAACCACGCGTTCAACAATGATACTTCGCCAACCCGCTACAATGAGGCCGCAGCCAGGCTGGCGTGGAAAAGAAGCATGGACCTTTTCAGGGATAAATTATCCTAATTATACTTATAGCTGACACTTACATTAAATTTTAACCAAAAAAATGCTTATTTTTGTACAAATTTTTAAACATTAATGAAGATATTTATTACAGGCCTTCCTTTAGAAGTAGGGGAAGATGAATTGACAGCCGTATTTGGTGATTTCGGTCAGGTAAAATCACTCAGGATTATCAAAGATCGGGAGACGGGTCAAAGTCGCGGATTTGGTTTTGTGGAAATGCCTGTAGAGGAAGAAGCAAAAGAAGCCATCAGATGCATGAACGGCGGCGACTACAACGGTAACCGTATTAAAGTGGCTGAAGCGCAGGAAAAACCAAACACCGGAGCTGGTGCTGGTAATGGCTTCAGACGCAACAACCGTACGGAAAAAAGCTACTAAGCTTTTTAAGCTACAGATACTATAGTATCCATCTATATAGAGCAGCAGTTATAACCATGTTGTAACTGCTGTTTTTTTATATAGATTTGTGAAATGCTAAAAAAATACCTGGGTTTTAACCTCTTGTTTGCACTGATTTTTATCCTGCAGATCGCTTCAGGATTTATCAGCAGCCCATATCTGGCCTGTCTTAGCAAGCCAGCCATCGTAATTTCCCTGCTGCTGATGCTTGCCCGGAGCACCCGCTTAAAAGGGCGTTTCCATAAACGTATTTTTACCGGACTGATCTTTGCCCTGGCAGGCGACGTATTGCTCATGTATGCTGTAAAGCAGGAGTCTTATTTTATATATGGACTTGTAGCTTTCCTGCTTTGTCATGTTTTTTATACCAGCGCCTTTTATCTCGACTTCAAATCTGTGCCTGAACTGGACAAGAAAGGGGCCAGGATAGCCATTCTATGCTGTGCTATTGTCAGCATCAGCTTTTATTTTTTTCTTCGCCCACACCTGGCTGCCATGAAACTCCCGGTGATGATCTATGTGCTGGCCATCAGTATGATGGCGATGATGGCCTGTTTCCGTAACCAAAGGGTCAACACGTTTAGTTTCAGGCTCATCCTTTTTGGCGCCATATGTTTTATGCTGTCTGATGCCCTACTGGCCTACAACAAATTTGTTGCCCCATTCCATTACGCAGGTACCTGGATCATGGCAACCTATATGATTGCCCAATACCTGGTTACCCTTGGTGCGGCCGAACGAAAATTGCTGCACAACAATCGCTAATTCTTATCCAGAATAAGGAAGGTCTGAACCAGCCTTTCCCCGTTTTCGTCTACCAATGTGAGTGTATGTTTTCCCGGAGCAGGGCTTACTGCCAGTTGATGGTAGGTTTTGGTGGTAGCCACGTATTCACCGTCAATATGCCAGTAAATTTTCGCATCCGCATTGCGATGGGTAGCATTTAGCACGACTTTACCTCTTGTTCCATCAAACTCGACCGGTACGTAAATACTGGCGTTGTTCTTTGGATAGATCATATCCATCACATAATGCTGTTCAGTGCTTTCGCAGCCAGGCTTAAAAGGGGGCAGCGATTTATAATCGCTATTCTTGATCTTATAATAATACTCCATCGCCGGAGGCAGGATAAACCAGGGTATATGCTGCATATCGGCAGGTGCCTCACATGCATCCGTTACCCGATAGGTTCCGGTACGGTCAAGATGGACCAGCTTGTGGTAGGGACAAAGCGCTGTTTTTTCTCCTGCAGGCGCAACCAGTTCCTCAATTACCTCCTTACAATACTCGCCTGCCTTATAGCCGCTTTGCCGGCATACCCGCATTTTCTTCAGTTTATTTTTAGGAGCCTGAAACCATTTGCTATTCGGCAGCAGCTTAAAAATATCGAACATCACCGGAGCAGCCACATCGATCCCCGTTAATCCAGGCCGACCCTCGCCATCGGCATTGCCCACCCATACGCATACTACGTAATCGGGATTCAATCCAATGGCCCAGGCATCCCTGAACCCAAAACTGGTCCCGGTTTTCCAGGCCAGCCGCTGCGAAGAAGAGAACTGTTCCCATAAACCTTCCTCGCCAGGCCGCATTACTTCTTCCATCGCATTAAAAGTATTCCATATCGAGCCAAAGTCGAGTACCGAATTTAACTGCAGTTCATATTCATCAAAACGGGTGTCCCGCTTCTGGTTAATATACACCGGACTGTCATAATCGTGTGGATTGTACTTTCCGCGGTAATCATTAAAATGGTTTAAGGTACGTGCCATACCCATGTAGGTGCGCGCCAGATCCCACATGGTCACTTCACTACCGCCCAGGATCAGTGACAAGCCATAATGATCGGCAGGCTTGTTCAACGTACTGAAGCCCATTTTTTTTAGCTTATCATAAAAGCGCTGGTATTTATAGTTCTGCAACAGCTTAACTGCAGGTATGTTCAGCGAACGGCTCAACGCCTTATCTGCCGGAATGGCACCATCGTAACCCAGGTCATAATTTTGTGGAGAATAACCACCTATCTGCGTAGGGATATCGGGAATCAGGGTGCGGGGCAGGATAAATCCATCGTTCAGCATACTGGCATATAAAAGCGGTTTTAAGGTACTACCCGGACTACGTGCCGCTGTAATCATATCTACATGACTTTCCAGTTCCTTGTTCTCTGGCTGATAAATATTGCCTACATAACTGCGTACGGAACCATTTTTCACATCCAGCACCAGAGTTGAAATGTTATTGATGTCGTTGGCCCTGTACCGGTTATTGTACCTTTTCAGTAATGCGTTTATCTTCAATTGCAGATCATAATCAATTGTGGAAGTAACCCTGGTCCCCGTTTTACGTTTAGCCAGTGAAGCATACTCTTTTTTGAAGCGGTTGAGCAGGTGAGGGGCGTATTGGGGTAAGGCCTGGGGTTTTCCCGGAATGGGTTCCAGTTTGGACAGGTTAGCGGTAACCTGGTCTATAAAACCCAGAACGGCCAGTTTGTCGAGCAGATCATTTCTTTTCTGGATCAGGCGAGGCGAGTTTTTGCCTGGATGAACCAAAGAGGGGCTGTTAGGCAAGACCGCTAACGTGGCCATCTCGCCCCAGGACAAACTTTCGGGTCTGCGCCCGAAATAACGCCAGGAGGCGGCCTCCAGTCCAACCACATTGCTGCCAAAGGGTGCATTGGCGGCATACAGTTTCAGGATATCGGTTTTGGAATTGGTAAGTTCCAGCCGCAGCGCCAGCAGCAGCTCAATCAGCTTCTGCAATAGCGTCCGGTTTTCACGCCTCGACAAACGGATCACCTGCATCGTAAGCGTACTGCCCCCGCTAACCACAGCTTTAGCCTTCAGGTTTTGCCGCATTGCCCTGGCCATGGCCAGGGCATCCACGCCCGGATGATCGTAAAAACGTTTATCTTCAAAAGCAACAATGCACCGCATAAACTTTTCGGGAACACTATCAGCCAGAGGAAAGCGCCATTGCCCATCACTGGCAATCGCAGCACTCAGCAATTCGCCATTTATCGCTTCAACCACATAAGAAGTAGGCGCCCTGAACAGCTTCGAAGGTAATGCAAACAGGAATATCAGTATCAAAGCCAGAAAGGACAGATCTGTAAAAAGTATAGTTTTATGTGCTTTCAGCATTCCTTTACGCTTATTGTGATCTTTTCAGGTAACATTTTCCCATAATTATTGATCTGTAATAAATCAATAATTATGGAAAAGGTTACTGCATTCTTAAGGTTCTCTGCCGGCTTTGTCAAATACTTATTAATTAATGTCTGGCCAAGGCTATAAATTATTTGACAACCTGAACCCACTGACCAGCCTCGGTAGCACTAATGCTGTTGTTATACATGGCCTCGCATTGTACGGCAGACAAATAATACCGGCCGATATAGGAGGCATTGAGCAATACCTTATAGGTTACTGTTTCGTTCTCTCTCAGGTTGAAATAGGTAAATACCCGGTCATCCCTGATATCCCTGTAAGTATAAGGAGAAGAAGCAATAATGCTCTCATTGTCGTTTACCCTGGTATTGATGATCTCCCAGCCTGAAGGGAAAATCTGTGTTAAGGCCATCTGTTCATAATAGCCCATACGGCCTGGATTTTTAAGCACCACTTCCGCATAAAAATCTGTGCCTTGTTTCAGTAAAGCCGGATTGAGCGGCTTGCCGTTCAGCAATTTATAGCTGATGCTCATGTCCAGCACTTCAGGGTTATTTGGCAGGAAGTTATTTTGTCCGGCCGCCGGTTGCCCTTCCAGTATCAAACGTACAAACAATACCCTGTCGCCCGCATTGCTGATCACCACGCCATTTCCTCCTTTAAAGGATAAAGCAGTACTGCTGAGGAACTGATTGGAGTTTACACTACCTTTTTTACCCTCTATGGTGTAATTGAACTTCAGGTTGCTGGAAGCAGTATTTGCCCCGCAGAATTTGGCTATGGACAGCAGGCTGTAAGCCGTTGTCTGGGTGCTGTACCAATCGTCTTTACCCAGTTTTATGGCCAGCGACTGCACCAGTTTTCCGGCTTCTGCCTTTCGGCCCAGCAAGGTAAGGGTTTCCAGGATCATGGCTTCATCCCTGATGTCTGATCCATAAGTGCCTCCAAGTTGGTTATATGGCTGTACTTCAAAGGCAAGTCCACGGATAAGGTTATTTGCCGCATCCGTTTGTCCGGCCAGTTTATACGCCGCTGCCAAACGCCATTTTGCACTGACTGAAAGATATTGAAACCCACGCAACCTGTTCATTGCGCCCATATCGGCCCTTTTTGCCAGTGCCAATACATAGAGGCGGTAAGACTGTGACAAGTCACCACCGTAGAAGTTATTGCTGTTGGGCGACCAGTTCGCTGCTTTCGATTTCAGGTAACGCAGCAGTTCATCCAGCATTCCAACCGGCATTGTATAGCCTGCATTTTGTGCCTCTACCAGGAAATGACCTGCATATGTGCTTCCCCATTCGTCGGATGTACCGGCTCCCGGCCAGTAACCCAGGCCGCCATCGGCGGTCTGGAAATTACGCAGTCTGGTGATCCCTGCTTTCAGATTTCGCTCAGCACCGGCTTTCTGCTGCTCGGTTAACGGCGTCAGCTTACTTAGGAACAACTGCGGGAAGATTCCGGAGGTAGTCTGCTCTACACAACCATGCGGATACTGCACCAGGTAGCTGAGGCGCTTTTTAAGATTGATAGGCGGAATGGACGAAACCTCTACACTGCCAGAATTTGTACCCGCCATTCCTACAGGAACATAAGTGGTACCCCAGTTACGTCCGGGCTCTATCACTGCCGAAGTTACATTGGTTACGAATGGATTAGGGTTACGGATATCCAGTTCCACATCATAGGCTGTTTTCTCTGTACCGCTTTGGGCAACCAACCTAATTTTCGCAATACCCGTCATTTCAGGCGCCTTGACCTCAAAATAAGCCATCTGCTCTCCTGGCTGTTTAAACACCAGCTGCTGCGTCCGGAGCCCCTGCACCAGCAAATTCTGCGGCTGTAACTGCAGGGTTACGTTTTTCAGGTTCTTTTCAGTAGCAAACACAGTTGCAGGCAGGGTAAAGCTTTCGCCCGGACCAATCACTCTTGGTACCGTGGCCAGCAGCATCAGCGGCTTTTTCACCTGAACCGCCTTTTCAGCCTTACCATAGGCACCGTCCTGACCAGCCACTACCATTGCCCTGACCGAGCCAATGTATTGCGGCAGTTTAAATTTATGCGTTTGCGAAGCACCCTTGCCCAAGGCAAAAGGCCCCATATATTTTACTACCGGTACAAACCTGTTGGCTTTAGCCGGGTTCAGGTTTTTATTGATGCTGCCATCACCACCAATACTCAGAATGCGCTCCAGGTTACCACCCCAGGCACCAAGGACATAATCAAACAAATCCCAAGTCTTAACCCCCAAACCTTCACGGGCATAGAATACGCTGTGCGGGTCAGGAGTTTTAAATCTGGTCAGGTCCAGTAAGCCTTCATCTACTATGGCAATGGTATAGGTCATGGCCTTACCGTTCTGCTCGCTTACGGTAATGCTGCTCTCCGTCTCAGGCCGCAGTTTATCGGCCATCTTTATCAGGGGTTTCAAGATCGTCTGAGGGTCTTCCACCAATAATGGAATGGCCCCATACATGCGGATCGGCAGATCGTTTACGGTTTGCGCATGCGGCTGCAGCAGGGTAACGTTGGCAAAAACATTCGGTGCCATTTCCTTTTCGGCCTTAAACTTAAACTGCGTTTGCCCGGCTTTGGTATCTGTCCAGAAAGTTTTCAAAACCTTGCTGCCGTTCTCGATCGAGATCAGGGCGCGGCCGCCATTGCCCGAAGGTATGGTCAGCACGACTTCTTCACCCACCTGGAACTTGGTTTTATTGGCAGTGAAGGAAAGCATCGAAGCCTCGGTAGGGTTGCTGCCTTGCTCGCGCTGCGCCCATCCTGGCCAATCAATATAAACAGATTTACCCGTTACATGGCCGCCGTTAATATCTCTTACCAATACGAGGTAACGGCCCCATTCAGGTTCATCTATTCTTATTTTCCAGCTGCCTTTCCCGTTAGACAAGCTGATGTATTCTTTTTTAATCAGTTTATTGTAGGAGTTCTGGGTAAAGTTGGCATAGGAGTTTTCGTTATCCTGCTCCCACCACCAGCGCCATTGTACCTTATACAGCTCCACTTCAACAGATTTACTACCCGCCAGCAATTTTCCATTACGATCTACATTCACCACATCAATCTTATGGTCTTGCCCTGTAAGCAGCATTCCGCTCATTTTGTCACCATCAGGTGTTTTTATGCCATAATAATTGCTGTATACATGATAAGGGATGCTGAAGTTGTCGATACTAAAATTACCCCCGGCCTCAAATACCTTAGTGGTAAAATTGGCCTTCAGCATACCAGGCGCACTGTTGTTTTCATTTAAATTGGTATTCACCGTTGCCATGCCATTCTCGTTGAGCGAACCTTCAAAAATGGTTTTTACCTGCGACTGGAACACCACTGTCGGATTGTCAAAAGTATAAGCCTCAAAACCTTTAAAGGTGGTTTGCATGGTATTCAGGTTCACATCTACTTTAGCTTTCAGATGTTTGCCAGGGGCACCAAACAGCCAATTGGCTGATAGGGCAGCAGTGGATGGCCCGCCAGAGCCCAGGTAGGTCCGGCTGCCGATATCAAAATTGATCTTCAGCCTGTTCGGCATTACGGTTTCAATTTTTAGAGTCTTAGAGAAAGTAGCTCCGCCCGCCTTAACTTTTGCCAGCCAGTTGCCGGTAGGGGATGTGCTTTCTGTAGCAGTTCTAAAAGCATAGAAACCATTTAAAGGTTTACCATTAATGGTCCTTTTGATGAGTTGCCCCTGAGGGTTATACAATTCAAATGTAACAGGGTAATTTCCCGGAAGTTTCTTCAGCTTGTCTTCCATTACAAAGGAAAGAAATACCGAATCGCCGGGGCGCCATACGCCACGCTCTCCATAAATATAGCCCTTCAATCCATTCTGAACCACATCCCCGCCTACATCAAAACGGCTCAGCGGAAGGGAGTTCCCATCGTCCAGTTTCAGGTAGCCGCGCTCATCACCATTTTTGGCCACCAGCAGGAAAGGTTTTCTTTTCAGTTCAAAAGAAGCCATTCCGTCGCCATCCGTTTTTACGGTGTGAATCACCTGACGCTGGTAATCCAGCAGTTCCAGGGTTACACCGCTTAGCGTCTTGGCTGTCAGCAAATCTGTAGCTACGATTAACATGCTGTTGTCGTTTCCGCGCTTGGCAATCAATCCTATATTGGATGCCATCAGGTTGCGACTGGCCCAGCGCTCGTTGGTATAATAGGATGGGGTACAAGGGTTATCTCTGTCCTCCCACCTGTAATTGTTCGGATAATAACTGTTGTAACGCTCCCAAAATTCATCGTCTTCATCAATTTTCTCTCCATAACGTTCGTAGTCGTCGCCACCGCCTTCAGCAGCATCATCCACTTCAGCGCATTTGTATACATTATAGGTATGCCTGAAGCCGATGGTAACGCGGTACATCGCCCCAGGTTCTGTACGGATGATCTTATCCAGATCAAGCGTAAAACGGTGCTTTTTATGCAAATCAAGTGCTTTATCTTCATCCAGCCGGATGGTTTTCTGAATCACAGGCTTACCTACACGGCGAAGTTCGCCTCCATCTTTATAATTATTGGTCTGGAAAAACTGAGGAATATTGTTTTCGTAGATCTTGATGATCGTTACATCCACGG
This sequence comes from Pedobacter africanus, assembly GCF_900176535.1. Taxonomy (NCBI): domain Bacteria; kingdom Pseudomonadati; phylum Bacteroidota; class Sphingobacteriia; order Sphingobacteriales; family Sphingobacteriaceae; genus Pedobacter; species Pedobacter africanus. The sequence continues at coordinate 520,089 of NZ_FWXT01000003.1, read as the reverse complement.
CCCTTAAATTTACCGCTTCAAAAGGCAATACCAGTTTTCCTGAATTCGGGATGATGGTACCGCTGCCGGCTATAACTACAGAGGGCAGCTTATTTTCAAAAATGATATTGGCCGTCTTGCCAGCCTGAAGCTTTTTGGCATTTATATTTTCTACACTTTCATTAACAGTTAGGGTATAATTACCCTCAAGTGTAACAGGAGCGTAGATTTTCACCTGGCTGCCGTCTATCGTATAACGCAAATCTGACTGGGCAGCTAAGGATATCAGGCCGTTCAGGTCCTGCCCAACACCTACCGGCTCTGAAAACTGTACCAGGGCAAAATCTTCAAGGTCCTGCACAGCCCTGATGTCCAGCACTTTAAATACACCAAATGCTGGTACTGTAACCGTCTCTGTACCTTTACCTTCGGCACCAATAGGACTACCCGACCAGTTCAACTTCAGCTGGTTTTCTTTACCTGTTTTTTTGATACTGTCGACCGTAAAAACAGAGGTATTCCTGGCCGGATCGTGCTGCCATTTCACCTTAAGCGGTGCAGAGAAATCCACTTCCAGGGCCTTTTCAATCTGCTTGGTATCTTCCTGATCTGAGGTGGTGATCTCACCGCTCAGCTTCATGTAATCAAGCGAGGTATTGTTTTGGGAAACCAGTCCATTTTGCATTAAATGCATGCCGGGTGCAATTACCTTAAAATCAAATTCAAATTCTTCCAAACCAGCCTCTGTTTCCAGTAATTTGCCCAGGTTAAAGGTGGCCTCGTAATTTTCGCCTGATTTCAGGTTTTCCTCTGGCCTGAATTCCAGGGTCTGGGCGTCTATCCAATAGGTTTTTCCTTTTACAGAAGGAGAGAAGCTGAACAGGTCGCGGCTATCGGCTACCCCTACATCACTTACTGTTTTTACTTCATTGGCCAGGTGAACCCTGATGAAACTCTTTTTGGAGACCGTACCAGAGGTATAGGCTTCTATATACTTTGAATATTGCTGGTTATAGTCTTTGGGCCTTTCTTTCTTAAAGAAGAAAAATGCCCCTATACCAATTAGAACGGCGGCAGTGGCGCCGATGAGCATGCGTTTTTTAGTACTTTCCATACATTGATGTTTAACAATAAGATGTGTAGGAAAATTAGCAAAAAGGTTTGATTTAACCTCAGAATTGTTATCAACATCAACTTTTACAGAATTCTGTAAGCATTTCCATAATATTATCTGAACTTAAAAAAAACCAAAATAAATATCAGTATTCTAACATTTAGATAATATAAAACTACCAAATTTGTACCTCCTTATTGAAAACATATATGACCCTAAAACATCTGCTTTTGTACGGAGGCCTGGTGCTTGCACTTACCGGCTGTTCCAAAAAAACCACTCAGGAATTAAGACCTGACCCGATTGATCCTGTTGTTGTGCCGCCTGCGGCCTATTCCATTACCGAAGATTTTGAAAACACACCTGCCAAAGGTGCTTATGCCATCGCAACGGTAAAAATGCCAACCGGAAGCTGGATCCTTGACGATGCCCTGGTAGGCAATCTGACAGCTGATTTAAAGAACGGATTAAAGAGCTTAAGGCTCCGCACCGGGAAAATCACCATGAATTTTGATGTAAGCGGTATGACCATGCTGTACATCAAACATGGTAAGTATGGCACTGATGCGGCCTCGACCTGGAAGCTGATGCTTTCCACTGATGGTGGTGCAACCTTTAATCAGTTGGGAACGGATATTTCAGAAACCAACAGTACTTTAAAACTGGATTCATTTGCAGTGAACAGCACTGGAAAAGTACGTTTCCAGATCCAGAAGGAGGGGACAACCCGGATAAACATAGATGACATTACCTTTAAGGGCAATGGCGATCCCGGACTTGTGGTTTCCACACCAGATCCTGATCCTGCAGACCCTGATGGAAGCCCCGCATCAATGCCCAGGGGTGTTACCGCAGGTACCGACGCACAACCGGCAACCGGCGACAACAGCAACCTGCTGTTTGGCAACCCCTCGGGTGCCAATTCGGTAAGTATTGATAATTTTTTGATCGACCAGAGCTATTATGTGCAATCTTACAGCAGCAGCCGTGGCACACCAAACTGGGTAAGCTGGCATCTGGATGCCAGCAACATTACGGGAGCATCTGACCGGCTCGATAACTTTGCCGGCTTTACGGGCTTGCCCCAGGACGCTTTTATAGTGCAAAGCAACAGTTATTCCGGCTCAGGTTTTGACCGGGGCCATAACGTGCCCTCGGCCGACCGGACCAGTTCAACCAATGCCAACAGCGCCACTTTCCTGATGAGCAATATGATCCCCCAGGCCCCTCAAAACAACCAGCAAACCTGGAACGGCCTTGAAGGTTACCTGCGTACAAAAGTTCTGGAAGGCAATGAAGTTTACATCATCATGGGCAGTTATGGCATCGGAGGTACAGGCAGTAAAGGCAACGCAAACACTATTGCGGGGGGCAAAGTAACCGTACCCTCCAACATATGGAAAATAGCCGTCATCATCCCTGCAGGTAACGATGACATCAACCGGGTTTCGGCCAGCACACGCGTGATTGCGGTAAACACACCCAATGTGAACACCATTGAAACCGACTGGAAAAAATACAGGGTGAGTGTCCGTTCTATTGAGGCCGCTACCGGTTATAACCTGTTATCCGGACTACCGGTAAGTTTGCAGGACATTATAGAAACAAAAACAGATGCTGCCAATTAAGCAGCATCTGTTTTTGTTATCTGATCATCACCCCAGGCATATTTACCAGTGGGATATGGATCAGGTTTTCATCTACAATACTTTCCGGAAGGAAGATAAATTTCTTGTCATAAATGACCCCGTCTATATAATAACTCAGCCAGTACTCATTGGTCAGGCCGAAAACCTCGGGGTCTATTGCCTCCACACCTGCAAAAGAGCCGGGCTTCAGGTCTCCAATAAAATGGCGTAAGACGGAAGTTTTAACCATTTTGCCATCTTTTTCGCCATAGCCCTTGGAACTGATCAAAACATTATCGAGTCCTACATCTTTCAGATTGACAACATACACCGTCCAGTTCTTTACTTCAGGGGTTTCGCCAATCAGCACCACAGCCATGCCCACATCTTCAACTATATTTTCCGGAAGGTCTTTCTTCATTATTTTTTCTTTGCGGGCGTTTTTTTGGCGGGCGCCTTTTTCGCCGCAGCTTTCTTTTTAGGTTCAAATGCATTTGGGACCTGCTCCACAATCAGTTTTTTAACCTCATCCAGCGAAATCACTGCCAGTTCTTCAGCAGTATACTTATCATTGGTTGCCGGATTTTTACGAAGTTTCAGCATTTCCTTTCCAAAACGAATAAATGGTCCCCATCTGCCGTTTTCTATGGCAATTTTATCGGCCGCCCACTGCTGGATAAATCTATTTGCTTCCTTTTCAATCTTTTTCGTAATCAATTCTTCGATATCAGTCTGCGATAAACGATCGAAGTTATAGGCCTTCGGAACGTTGATGAACAAATCGTTCCATTTGATGAAAGGACCAAAACGTCCGCTGCCCTTGGTAACCGGCATACCTTCGTAGTGTGCCACGGGCGCATCAGCACTGATTTTCTCAGTAATGATCTCTATGGCGCGATCCTGATCTATAGATAATGGATCTTCGTTTTTAGGTACGGAGATAAAAGCATCTCCCCATTTCACATACGGTCCAAATCGGCCAATACCCACAGAAACCTCTTTGCCCTGGTAATCTTCAAGCTGGAAAGGCAATTTAAATTGCTCTAATGCTTCTTCCAGGGTGATGGTACCTACAGATTGTGATTTGGTCAGACTGGCATAACGGGGCTTTTCTTCGTCATCGTTTTCCCCGATCTGTACCAGAGGACCAAAACGGCCCACTTTGGTGTATACATTTTTGCCTGTTGCCGGGTCAATTCCCAGCAAACGCTCACCATTGGCCCTGTCGGCCGTTTCGAGCGTAGTTTCTACCTCTATATGGAAGGGGGTATAGAAGGAGTGGAGCATTTTTGTCCATTCCTGTAAGCCCTGGGCAATCTCATCAAATTCTTTTTCTACGTTGGCGGTAAAGTTAAAATCAACAATCCCCTTAAAATGCTCTACAAGAAAGTCGTTCACTACCTGACCGATGTCGGTAGGGAACAGCTTAGCTTTTTCGGCACCTGTAATTTCTGTTTTTGTTTTTTTCGTCACCGTACCGTTTGCCAGCTGAATAGCTCCGAATGGGCGCGGACGGCCATCCCGGTCTTCCTTAACCACATATCCGCGGTTTTGGATGGTGGAAATCGTAGGGGCATAGGTAGATGGCCTGCCAATACCCAATTCTTCCAGTTTTTTAACCAGACTGGCCTCAGTATAACGTGCCGGTGGCCTGGAGAACCTTTCGGTTGCATTCATGACCTTTAAATGAAGTTCCTGCCCACGCGCCAAAGGAGGCAGCATAGTGCCGCCTTCCGAATCTTCCATATCCTCATCGTCTGAAGATTCCAGGTATACCTTTAAGAACCCGTCAAATTTCAGGACTTCACCTTCGGCAATCAATTGCTCCTTGCGGGTACTGACACCAATCTGTACAGTTGTTTTTTCAAACAGGGCTTCGCTCATTTGCGATGCGATTGCCCTTTTCCAGATCAGCTCATACAGACGCTGTTCGGCGTTATCGCCGGGTACTGTATGCTGGTTGAAATAAGTAGGGCGGATGGCCTCGTGTGCCTCCTGGGCCCCTGCAGATTTAGTTTTATAGGTTCTTGGCTGGTGATATTTATCACCCCAGGCCGATCTGATTTCATTGGCTGCAGCCTGTAAGGCAGTTTCTGATAAATTTACAGAATCCGTCCTCATGTAGGTAATGCGCCCGCTTTCATACAGGCGTTGTGCAATCTGCATGGTCCTGCTCACTGAATAACCCAGTTTGCGGGAAGCCTCCTGCTGAAGGGTAGAGGTAGTAAAAGGTGCAGCAGGATTACGTTTAGCAGGTTTTGTTTCCAGGTTATCTACGGAAAAGCCTGCACCAATACAATCGTTCAGGAATTTTTCTGCATCAGCCTCCTTTTCAAAACGTTGCGGCAGTTCGGCCTTAACCAGTTCTTTGCCATTGGCACTGGTCGAAAATTCAGCAGTAATCTTATACGCAGCAGTTGCGTTGAATTTATTGACTTCACGTTCGCGGTCTACAATCAGGCGAACAGCTACTGATTGTACACGCCCGGCCGAGAGGGAAGGTTTCACTTTTTTCCACAATACTGGTGAAAGCTCAAAACCTACCAGCCGGTCGAGTACCCTGCGTGCCTGTTGGGCATTTACAAGATTATAGTCTATGCTTCGCGGGGTTTCTATGGCTTTAAGGATGGCCGGCTTGGTAATTTCATGAAAAACAATTCTTTTTGTCTTGTTTTCCTTAAGGCCCAAAGTTTCATATAAGTGCCAGGATATGGCTTCTCCTTCGCGGTCCTCATCGGATGCGAGCCATACCATTTCTGCGTCTTTGGCTAATTTTTTAAGTTCTGCCACCACCTGCTTCTTATCAGCTGGAACTTCATAGGTTTGGGCGAAATTATTGGAAATATCAATCCCCATATCTCCTTTAACCAGATCACGTATGTGCCCGTAACTCGATTTAACAAGAAAATCTTTACCTAAATATCCTTCAATCGTTTTTGCTTTCGCAGGTGACTCAACTATTAATAAATTCTTCGCCATTCAGACCGGTTTTTCTGCAAATAAAGCTATAAATAAGCCTAATTTCAAAATTCGATAGAATTTTATGGCATTTTTATTTACAAATGACTCATTTAACTGAATATATAGTATTAATTAAATAGCCGGGATAACCGGAACCCACAGGGGGTTAACTTTGGCATGCACTCGAAATGCATCCGAGTTTGCGCAGAGGTTAAGCAAGTGTTAGGTAGGGGTTGATAAAGCATTAGGGTATATCAACCCCTACCTAACACTTATTCAAGGCCTAACCAAGGCTTAACCAACCTAAAACGCATCCCGAATGTAGTCAAATAGACATACCAGTTCCCTCAGCCAGATTTTACCGAATAATTATAATTTCCTAACCTAATAATAGCTAATTTAGACCATCCAATAAAAATACATAACTTATGAATACATTATTAATTCTGCTGAGCCTGTTTTTTACACCGCCAGCAAAAAGCGTTTACGATTTTTCTTTCAAAACCATTGATGGTAAAGAAGTTAAACTCTCCAAATTTAAAGGAAAGAAAATCCTTATTGTAAATACGGCATCAAAATGTGGCTATACACCGCAATATGAAGATCTTGAAAAACTACACAAACAATACGGCAGCAAGCTGGTGCTGATCGGTTTCCCTGCAGGAAATTTTGGCGGACAGGAGCTGGCCACCAACAGTGAGATCAAAGAATTTTGTACCGGAAAGTTTAATGTTACTTTTTTACTGGCCCAGAAGAGCAGTGTAAAAGGAGAGGACATCAACCCCTTATTCAAGTACCTTACCACAGCTGAAAACCCGGATTTTACGGGCGATATCAATTGGAACTTTGAAAAATTTCTGATCAATGAGAAAGGACAGCTCGTGCACCGTTTCCGCTCTAAAGTGAAACCGCTGGACGAAGCCATTACCAAAAACCTGTAATAGCGATCAGGCATGGATCAAATGAGGCACCTGCGGATTTTTATTGCTTCAGCAATTGCATTAAGTTTTGTTTCCTGTAGTCAGCACTACCAGCTGGTTAAGGCCAACCGGGCAGAATATGCCATCAACAACAGTGTTTCACCAGACAGTGCGGTTATTAAAGCTTATCTGCCCTATAAGACGCAATTGGATGCAGAAATGAACCAGGTTATTGGTCATTCTGAGCTACAGATGCCCAAAGTGGATACCATACCGGAAAGCCTGCTTGGCAATTTTTTTGCGGATGCCACCTTACAACAGGCCCGGAAATACGATGCTACAATAGATTTTGCCATGCCCTCTACCAAGGGCGGTATCAGGGTAGCCTTGCCCAAAGGGAATGTAACGCTGTCGAATATATTTGAGCTGATGCCGTTTGAAAATGAGCTGGTTGCCTTTACCTTAAGCGGGGCCGATACCCAAAGCCTGATCAATTTTATTGCAGCTACAAGCGGACAGCCGGTTTCTGGCTTGAGGATGAAGATCAAAAATAAAAAGCCGGAAGAGGTGATGATCAATGGAAAACCCTTTGACGCCAAAAAAACCTACCGGGTGCTAACTTCAGATTATATCGCCAGTGGGGGCGACAATGCCCTGGGCTTCAAAAATCCGCTGGAAAAGAAGGTATTGGGATTGAAAGTAAGGGACGCACTGATTGGCTTTGTAAAAGAGACCGAAGCCGCAGGTAAAACCATTAATGCTAAACTGGATGGAAGAATTACTAAAGATTAACCGCAGGAATTTCATCAGGACTGGCGGGGTAGCCGCTGCCGCTCTGGCGCTAAACCTGGATGCAGTTAGTGCTTTTGCAGCGGGCGACCTGGTAAAGCTGACTATATTGCATACCAATGATGTGCACAGCCGTATTGAACCTTTCCCCATGGATGGGTCAAGAAACCAGGGGCTGGGAGGTACGGCCAGACGTGCCGCTTTGATCAACCGGATCAGGGCAGCCGAAAAAAATGTACTGTTGCTGGATGCCGGCGATATTTTTCAAGGCACACCCTATTTTAACAGGTTTGGTGGCGAACTGGAGATCAAACTGATGACCGCCATGGGCTACGATGCGGCCACCATGGGCAACCATGACTTTGACAACGGACTGGAAGGCTTCCACAAACAACTGCCACATGCAAATTTCCCGATCATCTGCAGCAATTATGATTTTTCAAATACCTTACTGAACAAATCTACACAGCCTTATAAGGTATTTAAAAAAGGGGGGCTTAAAATAGGGGTATTTGGCATTGGTATACAATTAAAAGGCCTGGTAGAGGATAAAAACTATGGTGATACCATCTATATAGATCCGGTAAAAAAAGCCAGCGAAATGGCCGATCTGCTTAAAAATGCACTAAAATGCGACCTGGTCATCTGCCTGTCGCACCTGGGCTATAAATACAATTCAGACAAGGTATCTGACCAGGTACTGGCAAAGAACACCAGGAATATAGATCTGATTATCGGGGGGCATACACATACCTTTATGGATCAGCCCGAAGATGTACAGAACCTGGATGGGGGCATCACCAGCATTAACCAGGTAGGTTTTGCGGGCATCAATTTAGGCCGCATCGATTATTACTTTGAAAGGTATAAAGGCAAGCGGGTCAAAACCGCATCGCCCTACCTGATTTCCAATGCACTGGAAAGCTAAGGCTTAGCAAAGGAAGCCGCCACCCAGCAAATCATTTCCTTCATAAAATACAGCTGATTGTCCGGGTGCAATGGCTGAAACATTGTGATCAAACACCACGCGCATTTTGTCTTTTTCCTGTACAATGGTACTTAGCATCCCTGCGTCTTTATAACGGATTTTAGTAACCACATTATCCAGCGGCTCGTTGATATGCTCGTATTTAACCAGGTTAAGGTTCCTGACCATGGCTTCTTTACGCTCCAGTTCATCGGCCCTGCCCAATACCACAGTATTGCTTTCCGGAAGGATCTGGGTAACGAACATCGGTTCTCCAAAAGCAACACCAAGGCCTTTACGCTGACCAATCGTATAAAAAGGGTAACCTTTGTGCTGGCCGATCACCATACCCTGGCTATTCACGAAGTTGCCACCGGCAACCCGCTCTTCCAGGCCCTCTACTTTATGTTTTAAAAATGAACGGTAGTCGTTATCAGGCACGAAACAGATCTCGTAGCTTTCGCTTTTTTTTGCCAGTTCTTCCTGCCCCATATCCAGTGCCATCTGCCTGATCTCCGATTTGGCAAATGAGCCTAAAGGGAATTGGGTACGGGAAAGGTTTTCCTGAGAAACGCCCCAGAGTACGTACGACTGGTCTTTGTTTTCGTCTTTCCCTTTAGAAATGACATAACGGCCATTATCCTGCAAACGGATATTGGCATAATGACCGGTTGCAATAAATTCGCAGTCGAGTTTATTGGCGCGTTTTAACAGGGCTTCCCATTTGATATGCGTATTGCACAGTACGCAGGGGTTAGGGGTACGTCCTGCAAGGTATTCATCAACAAAGTTGTCGATCACAAAATCGCCGAACTCATTGCGGATATCCAGTATGTAATGGGGAAAGCCGTAGTTTACAGCAAGGGTACGGGCATCGTTGATGCTGTCGAGACTGCAGCAGCCGGTTTCCTTGCTGTTGCTTCCTGAGGTCGCGTAATCCCAGGTTTTCATGGTTAAACCAATTACTTCGTAACCTTGTTCGTGCAGCATCACTGCGGCTACGGAACTGTCGACACCGCCACTCATGGCGACCAATATTCTACCTCTTTTGCTCATTGTATTTTAAAATAGACCGGGTTCAAAGCCCGGTAAATAAAATTAAGGCACAAAAGTACGGGATTTAAAGCGGAAAAGTTTAATGGGCTTGTAAAATTAAAAGTTGGTGATCTTTCTTCGGACGGGAAACCTTTGCCTGAAAAAGGCAAAATTTTCCTATGTGCTCTTAAAGACACCAAATTTTGGGGAGTGAGCGGGGCAAAGATGAGTTGATGAGGATAGAAGAATAATTACGAACTATTTTTACTGTGTGCGGAAACAATGAAGATTTTTTATAGATTAGGGCTTTTATTTTTTATGGTAATTATGGCTGGTATTTTGTTTTTGCGTAGGTTACGCAGTTTATTTTTGTTTTCAGTTCTGTTTTTGCTGGCATTGCTTCCAAAGCGGACCTATGCGCAACAGGCCCTGGTAAAATACGTAAAACCCATTATTGGAACACAGAAAATGGGACATACCTATCCTGGGGCTACAGTACCTTTTGGAGCGGTACAGCTAAGTCCGGATACAGATACCCTTTCTTATGAAATGAATGGAAAGTACAATGGGGATGTTTATAAATATTGTGCCGGCTATAAATATGAGGATAAAACAATAGTGGGATTTAGCCATACCCATTTTAGCGGCACCGGACATTCAGATCTGGGTGATTTTTTAGTGATGCCCACACAAGGCAGGCTTAAGTTAAATCCCGGCACAGCAGATAACCCCGGCAGTGGCTTCCGTTCAGGATTTTCTCATGCCAATGAACATATTGAAGCAGGTTACTATCGTGTAAAGCTGGATGATCACCAGATCATGGCAGAACTGACCGCCACTGAGCGTGTGGGACTGCATCGTTATACCTTTCCGAAATCGGAAGACTCGCATGTGGTGCTGGACCTGATGTCGGGCATTTACAATTATGAAGACAAAAATGTATGGACCTTTGTAAGGGTTGTAAACGATACACTGGTAACGGGCTACAGGCAAACCAATGGCTGGGCACGAACCCGGACAGTGTATTTTGCCATGTCGTTCTCAAAACCGTTTAAGGGGTACGGTCAAAAGAATTTTGATAAAACACAGGTGTACAAAGGCTTTTGGAGAAAATTTGACCAAACCAGAAATTTCCCTGACATCGCTGGAAAACGCATCAGGATGTACTTTGATTTTACTACTACTGATGAGGAACAGGTTGTGATTAAATTTGCACTCTCGCCAGTAAGCCAGGAAAACGCATTGGAAAATATGCGCAGTGAAGCACCAGGCTGGGATTTTGACAGGATAAAAGCTAAGGCACAGGCAAAATGGAATACAGAGCTGAATAAAATTGTTATTGACGCCAGTGAGGACGATAAGATTAATTTTTATACAGCGATGTACCATGCTTTTATTAACCCTACCAATTACACCGATGTAAATACTGAGTACAAAGGACTGGATCAGAATGTACATAAAGCCAATGGTTTTACAAATTACACTACTTTCTCCTTATGGGATACCTATAGGGCGCTGCATCCTTTTCTAAACATTATGCAGCCATCGCGCAACAACGACATAGTGAAATCTATGCTGGCCCATTACGACCAGAGCACTTTAAAAATGTTGCCGATATGGTCGCACTACGCCAACGACAACTGGTGCATGAGCGGCTACCATAGCGTGTCTGTTATTGCTGACGCAGTGGTTAAAGGCGTTTATAATGGTAACGCCGCCAGAGCACTGGAGGCGTGTGTTACCACCGCAAACCGTCGCAGCTATGAAGGGATCGGGGATTATATTGACAAAGGCTATATCCCTGCAGAAAATAACCGGACTTCGGTTTCCAATACTTTGGAATATGCTTACGACGATTGGTGTATTGCCCAGATGGCTAAAAAACTAGGCAGGGAAGATGTTTATTCGACTTTCATAAAAAGGGCAGCAAACTGGAGGAATGTGTTTGATGCCCGTATAGGTTTTATGCGCCCAAGGCTGGCTGATGGTTCTTTTAAAAAGGATTTTGATGCGCTGAGCACGCACGATCAGGGTTTTATTGAGGGCAATACCTGGAACTATAGCTTCTTTGTACCGCATGACCCTAAGGCAATGATTGAGGTGATGGGTGGTGCAAAAAGAGTGGCCGCCCGCCTGGACTCGCTCTTTACCATGCACCTGCCCGATGAGTTTTTTGCTGAAACGGAGGACATTACACGGGAGGGCATTATTGGAGGTTATGTGCATGGCAATGAACCGGCGCATCATGTAGCCTACCTGTACAACTGGGTAGGGCAACCCTGGAAAACGCAGGAAAGGGTAAGGATGATCTTGAAAATGCAGTATAAGCCTACGCCGGACGGATTGGGTGGAAATGACGATTGCGGGCAGATGAGCGCCTGGTATATGTTTTCATCATTAGGCTTTTATCCGGTTTCGCCAGGTTCTGATGAATATGCATTGGGAAGCCCCGCTGTGAACACTGCCGTGCTGAATTTAGAGAACGGGAAGAAGTTGACCATCGAGGCAGTTAACCAAAGTGATAAGCACATTTATGTAGCTAAAGTGCTTTTGAATGGGAGGCTGCTTAAAGGGCATACCATCAGGCATGCCGATATTATTGATGGCGGGGTTTTAAGATTTGTGATGACAGATAAAATCAGGTAATCTTTCTTCTTAAAGACACCAAATTTTATGGAAAGCGAAGAAGGAGAGGGGGTTCGGCCCCGTCTTTTGTCAGTTGTTCACTTTTTCGTTAGACGAAGGCAGGAACATCTGAACGTGGATCGTTGCCTTGTATCTGGTTTTTTCTGATATCCGACGGCTGGACCGGCTGTTTAATGATCTTTTTGTGGAGCCCTGAAGCGGCGCTGTAAAGCAGTATGCTACCCAATACAATTTCTTCGACTGCTACAATATGATGTTTTCGGATTTTTCTAATCCCTTTTTGCAACATGTAAACACCTGCAACGACGGAAATCAGTCTTTTCCCCGCATCCAGTTCTTCGGCTTCGTATTTTGTAAGTAAGGAGCTAACTAATGAAGTAGTGAACTCGTCTTTTATTTTTTTAAACATAATTTTCTATTAATAACTACTCAATTAACGCTTAAAAGCTTCTTTTTGTTTGTCAGCCGGCAATCAAAAATGCCCTATAACTTCTCCAGCACCATATTTATGGCTTTGTTAATCACCTTTGCTGGTTCGTTACTGAACTGATGGTTTACCCTGCTGGCCAGTATGGCATTTACAGATAAGGCTTTATGACCCAGAACTTTTGCCAGGGCATAAATTCCAGCTGTTTCCATTTCCAGGTTGGTAATCCTGTAACCGGAATGGCGAAAGGAACTCAGCAGAGGAATGAGGTTCTGGATCGCATTTTTTGCCCTTACTTGTCGGCCCTGAGGTGCATAAAAGCCCGGAGCGGTTACTGTGATCCCTTTTTCCATTTCGATTCCAATAGTGTTCAGCAGTCCGTTATCGGCTGCAGTAATGTAAGGACTGATGCCTTTGAAGTGGGAAAAATGCGTTTTTATGCCATCTAGCAGGCTGTGTTCGTCACCGGATAGTTCGTGCATATAATAATTCATCAGCGCGTCCATTCCCAGACCAAAGGAGGAAGCCAGGATGGTACCCATAGGCACATCGTCCTGTATCGCACCGGAAGTACCGATCCGGATGATGTTTAACGAGCGGAGGTCCTTTTTAACTTGTCGGGTTTTGAAATTGACATTTACCAATGCATCAAGTTCATTGAGCACGATGTCAATGTTGTCTGTCCCTATACCTGTAGAGACCACTGTGAGTCGTTTTTTACCGAGATGGCCGGTATGGGTGATGAATTCCCGTCCGCCCTTACGCAGCTCGATCGTGTCAAAATGTTTGGAAACCTCTGGTACCCTGTCCGGATCGCCAACTGTAATTACAGTATCGGCAACATCTTCAGGTAAAAGGTTAAGGTGGTATATACTGCCATCAGGATTAATGATCAGATCGGCAGCCGACAATTCTTGGCCCATAAGCTTAAAGTTATCAAATTTCAGGCAGTAAATAGGTATTTTGCCCGGAGACCTTCAATTTTTTCAATTTTATGGAGAATACTGTTCAGAACCGATTTTCTGATTTCCAGCCTCATGCTGCAGGAGTTGTCAAAGCTTTGGGACAAAACATTTAATTTTTCCTCTTTGATCAGTTTCATCACATCGTTCATGAGCAGATAATCGAACTGAACCTCATAAATGTCGTTGACTGTCTTTTCTACAATTGCTGCCGCCTGAATGGCTTCTGCAGCGGCAGTTTTATAGGCATTGATAAGACCTGGCACACCAAGCAAGGTACCACCAAAATAGCGCACTACCACTACCAGCACATTGGTAATATCGGCCGAGAGCAGGGTATTGAGGATAGGTCTCCCTGCGGTGCCCGAAGGCTCTCCATCATCCTGAATGCGGAAGATGCTTCTGTCGGGGCTTAAGCGCAGGGCCCAGCAGAAATGCCTGGCTTTGGCATGTTCGGCCCTAAGCTTAGAAAGTATATCTTTAACTTCATCTTCAGAAAACACCGGATACGCATAGCCGATAAATTTACTTCCCCTGTCGCGGAATACCCCTTCAGCTGCCGCTGCTATGGTTTTATAAGTATCGTCGAATAACATTAACTAAACGGATTTGTAATCAGCAAAATGGCCAGCAGGGCAAGGGCAAGTCCCCAGTAGTTCAACTTGTTTAGCTTTTCTTTAAAAATAAGTATACCTACCAGACTACCGGCAATGATAACCCCCATATTCATGGCAGCAAATACCACCGAAGGGTTATCGGCCATTATGCGATGTGCCTTAAGGTAGAAAAGGATATTGAAAAAATTAAAGAAGCCAAGGATACATCCGCAAATGAAATTAACAAACTCCATTTTTTGTTTTTTAAAGGCCGAGAGGTAGAAAACGGCGGCCAGTGAGATGACAAAAGCCAGGATGAAAATCACAATCAGTGAGCTGGTATAGGGAATGGCCTTGATCTGGGCAATCTTTTTAAAAAGAATATCGATAATTCCGAAACCAATGAACACAAAAATTGGGTACAGCCAGTTTAAGCCTTCATTCTTTTGGGCAGTTTTTTTATAGAGCGTAAAAAATATAGCAATAAAACCTATTGACAATCCGGCTATTTTAGGGAGACTGAACTGCTCCTTAAAGATAAAATAAGCAGCCATTATAGGCAGGAACAGCGACAGACGTTGCGCAATATCGGTTTTTACAATGCCTATATTTCTTACCGAACCAGCAAGAAACCAGAAAACAACCGGTAACAAAATACCCAAAGCAATGTAAACTGAATTGACCGGGGCACTGGTCAGATCACTAAAGGAAGGCTTAAAAAAGAATAAACTAAGTACAATGGCAAACAAGTAGTTCCATGTTACGGCCTGTACAATATTGATCTTATACCTTCGGGCGAGTTTGAGGAGGACAGCGACTGTAACGCTACAGCAAATACTAATGAGTAAATAGATCATGAATGGTTATTTTGATAGACCGTTAATTTATCGTTACCAAGGTCCAGGTCTTCGATCCTATGTCCCTGTATTTTTGGTGCGGCAAGGCCATCGTTCCAGGTATGGGCAGCAGTAAATACCCTTGCCTCGTCCCAAAGGCCAGCAGAAATGAACTGGTTGAGTATATTTGCCCCGCCCTCAATAATCACAGAAGCGATATCCATCAGATAAAGCTGAAAAGCTATTTTCTGGGGCAGGTAATACTGCATGTCTTCCATTTGTATAAAATGGATATTTCCTTCCACAGCAGTCTTGATTTCATTAAATATCACTGTTTTGACCTGATTATTATAAAGGTTGCTGCCTGTTGAAACCTCCAGTTTTCTGTCAGTGAGCAGCCGGATGGGATTTTTACCTTTCCATTCCCGCGCATTGAGCTTTGGGTTATCCGCAAGGGCCGTTTGTTTGCCCACCAGAACCGCATCCTCTTCTGTACGCCATTTATGCACCAGTTTTTTAGCGAGAGGTCCGCTGATCCATTGCTGCAGCTTATCTTTGGGTGCAAAATAACCATCAGCCGTTTCTGCCCACTTTAAAATGATGTAGGGCCGCTGTCGGGTGATCCGTGTAAAGAACCTCCGGTTGAGCTGATAGCATTGCTGTTCGAGTATACCGGATACTACCTCAATACCCGCATTTTCTAGTTTTCCTATGCCTTTGCCGTTTACCCCATCAAAAGGGTCGCGGTTTCCAATCACCACTTTCCTGACCTTGTGCCTGATGAGCAGATCGGCGCAAGGTGGGGTTTTGCCAAAATGGGCACAGGGTTCAAGACTTACATATACCGTAGCTTTGGCCAGTAATTCCGGGGCCTGGTCTCCATAGGCATTCCATACCGAATTTATAGCATTTACCTCGGCATGCGCTTCACCAAACTTAACATGATAGCCTTCGCCTATGATTTTTCCATTGTTTACGATAACACAACCTACCATAGGATTCGGGCTCACACTTCCCATTCCCATAGCGGCGAGCTCGATGCACCTTTGCATGTATAAATTATCGGTCATTACAGCAAAAGTAAGGTATATTGTTCGATTTACTTACTTTTGCAGGGTATGAATTTAAGGCAGCTGTTGCAACATTTTACACTACAATTACGCGACATTTATGACGCTGAGGAAGTTGCGTCTATCTTTAACCTTGCAACCGGACATGTTTCCGGATTAAACAGGGCCGAGCTCAGTTTAGCAAAAGACAGGAAACTGACAATGGCAGAAACGCATCGTTATGCAGCTATATTAAAAGCGCTGGAAAGCGGCCGGCCCATCCAGTACATATTGGGCGAAACTGAGTTTTATGGACTACCGTTTAAAGTAAACCCGGCGGTGCTGATACCCAGACCCGAGACCGAGGAGCTGGTAGAATGGGTACTGGAAAGCTGTGCACTTACCGTAGCCACAGGCGGAAAAATGCGCATCCTGGACATTGGCACCGGAAGTGGTTGTATTGCTGTAAGCCTGAAAAAAAACCTGCCTGGCTTTGAAGTTTTTGCCTTGGATGTATCTAAAGCTGCAATTGAAACAGCAACCGCTAATGCTTCTTTAAATGAGTTAGATATCCTGTTTATTGAAGCTGACATCCGTAGGTATAGTACAAAGCAAAAGTTTGACCTGATGGTGAGCAATCCGCCTTACGTCACCCTAAAGGAACAAGCTGAAATGCATGAAAATGTGCTTGCACATGAACCACACCTGGCCTTGTTTGTTGCTGATGAAAAGCCTTTGGAGTTTTATGAGGCCATTGCCGATTTTGCGCAGGTGCATTTAAGCGATATGGGCCTGCTTTTTTTTGAGATCAATGCAAATTTAGGTCAGGAAACTGTTGAAATGCTGACTACTAAATCATTTATAAACATAGAATTAAAAAAAGATATGCAAGGCAAGGACAGAATGATAAGGTGCAGGAGAGGACAGCCGGTATAAAGCCTAGCTGCGGGAGTGAAACCCGTTTATGATACCCCTCAAATAATCGCGGTCCAGATGGGTATAGATCTCCGTAGTAGTGATGCTGGAATGCCCAAGCATTTCCTGTACCGCACGCAGATCGGCACCACCTTCAATTAAATGTGTTGCAAAAGAGTGGCGGAAGGTATGCGGACTGATGCTCTTTTTTATACCCGATTTTATCGCCAGGGTTTTAATGATACTAAACACCGAGACCCTGGAAAGCCGGCTTCCGCCCCGGTTGAGAAAGATATAGTCTTCGAATCCCTTCTTGATATGGATATGCACCCTGGTTTCCTGCAGGTAAATATTGATGTATTTTAAGGCTGTAACCCCAATAGGTATCAAGCGTTCTTTATTCCCTTTACCAATTACCCGGATGAACTCGTTCTCTTCAAAAACATCTGATATTTTAAGATTGATGAGCTCAGATACCCTTAAACCACAGCCATAAAGGGTTTCTAAAATGGCCTTATTGCGCATACCATCGGGTTTGGATGCATCGATAGCTGCTATCATTCCATTGATTTCGTGAATATCCAATGTATCGGGCAGGTGCCTGCCGAGCCTTGGCGTTTCCAGTAGGGCAGAAGGGTCGGTGGTAATGACCTCTTCGAGCATTAAAAAACCAAAGAAAGATTTTAGGCCGGAAAGCACCCTGGCCTGTGTACTGGGCAACATACCCAATTCGTTGATCCATGAAATAAATAGCTTCA
The DNA here is from genome assembly GCF_900176535.1 of Pedobacter africanus. Classification (NCBI taxonomy): domain Bacteria; kingdom Pseudomonadati; phylum Bacteroidota; class Sphingobacteriia; order Sphingobacteriales; family Sphingobacteriaceae; genus Pedobacter; species Pedobacter africanus. Next base: position 502,507 of record NZ_FWXT01000003.1, on the reverse strand, counting down.
GGTCTTCAGCATTAATATCCTTTATATGAGGATGTTGTTCCAATGATTCAAAATACTGAGACAGTTTATTTAAATCATTAAGATAGGCCTCAATGGAATTTACAGAGAGGGAACGTTCCAGTTTGAGGTAATTTCTGTACGACTGCAGATAGGGGTTATGGATCACAAAATAAATTTTATACGGTACGTTTTTTTTGGCTAAGTTTGAGCTGATGAAGATACAAATTATTAATGGCCCAAACTTAAACCTTTTAGGGCTTCGTGAACCTGGCATATACGGAAACCAGGGCTTTGATGAATACCTCAAATCACTCAGGGACCTATACAGTATCCTCGAAATAGATTATTTTCAAAGTAATGTAGAGGGTGAACTGATCAATAAATTACACGAAGTTGGTTTTAGCTATGACGGTATTGTGATCAATGCCGGTGGTTATACCCATACTTCTGTAGCGATTGCTGATGCCATTGCAGCCATAAAAACCCCTGTAGTTGAGGTACACATCTCTAACATCTATGCAAGGGAAGAATACAGGCATGTTTCGCTCACCGGAAAGAACTGCAAAGGCGTTTTAACAGGTTTTGGCATGGACGGCTACCGTCTGGCGATAGAGAGTTTACTGAAAGGATAACGATGAACACTAAAAAATATTTGCTGGTGGCCATATACACCAGTTTAAGTATTACTGCATTTTCACAATCAGAAGTTACTGAAAAAGAGATCAAAGCGCATATTTCATTTCTGGCTTCGCCTGAGATGGCCGGACGTTTTCCTGGTACCGCGGAAAATAAAAAAGTGGTGGCCTACCTGATTAAGGAATTCAAAAAATCGGGTATTAGGCCCTATGGAAAATCCTATACACAGGATTTTACCGCTAAAATAAGGGTAAAAAAAGGGACTACCGATACCCCAAGGGTGCTTACGCAGAATGTGATCGGTTTTATTGAAGGATCAGACCCCCTGCTGAAACAGGAGTTTATTGTACTGGGTGCACATTATGACCACCTGGGCATGGGAGGGCCTTCTTCTAAAAAGCCGGATACCACAGGCGTACATCTTGGGGCCGATGATAATGCCAGCGGTACTGCGGCTTTACTGGAAATCGGGGAAAAACTGGCCACAAACCGGAAACAATTGAAACGCAGTGTACTGCTGATTGCTTTTGGCGCGGAAGAACAGGGCCTGCTGGGATCGAAGTACTTTGTTGAGCATCCTGTCATCCCGCTGCAATCTATAAAACTCATGCTGAATATGGATATGGTAGGCCGTATGAATGCTGAAAAACAACTGTACATGGGTGGCGCGGCCTCTTTCAACGGAGGCGTGGAACTGATGAAACAACTCGGACCGGAAGCAGGCATTAACCCTATCGTGATTGCCTACGATGTGGGTGGATCAGATCATGTTTCATTTTACAAAAAAGACATCTCAGTTCTGGGTTTCCATACCGGGGGGCATCCACAATACCATACACCTGAAGATCAGGCGTCGCTGATCAATGTGGCAGGAGAAAAACTGGTATGCGATTACGTTTACAAGGCCATCTTAAGCGTTGCCAACCGTAAAGAAGCCATTGTCTTTGTCCCCGAAAAGAAAAACTAAATTCCAAGCTGGCTAAAGAACCTGATCTTTTTAATAAAATAAGCCCATACAATACTGGAACGGTACTGGCCTGTGTGTTTCAGGAAAGGGATTTGTATTGCAGTTCTTTTTGCCCCGTTTTTTGACAGGCTGCAAAGGAAATCGTAATGCGCCCTGTTTATGGCCCAGGCAAACTGTGCCTTGCCCTGCATTAGAAAATGGATCCAGGCGATGAAATCGATAGACATGCGGATAAAAATCCTCGGGTAGGCATCGGCTAAGGGAAGGTTCTTTTGCATGATGACCAGGTTATTTTTAAAATTCAGATAGGTTTTGTAAGGGTTATTTGAATTCAGGGTACCGCCCCCTACATGGTAAACTTCAGCCTGTGGGCAGTAAATGATCTTATAGCCCAGGTTTTTCAACCGCCAGCAGAGGTCTATCTCTTCCATATGGGCAAAAAAATCAGGATCCAGTCCTCCGGCTTCTTTCCAGCACTTGCTTTTGATGAATAATGCCGCACCACTGGCCCAGAAAATTTCTTTCTGATCGTTATACTGGTTGTTGTCTTTTTCTACAGTATCGAACAGGCGGCCCCGGCAAAAAGGAAAGGCATGCAAATCCAGATAGCCTCCGGCAGCACCTGCATATTCAAACTGCTCCTTATGTTTCTGCCATTTGATCTTTGGCTGGGCAACTGCAATCTGCGCATCTGCCTCCATTACATCAATTACGGGCTGTATCCAGTTTTGCGGCACTTCAACATCAGAATTGAGCAGCACATAATAATCGACCTCAATCTGCTCCAGCAATTTACCATAACCTTCGGCAAAACCATAATTGTGATCGTTCACCATCACTTTTACCTCCGGATAATTCACTTTTGTAAAAATGACAGAATCGTCTGTTGAAGCATTATCGCCAACTATAATTTGTAGATTAGGATATTGCGATTGTACTACGCTGGGTAAAAACTGCTCAAGCAGGGCCTTTCCGTTCCAATTTAAAATTACTACTGCTACACTGGGTACTGTCATTGTCCTGCGCTTTGGGGTTTATGTTTCCATCGCCTGTGGCTCCAAAGCCAGTAAGCGGGTTCTTCTTTAATGATTTTTTCTAAAAGGTCGAACTGCATATCAGAGATCTGGTGCCCTTCTGTTTCTTTAGGATTAAGGCATAAGGGAATGCAGTCGATCTCATAATATCCTCTTTTGACTACCTTTGTTTTAAAGTAAAATATTGGCCTGTTGGTCTGCAACGCTATTTTTTCCAGTCCCAGCAGCACTGCTGTCGGCTGGTTTAAGAAATTGATCCAGTAATTCGTTTCGTTCCAGAAGGGGGTCTGATCGCCCGCAAAGCAATAGATATTGGCCTCATTCCTGGTGCCTGCAATAGACCTCAATGTCTGTTTCATGGGGATAAACCTATTTCCGAAGCGAGTGCGCAACTGGTAAAACCAATTGTCGAATATCTGGTTGTTTAAAGTTTTATAGATCACATACGCGGGTTTGGAAAGGTTTAGGCCCAGGGCCATCGTTCCCAGTTCCCAATTGCCGTAATGCCCCGTGCAGGCCAAAACACTCTCGTCCTTGTTAAAATGGGCTTCTACAAGGTCGAGATTGGTAAACCGGACCCTTTTTTTGATTTCAGTCGCAGAAATAGAATGCATTTTCAGCATTTCAAAAACCATATCCATGAAATAGCTGAAAAACTTCTTTTCTATTTGTATGATCTCTTTTAATGGTTTATCTGGAAAGGAATGCTGAAGGTTTTCCCGTACCACTTTTTTGCGGTAAGGGACAATGTAATACACGATGTAATAAGCCAGATCTGCGAAGATATAGAGGATGGAGAGGGGCAGGAGTGATAAAAAGTTCAAAAAAAATATTCCTATATAAGAAAAGGTTTTTTTTATCATTAATTTGGCGAGTTGAGAATGCAAACATAAAATATCAGATGCAAAGTTTAGCTATATTCCCACTTTTTTATCTTCCGCCAGTCGCTTATTTTTCTGGTTTAAAAGAATTGAATTACAATTTTTTAATGGAAAAAGAAGAGCATTTTCCTAAACAGACCTATAGGAACCGGGCAAGGATATATTCGCCAAATGGCGTTCTGGACCTGATTGTTCCAGTACTTAAGGGCGCTAAGGTACATACCAAAGTTAAAGATGTGAAAATCAGTAATGATTTTAACTGGCAAAGGCTGCATTGGAAGAGTTTTGAAAGCTGTTACCGAAATTCAGCCTATTTTGAATATTACGAAGACGAATTTATCCGTTTTTACCAGCAGCCATTTGATTACCTGTTTGATTTTAATTTTCAGTTGCTGGAGTGGTTGTTTAAACAGTTAAAAGTTCAGCCTGATCTTCATTTTACAACGGAGTACGTTAAAGAGGTTGAACCCGAACTGGATTTCAGGTCAAAACTACATTTCAAGAAAAATACTATAGCTACTAATTTTAAGCCATATTTCCAGGTTTTTGATGACAGGCAGGGCTTTAAACCAAACCTAAGTATGATTGATCTGTTGTTTAACCAGGGCCCTCAGGCTAAAAACTATTTTTGAGTTATGGCTAAACCGGCAAAACACAAGCGCAAACGCAAACACTACTCTTTACCAGTAGCCGGCTCCAGTCCGGGCTTGGTGTATATTGATGAGCATTCTTTAAAGCCTGTCATTACTTTTCACAGTTATAACGACCATCATTATGCAGTTAAAGAACTGGATAATATTGAAAATTTATCCCGGATACTGGCGAATAAAGAGTTCAATTACTGGATAGAGATCAAAGGTTTCAATTCCGTGGCGATGTTTGAAACCCTGAACAGCGATTTCGGCATCAGCAAGCTGGTTTTGGAAGACATCACGCGGACTTATCAGCGCCCGAAGCTGGAGGAGTATGGTAAATATGATTTCGCCATCAGCAGAATGCTCCATTTTGATGAACACAAGAACCTTGATAACGAGCAGGTTTCCTTTATTTTAATGGAAAACGCGTTATTCACTTTGCAGGAAGGCTATGAAGACTGTCTGGAGCCCATAAGGAACCGCTTAAGAGTAGGAAAAGGGAACATCAGGATTGCCGGAAGCAGTTACCTGATGTATGCTTTGATGGACATCATCATTGATACCTATTTTGAAATCCTGGGTGCCTGGGGTGATGAGTTGGACCTGATTGAAGACCGTTTGTTCGATAAGCCAGACCGCACAGTGATGTTTGACACCCAAATTGTAAAACGGAACCTGATCAATATGAGGCGCGTAGTATGGCCGGAACGGGACAAACTGAACGATATACTAAGAAGCGACAGCCTGCTGATCCCTGATCAGACGAAGATGTACATCAGGGACGCTTACGACCATTGCATACAGATCATTGATATTGTAGAGTCTTTAAAGGAGATTTCTGCCAGTAATATCGACATGTACCTTTCCATCATCAGCAACAGGATGAACGAGATCATGAAGGTCTTGACCATCATTTCATCTATATTCATCCCTTTAACTTTTATTGCGGGTATTTATGGGATGAACTTTGCCATTGAAGATCCGGTTACCGGCAAAGTATTGCCACAAAATATGCCTGAATTGTACCAGGAACATGGCTACTTATACACCATGCTTGTGATGGCCGCCATTGCGGTATTACAAATCCTATATTTCTGGCGCAAGGGATGGTTTAAATAGAACCGATTATTATTACCTTTACCGGCGTATGCAATCTTTCGATCTGGACAGGACAGATGTCTCTAAGATTAAGGTAGCCTTAAACGGTGATGATGAACAGCTCAAAGCTCTTCTTGGGGAATATCATGCCTCTGAGATCGCCATTTTATTCGAGAGCCTGAATAAAGATGAGCAGCAAAGGATCATCAATCTACTGGATGTAGAAACGGCTTCGGAAGTCATTGCTGAAATGCACGAGGAATCACATCCTGAAGAATTGCTGTTGCAGTTACATCCGGATAAGCGAACCGAAATCGTTGAAGAGCTGGATTATGATGATGCCACAGACATCATTTCGCAACTGGAGGAGCATGAGCAGAAAGAAATCCTGGCCGATCTGAGCGAAGATGATGCGTCGAATATCAGGAACCTCTTAAGCTACCACGAAGAAACCGCTGGTGGTTTGATGAACACACAGTTTATCCGGATTAACCTGAACCTGACCAAGAAGGACGCAATTGATGAGATCATCCGCCAAAGCGAAGAAATAGAAGAATTCTATACGATATTTGTGATAAATGACGACAATACCTTTCAGGGTATTGTTTCTTTGAAGGACATCATTAAAGCCAAGGGAAATGCAAAGATAACAGAACTGGTAAAATCTGAAGTAGCCTGGGTATACCCGGACACAGACCAGGAAGAAGTGGCAAGGCTAATCTCTCAATACAATATTACCAGTATCCCCGTACTGGACAAAGACATGAAACTATTGGGGCGGGTAACTTTTGACGACGTAATCGATGTACTGGAAGATGAGAATACGGAAGATATCTTAAAAATATCCGGGGTATCAGAAGACGAGGAACTGAGTGGTAACTGGGTAGAAGCGGTAAAATCCCGTCTTCCCTGGCTAATCCTGAACCTTGGCACAGCCTTTCTTGCTTCCGGTGTAATCCGCCATTTTGAACCCACCATTAAACTGATCGCTGTGTTGCCTGCCTACATGACCATTATTGCCGGTATGGGTGGAAATGCCGCCACACAAGCCCTTGCGGTAACGGTAAGAAGGATTTCACTATATGATTTGACGGATAATCAGGCTTATAGAACAGTGCTCAAAGAACTTACGGTAGGGGTAATCAATGGAGCCTGCACGGGTTTGATCGTATTTTTATTCGCTTTGTTTTTTGACAGTAATCCACTGTTAGGATTGGTTATTTTTCTGGCCATGAGTGGGAACTTACTGATTGCCGGTATTACTGGAGCAGGCATTCCACTTATTTTAAAACGTATTGGCATAGATCCGGCCATTGCTTCTTCAATAATTATTACAACATTTACAGACGTTTTCGGATTTTTGCTCTTGCTGGGACTGGCAAGTAAACTTTTACTTTAATTAAAAACAATATATGCAACCAACTAGACACAACTGGACTAAGGAAGAAATATCGGCTATATACCATAAGCCCTTTCTGGATTTAGTTTATGAAGCTGCAACCATACACCGCGAGAATAAGGATTACAATGAAGTACAGGTAAGCTCACTGATCTCGATCAAAACAGGCGGATGTGCAGAAGATTGCTCCTATTGTCCGCAGGCAGCCCGTTACCATACCGACCTGGAAGTACAGCCACTGATGCAGCTTGGGCAGGTGGTAAGTGCAGCAGTAAAGGCGAAGGAGGGAGGGGCCTCACGTTTATGCATGGGCGCTGCCTGGCGTGAAGTGCGTGACAACCGCGATTTTGACCGTGTTATCGAAATGGTTAAAGCCGTAAATGCCATGGATATGGAGGTGTGCTGTACCTTGGGCATGCTTACCGAGAATCAGGCACAGCGCCTGGCAGACGCTGGTTTATACGCCTATAACCACAACATAGATACTTCCGAAGACGATTATAAACGCATCATTTCTACCCGCACCTATGATGACCGTTTAAATACCATTAAAAATGTACGCAAAGCAAAATTAACCGTTTGCAGCGGAGGCATTATTGGCTTGGGAGAAACTACGGAAGACCGTGTTTCTATGCTGCAAACGCTGGCTAATATGGAAGCACATCCTGAATCTGTGCCGGTAAACGCTCTGGTTCCTGTAAAAGGCACGCCTTTAGAAGATCAGCCACGCGTTCCTATATGGGATATGGTGAGAATGATTGCTACTGCCAGAATTGTGATGCCAAACTCGGTGGTACGCTTATCGGCCGGAAGAAATGAAATGAGCACCCTAGAGCAGGCATTTTGCTTTATGGCCGGTGCCAGTTCAATTTTTGCCGGGGATAAACTGCTGACTACACCAAATCCTGCTTTTGTAGATGATATGGCCATGTTCGAATTGCTGGGATTAAAAACCCGGGACGCTTTTAAGAATGGCAGGCCTGTAAATACGCTGAATAAAACTGAAGAGGTAACAGCTGGTTAAATAGCTGTTACCCTTGTTTCTATATTGCCCCTGGTCGCTTTCGAATAAGGACATACCCTATGCGCCTTATCGGCAAGCTGCTGGGCCTCTTCGAGTGAAATACCAGGTATATGTACATCCAGATCAGCAGACAATAAAAATGAATTACCATCCTGATTAAATGAAACGTGTACTTCAACTGTGGCCTCGGAAGTATCGACCCCATCGTGTTCAGCTATGGCTGCCAATGCACCTAAGTAACAAGGTCCCCATGCTGCTGCAAACAATTGCTCAGGATTGGTAGCACCTCCCTGACCGCCCATTTCCCTTGGCTTTCTTACATCAAACTCTATTGTCCCATCGCTGGATTTAATATGACCATTCCGGCCGCCTCTGGCTGTAACCGAGGCTGTATACAACTTTTCCATGATAATTATTGTGTTTTTAATTGATTAATATAACAGCAGAAAACACGCCAAAGTTTCAGCTTTTTAGCTTTTACTACTATAATTTAATTTTTTCTGATAGTTTAAATATGTCATAAGCAGCCTTCTGGATCAGGTCAATTTGCTCTGCTACAATGATCTCATCATTTTTATCGTGTATAGATTCAGCAATGTTGTTCCTGATTAGGGGCACGTTACTGCTGAGGCCTTTATTGTGCTCCAGGTTTTCTACAGACAGGTTTAACAGGTACAGGGTATTTTGAACGGTGGGTTTCAGGTCATCAAAATTGGCCACCATAAAGGCGTGCTCCTTTTTATAAAGTGAAAGTGTGGCTATATAAGAGGAAAAAAGATGATTAAGTGCAGTAAACTGATGCAGTTCGGTCATCATCATCTGTTTGCTTTTAGGCTCAGAAAACATCCGCTGAAAAAGCGATGCCAGGTTGGCTGAAGTTACATAAACCTCTTTACGGGCTACCTTATAATTGGTAAGGTTATGGACTTTATCAACATACAGCAATACCACCTCTTCAAAGTACTTCATATTAGCTTTTAAAGTATCTATCATGGCTTCTTTCAGTTTCTCGTGTTCCCAGTTAGGAAACAAAGAATAACTGGCCAGCAAGGCAATGCCTGAGCCGATCAGGGTATCGTAAATGCGCTCTCGGGCAATAGATAAACTACCCATTCCCAAAAAGTCGAACAACACCAGGATATATGGGGTCATAAACAGCACGCTGACGACATAGTTTTTACGCTGAAAACTGTAAGCGCCAATCATACAAAAAAGAAGGATAACAAATAACGTATTTTTATCCTGCACATACACCAGAATGCCCATACCTATGAAAGCACCGACAACCGTACCGATGATCCTTTCGTAATTGCGTTGTTTGGTTAAACTAAAACCAGGCTTGGAAATTACCAGGATGGTAAGCAATATCCAGTAGCTGTGTGAAAGATTTAAAGTTTTGGCCACAATAAAACCAATCAGCATTACAATAGCGACGCGCAGGGAATGCCTGAAAGTTGAAGAACTGAAGGTCATGTTCTCGTAAAGCAGTTTTGCATCAATGTTTTGTCTGCTCACAAAACGGTCTATTTCTATATCTCTTGTTTTGAGGTTCTTTTTTTCTTTTTTATTGAAATAGCTGTTGATGGTTTTAACACGCGAAAGAATGTTTTCTATGTTGACCTCTATATTTTTTAAAGCAATGATACCCAATGTATTGTATTTTCCATCGGTATTATTGGTTTCGAGCGCAGTGATTTCATTCTTTAGTTTCTCCACATCTTCTATTAAGGAAGTGGGCAGGCTAGGGGTGGCACCGGTTTTAAGCGCGAAGGCAATATCGTCCAGTTCATCTGCAATCTTAATAATGACAGACTCATAATGTTTAAGGATGCCGGAAGCATCAAACTGTTCGTGCAGCTGCTTGTAGTTGTAATAAGTAGACATTACCTGCTCAAAAAGATCTACCATATCTACAAAAACGAGCAGTAAAAATCGTCCTTCAGGGGTAGATTCCCTAACAATTTCACGGGTTTTGAACAAGACTTCACGCACTTCGTCCTGCTTTTCATGTACCAGTACCTGCAGCTGCAGGAGTTCAGCATAATTATCGTCGTAATCTATATTTTTATGGTAAAACCGGGCTTTTGCCCTTAAAAAAAGACTGACTTCATGAATGGAGTCACTTAAAGTCTGCTGCACGAGACGATAGGGGCGTATACGATAAAAGAAATAACTTAAACCTGTATACCATAGGCTTCCAAAGAAAATAAGTGCTGAAGAAAAAAGCACTTCCCGCCACGGCCTGAGGTCATCAATACTGAGCACCATAATGAGCAGCACAGCCGTGCCGATGGATGCAGCCCGGTTCCCATACAGGAAAAACATAGAAAAAATGAAACTGAAAATGACAATCAGTACAGCTGTGAAATAAATATTACTATTGGTTAAACCTACTATAATAAAAGTAACCGTAATCAGCCCTGTGGTAATGAGCATGGCGTTCCGGCGGTGTACAATTGGTCCCGGGGAATCGACAACACTGGCGCAAAGGGCGCCAAGTGATACTGTCATTCCGTATTGTAGCAGGCCAAATTGTGCTAAAACCAGCGATGGGCAAAGTACGCCAAGTGTAATACGAAGACCGTCAGCAAAATAAGTACTTAATAAAAAATCATGAATATTTCTGACAGGACGATTAAACATATTGCAAACTTAGATTGTTAATTACATATCAATTATTTGACCATTCAGCTATTAATATCAACATTTTTTATCTTAATTTAATTTTAATGAGAAAATTCTCATCCGGTCATATTTAACCAGGTATGACAATAGCCAGCAAACCACAAAAAGTCTAATAGTCCAGCACAATTCAATAACGGTCATTTTGAATCATAATTAATATTATGTTAAGTAATATATGATAATACAACCCTATTATCCGTATTCCGGGCTATTTGCCTGTTTAGAATTCTTCGAGCTTTCCTTTGAGTTCCTGAACTTTATCGAGGCGGTTTTTACGGGTGTAAATCTCCGTCAGCAGCTGTACAGTAGCTTTATCGTTCTGATTGATCTCGTGGGCTTGTAATAAAGCAATTTCAGCCCTGTTGATGTAAGAAACATATTTCTGGTTACGTTCTTCTGGTTTTCCTGATTTAAAGGCTTCATTTGCCGAGTTGATGTAAACCAATCCCAATTGATACAAGGCATCAAAATAATTTTCGTCCAATCCGAGTGCCCGGTTGTAAGCCAGCTCTGCAGTACTGTTGTTGGCTTTATTTTGCTGCAGGTAACCGTATAGAAAATACAGCAGTTTATTATTCGTCTCTACCTTTAATGTTGATTCTATGACATGCAGGGCTTCTGTGTATTTTTCGTTATCCAGCAACAGGTTGATGTAGTCGTTGGTTAAAAATACATTATAGGGATTTGCTTTGATTCCATCTTCCAGGGTACGTATGGCCAGTTCATGTTCAAACTTAGAGCTGTAGATACTGGCCATGTTCTGGAACACAACAGGATTTTTGATGCCGTTCTCCTTAGCGCGTTTAAAATAAAACAATGCCTTATCGTACGATTGGATATTTTGCGCAGACAAGGCGGCATTGATGGCAATGGTCGTATCTTTTGGTAAAAGATCACTCACTTCTTTCAATAACTCAAAAGCACCTGCATAATCGCCCTTGGCATAAGCCATATTTCCCTTTTTCTGTTTTCTGATGTTTACGTTGTATGCTGCCGCATCAATTAAACGATAGTTCGCCTGGAATTTGTCCAGCCTTTTAGCTGAATCCAATGCCTGAATAGCAAGATTGTAATACCTGTCGGCATTCCCTTCATCAGTTTCGATAATCGAAATATAAGCACTCAAATAGGCTTTGATGGCCCAGGTTTCCGGCCATTTCTTTGTTTTGTTGTCATTTTGCGCCGCTTCTGCTGCCTTAACCCCCTCTCCCAGCACACTGAGTTGTTTTTTGGCATCTTGCTTAGCATTTATAGCCACCTGTAGCTTACCTACGCTGTTACGTGCAATTTGAAGTTGGCTTTTTTGTGCAAAAGCCACATTAAAACTCAATGAAACCAGGAATATACTGCCAGCTAAAGATATCTTACTCATACAAAACGTGTTCTTGGTACAAACTTAAAAAAAAAAAAGAGGGATAAAAATTACCCCTCTTTTTAATGTGTTATTCTGAATGAATTATGGCTTTAACTCTGCCAGTTTTTTATTGATAGCTTCGTAATTTACCTTATCGTCTTTAAACAGGTAAATGATCTTCAGGTTCTCCAAAGCATTTACATTTTTTGGATCAAGATCTAAGGCCGCTTTATAATAAGGCACAGACTGATCAATTAATTTGGTCATTTTCGCACCCAGTTCATTGAATTCTTTAGTTTTCTTCACATCCAAAGCATTTCTTTTGGTTTGAATTGCTAAAGCCTGCTTGTAATAGGTATCCCCCATCAAATACTGATAAATTGCATTCTTAGGGTCTTTGGCGATCAGCTTGGTTAGCATTTCCTGAGATTTTTCAATATCTCCTTTTTTAATGTAAAGGTCAGTTTCCATACCGATGAAATAAGAATCATCAGGGAATTTAGCAGAAGCCTCTTTTAAAATGGCCAGTCCGCCAACGCTGTCTTTGATCTTATCAAAAGTAATATTCACGATCTCTGAATACAGGACTTTTGAATCTTTATAATTCAGGTCAATCGCTTTTTTAAAGTTACGCACTACCTCAGGATAATTCTGCAGTTCCTTCGCGGTTACACCAGCATTTACATACATGGTGGTGTCGTTAGGGTTTTTAGTGGTAATCTCGTTAAAAGCTTCCAGTGCTCCTTCAAAATTCTTTTTGTTGAAAGCATAGATGGCCCTGTTTCTTAAAGCATTCTCTACATTTACGCTTGCCGTTTGAATATTATCTTTTTCAGCGCCTTTGGTATCTAAGGCTTTGGCTTTTGTAATGGCTTCTTCAGCTATTTTTTGATTGGCCTTGGCATTGTTCAGGTCTACTGAATCTACCAGGGCAATTCTGGAAGCAAACAGCGCTCTGTAAGACCATGCATCCGGTAAATCTTTAGACTTCTCATTTGCTATAGCTTTATCAGTATGCCCTAACCCGTCATTAAGCGCTTTTAAATTATCAGCAAGGGTCTTACCCGAAGTAATACTTAAAAGATTCCATGCTTTTTTGGCTTCGCTGATTTCACTTTTTTGAGCGTTTGCGAGTGAGGCGACACCTACAAACAACATTCCTAAAAGTACTTTTTTCATCTTTTTATCTTTTGTTTTTTAATGTTGATGAAACGATCAGGTTCATCTTTTATTTTATTTATTGCGTTTATTTATGAGCCATCCGGCTCTTTGTTCCTTAAGCTTCCTCTCCTTCAGTGTCCTCACCGCTTTCTTCGCCTTCCTCGCCCTCTTCTTCAGCAGCATCTTCAGCCGGTTCATCTTCTACTTCACCAGCAGGTTCACCATCTACTACTACATGGCTTTCTATCTCTTCGCTTTCCTCTTCTTCGTGCTCAATCCTGGCTACGGAAGCGATCTCATCACTTCCCTTAAGATTAATCAGACGGACGCCCTGTGTGGCACGGCCCATTACCCTTAATTCGCTAACCACAATCCTGATTACGATGCCAGATTTATTGATGATCATTAAATCATCTGCATCAGTAACATTTTTAATAGCAACAAGGTTTCCGGTTTTTTCTGTAATGTTAATGGTTTTAACACCTTTACCACCCCGGTTGGTAACACGGTAGTCTTCAATATCAGTCCGTTTACCATAACCTTTTTCTGAAACTACCAGTACAGTTGCTCCTGGATCATCTACAGCAATCATGCCAATCACCTCGTCTTTTTCATGTGCCAGTGTCACTCCCCTTACTCCTGTGGCCGTTCTGCCCATTGGTCTTACCTTGGTTTCATTGAAGCGGATAGCCCTTCCTGAGCGCAAAGCCATTACAATTTCACTTGAACCCGTAGTCAAACTTGCTTCAAGCAGCTGATCACCTTCATTGATGTTTATAGCATTGATGCCATTTACCCTTGGTCTCGAATAAGCCTCTAAAGAGGTTTTCTTAATCGTTCCCTTTTTGGTACACATAATGATGTAATTGTTTTCAAGGTATTCCTGGTCTTTCAGGTTTTTAACCTTGATAAAGGCTTTGATTTTCTCCTCTTTAGGAATATTGATGATGTTCTGGATTGCTCTTCCTTTACTGATCCTTGATCCTTCAGGAATTTCATAAACCCTTAACCAGAAGCAACGGCCGGCTTCGGTGAAGAACAGCATATAGTTATGGTTTGAGGCAATAAGCAGGTGCTCAATAAAGTCCTCATTCCTGGAGTCGCTGCCTTTTGATCCTTTTCCGCCACGTCCCTGTGTACGATACTCCGTAGCAGGGGTACGTTTGATGTAGCCTTCATGAGAAATGGTAATGACAACTTCCTCATCCTCGATGAAGTCTTCCATACTCATGTCTTCCGCAGAATGTACAATGGAGGTTCTGCGTTCATCACCATATTTCTCCTTCATTTCAGTCAGCTCGTCCTTGATGATCTGCATACGTTTTCCTTCATCATCTAAAATTGACTGTAAGTATTCGATGGTTTTCATCAATTCGTTGTACTCTTCTTTGATCTTATCACGTTCCAGACCTGTTAACCTGCGCAGGGTCATATCAAGAATGGCCCGGGCCTGAATGTCAGTCAGACCAAATTTCTCCATTAAGCCTGTCCTGGCATCTTCAGGGGTATCTGAACTACGGATCAGCTGAATTACTTCATCAAGGTGATCCAATGCAATCAGTAAACCCTCAAGGATATGGGCACGTTTCTTGGCTTCAGCAAGTTCAAACTTGGTCCTGCGGATCACCACCTCGTGCCTGTGCTCCACAAAATAGTGGATCAGGTCTTTCAGGTTCAATAACTGTGGCCTGCCCTTAACAAGGGCGATATTGTTTACACTAAATGAAGTCTGTAAAGCGGTTTGCTTAAACAGGTTATTCAAAACAATAGAGGCATTTGCATCTCGTTTTATTTCATAAACAATGCGGATACCATCTTTATTGGACTCATCTTTAATGTTGGAAATACCTTCAATTTTTTTCTCGCCAATCAATTCAGCTGTACGCTCAATCATCTGGGCCTTATTTACCTGATAAGGTATTTCTGTTACAATAATGGTTTCACGGTCTTTTGAAGCTTCAATTTCAGCTTTGGCACGCATGACAATACGGCCTCTGCCAGTTTCAAATGCTTCCTGTACGCCTGTATAGCCATAAATAATGGCTCCTGTAGGAAAATCCGGAGCTTTAATGTGTTTCATCAGTTCAGCAACCGTAACCTCATTGTTCTCAATATAGGCTATGGTGGCGTTAATGGTTTCAGTAATGTTGTGCGGAGGCATGTTTGTTGCCATACCTACAGCAATACCAGATGAACCATTGATGAGCAGGTTGGGCACTTTTGAGGGAAGAACAGTTGGTTCTTCCAGTGAATCATCGAAGTTTAACTGGAAATCAACCGTGTCTTTATTGATATCGGCCAGCATCTCTTCGGCTATTTTCTGGAAACGGGCCTCTGTATAACGCATTGCCGCCGGAAAGTCACCGTCAATTGAACCGTAGTTACCCTGTCCTTCTACCATCAGGTAACGCAGGCTCCATTCCTGGGCCATCCTTACCATGGTGTTGTATACCGATGCATCACCATGCGGGTGGTACTTACCCAGTACCTCTCCAACAATACGTGCTGACTTTTTATATGGTTTGTTGTTTGTTAATCCCAGATCGAGCATTCCGTATAAAACACGGCGGTGAACCGGTTTTAAACCATCCCGAACATCGGGCAGAGCCCTCGATACGATAACCGACATCGAATAATCGATGTACGCGGACCGCATCTGCTCGTCAATATCGATTCTAATTATTTTGTCGTTTTCCTGATTTTCTAAATCTTCTGCCATAAATCTTAATGTTCCTTAAGAACGCTTTAAATGTGGTATTCTTATAACCTTGCGAATCTAATAAAAAATGCGCCATAAAGGCGCATTGTGGAAAAATTTTAACCTATAAATCCGGCATTTATCAGGCATTTATGCCCATGTAATTCCCTTTTTTAGTTTGCTTAAAGTGTACGACTCTTCACTGCCCGAAACAGGCTGGTAATTGTATGTCCATTTGGCCATTGGCGGCAGGCTCATCAGTATAGATTCTATGCGTCCGTTGGTTTCAAGGCCAAACTTGGTACCTGCATCGTAAACCAGGTTAAACTCAGCATATCTGCTCCTGCGCAGGTATTGCCATTCCTGCTGCTGGGCCGTAAATTCCTTATCCCTGTTTCTTTCAATCAGTTCTGTATAGGCAGGAATAAAGGTATTTCCGACAGCAATGGAATAATCGAGCAATTGTTCAAAAGATAAGCCTGTATTTTCGGGTTTTAACCGGTCGTAAAATATGCCTCCAACTCCCCTGGTTTCTTCTCTGTGTTTGATAAAGAAATAATCGTCTGCATTCGTTTTAAACCTGGTATAAAATTCGGGATCAAATTTATCGCAGGTCTGCTTTAAAAGGTGGTGAAAAAAACGGGCGTCTGTATCAATGATGTAATGTGGGGTTAAGTCTATCCCACCCCCAAACCACCTGGTGTGTTCATCCATTTCGAAATAACGGATATTCATGTGAATGATGGGTACAAACGGGTTTGAAGGGTGCATGACAATCGATACACCTGTTGCAAAAAACTCATCGCTCTCTACCTTAAAGGCTTTTTTAATCGGATCAGGTAATTTTCCGTGCACTGCTGAAAAATTAACCCCTCCTTTTTCAATCACATCCCCATGCTGCATGATGCGGGTTCTTCCACCGCCTCCACCTTCCCTGTTCCAGATCTCCTGCTCAAACTTTGCCTTTCCATCGGCAAGCTCCAGACTGGTACAAATCTCGTCCTGGATCTTCTGATAGGCCGCTACTACTTTATCTTTAAACACCATTTCAGTAAAACTAAGCTCAAAGTTAACCTTAATAAAAGGTCAAGGTCTGCTAAATTTACAGATAGTACATTGTTTTGACACTATTCTTCAATGAAATCAAGATCGCGTCCATAGGTTTCATCCAGGTTATAGAGGGCAATATAAGCCAGGCCCACGGTAATTATGCCAACGCATAAGGCCGCTTTAATGATCCCCATACTGCCCAGCAGCCACTGAAACAATAGGGTAACCAGGATCAAAGAACCTCTCACCATATTTGGGGCACTCGTGGTTACCGTGGCCCTTAAATTGGTACCAAACTGCTCTGCAGCCATGGTCACGAATACTACCCAATACCCTGTAAAAATTCCGAACAGCAGGCATAGCGTATAAAAGCCCGAAGCTGTCCAGCCTGTATTGAACAGATAAAAAAGCATAGTGCAAAAAGTAAGCGTTAAAAAAACGAAAACGATCTTCTTTCGGGTTTTAAATACCTGGCTCAATGCGCCGGTCAGGAAATCCCCCAGCGAAATGCCGATGTAGGCAAACATCACGCCCTTGCCATTGTCTAGTGCATCCCTGGCGTTCAGGGCCTTACCAAAGTCGGGCGCTATACCTATCAGTATCCCTACCACGAACCAAAGCGGAACGGCTATCAGTATACAATTCAGGTATTTAAAGAAACGTTTCCGGTCTGAGAACAGCATCATAAAATTCCCTTTGGAGACCTCCTTTTTTGTCATGGCATGAAACATCCCGGATTCAAAAACACCAATCCTTAAGAGTAAAAGTATTATCCCTAATGCCCCTCCTACAAAAAAGGCGGTACGCCATTCAAAATGGTCGCCTACCAGGTAGGCTGCTACTGCCCCGCTCAGGCCGATACCAGCAACCATCATCGTACCATATCCCCTTTTCTCCTTGCTCATACTTTCACTGACCAGTGTAATGCCCGCCCCCAACTCACCGGCCAGGCCCAGTCCGGCAATAAACCTCAATGCTGCATACATAGGTATGCTGTTTACAAAACCATTGGCAATATTGGCCAGGGAATACATCAGTATAGAACCAAAAAGCACAGAAAGTCTGCCTTTTTTATCACCTAACATACCCCAGAATACGCCACCAATCAGCAAACCAGCCATTTGCCAGTTCATCAGGTTCAGTCCGGTTGCTGTTATTCTACCGGCAGGGACACCAAGCGCGGTAAGGCTTTTGTTTTTGATGATCAGGAACAAAAGCAGGTCGTATATATCTACAAAATAACCAAGTGCGGCTACCAGGATCAGAAAAAACCGGTTTTTGTTTTTCTCTTTTTCAGTCATATGGGTTTTGTTTGGCAACTGAAAGTACAAACAAATTTAATGACTGAGAATTTTTATATGAAAAAGGCCGTAATCATTATAAAAATGAACGGCCTTTTCATTTCTTTTTTGCCTTAACGTTATCGGGAAGGTGGCATTTTTGTGGTATCAGGCGGCATTGTTTTCATGGTATCCGGCATTTTTTTAGTTGTGTCTGCGGGTGGCACAGCCATTGTTGTGTCAACCCTCGTTGTATCTGAACTGCCCGAAACATTTTTTGTTGAATTGCATGCTGAGATGGCTATTGTCAAAGTACCGGCAACAGCAAGACTTAAAATTAGCTTTTTCATAAGGATCTGTTTTAAATTCAATTGATTAACAACCCTTTCCTGTAAAAAGTTTTAAAATGCTAATGATGTACCTTTAATTTATCCAGCAATTCCGGCGAGATATTCTCAGCATATGCGCCATAAGCGTCGATAAGTACGCCCTTTAAATTACCCACAGGAGATGAAATGGCATAGATGACTGCACTATCATCCGGATCGGTCATTCCTTCAAAACGATAAAACTCGTCAATCTCAAATTCTTCCGGCATCAACTGAATGTCTATAGCTTTACACTCTATATATTCAGCTGTTAAATTGAAATCGTGTTCGTAGCCCCGTTTCTCCAGGTCTGATACTGCGTCGGTAAGGGTGTCGTATATGTACATGGTTCTAATTTACTAAAATTTTACCTTTTCACAGTACAATTAAATTTTATTGTTCAATAAACTTTCTGATATTTAAGCATCATGGTTGTATCGGAAAAAACCCTTAAATGGGGCTTGTGTTTATATCCTCCTTTATTATTTCAGCGCATATGGGTCAGAAAATTTCATAAGGGTTTTCGGGGCGTTGATGTGAAAATTGCAAAAAGCCTTTTAAATAAAAACTACAATGGTTCTATTTTTGGCGGCACCATTTATGCGGCAACCGACCCCTTCTATGCCCTGCTGTTCGATCAATTGCTGCAAAGAGCAGGCTTCAAAGTGCGGGTCTGGCTTAAAAGCGCCTCCATTCAGTACCTTAAACCAGGAAGGGGAAATTTATATTTTACCATAACAGTTACGGATGAAATGCTAAACGATGCCATAATAGCGTTAAATACCAGCGGTAAGTTTGTAAAAGCCTATCCAATGGAAATTACAAATGCAGCCGGGGAGCTTTGTGCCACAGTAATGAACGAGGTTTATATACGGAACCTCCATCAGGGAGAAGAACCACGTATTGCTTATTAACCCTTTAAGAAACGCAGATGAATATCAGGAAACTAATTTTACAGGGTGAAGGTACCACATTAGATTTCAAAAAAACCATTACCAGCAATGAAAAAATAGCCAAAAGCCTTGTTGCATTTGCCAACAATAAGGGCGGGCAGCTGTTGATCGGCGTGGCCGACGATGGCAGCATAAAAGGTGTAAAATCGGAAGATGAAGAACGGTATATGATCACGAAATCAGCACACCAGTTTTGCAAGCCCGCTATTGAACCAGAATTTGAAGAGGTATATGTAGATGATAAACTGGTCCTTGTGGTTAAGATCGCAGCGAGTGATACCAAGCCCCACTATGCGCTGGATGAAAACAAGAAATGGTGGGTATATTACCGGGTTAAAGACAAAAGTTTGCTCGCCAGTAAGATCATGGTTGATGTGATCAAAAAAAGCAGCGATAAAAACGGGCAGCTGATTACTTATACAGAACAGGAGAAAAAGCTTTTTGAGCATCTGGGTGAGAAAGGCCGCATCACCCTGAAGGAATTCAGCAAGCTAACCAGGAGTTCGTACAGGCAGGCACAAAAGGTATTGGTAAACCTGATCATCAGTGGTGTAATTACACCCCATTCCTCCGAAAAGGAAGAATATTT
Source organism: Pedobacter africanus (assembly GCF_900176535.1). NCBI lineage: Bacteria > Pseudomonadati > Bacteroidota > Sphingobacteriia > Sphingobacteriales > Sphingobacteriaceae > Pedobacter > Pedobacter africanus. The sequence goes on along the minus strand of NZ_FWXT01000003.1, from coordinate 482,695 downwards.
TACCGGTAACTGAGCAATGCCCGTGTCATACCAAATTCATTTCCGCTCTGCCGATATTATTTTAAACGTTTTAAACCGTGTTTCATCAATAATTTCAAATTGAACTGGCAAAAATCAGCCTTAAAAACCCGATTTTTGCCCGAATGTTGACGAGTCTTTATACAAAATACAAACCTTATTATTCCGATAATTTACGTCTGGCCATGCCTATCGTAGTGTCTCAGCTTGGACATACCCTGGTGCATCTGGCCGATAGTGTTATTGTAGGTCATTTTGCCGGAACTGTTCAGCTCGCGGCCGTATCGCTTGTAAACAGTTTATTTATGCTGATCCTGGTGATCGGCATGGGCCTGGCTTATGGATTAACCCCATTGATTGCACAGGAAAATGGCCGTAAAAACTATGAGGAATGTGGAAAGCTGTTGTCAAACAGTCTCATCATCAATTTCTTTACTGCCTTAATCCTGTATACTTTTGTTCACCTGGGCACTTTACTGGTCATAGACCATATTGGTCAATCGCCAGAGGTAGTGGCTTACGCAAAGCCTTATCTGGGCTATCTGGGAATTTCCATTATACCCTTAATGATATTCCAGACTTTCAAACAATTTGCCGAAGGTCTTGGCTTTACCAAACAGGCCATGTTTGTTTCCATATGGGGTAACCTGCTGAATGTGATCCTTGGAATTATCTTTGTAAAAGGAATGTTTGGCATACCTGCAATGGGTGTTAAAGGTGTAGGACTAAGCACATTGATAGACCGTACCCTAATGGCTATAGTGATGTCGGCCTACGTGATGCGTTCGGAACATTTTAAGCGCTACATTCAAAGTTTCAGGTTAACCTGCATAGATAAAGTGAGGAGCCTGAAAATTGTAAAAATCGGTGCGCCTGTTGCCTTACAATATTCATTTGAAATCAGTGCCTTTAGCGGTGCCGCCATTCTGATCGGCACCATTGGTGCTGTAGAACAGGCTGCGCACCAGGTTGCCATTAACCTGGCCGCGGTAACTTATATGATGGCCAGCGGAATTGCATCAGCTGCGACCATTAAAACGGGCAATAATTTTGGTAAACAGAACTTTGATGATCTCAGGAAATCAGCCATTGCCAGCTATCATGTCATTCTTTTGTTCATGAGCATAACAGCAATTATGTTTATCGCAGCCAACAACTTTCTTCCGTATATCTATACGGAAGATAAAGCTGTAATCAGCATAGCTGCTCAGCTATTGATCATTGCAGGCTTCTTTCAGCTATTTGATGGCACACAGGTAGTCGGACTCGGTGTTTTACGTGGTGTTGGTGATGTGAACATCCCTACCATCATTACCTTTATTGCCTACTGGATCATTGGCATCCCCCTGGGATACCTGCTGGGTATAGTGTTGGGGCTTGGGGTTAACGGCATCTGGTACGGCCTCACATTTGGCTTGCTTACCGCCTCTGTCCTGCTCTTCATCAGGTTCCAGAGCAAAACGAAAGTGCTGATCAGCAGTTCTGGAGATTAACAACGCTATCTTATTTCTATTTGCGCCGTTTTCAGGGCCACTCCTATTGTGGCCCTGAAAACCTGTGGAAGCAGATTTTGAAAATTAAATCTATAAAATTAGTAGAATTATTTTGAATATTAAAAAAGTTGAACTAACATTGTCGACTAATTTGATAGAAATTATATGAAACTAAAACTACGCAATCTAAATGATCCTACCTCGCCGAAAAATAATTCCTGGCCATCTGCCTGTTGTTGTTGATCTGAAATCAAAGCCCAAGCAATCAACATCATATCGATTTTTATTTTTCAAACATTAAAATGAAACTGCACATCCATAAATTTTTATATCTGATCATACTGCCTGTGGCAGCCCTGTTCCATCAAAAAACCTACGCACAGGGAAATAACTTCATTGTCATATCAGGCAAAATTATAGACGAAGGAACCAAAGAGCCCCTTCCGGGAGTTAACGTACTCATTAAAGGAACAGTTAACGGAATTTCTACCGGATCAGATGGTGAATTCAATTTAAAGACCAAAGCTAAATTCCCTTTTACACTGGTGGTGTCGAGCGTAGGCTTTCAAACCCAGGAATTTGAGGTAAAGGGTACCGATTCCAGGATAAACATTGCCATGGTTACCCAAACCCAACTGGGACAGGAAGTGGTAATTACGGCTTCCCGGGTTGAAGAAAGTATTCTTAAATCGCCTGTAGCGATTGAAAAGCTGGACATCCGGGCCATTCGGGAATCGCCTGCACCGAGCTTTTACGATGCACTTGAAAACGTGAAAGGCGTCCAGATGATTACTTCAAGCTTAACTTTTAAAGTACCCAACACAAGGGGCTTTAACATCCCGAACAACTTCCGATTTATGCAGCTGGTTGATGGTGTGGATATGCAGGCTGCAACCTTAGGCGTTCCCCTGGGCAATGCCATTGGCCCTACTGAGCTGGACATTGCCAGTGTAGAGATCACCCCCGGTGCGGCCTCTGCATTGTATGGCATGAATGCCATCAACGGTATGGCCAATTTAATTACCAAAAGCCCATTCCTTTACCAGGGATTAAGCTTTTACCAGAAAACCGGGGTAAACCACATAGGTGGAACAGGCAGAGACCTGAGCAATCTGACAGAAACATCAATTCGCTATGCAAAGGCATTTAACAATAAGTTTGCTTTTAAAATCAACCTCAGCTATTTAAGAGGTACGGATTGGGTTTCAGATACACGCACCAACCAGAACCCCAATAACCTCGTAACTGCAAACCCGGCTTACCCTGAGCTGAATGCTGATGCCGATAACCCCGCCTATGATGCCTGGAACAAATATGGCGACGACAGCGGAAGCAATGCCGTAACCATTAGCGGTTTAACCATTCCGGGAAAAGGTTCGGCAAACAGCATCATTACACGCCGTACAGGCTATTGGGAAAAAGATGTGGTTAGCCCTAATATCGACAACCTGAAATTTGATGCTGCCCTTCATTATCGCCTGAACGATAACGCCGAACTCTCCTACTCTTATCGTATTGGTAAAATGGATGGCGTATTCCAGCGGGGAAATAAAATACAGCTGGATAATGTAATTGTTCAGAACCATAAACTAGAGTTAAAAGGCGATAACTATTTTATCCGCACCTATATGTCGAGCGAATCTACCGGCGATTCTTACAACATTAAGCCTTTGGTAGATAACCTAGACCTGACCAACAAATCGAACAGTGTTTGGGGTGCAGATTTTAAAACTGCCGCGCAGAATGCCCTGAACAATGGATCATCTTTAGCCGATGCACTCAGATTGGGCAGAATTGCTGCTGATGCAGGGCGGGCAGAACCTGGCACCGCTCAGTTTAACGAGCTTAAAAAAACAATCATTGGCATCAACAACTGGGACCATGCTAAAAATGTAGCCGGTGCTCCGGTTACGGGTGGCGCCTGGTTAAAACAGGAAAGCCGTACCTATCATGCCGATGCACAGTGGAACTTATCCAAGTACACCAAGGTATTAGACCTGTTGATCGGTGCCGATGCCCGTATTTACGAGGTGATCCCTGATGGGAATAACTTTGTAGATTTTAAAAGACCCCTGGCCGACAGGAACAAACCTTTAGCGGATGGCTCTTTTGGGGATAATGTGTATTATAAAAAATTCGGCGCTTTTTCTCAGGTCACCAAAACTTTCTTTGATGAAAAGCTGAAATTGTTCGGTTCTATCCGTGTAGACTACAATCCTGAATTTGAAGCGAAGATCAATCCAAGAGTGGCTGCGGTTTATACTATAGCCAAAAGGCACAACTTCCGCGCCTCTTTCCAAAACGGGTACCGGTTCCCGGCTTTATTTGAAGCGGTATCTTTTGTAAACAATGGAAATATCAGAAGGGTTGGCGGTTTGTCTTACATCAACGATGGCCTCAATTACCTGGATAACTCCTACACCTTGTCTTCCATTAATGTGTTCAATGCAAAGGTAAACGCCGATGTTAAGGCTTCCGGGGGTACCTTAACAGAAAACCAGGCTGCCATCAACAACAAGGCACTGCTGGAAATCACAAGCCTGTCGGCAACCAGGCCAGAGCGGATCAATTCATTTGAGGTGGGCTACAAAAGCATCCTTTTAGACAACAAGCTGGTGGTTGATATAGATGCCTATGTGAACCAGTATGACGGTTTTCTTGGCCAGGTAGAAGTGGCCGTCCCTTATGCAGCCGGCCTTACCAGCCAGCTTACCGTTGGGTCGGATGATGCGGCCATTGCCGCGCTGGCTTCTAAAAGAAATGCCCAGCAAACACGCTACAGGGTTTATACCAATGCAAAAAACAAATACAACAACTACGGTTCTTCTTTAGGTATCACCTATAATTTCTTTGAAAAATATACAGTTGTAGGTAATGTCAGCTTTAACGACATCACGAAAAATAAACAGGCAGATGTTTTCGTAACTGGCTTCAATACCCCTAAATGGTCTACGAATATTTCTTTTGGTAACCGCGAGATCCTGAAAAACCTGGGTTTCAACATTGCATGGAAATGGCAGGAAGAATTCTTGTGGGAAAGCCCGCTTGTTAACGGAACAGTACCGGCCTTCAATACGTTCGACGCACAGGTTACTTACCGCGTACCGCAATCTAAAGCAACGCTTAAAGTTGGCGGCACCAATATATTCAATAAAAACTACGTGCAGTATGCAGGCGGACCAACACTTGGGGCGCTCTACTACGCTGCAGTTACATTAGATGGGCTGCTGACCAAATAAGGCAGTCTGAAAAATAACAAAAGTATATCCGATAGCTCCGCAAAGGGCTATCGGATTTTAGATGAACAAAACTTACCAGAACCAATGAGTATCCAGGAAAACGAAATTAAAGTCAGTATCCAACGTAAATCGCAGGAAAAAAAATGGAGGACAGTAGCTTATTTATGTCTGCTTATCCTTACTGTCCTTTTTGTAGGTTATGCCCTATATTCCTATCTAACTTATGAAACCCTTGTTGCTTTAGGCAGGGATCTCTATGGACAGATGGATCAGAAATTCTTCTGGATGCTGGCGGTAGGTTTTCTGGCGCAACTGGTAGACGGGGCGCTGGGCATGGGCTATGGTGTAGTATCTACTACCTTGTTGTTATCCGGCGGATTAAACCCCGCAGTGATATCGGGCAGTATACATACTGCCGAAATGTTTTCCAGTGGCGCCTCTGGCTTCAGCCATTATCGTTTCGGGAATGTCAATAAGAAGTTGTTCAAAACATTGCTTATCCCCGGTGTACTGGGGGCAATTGCAGGGGCAATTTTACTGGGCTATGCCGGAGATGCCTTTTCGCAATGGATCAGGCCGGTGATATCCATATACACGCTTTTGCTGGGAATCCGCATACTAAGCAATGCATTTAAAGAAAAACCAAAACCCCAAAAGGTTAAACGTGCCGGCTGGCTGGCCGGTGCCGGAGGTTTTCTGGATTCTTTTGGCGGCGGCGGATGGGGGCCGCTGGTAACATCCACACTTATATCTAAAGGACGAACGCCTAAATATGTTATTGGCTCAGTAAGTTTAACGGAGTTTTTTGTGACCATGGCAAGCGCCATCACCTTCTTTTTTATATTGGGTGTAAGTCACTGGCAATCCATTATCGGCCTGATCGTTGGTGGGGTAATAGCGGCACCAATAGCAGCCAAACTGGTAGGTAAACTTCCCATTAAAAAGATGTTTATCGGGGTTGCCGTAATCGTCATCATATCCAGCATCCGCATCATCTGGATGTCCCTCGGTAAATTGTTTTAGGGAGATTATTTTATTCCCTCCTTACATGATCCAGGTAGTTTAAACCTTCTGCGGTAATGGATGCAGAATGCTGAACGCTGTCCCTGTTTATCCTGATGTATCCTAATCTCTCCAGTTCCTCGTAAGTTTCTTCCATTCCGCCCAGTATAGAAGAACTTACCTGCTGGTCAATGATCTCTAAAAGTGATATAATGGCTTCTTTTTCCATGACTTTAAATAATTAGTTTAATAAAGATAACAAAAATTAAACTTTTATTCTTTCCACAGTTTGTGCCTTGTTAGCCGTATTGAGCCCTTTCAACTCCACATATTTTACATTGGGCAGCCAGAAAGACCCACCTTCTATCCGAAGAAAGATACGTTCCAGCTGGATCTTCTTTTTATTGGCCGTAACATATACATGGTATTTTTTGTCTTCTGCTGATCTCATCAGGTACATCGGAAACTTTTTGTAGGATACGAATTTAAGCTCGTACTGATCATTCCCTATATCCCTGGTCTGAATGCCATAAGCAAACTTCTTTTGGATATAACTCAAGCCCTCCTTCTCTCCTTTTTCTGCATAACGCAGCCAATATACCTTTATAGGCTCTTTCTTATTCAGTTCCCCATTTCCATCTACGTTCAGCTCACAAATGATGGTATTGGTATTGGGATCTCTCTGTAAATAGAACAACTGGTTACTGATCCCCTGGGGAACCGGAAACTTTAAAGGTGAAGGGTCACTATTATCGGCAGTTTGTGCAAAAGCCCCCTGGCATACAAACAAGGCCATCAGCAACCAAGATGAGAAGTGTGCGCGAATCGTTATCGAAGTTGTTTTCATGGATGTCCTTTTGAGCATTCAAATTTAAAGCAAAAGCTCCGCATACCGCCTGCAGGATAGTTATTTTACATTAAGACGATATTTACCCGAGCTGCAGATCAGGCTTGCAGGCTTTCCCGAATGCGGCTAAGCTGCTGTGCATGCCTTTGGGTGTGATAAATGATAAAAGTAATGGCCTCAAGCCGCGTCAGGTATCCGTAAACCGGCAATTCAAACGCAACACAGGTTTTATCCAGATCAAGTTCCTCAATCGCCCTGACCACATCCTGTTTTACTTTCTCCAGGCCGTTCACCAGACTATCTTTCTTATATTCCCTCAATTCGGGCACTACAAAATCGGGGGCATCCATTTTTAAGCCGAAATTCAGGAAAGTTTCCCTGATACCTGCTACCTGGGCATCCGCTGCCCGTTCGGTATCTTTAACCGGTCCGTTAATTACTTCCACAAAACCTGAATTGGCCATACGCATGTGTTGTCCCAGCTGCCCGGCTGTCCAGCTTCCTTCATAGGGTATGGTATTGAGTTGATTTGTATCGATTAAAGAAAGCTGCTCCTGAAAGCCTGATATCGCATTTTCTACTGCTTTTATAAGTTCATTTCTGCTCATGATTTGGTGTTTTTAAAGATTAAAGTGTATGGATTGAGTATAATTTTAAGCTTATTTTAAAATAAAAATAAGGGAATTATTTTTCAAAAAAGGCTTTAAAAGCGTCAAAAAAGAGGGTTATTTGCGACAATTATAAAATTAAAGTCATAAAAATGAAATTTTAATAGTGTACTATATACACTATATCAAAAAAGTATGTACATTTGTAGTGTTAAAAATGACAACAATTTCTGTCCAGGCTAACACTGGCAGAATTAAAGAGAAAACCCGTTCATACAGGTTTATATTTGGTTAGAATAGAGGAGTGCTTGGATGAGACGCCTCTTTCTTTTTTTATAGGGGTTTAAGACCTCAACCTCATGGTAAGTAATAGAGGTTCAAAGCCTGCCTTTTCATAGGCTGCTATAGCAGATTCATTCTTGTCATACACATCCAGCCTGATTTCTGAGATACCTTTTTCTTTTGACCAATCCATCAAAAAATCCAATATCAGTTTATTAACGCCTCTACCCCTGTATTCCGGTTTAACATACATAAAACCGAGGTACGCATAGGTGTCAAAATTAAAATAGGGCTTCTCCGCTTTTTTAATGAGGGCATATCCGCTGGCAATTGCTATACCTTCTTCTTCAGCTACTGCAACCACTGCCTGCTCCGTAGACATCAAATAATTCAAATCATAATATTGAATCTTACCATCAATAAGGGTAGGGTTAAACGGCCGCTCTGCCGACACAACCCCCTGTTCAAATTCCAACAAAACGTCCAGATCTTCTGGCCTCGCCACTCTTATAATTATACCCATTACTATTTATTAAAAGTCTGTTTAAGATTATCCTCCAGGGAATTGTTTCGTTGTCAGCGGGGAGTTGCCCGGAAAATGACGACCAATTGGCGTCTAAACTACCACTGTACCCGGCCTGGCTACGATTGATTCAGATATCATACAATAAAGGACCAGCTGTACGCTGTTATTGAAGGTCCTCTCCACGTTCAATTTTGTTCATGGCATCCAGAAATACCTCTGGTTCCTGTGCTCCGGATATCCCCAGTTTTCCTTCAAGCACAAAGAAAGGAACCCCTTTAACCCTAATCTGCTGGGCAATATCCTCATCATGTCGCACCTCCTCAGTAAAATCCTTGCCCTTGAGCATCATTTCTACTTCCAGGCCGCCTAAGCCACATTGTTTTCCAATTTCAATAAGCACTGCATGGTCGGCTATATTCAGCCCGTCTGTAAAATGTGCCTTAAAAAGCAATTCTTCCGCCTCCCCGTCCGCACCGATGCCTTTTGCCATTTGGATCAGCCGGTGTGCATCAAAAGAATTGGCCATAATTGCCTTGTCAAAATTGAAAGTTAAGCCCACCTGAGCTGCCGACTCGGCAACCCTGTTGTGGGTTTCAACAGACCATTCCCTGCCCCTGTCATAACGTTCAGCCAGGTAATCATAGGCGTCTACACCAATCAGCGTTTCCGCATGAGGGTCCAGTTCAAAACTATGCCATTCTATCACTACACTGTCTTTATGCTCAAACTGTGCCAAAGCTTTTTCAAGCTTTCTTTTGCCTATATAGCAAAACGGACAGCGTACGTCCGACCAGATATCTATCTTCATCAGGTATGTTCTATTTTATAAATTGTAGTTTGTTTGTAGGTTTCACCAGGCCTTAAAATTGTAGATGGAAAAGCTGGTATATTTACCGCATTAGGTTGGTGCTGTGTTTCCACACAAAATGCTTCAAAAGGATGATAATCCTTTCCCTGTTTACCATGCTTTACATTTAAATATTTTGCCGTATAGAAATGAGCTACAGGCTCTGTAGTGTAAACCGATAGCTTTAAGCCGCTCTGCTCCTCTGCAGTCTCGGAAGCCAATGTAAATTCGCCATAATTTTTATCCAATACATAGGTCTGGTCATAACCTTCTGCGGGATCCCAGTCGCGCCCGATGGGTTTGTCTCCTAAAAAGTCATGTATTGTCCCTTCTACCGGAAGCAATTTTCCGGTAACCACATAGTTGTCATCCTGCTCCAGGTAGTTACTGGCCGGCATTCTGTGGATATGGTTGGCAATGGAACCTAAATCCGGTGACAAATTAAAATAACTGTGGTGTGTCAGGTTAACCGCTGTTGGCGCATCGGTAGTGGCTTTAAAATCCAGGATCAGTTCATCTTCATCTGTAAGTTTAAAAGTAAGCTGTACGGTTAGGTTCCCCGGAAAATTTTCCTCACCATCCGGGCTCACATACTGAAGTGTAACGCTTGGATCGATCGTAGACAACACCTCCCATACCCTTCTGTCAAAGCCTATATCTCCCCCATGCAAACAATCGCCCCCTTTGGCCTGCGAAAGCTGGTGGGTTACGCCATCAATGGTAAACCGCCCGTTTTTAATCCGGTTGGCATAACGCCCGATTACTGCACCGAAATAAGGGTAATCGTTTAAATAGGCCTCACTTATATATTGGTCTATGTCGTCGAATCCTAAAACAATATCCTGCTTTTCGCCGTGTTTATTGGTCACTACGAACTTATTCAGGATCGCTCCATAATTGTATACTTTCACATAAGTACCTTTGGTATTGGTCAGTTCTATTCCCAGGACTTCTTTTCCATCAATAATTTTACCTGTCCTGATCAGCTTTGTTTTCATTTGTGCTTATTTTCCTCTTTGTGTTTATCTTCCTAAAGTGCCGTACCATTACCGGTTATTTACAATAAAAATCCCCTCAGGCATAATAATCCGGTGCTTTTTTACAGCTGAATTACTTATGATGATCCATAAATTGTATATTCGAATCATCTGTTATTTAAAACAATACTATTAATACTTTATTTAAAACCGAAACTTAATTTAAAATATAATTTAAACCTTGTAATGAAAACCGAACTGATCAGTAAATTCTTAGAAAAATATGGACACGAACCTGCAAAAAATTACTTCACTCCCGGACGTGTAAACCTTATCGGAGAACATATTGATTACAACGGCGGCCTGGTCATGCCTTGTGCCGTTACACTCGGTACCTGGTTAAGCATTGCGCCGAACAATGACAATGTGATCAGGTTCAAAAGCCTGAACTTTCCTGAAGAACAGGAGTTTGAACTTCAATCTGCCTATACCAAAACCGGCCCTGAATGGTACAACTACCCTTTGGGTGTATTCCATGAAATCTTAAAAAAGCATAAATTACCTGTCGGGCTGGACCTGCTGTTTTTTGGCAACATTCCAATCGGATCCGGCCTGTCTTCATCGGCTTCCATTGAGGTAGCCATGGCTTATGCCTTAAACGATTACTTTAACCTGGGTTACGACAAAATAGAGATCCCTTTACTTGCCCAAAAAGTAGAGAACGAATTTATAGGCGTAAACTGCGGCATTATGGACCAGTTTGCCGTGGCTTTTGGGGAAACCGATAAGGCCATTGTTTTGAACTGTAATACCTTAAAATACAAGCTGGTAGATTGCAACCTGGGCGGTTATTCGCTTGCCATCATTAATACCAATAAACCGCGTAAACTTGCGGAATCTAAATACAATGAGCGGGTTGCGGAATGCCAGACTGCCCTGAAGCAGCTGAACCAGGAAATTACCCTGCACAATTTATGTGAGCTGAATGCCGAGAAGTTTGCCCTGCACAGTCACCTCATTACCGATCCTACAGTTCTGAAAAGGGCAACACATGTGATCCGGGAGAACGACCGGGTGAATTTAGCCGCCAAGGCCCTGAACGAAGGTAACCTCACAGAATTTGGACGCCTGATGTACGCCTCCCATCAGTCTTTAAAAGACCTTTACGAAGTAACCGGCCCGGAGTTGGATGCCGTAGTGGAATTCTGTGCCGGTTATGAACCTGTCATCGGTGCACGTATGACAGGTGCCGGTTTTGGCGGTTGTGCTATCGCCTTGCTTAAAAAGGGACAGGAAGAAGATTTTGCCAAAAAACTAACCGATTTCTATGTGGCGCGCGTGGGTTATCCGGCTGCCATTTACATCAGTGAAATTGGCAATGGTGCTTCCGCAATTTAATTTTACTTTTGCCCCATGCAAAAGTTAAAATTAGATGAGCTGAACCGTGTTGATATCGAAGCATTCAAAGCACAGGAAAAACTGCCTGTTGTAGTGGTACTGGATAATGTACGCAGTATGCACAATGTAGGCTCGGTTTTCAGAACTGCTGATGGTTTTGCCATCGAAAAGCTATACCTCTGTGGTATTACCGCACAGCCACCGCATCGCGAAATAGAAAAAACAGCCCTGGGCGCCACCCAATCCGTAGAATGGGTACATTTTGAAAGCACAACTGAAGCTATAACGGCTTTGCGGGCGGATGGTTACCAGATCATCGCCATTGAACAGGCTGCAGGGAGCATCATGTTAAATACCTATAAGCCTTCCCGTACAAAAAAATATGCATTGATTTTTGGCAACGAGGTAAACGGGGTTGCCGATGAGGTCATGGCACAAATTGACGAATGCGTAGAAATACCGCAATTCGGCACCAAACACTCTTTCAATATTGTGATTTCTGCAGGTATTGTACTTTGGGATTTCTTTGCCAAACTAAGGCTATAAAAAAAGCGCATTGGAAGAACCAATGCGCTTTTATATACAACACACCTCACACAGGTTTTTTAAGCGTAAGGAATACCATCCTTAGAGGGCAGACTGCTGTGTCCCATCAGGTACTGGTCTACCTTACGTGCAGCTTCCCTGCCTTCGGAAATGGCCCAAACCACCAGTGACTGACCGCGGCGCATGTCGCCGGCAGCAAATATCTTGGCTATATTGGTCTGGTATTTACCTTCCTCGGCCTTAACATTACCACGGTTATCTGTTTCAACGCCCAATTTTTCAATCAAGCCTTCTTTTTGCGGATGGAGGAAGCCCATAGCCAGCAATACCAGCTGGCAAGGCAGATCGCGTTCGGTACCAGGTTTTTCCTTGAAGTTTAGCGGACGGCCCGAAGGATCTATATCCCATTCTACATCAACCACTTTTACCGCTTTCAGGTTTCCTTGCTCATCTTTAATGAATTCTTTGGTATTCACGCCCCAGCCGCGTTCGCAGCCTTCTTCATGTGAGGTCGTCACCTTCAGCAGCATCGGATACGTTGGCCATGGCATATTTGAAGTCCTGGTCGATGCCGGCATTGGCATGATCTCGAACTGGGTCACCGATTTAGCACCCTGGCGGTTAGAAGTACCGATACAGTCAGATCCGGTATCGCCGCCACCAATCACAATCACATCTTTTCCGGTAGCCAGTATGTCTTCTCCCTCAACGGCAAAACCACGAACACGTTTGTTCTGCTGCTTTAAAAAGTCCATTGCAAAATGTACACCCTTGGCATCCCTGCCCTGGGCAGGAAGATCGCGCGGGATCGTAGAGCCACCAGCCAGAATGATAGACTGGTAATCCCTTAACAGGGTATTCAGTTCTACATTTACACCAACATTGGCATTGCATTTAAAAACAATGCCTTCTTTCTCCATTAACGCAATACGCCTGGTTACCACATCTTTCTGCAGTTTAAAATCAGGAATGCCATAGTTCAGCAAGCCTCCCGGGGTATCGTCACGTTCGTAAACCACCACCTCGTGCCCCGCTTTATTGAGCTGCGCTGCTGCTGCCAGTCCGGCCGGACCAGAGCCTATCACAGCCACCTTTTTACCGGTACGGATCAATGGCTGCTCCGCTTTGATGTAACCTTTGGCAAAAGCAGTTTCAATAATGTGCTTTTCAATCTCTTCAATAGACACAGGCGATTTGTTGATCCCCAGTACACATGCAGACTCACATGGGGCCGGGCAAATCCTGCCTGTAAATTCAGGAAAATTATTGGTACTCAGCAAAATGGTTGTTGCCAGTTGCCAGTCTCCTTTATATACAGCCTCGTTAAATTCTGGGATTACGTTACCCAGCGGGCAGCCCGACTGGCAAAACGGCACCCCGCAATCCATACATCTGGCTGCCTGTTTATTAATTTGCTCAGTTTCAAAAGCTTCAACAAATTCATTATAGTGTTTTAAACGAACTTTAACATCTTCTTTTGCAGGAGCAGTTCTTTCATACTCTAAAAATCCAGTTACTTTTCCCATGGTCTAAGCTTTATTTGAATTGTTTATTGTGGTCATGTTCTTTTCTTTCTGTGAGCGGCTTAAACTTTAACTTTCTGAGCCCTGCTCTGTAATACGGCTTTGTACTCTTTAGGGAATACCTTAATGAAATGTGCAGATTGGGTAGTCCAGTCGTTTAAAATAAACCTGGCCACACTGCTGTCGGTCAGCTGTATATGCCTTTTCAGCAATACATTTATCCTCAGCTCATCCTGCTCGTCCAGCGGATCAAGATCTACCATTTCCTTATTGCATTTGCTGGCAAAATCACCTTTCGCATCATAAACCCAGGCAATACCACCGCTCATACCGGCAGCAAAATTGCTTCCTGTATCCCCAATCACCAGCACTTCACCGCCTGTCATGTACTCGCAGCCGTGATCTCCCAAACCTTCTACAACAGCCGTACCACCAGAGTTCCTTACCGCAAAACGCTCACCTGCCTGTCCGCGTACAAACAACTCACCAGAAGTTGCACCGTACATGGCCACGTTGCCGATAATGATATTCTGCTCAGGCACATATTTTACATTACTGAAAGGATAAATGGCCAGTCTCGCGCCCGAAAGTCCTTTACCCACATAGTCATTGGCCTCTCCCTCAAGCTGTAAAGAAATCCCCTTTGCTGCAAAGGCACCAAAGCTTTGTCCGGCCGAGCCTTTAAACTTAAAGTTGATTGTATCGGCAGGCAGCCCATGGCTTTTGTAGATTTTGGATACTTCGTTGGAAAGCATGGTACCAATGGCGCGGTCTGTATTTTTAAGATCAAACTCTTTATATACAGGCTCTTTACTGGCCAATGCCGGCTGTGCAGCTTTAATCAGCTCATGATCAAGCACTGTGGCCAGCCCATGATCCTGCTCTTCTGTCTGGTAAAGGCTTAAACCGTTATCAGGTGCCTTATACAATATGGCAGAAAGGTCAAGATCTTTTAGTTTCCAATCGGCCTGGTCTATATTGCGAACGCTGAGGGCATCTGCCTGACCCACCATTTCCTGTACCGATCTGAAGCCCAGTTCAGCCATGGTTTCCCTCAATTCCTCTGCAAGGAAATAAAACAGGTTCACCACATGGTCTGGTTCGCCTGTAAACAGCTTCCTTAAGTTCGGGTCCTGGGTGGCTACGCCAACAGGACAGGTATTCAGGTGACATTTACGCATCATGATACAGCCTGAAGTTACCAGCGCAGCAGTTGCCACGCCCCATTCTTCAGCGCCCAGTAAAGTTGCTATCGCGATGTCTTTACCGGTTTTCAGCTGTCCGTCTGTTTGCAGTACAACCCTGCTGCGCAGGCGGTTTTTAACCAGGGTCTGGTGCGCTTCGGCCAAACCAAGCTCCCATGGCAAACCGGCATGCTGTATAGAAGTTAAAGGTGAGGCACCTGTACCACCATCAAATCCGGATACCAGGATCACATCGGCATGCGCCTTGGCAACCCCTGCCGCAATTGTGCCCACACCGGCTTTAGAAACCAGCTTCACGTTGATCCTTGCAGCGCGATTGGCATTTTTAAGATCAAAGATCAGCTGTGCCAGATCCTCAATAGAATAAATATCGTGGTGCGGAGGAGGAGAAATTAAACCTACCCCTGGTGTGGCATGACGAACCTTTCCGATCCAGTCATCTACTTTCTCACCTGGCAGCTGTCCGCCTTCGCCAGGTTTGGCACCCTGTGCCATTTTAATCTGCAATTCATCTGCATTGGTGAGGTAATAACTGGTTACGCCAAAACGTGCAGAAGCGATCTGCTTGATGGCCGAACGCATGGAATCCCCATTAGGCAGCAGTTCGTACCTCAGTTCGTCTTCCCCGCCTTCACCGGTATTGCTTTTGCCGCCAATTCGGTTCATGGCAATAGCTAAGGTAGAGTGGGCTTCGTGCGAGATAGAGCCGAAAGACATGGCCCCTGTAGCGAAACGCTTCAATATGTTTTCAACCGGCTCCACTTCCTCCAATGGAACTGCCGGACGGTTGTAATTGAATTCAAATAAGCCCCTGATGGTGTAAGCCTGATTGGTTTGTTCATTAACCAGTTTGGCATACTGTTTATAAATGCCATAGTCCTTTTTACGGGTAGCATTTTGCAGCAGGTGGATGGTTTGAGGGTTAAACAAATGTTGTTCTCCCTTACGCTTCCATTTGTAATTACCGCCGGTAGGCAAGATCGGATCGGGGCGGTTAGCCAGTTTAAAGATCCTGTTGTGTTTGATTAAGGTCTCCTTGGCAATCTCGTCTAAACCAAGTCCGCCAATCCTTGAAACTGCACCGGTAAAATAATTGTCGACCACACTTTTATTGATCCCCAGAATTTCAAAGATCTGTGCACCATGGTACGATTGTAAAGTAGAAATTCCCATTTTAGAGAAAATCTTTAACAGTCCGTTATTTACTGCATAAATGTAATTCTTAAACAGCTTCTCTTTTTTGGCATCAAACTCGGTCTCAAAACCGGCAATGGTTTCCAATGCCAGGTAAGGGTTTACTGCCGTAGCACCAAAGCCTATTAAGGTTGCAAAATGATGTACTTCCCAAACGTCGCCGGCCTCAACCACAATACCTACAGCCCCCCGGTATCCTTTGCGGATCAGGTGGTGGTGCACTGCTGAAACTGCCAACAATGAAGGAATAGCTGCGTGTTCTGAATCCAGGGCCCGATCCGAAAGGATGATCACCTGGAAACCATCTTCAACCGCATCTACCGCATAACGGCACAAACGGTCTAAGCCCTTGGCCATTGCCCCCGGTTGTCCGTCGGCCCTGAAATAGGTTTGAAGGGTCTTGGATTGGAATACACCAGTATCTATACTCCTTAATTTTTCAAGTTCTACATTGGTCAATATCGGGTGTTTGATGCCTACACAATGACATTGCATGGCATTTTCTTCCAGGATATTGCCGTTGTTGCCCATAAAGCCTGCAAGGCTCATCACCACTTTTTCCCTGATCGGGTCAATTGGCGGGTTGGTTACCTGGGCAAACAGTTGTTTAAAGTATGAAGAAAGGTGCTGAGGCTTTTGGGAAAGTACAGCCAGCGGAATGTCTGTTCCCATTGAACCAATAGGCTCCTTACCATCCCTGGCCATAGGCTTCAGGATCAGGTCAACATCTTCCCTGCTGTAGCCAAATACCTGCTGGTACCTGAAAATAGACTCCTGGGAAAGGCCGCTGAATACCACTCTTGGTTCAGGTAGCTCTTCCAGTCTGATCTGGTATTTGTTGATCCAGTCTGCATAGGGCCTGCTTCCGCAAACCTGCTGCTTGATCTCTTCGTCACTAATAATCCTGCCCTGCTCCATGTCTACCACAAACATTTTGCCTGGCGTTAACCTGCCTTTTTCAATGATCTTGCTTTGGTCCAATGCCAGTGCACCGGCCTCGGAGGCCATAATCACATGGTCATCTTCGGTAATGGCATAACGCTGCGGACGTAAACCGTTCCTGTCCAAAGTGGCGCCAATCAGGTTGCCATCGGTAAAGGAAACAGCGGCAGGGCCATCCCAAGGCTCCATTAAAGTAGCATGGAATTTATAGAAAGCCTGTTTCAACTCATCCATATCCTCATTGCCATCCCAGGCTTCAGGGATCAGCATCATTAAAACATGAGGCAATGAGCGGCCGGAGTGCAGCAGGAGTTCTACTACGTTGTCCAGGCATCCCGAATCGGAGTTGGTCTCGTCAATTACAGGCAATAAAATATTTAATTCTTCGGGTGTAAAATAAGAAGATGCAAATGATTTCACACTTGCCCTGAACCAGTTCAGGTTGCCTTGCAAAGTATTGATCTCGCCATTATGGGCAATATACCTAAAGGGCTGCGCCAATCGCCAGGATGGGAAAGTATTGGTTGCAAAACGGGAATGCACCAAACCAAAGGCCGAAACTACCCTTTTATCACTCAGTTCTGTAAAGTAAGACCGTACCTGCAAAGAGGTAAGCTGACCTTTATATACAATTGTTTTAGAAGAAAACGAAGCAATATAAAACTCGCCGTTGATGCCCTTTACCGTATTGTTAATGGTTTTAGAAAGGTAATTTTTAAACACATAAAGTTTGCGTTCAAAATCTGCCCCGGCCTTAATGGCATAAGGACGTGCTATAAACACCTGCTCCATCTCTGGTTCTACAGATAAAGCCATGTCGCCAATACCATCAGTATTGGTCAGCACTTTCCTGAAGCCTAAAACTTCAAGGCCCAGCTTTTCAGCCGCGCGATAAATGATTTCCCTGCATTCTTCTCTTGCTTTTACATCTTTCGGTAAGAAAAGCATCCCTACACCATAGTCACCCGATTCGTTCAGGCTGAACCCGATTTTAAGGCATTCATCATATAAGAATTCGTGAGGTATCTGTATCATGATACCGGCCCCATCACCCGTATTGATTTCAGCTCCGACTGCCCCGCGGTGATCAAGATTTTCAAGAATGGTTATGGCGTCAGAAATGATTTGCTGCGACTTTCTGCCCTTGATGTGAGCTACAAATCCAATGCCGCAGGCATCATGTTCAAAACGCTGGTCGTATAACCCCTGGTTATCTTGTGTTAGTTCCATAAGTTCCGTTTAATAATAGTTTGGTATAGTGTATTTCGGACACTAAGATACGAATAATATTTCATGAATTATAATATTGATATATTTTTTAGGAAATACACAACATATTCTAAATTATTTTTTGCATTATTGCCAATATTACAAAATACAACGATTGAAATTACAATATTTACAATCACATTATTTAGAATTGTTTTTCATAATATGCAGCAGGCCTTCAGATCGGCATATTTTTTCTTCAATTCTACAACACTCCTTATAAAGCTACAAAAAAATAGATTTTTTTATAGTACACAATAAGTTTAACCTCAACGCATTACCTCATTTCTATGCAAAAAAGGCAAATTATTCTGTTTTTAGCTTTTGTAGATTAAACTCTTTTGCTACATTTGCGCCGGGCAAGTCTTTTACGATCAGCTCCCTTTGAACTCCCCCAGGGCGGGAACGAAGCAAGGGTAGAAGGTTGTAGCGATGCGATAAAAGGTGCTTGCCCTTTTTTTACTTTTTCTATATCAAGTAAAAATCACACTAACTGCTATTTTAATCTGTTATTTCATAATAAGACCTCAAAGGAATTGCCTAATTTTGGCTTCCGGTAATAGACAGTTAATCCGTTAACCAATTTGATAATTTAAAACAATATGAAATTTTTTATTGATACCGCTAATCTTGACCAGATAAAAGAAGCACAGGATCTTGGAATCTTGGATGGTGTAACCACCAACCCCAGCCTTATGGCCAAAGAAGGCATTACGGGTGATGCGAATGTAATTGCACATTATAAGGCCATCTGCGCAATTGTTGATGACAATGTAAGTGCTGAAGTCATTTCGACCACTTATGAAGAAATCATTAAAGAAGGTGAAGCCCTGGCTAAACTGGATCCAAAGATCGTTGTGAAGGTACCAATGATCAAAGACGGTGTAAAAGCGATCAAATACTTAACTTCAAAAGGAATAAGGACCAATTGTACATTGATTTTCTCGCCTGGCCAGGCCCTTTTGGCAGCCAAAGCCGGAGCATCCTACGTTTCTCCTTTCCTGGGGCGTTTGGATGACATCTCTACAGATGGCTTACAGCTGATCGAAGACATCAGGCTGATATTTGACAATTATGGTTATGCAACTGAAATTCTTGCAGCCTCTATCCGCGGTCCTTTACATATCGTAAACTGCGCTAAGTTAGGTGCAGATGTAATTACTGCCCCTTTAGCTGCCATCACAGCATTGTTAAAGCACCCCTTAACTGATAGCGGACTGGCAACTTTTCTTGCCGATCATGCAAAAGCTTCAGGTAAATAAGCGGCAAACAAATATAAAAAAAGCGTGTGCTGATCATCAGCACACGCTTTTTTATTTTATACCAGCGCTAAGCACCTGGAATTCCGTACCGGACAACACCTGTTTCACCAGGTCATAATCAATCTGCTCGTCAGGTGCAATCAATATCCCTCTTACCCCTGCCCCATTGGCTGCCTCTACGTCCCTGGGCTTATCGCCAATCATTACCGACAATTCAGGATCAATATTGTATGTGGCAATTGCCTCCAGCAACATGCCCGATTTAGGTTTTCTACAGCTGCAGTCACCCGAAACTGTAGGGTGGTGCGGGCAATAATATGCATGGGTAATTACAGCTCCCTGTGCTTCAAATTTAAGTTTCAGGTCGGCGTGCATCTCCGCCAATGTATCTTCAGTATACCTGCTTTGCGCAATTCCGCCCTGATTGGTAATGATCACTAAAAGATAGCCTTCATCATATAGTTTTTTTAATGGAGGGATCTGATAGTCCAATATCTTAAAATCTTCCAGCCTGGTAATGTAATCGTGTATTTCGTGATTGAGCACGCCATCACGGTCCAGAAAAATTGCTTTGTTCTTCATCATCTGCCGGTTTAGCTCTGTTTCCTTACATATTTGGTAAGGATCACGATGGTCTGACCTTCTATTTTACCTTCAATCTGGTCGGTATTGTTCTCTACCAAACGGATATTTTTTACCACCGTACCCAGCTTTGCGCTTAACGAAGACCCTTTTACATCCAGGGTTTTGATCAGCACTACTGAATTACCAGCCTCAAGCACTTGTCCGTTGCAGTCCTTATGCACATCGTCTGCCACATCACTATCTTCAGCTAAACCGGATTTGGCCCAGGCCAGGGTCTCCTCATCCATGTACATCATTTCCAGGCAATCAACAGCCCAGCTTTCATTTAAGCGGTTCAGCAAACGCCAGGTCACCACCTGTACGCCCGGAACGGCACTCCAGATGCTGGTACGCAAACAGTTCAGGTGTTTCACATCAAGTTCCGCTGTTTTTTCGATCTGCCCCCGGCATTTATCGCATATCAATATGGTGTTTTCTGCGTTACTGCTGGTCTGCGGAAGTACCTTATATAATTTCAGGGGATCTGCAGACTGGCACAACTCGCATTTGTTTTCGCTTCTTTCAAGTAACTGTGCTTCCAATTTTATTTTCTTTAAATTTTAAAGCCTAAAGGTAGCAATTTCTGCCGTAGCCTCAGGCGTTATATCCGCCATCAATTGTAAGGGCTGTTCCGGTAATGTATTTACCTTCTTCACTGGCCAGAAAGGCCACTAAGCCGGCAACATCATCGCCCGTTCCATAATCCTTTAAAGCCATCCTGCTTCTTAACAAATCAGCCAGTTCGGTATTGGCAGGGTTCATGTCGGTATCAATTGGCCCGGGCTGAACCAGGTTTACAGTAATCCCCCTCGGTCCCAGGTCGCGTGCCAACCCCTTGGTAAGTCCGCTAAGCGCTGATTTACTCATCACATACAAGGTAGATTGAGCTCCCCCCGCAAAATCAGCCATATTGCTTCCTATGGTGATGATCCTTCCAGCCTCTGGCATATGATGAACTGCAGCCAGTGCAGCTGCATATACTGCACGCACATTAACTGCCATAATCAGCTCGTAATCTTCCAGTGCGTGCGCTTCAAAAGCTTTTCCAATATAAATACCAGCATTGTTTACCAGGATATCTATATGCCCGAATTCGGCAATGGTTTTGTTGACAGCACTGGTAACTTCCTCCGGAAAGGCGCTGTCGGCTTTCAGGGCCAAAGCCTTACCTCCTGCTGCATTGATCTGCGCAGCAATCTTTTCCGATTGTTCTGCAGATTTGGAATAAGTGAGTACCACAGCAGCACCTTCTGCTGCAAGCCTTTTTGTAATGTTAGCACCCATCCCCCTGCCACCGCCGGTTACCAGGGCCACTTTGTTTTCTAAACGTTTCATATACATCATAATTTGATGATCAAAAGTAGATACTCTGCTGTATATTTGTAAGTACAGATGAAATTGTTAGGTACTAACAAAATAGTAAGAAATGAGAAAAGACACCTCTACGAACGCTTTAAATGAAAAGCAGATCAACGACAGTTGCGGCATGGCCTATTCCCTATCGGTAATTGGGGGCAGGTGGAAACCAGCCATTTTATGCAGGCTATTGTATGGAAAGATGCGCTACAGCGATTTAAAAAACTCGATCCTCAACATCTCGGAGCGCATGCTGGTATCGCAGCTGCGCGAACTGGAAGCTGACCAGGTCATCAGAAGAATTGTCCACCCTGTAGTTCCACCACACGTAGATTATGAAATAACTGAACTGGGTTTAACCATGAAGCCCATGTTAAAGGCGATGTCTGACTGGGGAAACATGCACAGAAGCAAAGTGCAGGGTACTGAGGAAAATATAAAGGATGATTTTTTACTGCAGACGCAATAATTACCTGCACCAAACGTATTTATTACTGAGAACATTAGATTAGATGGGCGGGACAGATCAATAATGATCGGTCCCGCTATTTTTTTAATGCCCTCCGGCTACGCTTTCCACCTTAACATTACCCAGTTTTCTGGAGCAGTAAAACCCAAAGAAGGCAATGTACAGATAACCCAGGGCCGGCACAAAGAAAGAATGGTGTATACCCATACCATCTGCAAATGCCCCCTGTACCAGCGGCAGCAATGCCCCGCCTAAAATAGCCATTACCAATAAGGATGACCCTTGGCTGGTGTATTTGCCCAATCCATGGATAGACAGTGTAAATATGTTCGACCACATGATTGAATTGAACAAACCTACACTCAGGATGGTCCACATGGCAAAGGAACCTGCATTAAAGATGGTCAGCAAAACCAGCATCACGTTAACCAGCGCAAATACCATAAGTGTACGTGCCGGTGCCGCTTTACCAATAAAAAAGCCAAGCAGGTTAACGCCCATAAACACCAGAAACATAGTGATCTGGGCGAAACTGAGGTCTACAATAGAAAAAATCAGCAGAAACACTGCAGCAGCGGCGGCTATCATAAAACCAATTTTTTTAACACCGGATATACTTTGGTTCAATGAAATTGCCCCCAGAAAACGCCCGATCATGGAGCCGCCCCAATACAGGGCCAGGTAATTTTTACTCACCGACTCGGGGATGCCCATAATTTCCGGAAGTGCCAGAAAGTTGATGATGAAACTGCCTATACACACTTCTGCACCTACGTAAAAGAATATCCCTAAAATACCGAGCTTCAACTGTGGGAACTGCAATGCACCCAGTCCTTTTTCGGTGTGCTCCTCAGATTTAAACTCCGGCAACCTGATAAGGTACAGGCATATGGCCAGCAATACAAATATTCCGGTAAAAATAATGTAAGGCATTTCTGTAGCCCTGGCAGTAATCTTACCGTTCTCTGCAAAAAACTCAAATATCAGAAAGCCCCCTACTACCGGGGCTATGGTGGTACCTAAAGAGTTAAAAGCCTGCGCAAGGTTTAACCGGCTGGAAGCCCCTTCAGGCTTCCCTAATAAGGACACATAGGGGTTTGCCGCAATCTGCAATAAGGTAAAACCCAGTCCGAGGATAAACAAAGCACTTAAGAAGAGTCCGTAGGCCGAAAACACAGCTGCAGGATAAAACAGGAAACAGCCGATGGCAGCAATAAATAAGCCCAGCAACATCCCGTTCTTGTACCCTATTTTGTTGATCGGATCTCCCCATAGGTAAGAGGTCACGAAATAAACCACTGAGCCTATAAAATAGGCACCAAAGAAACAAAACTGCACCAGCATCGATTGCAGGTAGGTTAGGTTAAATAATTCTTTAAGGTGTGGAATAAGCACATCATTCATGCAGGTAATGAACCCCCACATAAAAAAAAGTGTGGTCAAAGTTGCAAAGGGAATGGTGTAACTGTTGTTTTCAGTCTTGTTAATCATAATCTGGTTAGTTTTGCATTGACACAAATATGATAAATATTTCCACAAAACAAAGTGTAAGAAATACACCCTAAAATATGGCCGGCAAAATATTAATTCCTATTTTTAAAAAACATTGTTAACAATTATGAACTTAAAAATCAGCTTACCGCTCCTGGTAGCTTTTGCATTCCTGCTTGCAAACCAAGCTTCAGCCCAAAAGGGCTGGACCAAGCTTTTTAACGGAAAGGACCTGAAAGACTGGAACATTAAAATCGCCAAACACGATTATAGGGACAACTATGCCAATACTTTCCGTGTGGAAGACGGCCTGATGAAAGTACGTTATGATGGCTATCAAAATTTTGATCAGCAATACGGTCATATTTATTACAAAAGCCCTTACTCCTATTACCTTCTGGAAGTAACCTATCGTTTTGTTGGCGAGCAGGCCAAAGGTGGCGAAGGCTGGGCCCTGAGAAACAGCGGGGCAATGCTGCATTGCCAGGCGCCGGAGACGATCCTGAAGAACCAGGATTTTCCAATCTCAGTTGAAGCGCAGCTGCTGGGCGGCGATGGTACTCATGAACGCCACACCAGTAATGTGTGCACCCCGGGAACGCAAATCGTTTACGGCGAAAAGCCATTTACAGCGCACTGCCTGAACTCAAAATCAAAGACCTATGCGGGCGAGCAGTGGGTTACTGCCCAATTCCTGGTTCTGGGAGATTCTGTAATTAAACACATCATTGATAAGCAAGTAGTGCTGGAATACACCAAACCTCAAATAGGTGGTGGCAGTGTAAGTAACTACGATCCTAAAATAAAAGAGGATGGCAAAATGCTAAGCAGCGGTTATATTTCTCTGCAAAGCGAAAGCCATCCTATTGATTTTAAGACAGTAAGACTATTTGACCTGGCTCCTTATGCAAAAGATAAAACGAAGCTGAACAAGGTCATAGAAAAACTGCTTCCTTTAAACCAGCAGTAAAAATTAAACCCTTAGCCAGCCTCTGAACCCTCTGGCTGCATAATAGGATTCCGCTCCGTTGTGGTAAATGAAAATCCGGCCATAACGGTAATCCCCAAAAATGGCTCCGCCATGGTTTCTGACATCTGCCGGTGTTTTTACCCAGCTTGAGGTTTTGGTATCGAATTTTCCAAACTGCTGCAATTCCCGGTATTGTTCTTCATCTAAAATTTCAATTCCCATTGCTGCCGCGGCCTCCATGGCATTGTTTTCGGGCTTATGCTCTTTTCTGGACTCCCATGCGGCCCTGTCGTAACAAAGGCTCCTGCGGCCTTTAGGGCTCTCTGCCGAGCAATCGTAAAATATATACTCCCCTGTATTTTGATCGTAACCCACCACATCCGGTTCGCCGCCTGTGATTTCCATATCGTCGAGCGACCATAGTTTTTCTGGGTTGGCATCCAGTTTAGCCTGTACTTTTGTCCACTCCATATCTTTATGACGGTTCATATTTTTCTCAAAACGTTCTTTTAAGGTTCTGATCAATTCTTCGCGCTGCTCGGGCAGCAGTTCTTTTTTATTGCGGTTCATATGGTTATGTTTTAAAGGTTGTTAGCCGGACTTACTTTCCTGTCAGCCGGTCTGAAATACCAAGATACAAAGGTCAGCACCAATAATAATACCGGACCGAAAAAATCTTTGGCTGCATCGCCAAGGGCAAAATGAGAAAATACAGCACCCGACATGGCAAAGAAAAAGCCTGCATAGGCCCATTCTTTGACCAGGCCAAATTTAGGAACGAGTATCGCAATTACACCTAAGATTTTCCAAACGCCGAGTAGGGTAAGCAGATATAACGGATAGCCCAGTTTTGTCATCATATCCGCTTCCTGTTTTAATTTCAGCAATTGCACTATTCCGGTCGAAAGCATGCCCAAAGCCAACCAGAGGGTAGCAATCCAATAGATGATTTTGTTTTTTTTTGTCATGATGTGTTATTTTAATTTACTTAAGATCTCTTCCAGCTTATTGTGGGCCATATTAATTCCCTGGGTAAATGGCATCTGCAGCAGCTGGTCCCTGAGCTCAACCGATTTATAGATCACATGCATCTTTAGCTTACTGGTATCTTCGGTCAGTTTTTCAAATTCCAGAAATTCAAGCCAGACTGCAAAAGGGGTATTTTCCATTTCAAACGTACGTATGATGCGCTGATTTGGACTGAACTCATGGATCACCCCATTGAACCCATGTTTGTTGCCCCTTGGATCAGTGGTTTCAAACTGGTAGCCGCCATGTTTTTTATTTTCCAGCTTCAGTACTTTTGTGCCCATCCATTGTTCTACAATTTCAGGCTCTTCATGGGCTTTAAACAGCAATTCCAGCGGCAGGTTAAACTCCCTTGTAATTACCAGTTCCTGTTTGCCCTCACCGGCATCAATTTTAGTTTTCATTTCCATATCATTTACCTTTATAGCTTTTCATAATCGCTTCCAGTTTGTTAAACCGCTCATCCCACATCTGGCGGAATGGTTCAATAAAATCGGCTACTTCTTTCATTTTTTTTGCGTTGATGTAATAATAATTTTCTCTGCCATTTTGTTGCTGCTCCAGCAACTCGCACTCCGTAAGAATCTGCAGGTGCTTCGAAACTGTTGGCCTTGCCGTATCAAAATTGGCCGCAATTGCCCCGGCGGTCATTGCCTGAGAAGCAACCAGCATGAGTATTGCCCTTCTTGTCGGATCGGCTATGGCCTGAAATACATCGCGTCTTAAATTCATTATGTAGTCATTTGACTACAAATATATATGTAGCTATTTAACTACGCAAATTTTAGTCGATATTTTTTCACGTCGCAATGTATTTAGACGCTTAGTGTAATATCCGAAAAGTTCACCCTGTTTGTTTGCATCGGAATACCGAACTTTATAAGTCAATTCTGTAACAACACTTGTGATATGGAGCATAACGGAAACAAGCGTGCTGAGCAAATAACCAGACAATACTTTACTTTTTTAGACCAACATGTGGAAGATGTGGCCAACGGCAATGCCATCGACTTTTTGGAGTTGAATCAAATTGCAGATGCGCTGCACATATCTCACTCCCATCTTTCCGACACTATACAAAAATCAACGGGGCATCATCCATGTCATTTTTATGACCTTAAAATTGTGGAAAAAGCGAAACTACTCTTAATAGAAACTGATTTATCCATTGCTTTCATTGCTAAAAAACTAACATACGACCCATCCAATTTTTCTAAATTCTTTAAAAAATTCACCGGACAAACCGCAGGCGAATTTAGAAAACAACAAAAACCAAATAATTTCAAAAGTTCCGAAAAGTTCACCACGAAATAAATAAATCACTTCCAGACCTTTATATTATTTAATAAACAACTAAATATACAGACAATGTCAAGAAATGATTTAAAAGGAAAAGTAGTCCTGATTGCAGGTGGTGCAAAAAATTTAGGCGGGTTATTGAGCCATACTTTTGCCTCAAAAGGCGCTAAAGTAGCTGTTCATTACAATAGCAATAGTACAAAGGCAGATGCAGAACAAACTTTGGCAGCTATTACCAATGGAGGTGGTGAAGCATTTTTGTTTCAAGCCGACTTAACTAAAGTAGCAAACATTGCAAAGCTTTTTGAAGCAGCAAAAGAAAAGTTTGGCGGTATCGACATTGCAATCAACACGGTAGGAATGGTATTGAAAAAACCTTTCCTGGAGACTACAGAAGCTGAATACGACACCATGTTCGACATCAATTCAAAGGTAGCCTATTTCTTTATTCAAGAGGCGGGAAAACATTTGAACGAGAATGGGAAAATCAATACTATCGTAACCTCTTTACTGGCAGCTTACACAGGCCTGTATTCTACTTATGCTGGTGCAAAAGCACCCGTGGAACATTTTACAAGAATGGCATCAAAAGAATTTGGCAACCGTGGCATTTCGGTTACAGCAGTTGCTCCAGGCCCTATGGATACTCCATTTTTTTATGGACAAGAAGCGCCTGAAGCAGTAGCCTATCACAAATCTGCATCTGCTTTGGGCGGATTGACCGACATTAAAGACATTGCACCATTGGTAGAATTTTTAGTAACCGATGGATGGTGGATTACCGGACAAACCATTTTTGCAAACGGCGGTTACACAACCAGGTAAAATATTTCTATACCATCACAACGGTATTTTTGCGGTAAAAAGCAGGGCTGCACCCCGCATAACGCCTGAAATATTTACCAAATAAAGAGGGATCACTGAAATTAAGGGCTTCGGCAATCTGGGCAACCGTAAGCGCGGTTTGTTTTAACCGTACCTTTGCTTCAAGGATCAGGGCCTCATGGATCCAGTCTCCGGCAGTCTTGCCGGTTTGGTCTTTCAGGGTTTGGCTAAGGTGTTTCGCACTCACATTTAAAATATCTGCATAACCATTCACAGAACGCAACTGAAGCTGCTTTTCAATAAGCAGCTTTTTAAAATCGGATACGATCTTTGCAGCTGCGGTCAATTCCGTCTTATCATCCGGACAGTATTCATCATACAAATCTGCAACCTGGTTCAATAAGATATGGATATAACTTCTTACAATCGCATCCTTGCGTAATGT
This sequence comes from Pedobacter africanus, assembly GCF_900176535.1. Taxonomy (NCBI): domain Bacteria; kingdom Pseudomonadati; phylum Bacteroidota; class Sphingobacteriia; order Sphingobacteriales; family Sphingobacteriaceae; genus Pedobacter; species Pedobacter africanus. Next base: position 455,009 of record NZ_FWXT01000003.1, on the reverse strand, counting down.
GTGGCCGCCGGTGGCTTTTTTAATGTCCTGTAATAAGTTTCTGATTAAAATACGGACCTCCCCTCCCAGACGGATAACCTTAGGCACCTCCGTCTGGAAAAACCTGAATTGTTTAAATGCCAGAAGTGCTGTTTCCGTTTCCAGAAAAAATGCTGCTGTAAAAAATAAGGTTTCTTCTTTATAATCAGCTGAAACCAGTTTCCAGGTCCGGATTGTTTCCGGCGGCATAACAATAAGCGAACCAGGTAAAAGCCGGTAATCTTCCAGGTCGGCAACCAGTTTTGCGCTCCCCTCCAGGCATAGCGCAATCCCAAAATACGATGCGCGATGCGGAACACCATTTAATTCAACGGCAGAAGAAAATGAATTTACACTATAGTCTGCACCGGGTACCGGATCAGGATTAGCTAGTTTTACAGCTTCTGACAAGCTAAATGCGGGAATAGCAGATTTTGATTGTATAGACATCGTTCAATCAGCCCTAAAGGCTTTCAGCGCAAAATTAGTCAATATTTACAAAAATCCGTGATTTCGACCAGAACTGCCGATATATCGCTCTTTTAACACAGCAGTTTATGGCCGAATTTTGCCCATAAATAACAAATAATTTTTATGGCCAAACGAGAAATTAAATGTCCGGATTGTGCTGGCTGGACAGAATGGCAGGAGCAATTATACGACCGCTGCAAGCTTTGCAATGCACTACTGGAACAGCATAAAATCGACAAAATTGCAGAACTGAAAGCCCAAAAGGACATCGAAGATGAAATGGAACAGGCCCGGTTAGCCAAACAAAATCCCTTCCTCAAAAAGCTGGGCAACTATGCTTCTACCCTATTTATCGGCTTTATTCTACTGATCACTGCTTTGATCGTTTTGGCTGCCGGCTAATGAAATGGCTATGGGTATTTCTGACCATTTATCTGATTATTTATCTGGTAAAAATGACTGGTTTTATATTCCCGCCGCTGGTGCAATACTACGTTAGCGACCTCCTTGCTGTCCCGGTAGTTGCCGGCCTGTCCATACAATTTATGAGGTGGCTACTGCAAGACAGCAGCCTGGTACTGCGGGCATGGCAGGTCATTTTTATCACTACCCTTTTTAGCTTCTTATTTGAAATCCTGCTTCCTCTTTTGATGGAGAGATATACAGGAGATGTTGTAGATGTATTGATGTACTGTACGGGTAGTTCGTTCTTCTGGAAAGCAATGAACAAATGAGCTCAGCCAGAAGAAACAAATTAATCAACTTTAATATGCATGGTGATCCATTCCTGAAGCTTATATGCATTATAGGAACGTGGGTAGGTGATGATCATCTCTTTGGTTTTCCGGTCTTCAATAACTGAAAAATGCGAAATATCTAACCTGCCTTTCAACTTGTCTTCTTCCTGCCGGGTATCCAACACCAATAAAGTACTTTCTTTTAATCTAAGATTTTTTGTATTCATTTCGATACAGACAAGTGGCCACCTGGGCAGATTTCCTTCGTTATTTTCCGTAGTCATATTTCCTATCCAAAAGCACCGGCCACTGGAGTGTTTAAATAATGTAGACATAGAAGAGGGAGAATAAATTTCTCTTCCATTTTCAAACCTCAATGGTTCCGGCTTGCTCCAATGCTTACCTTCATCTTTTGAAACCGACAACCATTTATAGCCCGGCAATGTATAATTTTTACTCCCTTTTTGCTCATTACTACCCCGCATTACCACAACCAAATGCCCGTTGTTGAGTGCTATAAGCGTTGGTTCTATCATGCCCCTGGTCGACCGTTCGGGATCGCCGGTTATACGCGCAGACATTTCCCATGCAATGCTATTGTCTTTTACCCAGCTGCCAATCAGTACAACTGCATCGGTATAGGTATGGCCATTACCGGGATTAGACAGTTCTGAATCAGCTCCTAAGATCGTAGTTTGCGCAGGCACAAGAATTTTTCCGTTTTTGGTAACAAGGGGCCTTGATCCCCTATCCCCTATATAGATTGCGTTCTTTCCGATAAAAACGCCGGAAAAAGGATTTTTTGCCGTAAAATTACCCTGTTGAATAATTGGTTGATCAAACTTCCAGGTTTTCCCTTCATCGTCCGACACCCGATACCTCAGGTAATAGGATTTTTGCGCTATAGGAGGTTCCCGGATACCTGGGTTTAAATTTTCGAGGTCCAGGGCATTTAAAATAGCGATCATTTTTTGCCGAGGGGTATCAAGTACGGATACCATCAGATCTCTTCGAAAACCAAATGGAAGTCCAAGTGAAAAATCAGGTGTCATTGGAGAATTTTCCCAGCTTTTCCCATTATCCCTTGAAATAAAATCTCCAGACCGCAAGTTTAGTGTGTGATTACCGGTGTACACGCTCCCGTGCAAATGAGGCATATCTTTGCTAACCTTTCTGCTTAATATTTTCAGTGCCGCGTTATGCTTATGCTGCGCCTGCAGATTTAAAGTCAAAAAAATAAGGAACAGGGTACCGAACCTTAAGCACATTTTTTTTCGGATGACCATATAGTTAAAATAGAGACTGTCCATTATTACATCGGTAACGTAACCGAAGTTAACAAGTATTTTTATATTCCGGGATTAAAACATTCAATATCTCACAAACATTTTATGCAGACTTCATAAAAATACTGGTTTACCGGTATTTCAATTCTACCTGCCCGCTTTTATCTTTAGAAAATGTTATCTTAATCCGAAGAACGTCAGTCATGAATATAAAAATACCACAGGTATTATCCATTGCAGTTTTACTTTTGTTATTGGTCCAGGGCTCCTATGCTCAGCAAACTCCGGAATGGGTTCTTCCTTCAACCCCCTTCAATGAGGCTGAAACAGCTAAACTGATGGAAAAAGGAAACGCCACCATCCAGGGAACCGCTAAATTAAAAAAGAAAGGCAAGGATAATTTCGGCGTAAAAGGAAGCCAGATTCTGCTGTTCCCTGTAACCCCATATTTTACTGAATTTCTGGAACTAAAGAAAAAATATAACAGCCGTAAGAAACAGGCAACCATGGGCCGCACAGCCTTCACCTACCGCGTTGAAGGAAGATTTATAGACGATAAAGGAACGTTTCAGTTTACCGGTCTTAAGCCGGGAAAATATTACATCATCAGCTGGATCAGCTTCGCAAGACAAAAAACAACAGCTGTTCAGACGGGTACCAGTACTTCTTATAATGTGTATGGGTATGTTTTAGGTTCATCACCGATATATGAAGACTATCACTATGATGTTTTTATTGAGAATGAAGTGAGTGGTTTTGTAGATGTGACAGCAACAGACGGAGTTGTAAATGTAGTAGTGAGCAACTAAAAATTAAAGAATTAAACCTATGAAAAACATCCATCTATACCTGAGCTCAGTCCTTTTGGGAATCCTCCTCTCCCTCAACTCCAATGCCCAAACTGTCAAAATACCTGATCCGAATTTTAAAAAGAAACTGGTTTTTCTTGGAATAGACCTCAATGGAGATGGCGAGATCCAGGTGTCGGAAGCGCAGAAAGTAACGAAGTTAAATGTAGATCAGGCCAATATAAGCTCACTTATCGGTATTAAAAGCTTCACGAACTTAAAGGAACTCAGTTTTTGGAACAACCAGGTTAGTATGTTAGAGCTGGAAGGCATGAAAAACCTTGAAGAGATCTTTGGTTACAACAACCAGATTCAGACAGTTAACCTGAAGGGAATGGTAAACCTCAGAACTTTATATGTTCATCAAAATAAAATCAGCACTTTGGACCTGACGGGATTGCTCAAACTTGAGGACATAAAGATGCATGACAATTTACTTTATAAGGTAAGTATTCCCAACCTTCCAAAACTCGTACGGATTGAATTTCAGAAAAATAACTTAAACGAGTTTAAAGTATCCGGATGTCCTGCTGTTACACTGATCAGACTGAGCGAAAATCAATTGTCGACGCTGGACTTCAGTCAATTTAAAGAACTTGAGGAGTTATCTTTAAGAGATAATCCGCTTATCTCCCTTAATATCATCGGATTAAGAAAGCTAAAATCAATCGACTGCTCGTACACCCGCTTAAGTAATGTCAATATGAGCGGAACCGTAAGTCTGGATAAAATGGAATGGTGATAAAATCCATTCAAAAAAATACTAAAAATAAGGTCAATTCAATGGAAAAGCATGTTTCCCCAAATGTTATACAAAAGTGGCTTACCGCTTGGTCATTGTCAAGAGAATTGCCATTACCGACTAATTTTAAATCTGGTTATAAGGTTGATGTTGGCTATGAGCAGCAAAAAGCTCGTTATGTATTTTCTGAACTTAATGACGATTTTATCCAACTTTCGGAAACCATTAACGAAACCTGGGTTTTCCTAAAAGTTTGTGCTTCTCCTGAAGAGGTTAAAAATAAAATATCTGCAAAATGGGTAATTCAACCACAGGGATACCTAATGTCTTGTGTTTCTCCTATGAATATACAGGTTAATCTACCCAACGGCTATGAAATGGAATTTGACAATTATAATTCAACAACCCTTGTTAAAATCAGGACTAAAAACGGGGAGTTAGCTTCCGCAGGTCGTATGGTTATTGTAGATGATCTAGCTGTTTATGATAGGATAACAACAGAAGAAAATCATAAGCGAAACGGTCTTGCTACTTTTTTGATACAAGAGCTGGAACGAATTGCGATATCAAAAAATGTTTACAAAAATTTTTTGGTTGCAACAGAACAGGGAAAATTGCTGTATCAATCTTTGGGCTGGAAAGTTTGTGGCCTTTATACATCAGTCGTTATTCCTTTATAATTTTATTTCAAGAAAATTGTCAGTGTTTAGTTCTGACCTACTATCACCATTGAATACGACCACTGTACCTTTATTTTATAAAATGATATTGTTTTCTGGCTGCAGTGCCGGTTGATGCGTTCATCTGTATTATTGCTTGAAGTAAATTTAGTTAAAAAGATCCCCACCAGTTTCCATGGTTACTCGTTTTTGTTGTGTCTTTTCATCTTAAGTCTATTTGGACAGCGGATGCTGCAGGTATACAATCACCAATGACAACAGCAGGAACGGCAGCTCTATCCATACACCTTTCATATCCTTATCCAATAAATGGAAGCAGATGATCAAAAGGTTTCCGATTTTGACTCACCTAATCGCTCACCATTTTTTTCGGTACGTTTTAGCTGCAATTGATAAGTTCATTTGTTCCATTCGAAACTTTATAGCTTCTATTGGATTTGGATAAGAAACAGGATAATGTACCTGTTCATATTCTTTGATTAATAGGCTTAAGATTTCTAATTCATCAGAAATTGCAGAGCCCTCTACGATATCAGTTTGCATCAACTCATATACATGAGCCAGAGCATCATCGTATTCTTTCTCAGTTTTAATTGGTTTTAACATAACTAATTGTTTTAGCGTTTATTTTATCATATTGATTATGCGATCCAAACCAGATAATAAAAACAATTTTTAATCGATATTCTATATCTACGATTAAGCGGTAACTATTGCCATGGATATTAGACATAATAAGATAGCCCACCATTTTTGCTAATTTTTACAATTACCGTTTAACACAAAAGCCCCAACTTGCGTTGAGGCTTTTCGTGATCCCGCTGGGATTCGAACCCAGGACCACTACATTAAAAGTGTAATGCTCTACCAGCTGAGCTACGGAATCATTTTCCTAAATGCGTATTTTAGGAGCCGCAAATATAGTTTTCACAATACGATACCGCAAATTATAAAATCAACTATCGTATACCCCATTGATTCCTAGACTGTAAAATTTCAGAAATAGGTATGGTTAACACATCACCTCACCAAGATATACGCTATCGCCCTGTTGTTTTCCATCTGCCGAAGAAAAGCTCATGTAGCAATGCACTATCTCTCCGGCATAATCCTGGGGCATTTCAATGGTATAACGCTGTGCATACCGGTTAACCGCACGCGCAAACGAAATCCGTGTTTTTCTTACCGGATTGTAAACCAAAAAGCTTGCCATATCGGTAAACTGGCAATATGCAGACTGGTTTTGAGGCTGCCAGCTAAAGCTAAGCTGCCCTGCAGAAACGCTTACCTCTGCAGCTTCGGGCGTAACTATGCGCCCCCTGCTGTATGCCATTTTCGGATAATTGATCTGGTATTCCCCCGTTGCTTCGTCAAGCACAAAAGCATGGTCAAAATTATAGGAAAAAGCGGCATTTACCGCACTCTGGCCTTTGGCATACGAGGCAAACCCCGAATTAACTGAGGTCTTGATTATTTTTAGGAAATTGTTCAGCAAACCAAATTTATACTGAGCGTCTGATTGTTTTAGCGTAGGCTTCTTTTTGCTGGTATGGTGCAATGAGGTAATGACATTGATACCGCGGTGCTTACGGCCTATAAGAGGCCCTGTTTTCTTTCTGAAAGGCCCCAAAGGCCCGGATTGTAAAATTCCCATAACAAAATTTTAGAAGATTAATTTTCGGTGGTTTCAGCATTGAAACTACCGGTATAGGTGCTGTTCGATACCTGTTTCCTGTCGGCCGCAATAAATGACATATAAGTTTCCATGTATTCTCCCTGCAGGCTTGGCGGTATTTCCAGCAGGTCGCTGCCGGCTAACCTGTCCTTGCCAAACAATGTAAAATGAACTTTTTCCTGTTTCGGGAAGTAAGCCAGCATCATGACCTGGTCTGTAGCCTCGGGCCAGGCCATTTGCGGGTCGGTAGCCCAGCTGTACTGTAACCCATGCGCTACCTGTTCTACATGCCAGTATTGGGCTGGCTTTAAAGTACCCACGCTCAATAAAAGTTGGTCATATGCAATCTCCAGATAGGGATAAATGCCCTTGATGATGTTCTTTTTATTGGCCTTAACGGCTTCATTAAAAGCATTATTTTGGGTTTTAATGGCCTGTTGCGAAAAACCTGCCTGGATAAAATCCAGTAAATGCTTCAACAAAGCGCTACTCATTTTAGTAATCATTCTGGACGCAAGCTGCTTTTCGGTTGGTGGTTTCAGGGTACGGCCAATTTCACGTACAACCCTTTTTCCATTCAGGGTATAATAAACCATGTTCCCTAATTTACCTCTATGATGGCCCCCCGGGCCGCTTTCTGTTATTGCCATAATTGTTTATATTTGGTTATCACCTCAGCCCAAATTCCCGGGCCAATCTATAAAGATAGCATTTAACTTCCTGATCCATAGTATACCAGCGGCATATAATGTCATAATATTCACATATAAAACACAAGTAAATCACATAGTTGGAATACCCTTGGAATACCCTTGACTTACCCTTGGAATACCCCTAGGGTATATCAACCCTATTCCAACGGTAACTCAAGGGTAACTTAATGGTAAGTTAATCTAGTATTTTATATGTCTTTTATATGTGAATTATATGTAGTTATTACGAGAGAAGGTACAACCTGCCTTTAATACGGTTACTACTTTGAAAGAGATTTGGAGATTGTAGCGTAAACGAGCGATGTTTAATTATTTAAATGTACCAAGAATTACCGGAAGAAACAAGGTACATCGAATTCGTCCTAAACTTCAGCTGTGGATGGGCTGCTGATTGCAGTGGTTCACCGAAAAGTGTATTCAGCAAAAAACTAACAACTGTGTTCAGCTATTTTGAAATTTAGTTCAGAATTTTAGACTAACTAACAATAAAATATAAAAGAACATTTAACCGCTCGGTGATGCCGGTATAGCTCACTTGATTAAAAAAAACCGCTTGATATGCGTTCTCTAATTAAATCTACTTTACCAATAGGAATTATATCACCTAAAAGGAGACCTATCCAGGTTGCCTGCCATTGCATAGCAAACAAGCTCTTAAACCCTCATATTATGACAAAATTTGAAAATGAATCCAATAGAGAAAGATTAGAAAAAATCATCAGGACGGATATAGCCCCCAAGTTGATATCGCTTGGAGGCGAACAGCCTGAAGGTTTTACAGAAAAGCTGGTTACTGAAGGTAAGCTTAAATCTTTTGCCAAAGACCAATACCTGGAAGAAAGCAAGGATTTTGAAGATGGAAAGCTACTTTATCTGGTTAGTGGCATAGCCCGGACTGTTTATTTTACCCCTGGAACCAATAAAATGGTGATTCCAAGAATATGGAAAAAAGGTGAAGTGATATTTGACGCAAAGAGTTTTAAAAACGAAACAACACGTATAGAAAGCGTTCAGGCATTGGAAGAGGGCGAAGCGATAATCTTCACATTTAAAAGTTTAAAATTGCTGATGGGAGATTATTCAAAAAAAATGGCAGTTTTTCTACTTTGCCTTCAGGAAGAACGCGAAAGTTATGCCTTGTATTACCAGGATTTGCTAAAGCTTAGTGTTGATGATAAAGTTGAGCGATACCTTAGGGATAACCCCGGAATAGAACACAGGATTAATAAAGACATTATTGCTTTATACCTGGACATATCAAGAAGCAAATTTAGTAGTGCCTATGCAAAGCATAAAGAAAAACAATTGTCGTTGTTGCAACTGTAAATTAGCGTCAGGTAAGCAAGCAGGTAACTGTGTATAAACGCAGCCTTATGAGCTATAAGTAAGGCTACGTTTATGGGGCCGCTCTATTTGTTTAGGAGAAGTACCATGATACTTTTTAAAGGCCTTACTAAAGTAATGAGGATCGGTGTAACCGCTTAACCTGGCGATCTCAAAAATGGGCTTGTTTGTTGTGGAAAGCTGGTTGAACGCAAATTTCATTCTAACACTAATAACCTGTTCGTGGATGGGTATCCCGAATGCCATTTTGGCAAGCCGCGCAAGGGTTCTTTCGGATACGCAGAATAAACTTGCCATCTCAGTTAAATCATTTACCACTGAGGTAGCGAAATTCATCGTTATAAAATTATTGAGTGCCGCAATTTTCTCTGACCGATAATCTGATACCTTACCACTGCTAAGGCCATCACAATATTGCCGGATGCACTCATTAATAAAAATATAGCCTTCTGCATCCGTATTTAAGTTATCAATGCGCCTGCCCATCCTTTTTAACCGGTTAAATAGTTTACCGGCTATATAACAAGGCGGCAGAGTTCTGGCTTGGTTACCATTTTTACAGTAATGGGCAGTAAGGTCTGCCAGTTCTGGCTGGTAGTTACTTTGATGAAACAACCAATCGGGCCTTAGGGTTAGCAGGAATTGCTGATGTTTGCCTGTATCCATTTTTTTATAGTAGTTGCCCGCTGGACGGTAACAAAGATAGCAGGAATTGGTCTGCAGGTTTGCGCAGAACAAAAAAGCCGGTTCAATAATAGAGAAACCTATCCTGCATTCTTTGCTGGCTTCATATTCAAACATTTCCAAATGGGCCAGAAAATGACTGGCCGATTGTGCCAATACATACCCATCTTCCATTTTATATTGTTGAACCTCGGCCATACGCAAAGGCATAGTACTGGAATTAGAGAGCGTACTGTTAGACCTGGCTTCGGATGATATGGTAGCCAAATGAAGTTTGATTTTTGAATACATCTATTACTTTTTTTAGGGATGATACACTAATACGAACTGCAAAATGTTTTCATGAGTAATGATGTACCTAAATGTGCTTTTTTTTGCGCAGGCTTTAACGAACAGAGGTATTTTTTAGAAAAATTTTGTCCCAAAAGGGACACGATTTTGTCCCTTTTGGGACATTGTCCCTCTTAATTCCCCATTAAATTTGATTCAACAAACAACAATAAAAAATGACGAGCTTAAAAAAATAGAAAAATAAAATTAACCTCTTATGAAAGTGAACACCCCTATACATTTAGTGAAGCCAAAAAATTACGACGTCTTTGACGAGGTTTATGCAGTTTTTGATTCGAAGGAAAAGGCAGCAAAATTTGTAGAGAAGTTTAAAAGCAGACCAGATCTGGAGATTGTAGATGGCGTTCTAAATCCGGATTTTAACCTGGAACTAAAAGCAGAGCCTTATTATATCTCCCTGGCACGGACTGGCAGCATGCCTAAAGACATTTTTATGTGCGACTACAACCGCAATCTGGAAAGCAGGCAGGAAGAATACAACATCTGTTTTTACGGGGGAACCGAAATACATCAGGGGCTTTTCATTACAAAGATATTTGCGCTTAGTGAAAAAGATGCGCTGAGAAAGGCACTGCTGATCAGGAACAGTGCGATTAAAAACGGAGAGTGGGATTTGGCCTGGGAAAGGCATAAAATACAGCAAACACGTTTGAACTTAAGAGGCAGGTAGCGTCATGAATTTAACCCTCTATCATATATTATAAATTGTTTTTAGATCGAGAACAGGCCCGGGGCCAATTTTGCGAGAGTTGGCCTGGGTCTTTTCTAAAAAGCCAGAATTAATGCACAAAACCTACGCTCAATAAATTTGTCCCTTTTGGGACATCAAATTGTCCCAAAAGGGACAAGAAGACAATAAAGAAGCAGGTAAATTTGAGAGGTAACAAAAAAGATTTAACAACTGGAAAATATTATACAAACATTAACAAGGAACCTGCTGATATAGCAATTATGAAGCTACTTTTTCTATCGTTATTCATGTTTGTTTAATATTAACAATGGCCATGGGCTAATGTCAAGCTGGTCCTGGTCATTGTTAAAAATAAAGAGAATTTGGATTTAAATAATAGATGAGTAAAATAATAAAGATGGAAACGACAATGAACAAACCACAACCAAAAGCCTTGATCTGTGACAAGACGAAACAGGTTTTGGTGGACATCATCATCTATTTGTATGTTGCGCTTTTCTTTTACACTGCTACAAGCAAGCTGATGGATTATGATAAATCTGAATTGCAGATGTCAAAATCCCCTATTATTACCGATTATTCGCACATACTAGTATGGTTGGTGCCGGTAACTGAAATTATAATTGGCTTGCTATTGGTCATCCCAAAAACTGTACTAAATGGGTTATATGCAGCTTTGATGCTAATGGTTCTGTTTACGGTATACATCTATAGCATTTTGAATTTTAGCAGCTATGTGCCTTGCAGTTGCGGAGGAGTGCTACAGAACATGAGCTGGCAGCAGCATTTTATTTTCAATGTTGTATTTATAGTGTTTGCCATTGTTGGAATCTATTTAAAACTACATATCAGAAAAACCACAAGAGTTTAAAAATATTCATTGCGCAATTGAATCAGGGGAAGCTGAAAACCTGTAACCAATAGAGTAAGCACCTAATTTTAAAAATAAAAAGATGAAAAAATTATTCTTTGCTGCTTTAGTAGCAGTTGCTGCCGTAGGTAGCGCTTATGCATTTCCAGTTTATAATTCAACAGGCACTAAAATCGGTGACTGTATTGAAAACGAGTTGCTAGATTGCAGCACCACTCAGACTCTTTATGATGCGCAAGGTCAACCAATCCCTTCTCAAGACTTACTTGAGCGTCAATTTGTACCAGCTGCTCCAACTCTGTAAGCAACCAACATTTACCAGGGCGATATCGCCCTGGTATTTGATATTTCAGGCAATAAAAAACCAGAATTCAAACATACTCTATTCAATAGACCATCTTTAGTTTATGAACAACTCAATTCAACACAGCTATAAGAAACATATAAGGGCTTCTTTTGGAGTAATTTTATTTGCTTTAGTCGTATTTGTATCAATGTACATTATTTTGCACGAAAATGAATCAGGGCATAATGGATTTAAACGTAAGGTAAAAACGAACCATTGTATTCAACTGAATGAGTTAAATCTTAATTCGGATGGTTACTATTTTTCAGAAATTGCTCAGGGACATATAGCAATGAACAATCTATTTGATGGCGCAAATTTAACATTGCTTTCATATACATTGAATCCAATAAAACAGTATCGTTTTGAGGACTTGCTCGATAGAGGTAGCACTCCAAAACTAACCTATAGCTATTTATATCAAGACAATATTTACGTTTTTGATAGAGTAAATGCAATTTCTATGAGAATAGATACCAAAAATGATAAAGTGAAGAAAACCAAAATAGATAGCTTACCATTTCGAAATGTTGAAATAATCAATAACGATTCCTTCCTACTAATGACCTCAAAATCTAAAGATAGTATGGATGTAAGAGCTATAAAAAAGGTAAATTGGCATGGTAGGGAGGTAGCAAGGTTTATTCCAACTAAACAAAAGGAGAGCTTTTTTTCAACCGATGGGTATTGCGTATATGATAGTAACTCAAATAAAATCATATACACGTACGCTTACCGGGGAGAATTTGTTTGCCTGGACACTAATTTAAAAGTTCTGTATAAAACTCATACAATTGATACAAATAGACTTTCGACAGTAGAATCCCGAAAAAGAAATGCCGTCATAAAAAACCGAGAGGTAAAAGTGGTAACATTAGGTAAACCACCCCGGGTAATTAATAGAAACATTTCAGTTTCTAAGGGGAATTTGTTTATACAATCTTACTTAAAAGCCAGTAACGAAAAGTCAGACACTTACAACAAAGTCTATATAATTGACGTGTATGCCATTGAAAATGGTAAATACCTTTACAGTTTTTACATTCCAAGAATAAAGAATAAGAATTTACTTCGTTTTAAGGTGAGTGACAATAAACTGTTCGCTTTACATGGTAATACTTTAATGGTTTATCGCTTTTCGTAACTAATTCTTACTTTTTTGACCTAGTATCCAAGGTTTTGAGATAAATTATTATTCCTGTTAATCTCATTATCTGGAAGCGGATAATATATATCTGTGTCTTTCCAAGTCGAGCCTTTCAACGGAGATAAAACAACTGTGGCTCTTTCCAAACGTTTTAAATCCAACCACCTATGCCCCCATTCACTAAAAAACTCCAAGCGCCTTTGTTTTTCAATTTCGGCAAGGGCTTGAGTCTGATTTAACCCAGTCAAAGGCACAACAATCCCAGCTCTTTTTCGAATAGCATCAATATCTTCTAAAGACAGATCGACTTTATTCAACATAGCGTTTGCCTCTGCCCTAATCAAATACAATTCAGCTAATCTAATAACCATTGAATATTCAGTGACAGCTACAGAAGTGGTTACGTTAGTTTTGATTTTATATTTGAAAGGATAATAGTACGTTCCTGTTGTATTGGAAAATGAACCTATCCACTTTGTCTTTCTGTTGTCTGTAACATCACTAAAAGCTGTCATAAGTACAGGGGTAAGGGAAACCCTGTTTGGCGTTGCCGTTAAAATAAAATATCCCCCCTCTACAGTATTCCTGCCGTCTGGCGGTATCAATTGCCATATTGCTTCCTTGCTGGTTCTTAAAAATACCTGATCCAGATCAGTCACAAGTGTATATGTTGATTTTTGATCAATTATCTCTGTTGCTTTTGCAATCGCATTGGCCCAATCTTTCGTGTACAGATAAACTCTAGCCAACAACGCTTTTGCAGCTGATCTGTTTGGACGTACTCTCTCTGCAGTTGGGTAATTGTTGCCAAGTAAAGTTTCTGCGTCAACTAAATCCGTTACAATTTGCTCATATACCTTCGTAGTTGACGATCTTGGCGCCTGATCATTAGTCCGATAATCAGTACTAACCATTAAAGGTACATCTCCAAATAAATTGACTAAATAAAAGTAACAAAATGCTCTTGTAAACTTAGCTTCTCCCATTAATTGTTTTTTTGTAGCGTCAGTTACACCTACAGACGAAGGCAGTCCTTCAATCACTGCGTTAGCAGTATAAATATATGTGTATATATTAGTCCACAAACTGCTTATCGCAGTAGAACTGCTGGGAATTTCATTTTGATAAAAGAAGTCAAGTGAACTGATATGGCTCCTGAATTCATCTGCCGTTAAACCAGATAAGTTTGCAACTGAATTTACATCACCAGAAGCAAAACCAGAAAAAGCCATTCTGCTATATATACCAGTAATAGCAGAAATTGCGGTCTCATCATTTTCAAAAACTTGAGCAACGCCAAACTTATCTTTCGGCGGATCAATTTCAAGAAATTTCTTACAAGCAGAATTAAGAGCTATAATTATTAAAAATATCAATAATCCAAGTAATCGTTTCATAGCTAAAATATTTTAAAGTGTAAGTTGTACCCCACCAGTAAATGTTTGCAAAGCAGGTAAAAATCCTCCATTTTGCCCTTCAGGGTCCAACCCTTTATATTTTGTAATTGTAAATATGTTTTGTCCTTGTAAATAAAACTTCAAGTGATTGATTTTTAACCTTTCAACAATATTCTTTGGAAGGCTATATGATAAAGAGAGATTTTTCATTCTTATAAAGGATGAATTTTCGACTGCTAAAGACCCTTCAGTTTTTGCATACATATCAGCAGTTGCTGACGCGCTAAGGGTTGTAAATTTTTGAAATTTTGTATTCTCTCCAACACTTTGCCAACGATCTAGTACTTCAATGGGTTGATTTCCGGTGTTGGCTCTGAATCTACCCGGAGTAGAAGACGGCAGGCCAGTTAAACCTGTTTGTTTAACAAATTGAAAAGAAAAATCCAATTCTATTCCTTTGTATGTAAAGGTATTCTGGATGCCTCCATAATAATTTCTACCAAGAAATTGAATTACATATTTATCGTTATTGTCAAGAATGCCATTATTATCATAGTCTTCTCTAACAAATAAACCTGAATTCACATCTAAATAAGTATTATAGAGTTTTTTAATGTTTAATGGAAAACCAACTTCATAAAAATTAGCATCGGCTCCAGAAGTTTTAAGCCCTGGATAGGACAGCAGCTTATTTTCAGGAATAGTTAAATTTATTGAGGTTGACCATTGTATATCTTGTCGTGCAATATTTTTTGAATTCAACATAAATTCCCATCCAGTATTGCGGACAATTGCAGGCAGATTATCTTGGATTGAAGTAAAACCAATAGACGGAGCTAATTGCCTACCAACTAACTGATTAGTAGACCTATTGCTATAAAAATTAACTTCAAAATTAAGCCTATTGTCTAAAACGCCTATTTCTAAAGCAGCTTCTAATTTTTTGTTAATTTCCCAAGCATAATCTGGGTTAGCTAGGCCTTCCGGCTTTATTGTTGTATTAGCCTGATAAGTAGGGTTTGTTAAATTGTTTCCCCACAGCGATAGATACCCATAATCCCCAATTTGGTCATTACCGGTAATTCCATAACTACCTCTCAATTTTGCGAAGCTGATGAAATATAATCGCTTTAATATGTTTTCATTGCTGATGATCCAAGCTGCACCAATTGCACCGAAATTTGCGAATTGTTTGTCACTTCCAAAACGCGTACTACCGTCTCTTCTTGCCGTGGCATTAACTATATATTTCTCGTTAAAAATGTAATTAAGTCGGCTATAAATAGCGGCGTACCTATATTGCAGATACTGCCTGGAAGAAACTGTTAATAGTGATGCCGAACCTATATTATTTAACAAAGCATCACTCGTATAGCCAGTCCCTGTAATGTTCTGACCATCTGTAACGCTTTCCTGAAAAGTCATTCCAAAGAGAACATCCAATTTATTTTTTCCCAACTTCCTATTCCAATTTATTTGAGGTTCTACTATCCAGGTTCCTATAGAGTTATTTCCAAAACTGGCTGATCTTGGTAACAAATTTGCTGGACTTTGCGTACCTGTAAGCAAAGCGCTATAATTTTTTATTATGCTTGTTGTATACCCAACACTGGTGCTGATTTTAAGATCTGGTAAGAGAGAGTAACTTATCAAGCCGTTACTTATTAGATTATCAGTATCTATTTTAAATGGATTTCTTGTATCTCCAACAGGGTTAAAAAACATAGTATTATTTTGCCAGTTTAACGAGCCATCTGTATTTAACAACGAAGGATAATTTGGAGGGAGGTATATGTAGCTGGTTATATCTGCTGTAAACAAATTACTTTTAGACTTACTATAAGTACTCGATAAATTTGCATTGAATTTCCTATTATCTGAGCTATATTGTAGACTGAAATTTCCAGAAGCCCTTGACAATGATTGGTCGCCTGGAAATACCGTCCCCTCCTTATAATATCCTCCACCTACTTGATATTGAATATTAGGGGTTCCGCCTGAAAGAGATGTTTGAGCATTTGTCAGCGGCGCATTCCCACCAATCAGTTCCTTCTGCCAATTCGTGTAAGCATTCTCATCCCAAGAGCCATTAAGATCATATTGAGTTGCAAATTGCGACGAGGATGTTGTTAGTTTATCGTTAGTAAAATATGCTTCTTTTCTCATTTCTAAATATTGCTCAGTATTCATCAATTTTATTTGCCTGCCTACTCTGGAAATTCCATGACTAATGGAAACTGTGGCTTTTGACTTCCCTGTCTTTCCCTTTTTTGTAGTGATTAATATCACCCCATTTGCTCCCCTAGACCCGTATATGGCAGTCGCATCTGCATCTTTCAACACCTCAATACTCTCTATATCAGCGGGATTAATGCTAGATAAAGGGCTTGGGTTTGGCGTAATTAACTGGCCTACTGTAACCGGAAGAATTGTTGTGGCAGTAAAAGGCACGCCGTCGATCACATAGAAAGGATTATTTCCTTGAGAGATGCTATTCCTTCCTCTTATTTGGACATTAAATCCACCACCAGGAACACCAGTTGTTTGTGTAATTTGGATACCAGGGATATTTGCCTGCATCGTAGCTAGTAAATTACTTACTGGCTGTCTCTCGATATCCTTAGCAGTAATTTTTGAAATGCTCCCAGTTCGTTCTTTATCACTCACTTTATAATATCCTGCATTTATTTTAACCTCTTCCAGATTCGTATTAATTACTTTAAGTTCTATATTTCCTAAATCTGTTTTAACTTTTATCTCCTTCTTCTCATACCCTAAGTAGGAAATTACAATTAAGGCACTTTCATCAATATTTTTTATAAAAAATTCTCCTTTATTATTTGTTGTAGTTGTAATATTGCTCCCTTTGATTCTAACAATAGCCCCTGTGATTGGATTTCCCGCTGAGTCTATCACTATTCCCCTAATATTTATACTGCGAAAAAAAGACGTAGCAATATCAGTTAGCATATTGGCAATTGAGTTTTTTTCACTTTTCAATAAAATTATTTTGGTCTTGCTATCAATTTTGTAATCAACAGGTAGATCTTTCAAGCAAACTTTTAATGCCTCTTCTAAACTTACATTTCGGATGTTAGCGTCAATCTTTGTTTTATGAAAATCAACATCCTTGTACAGAATAGAATATCCAGATTGAGTTTTGATTTGATTAAAAACAGCCTCAATACTTATACCTGATTTAACGATAGTGATTTTTTGACTAAACGATTTTGCACTTACCTGCGCCAGGGCAATGATTAAAATGAATGTGGTGATTTTCATAATCAATAGCAGCTTGTTAGGTAGACTAAAATTTAGTCTACCTAGGTTAAAAGTAGATAATTTCATACTTTTATCGGGTTGGATTAGTTCGTGAATGATTTGAATAAATTAATTTATTCCGATTTTATCGGAAAGGGTTAATCCAACTTTATAGCCGTAGAAGTGTCTTCAGCCCTTCTGCGGCTTTATTTGAACCACCATGTTGCAGTTGTTTATCCTAAGTCATACTTTACTTATTATTTTAGTGTGTTATCCCTGAAAAATCTATTTCGAATTTTCTATTAATCGACTTTTACCTAATGCAATTTTTATCTCTTTCCGTATGGAAGCGCTGGACATTCCATTGTTAATTTTCATAATCAACTTGCCGTTCTTGTCTACCAGCAAAATAAAGGGAATGGAATTAACATTATAATATTTAAACATTGGATTATGCGCAGATTCGTTTCCCGCCGTCAAATGTATATCATCTTTTCCCGTGTATCTCCCGCTTTTAATAGTGTTATACCAAATCTTTTTGCTAAGATCTATACTAACGCTCAACACTTTAAAATCTGAATCTTTCTCAAATTCTGGAAGAATATCGCTATTGAACTGACTGCAAAATTCTGCACAACCTGCACAACCTGTTCCATAAAATTTAATCACAAATACCTTTCCTTTCAGATCTTTTAGAGTTATGTAGTTTCCAGTTGAATCCTGAAAAGAAAACTCATAAACTCTGCTACCTGGCGAAAACAATAGTTCTTTTCTTAAAGCTACAATTAAAAGTGGCTCTTTAATTAAGAGGAGTGCATCTTTAAGACAGGAATCTCTTTCACCAAAATCCTTAATGTGGTTTTGAAGTCGAACCGGAGTAAGAAAGAACTCAGCAATCAATCTATCTCTAAGATCTACACTCTTTATTTCTTTTAAAGCCATGTACCGATCTTTAAATGAAAAATCTTGTCCATCATTTCTCATAAATTGTTCTCTGAAAAGATTGACACTTCGGTTAAATACATAAAGGCTGCTGTATTTTACAAGAGGATGATTTTCATAGCAATGCTCAAGAGAGTCTATTCTTTTTGAGAAATAATAATCCGAAACATATTTTTTTGATTGCGCTGTCTCAACTATAAAATAAGGTTCTGTTAAAAGGCTTATTCCGTTACCAGCTACAAATTCATACTTAAAAAAATCTAATACCTTATTATCTATTTTTCCTCTAAAGCTTTTCAAAAGGTGTTCACTCACGGTATTATTTCTAGAAATATAAGAATAAACTGTGTCCATGTATTCAACTATTTCAGCTTTTGAAGCTTGATTTAAGGCAAGTTTTTTTGAAAGATTAGTCTTTCTAAATTTGCCGATTTTGCTGTATAGCTTTCTCAGTTCCAAATCTAATAAATCCCTCAAAACGAATTTTTCTGAACCTTTACCTAAAAAACTAAATTGCGCTTTTTCACCTTCTGGTTTATAAAAAGTGATTGTTAACCTATCGGTAGGTTCTGTGTAATAAATATTTGAGCTTGTGATATTACCCTTGTAAAAAAATTGTAAGGAAAACCTTGTTAATGGATCTTTAATAGGTAATTTGATTTCAAAATCATTTCCGATCTTTTGAGCAAACATTGACGCTTGTTTAGCCAGAAAAGAAACATTCTGATTTAAATATAGAACTTTAACGCTATCCGGAATTTCAGTTCCTTTAGAAGTTTTTATAATGAACGTAGGCTGTTTATCATTTTCTTTCTGCGCCATTAAAGTAAAATTGCAGAAAATAGGAATAGCAATTAGATATATTAATCTAGCTGTTGTCATAGCTGTTTTTAAGTTTTTAGTACAATTAGTTGACTCGAGAACGCTAAATATCTTTTGGTAAACCTTCCTAGTTTACTCGTTTTTAATAATTATTTTTTTCCCCTCAAGCCTGTAACTTATCTCCGAAAAACTTAATACCTCCAGTGCCTTCTTCAATGTCATTTTCCTTGGTAATTGCCCCCTAAAATTACCCTTCGGAATACCGCCTTCATAAACCACGTCGATATTATACCAGCGTGAAAATTGCCTCATTAATGCTTGAATGCCCACATCATCAAATTGAAAATATCCATTTTTCCAGGCAACGGCTTCATCAGCGTTAACCTTTTTCACTTTAATTTCCGAACCATTATTTACCCCTTGTTCGCCTGGCTCAAGTACGGTTTGATCGGCCTGCAGTAATGGAGCTGTGATACCAACAGAACCCTCAAGCAGCGTTGTTTTGGTCTCTTTTTCGTCGGCATAACAATTAATGTTAAAATGAGTGCCCAGCACAGTTACTTCCTGTTCGGCCGTTTTTACAATAAAAGGCTGCCTTCTTGCCCGCTTTTTCATACCAAACAAGGTTTTAACCTTAGATACTTCGAAATAGGCCTCTCCTATTAACAGCACCCTTCGCTCAGCAAGCCCTTCAAAGGTGGATGGGAACTTTAATGTTGAGCCTGCATTAAGCCATACATTAGTGCCATCAGGAAGAGCAATATGGTACTGGCCGCCTCGTGGCGTATTCAAAGTATTCAATCTTTCCGGTCCCGTTCCCCTCCTGGTTCCTGTTCCAACAAGTTCAAAAATTGAATCAGGCTGACTTGAGGCTAATGCAGAAACTGCGCCTGGATTAAATTGATATAACAACTGACCATCAGCTTGTTTAATTATGGTTACGCCGCGATCAACTGCCAGCTGCCCATTCTTAACATCATTCAATTCGATAGTCCTGCCATTAGGTAAGATTAATGTCGCTTTGTTCGTTCCGGGTTTAATGTCTTTTGCATAAGTGGTGTCAACAGGCTTTTCAAAGGCATTAAATATCCAAAGACCTATCCCTAATACAACCGTTAGTGTTGCAGCCATCGCTGCAATACGTATTGGCCAGTTTGTTCTTTTTATTGCAGACAAATCATCTTCTACAGCTACAACCAAGCTATTTGAACTCTCTTCCAGTTCAGCATCAGAAAGAGAAGCGCCTGTATTGTTGAGAAAATAGTACTCAACCAGGACACGTTCTTCTTCAGTATACTCGCCGGCATGATACTTTTTAAGTATCTCTTCGAGCTCATGTTTTTCCATAGCGTTGTTTATAATTTAATAGTGTAATCGTTTTGGTATTAGATAAGTATTCACTTTTGGTAAATAAATTGTTAAAAAAAAATGAACAGTATTGAAAAAGAGCTTCCAAACTTCCGTTTTAGGATACGTAAAGCGCGTTGAAGGTTAGTTTTAACCGTATTTTCGGGCATGCCCAGCAACATGGCAATTTCCTTCCTTTGCATCTCTTTGTTTCTGCTCAATTCAAATACCTCTCGCATTTTAGGGGGCAAAGCGGCAATCTCATCTTCTATTATAGCCGATAAATTGTTGTGCCGGACCAAATAATCTGTTGTGTTTTCTTCCTCTGAATAAAATGCTGTAAAACTATCCATGTATTTTTGAGATACATTTTGCCTCCTGTAGTAATCAATAAGCCGGCTACGGATAGCAGTAAAAACATGGGCTTCAATATTTTCATTAAAAGCATATTTTAGGCGCTTCTCCCATAAAGAAGTAAAAACATCCTGCGCCAGATCTTTGGCTAAATCTCTATCCTGTACCCTACGATATGCATAGTTGATGATTATGGCATTGTACCTGATTAAAACTTCTTTAAAAGCACCATGATCTCCCTCTCTTAAAAGAAAAACCAACTCTGCCTCCGAAAGATCTTTATATGCCTTCATTTGCGCTCTTTCCTAACCTGAAATAATGTGTTAAATCCCATTACAATATGATAATTTTCGCATTCTTAAATCTTGTTCAATTTATTCATTCAGCGATAAAAACAACCGTTCAAAGCCCATTTACAAGCGTAATACGGCGATATCATCCGGGTAAAAAATTGATGAGCCTGAGCATTAAACAAAGCGTAATAATTAGCTATCTCCCTCATTTTTAGCTTAGTTATTTGTCTGTTATAGTATAAACTTACGTAAAATGTTTTTGTTTAGATTGCAAAAAAGTGATAAAAATCACATTTTTAATTAATCCTTGTTATCTCTATAAACATTTTTAATTAATACATGTTATCCCTATAAATTGACACATTTTTACGTCCCTATTTTATCAGCTATAGACCAAATATTCGCAAATGAGCGCAACAAATTTTGTCTAAAACGGACATTTTTCCAGTTATGTCCTACATCAAAATGAATTTTATTAGCTTCCTCCTTATTTTTAGTATAACCTAACGCTTTTGATAGCTGCCCTACCGGTCCACATATACTTATTTGTTTACTTTATACACAATAAGTTAAATCAAATATACAAACAACAACTTAAACAACCAAATATTTCTCAATAATTAATTTTATGTGTTTTGTTATTAAATTTTGGAGTATTTCGCAGAATTTTGAGGAGAAAAAACATAGCCGCTATCGACTACTTCTGCACCGTATGAGATGGCGATGCTTCTACACAATAGCTATTTACAATAGCTGATATTTTTGGTAAGCAATAACTATTCTACTCCCGTTAGGTTATGATATTGCGCCAATGATAAGTTAAGATAAGAAGCAATTTCTTCGGGAGTAGCCAGTACTTTTACCCAAGGCTGTTTTTCCAGTAGATGGAAATAACGTTCAGCCGGTGTTTTCTTTAAATCCGCCCGGTATTCTTTTAAGTCTTGAATATGCTTTTCTTTAAGCTTTTTGTGAAGTTGAGGGATTTCACCAGGGAATTTCTTTAACATCTGTACCAGCTTGTCCCATTCCAGCTTGAGGAATGTGGAATGCTCACTAGCTTCGATACCATGCCCAAGGTTAAACCGGAATACAAATTGCCCAC
This sequence comes from Pedobacter africanus, assembly GCF_900176535.1. NCBI lineage: Bacteria > Pseudomonadati > Bacteroidota > Sphingobacteriia > Sphingobacteriales > Sphingobacteriaceae > Pedobacter > Pedobacter africanus. Next base: position 432,887 of record NZ_FWXT01000003.1, on the reverse strand, counting down.
TATCTATGAAACGGATAACTTTTCTTTTACCATTAACAAGAGCAAATTCAAGCGCATGGCCTTCAGCCAGGAAATGAAGGGGCAATTTTTTATTTCCAAAGCAGATAACTGTAGGTTCCTTAAGCGCATTAGTATTGTTAAGAATGTCATCAAAATTCATAAATCAGTCTTTTTGGTTAGCTGGCACTAAGTTTTAAAGAATATTTGACTTTAGCTGAACACACTTTGGTGTTTTTTGCTGAACGCAATTTTGAAGATAGATGCTTTTCAAAGTGTGCCAAACTGATCAATGTGCTTTTGCATCATGGCTTTATCAGCGGCAGATCTGGCTAGTATTAGTGCCGTTTCAAAATGTGTACGGGCTTTATTGTCATCAATACCAGTATACAGATAGCCCAGCAACGAATAATAAAAATGATAATCCTTAAGGTCCAGCCTTTCTGCTTCTGCTATCGCCTGCTCCTTGCCTCTGGCTTTGGAAAGTGCAAAGGTACGGTTTAACGCTGCAACAGCCGAGTATTGTAATATCAGTAACTGGTTATAAAGCTGCAGAACCTGCTCCCATTTACCAGGTGTATCTTCCTGCTGGGTATGCCAGTAGGCAATCCCTGCTTCGAGGTGATATTTGCTTAATTCCGTTCCAGTTGAGGCTTTGTTAAGATAAGCTGTTCCTTCTGCAATCAATTTCTGATCCCATAGGTGCTTATCCTGATTGTCGTATAAAACCTGTTCACCGGCCCCGTTTATCCTGGCTTCAAACCGCGAAGCATGAAAACACATTAAGGCAAGCAAGGCAGCAACAGCAGGACGGGCGGTATTTACATTATCCATCAGCAAGCGGGTTAAACGCATGGCCTCTGCGCATACCTCTTTACGTAGCGTACTATGTTGTGAGGTAGAATAGTACCCTTCAGAAAACATCAGGTACAGGGTTTTCAATACATTATCCAGCCGTTCCTGAAGATGTGTTATTGATGGTTGCTCAATTTTAATATTTGCCTCCCGCAGCTTTTCTTTGGCTCTGCTGATCCTTTTGTAGACCACTTCCTTATTAGTCAGAAAAGCATCAGCTATTTCATCAAAGCCAAACCCGCATAATAAATTTAAGGCAAGGGCCACCTGCGCATCGCCAGGTATCAAGGGGGTACATACTGTAAAAATCATCGCAAGCTGGCTATCGGCTATGTTTTTTTTCGAGAGATCGATTTCCAGTTCTTCTACCTTTTCTGTACGGTATATCAGTTCTGGCGTTAGTTTTTGTCTAAAAACCGTATTGTGCTTCAGGTAATTTCTTGTTTTATTTTTTGCTACGGTATACAACCAGGCCACCGGATTATCCGGTACACCTTTAAGGCTCCAGGTCTCTGTAGCTGTCAGAAAAGTATCGCTCACCAGATCTTCAGCAACCTCAATATGTTCAATACCAAATAAAGAACAGAGTACCGCAACAAGCTTCTGGTACTCTGTTCTAAATAAATTGGGCAACAAGCCGGTTTCAGACATGGCTTATTTACTGCGGGTTAGGCATTGCCATACGTACCTCAACTGTAGCGCCCCACTGCAAAATAGGGCAGCCTTTGGCAAAATCAACTGCTTCGTCATAGTTTTCGGCTTTAATAATGAGTACCCCTCCTATTGATTCTTTAATCTCGGCATAAGGTCCGTTAATTACGGCATTGCCTTTTTTAACTACCCGGCCATCTGTATCCCAGCGCTGCGGCCTGCTTACCAGTTTGTTCTGCGCCGCTATGCCACCAATCCAATCCTGAAAAGGTTTTATGGCCTGCTGCATTTGTTCGGGTGAAGGGCTTGCATCTTTGCTGCTCATATCCCTGTGAATGACTATTAAAAATTCGTTCATGATTTTCTTTTCTAAATGGGTATAATTTAATAATAATTAACTGAATTGTCCGGCTTTGTAAGTACCAACTGCATATGGAAAGGCTAAATTGATGCGGTTCCAGGTATTGATAGTGGTAATGGCCAAGGTAAGATCTATCAATTCTTCGTCGGTAAACTGCGCTTTTACCAGGTTATAAACACTGTCGGGTACGTTACAGGCTGTAAGCGCTTCGGCCCAGGCAAAAGCTGCCCTTTCACGTTCTGTGTAGTAAGGTGTTTCGGCCCAAGCGCTTAGTCCGTACAAGCGTTGTTCGGTTTCTCCGGCTGCACGTGCATCTTTTGAGTGCATGTCCAAACAATAGGCGCAACCATTGATTTGAGATACGCGAAAATAAACAAGTTCAAGCAGCGATTTTTCTACCGGGCTCTTCTTTAGATAAGCGCCGATTCCAAAAATGGTTTTCATTGCTTCCTGTCCTTTTTGGTGGATGTTAATTCTTTGTTCCATGTTTTTATCTTTGTTTTAAAAACTAATGACAACCAGACTTTCTGCTTTGGACAAAACTTTAAAAATATTTTTTATTCAGGTCTATACTTGCCGGCAACGTACCGGCAGCAAATAACAAAGACCGATTTTTATAATTTTTTAAACCAATAGACAGCCTTGAACTGGCTATGCTGAGCGGGCATAATATTACTAATATTTTTAGCAAAATACATAAGTTATACTTATCTTTGCTATAGATATTAAATACCGTGGAGCAGCTGACAGATAAAAACAGGATCATTCAAAAGTTGCAGCAGGACATCCTCCTGTTACAGGGACTCGTAAAATATCCCGGCAATCCCCATCAGGATATGGGACTGGGTCCAATACAAAATGCTTTTCCCGGCCAGGTATTCCCTACCGCAGCAGTACATGAATTTATAAGCGATAATGGGCCCGATTGTGCCGCTACCAACGGCTTTATTTCAGGCTTATTGGGTAAGCTGATGGACAAGGGCGGAACCTGTGTCTGGATCAGTACCAACCGCAGCCTGTTCCCCTCTGCACTGCCCGTTTTTAACATCCTGCCCGAAAGGATCATTTTTGTTGAGCTCTACCGGCAAAAGGATGCCCTATGGGCCATTGAGGAAGCACTGAAATGCAAGGCGCTGACAGCGGTAGTAGGCGAAATCAAAGAACTGAGCTTTACCGAATCCAGAAGGCTGCAGCTTGCTGTAGAAAAGAGTAAGGTTACAGGCTTTATCCATCGCCACCAGCCCACAGCAGCAAATGCTGTTGCCTGTACCACCCGCTGGAAAATCAGTCCCCTGCCCAGCATTTTGCCGCTGGGTATGCCCGGCATTGGCATCCCCAGCTGGAATGTTGAGCTCCTTAAAGTAAAAAACGGACAGCCCGGCAAATGGCAGGTAGAGTGGTTTGAATACGGTTTCAGGCATCACTCTGTGAAGGAGCAGGCCCTACCGGAAATCCAGAAACTAAAAGCCGGATAATATGCCCCGCTATGTTGCCATATGGTTCCCCGATCTTACCTCAGACTGGCTTATACGCCGCAGGCCTGAACTTAAAGATACTGCTTTTGTTATAGCGGCTTCCGAAAGGGGCCGCGTAGTGGTAAAAGCTGCCAGTAAACCTGCACAGGCCCAGAGCATACGTGCCGGTATGACAGTGGCAGACTGCAGGGCCGTATTGCCTGCATTACAGGTAATTGACGACATACCCGGAACAGCAGAGAAGTTATTGAATGCCCTGGCAGAATGGTGCCTGCGTTACAGCCCCATTGTAGCAGCCGATTTGCCGGAGGGCCTGGTACTAGACAGCAGTGGTTGTGCACATTTGTGGGCTGGAGAGCATGCCTACCTCACAGATATACTTGGCAAACTAGGGGCTTTCGGCTATCATGTAAAAGCAGCCATGGCCGACACCATTGGTGCTGCATGGGCAGTGGCCAGGTTCGGAAAACCCAAGACCGTTATTGAACCAGGCCATCAATCAGATGCCTTGCTCCCTTTGCCCCCGGCCGCCCTTCGGCTTGATCCGCTGATTACAGCACGATTGGAAAAACTGGGCTTATATACCATCGGCAGCTTCATTAAAATGCCCCGGTCTGCGCTGCGCAGGCGTTTCGGCATGCCATTACTCAGCAGACTGGAACAGGCCCTGGGGCAGCATCCAGAAGTAATAGAACCCATAAAACCTATAGCACCCTACCAGGAACGCCTGCCCGTTCTTGAACCCATAAAAACAGCAACGGCAATAGAAATTGCACTTAAGCAGTTACTGGATCTGCTTTGCCACAGACTTGACAAAGAAGGCCTGGGCCTACGCAATTGTACATTTAAGGCCTATCGTATAGATGGCAATATTCAGCAAATTGAGATAGGAACCAACCGAGTTTCTAACCATGCAGCACACCTGTTTAAGTTGTTTGAAATTAAAATTACCACATTGGAACCGGCACTTGGCTTTGAGCTTTTTTTGATAGAAGCTACTAAAGTAGAAGCTATACCTGCAGCGCAGAATGCCTTATGGAATACTGTTAACCAAAACAATGCTGAAGTAGCTGAGCTACTGGACAGGCTGGCCGGTAAGGTGGGCGGCCATAGCATCCGCCGCTATTTGCCGCAGGAACATCACTGGCCGGAACGCTCGGTAAAACCTGCGGCCGATTTTGATGAAAAGCCCGCAATAAGCTGGCCTGAAGATTTACCAAGGCCTGTTCATCTGCTGCCTAAGCCCGAAACCATTGAAGTTACCGTGCCGCTGCCCGATTATCCACCTATACTGTTCCGGTATAAGGGCAAGGTTTTCAAAGTAAGCAAAGCTGATGGTCCGGAAAGAATAGAACAGGAATGGTGGATTGAAGAGGGGCTGTACAGGGATTATTATTGCGTGGAAGATGATATGGGTGGGCGTTACTGGCTTTTTCGCCTGGGCCATTACAACGATAACGACCCTGAATGGTTTATACATGGATTTTTTGCTTAGAAGAACCGCTTATGCAGTACACCGAATTACAGGTAACCACCAATTTCAGCTTCCTCAGGGGCGGCTCGCATCCCGAAGAGCTGGTTAAACAAGCTGCAGCGTTAGGCCATAAAGAAATTGCCATAACCGACCGCAATACGCTTGCAGGTATTGTAAGGGCGCACGTTGCAGCCAGGGGTAAAAACATCCGTGTTATTCCTGCCTGCCACCTTGAATTGCTGGATGGCCCTCCGCTGCTGGCTTATCCGACAGACCGGGCGGCATATTCAAGGCTTTCAACATTGCTGTCTGAAGGTAACCTACGTGCAGAAAAAGGACAATGCCATCTGTACAAGGCCGATGTGTACCGTTATGCCGAAGGCATAAAGTTTATAGCCATAGCACCCATTAACCTGAATAGCGGTTTTGATTTTGACCCTGAGTTTAAACAGGCACTTAAAACATACCGCTGGGCATTAGGTACCCACCTTTACCTGGCAGCAAGCCGCTCTTACCAGGCCAATGACGGCAAACGGCTGTTCCGGCTCTCACAGCTGTCGGATGAACTGAGAATCCCATTGATTGCGGTCAATGATGTGCATTACCACATTCCGCAGCGAAGGGAATTACAGGATATCCTTACCTGTATCCGTGAAAAATGTACCATTTACAATGCTGGTTTCCGCCTGCACCAGAATGCAGAACGGTACCTGAAACCCATTGCAGAGATGCACCGTCTGTTTAGCCAGTACCCGCAGGCCCTTGAGCGTACACAGGAGATTGCCGAAGCATGCCAGTTTTCTTTAGACAGTCTCGAATATGTCTATCCCGAAGAGCTTACAACTGAGGGGCGCAACCCACAACAGGAGCTTGTACACCTTACCTGGCAAGGTGCAAAAGAAAAATTTGGTAATAAAATCCCTCCAGAAATATGCGAAACCATCCGGTATGAGCTGGACTTTATGGAGCGCAAGAACTATGCGGCTTATTTCCTTACGGTATACGATTTTGTGCGTTTTGCCAGGAGCCAGAACATTTTATGCCAGGGACGGGGTTCTGCGGCCAATTCAGTGGTTTGTTATTGCCTGGGGATCACCTCTGTAGATCCCTCCAAGTTTAAAGTACTGTTTGCCCGGTTTATGAGCGATGCCAGGGATGAACCACCTGATATTGATGTAGATTTTGAGCACGAGCGCCGCGAAGAAGTGATGCAATACATCTACTCCAAATACGGGCGCGACCGTTCCGCCATTGTGGCTACAGTTACCCAGGTACATTACAGGGGTGCCGTACGTGATGTGGCCAAGGTAATGGGCTTATCTGTTGATACCATTAACCGCCTGGCCAGCTCGGCATGGGAATTTACAGATGAATGGCACAATGGCAGGACAGTTTCGAGTGAAGGTTTTGATGCCAGCGACCCGCACCTGAAAAAAGTATTGGAGCTTACACAGCAGTATATCGGTTTCCCGCGTCAGCTGGGCCAGCATACCGGAGGATTTGTAATGACCAGGGGGAAAATAACTGACCTCTGCCCTATTTTGAATGCACGCATGGAAAACCGGACCTGCCTGGAATGGAACAAGGATGATATTGAGGCCCTCGGTTTTCTTAAGGTAGATGTACTGGCCCTGGGCATGCTCACCTGCATCCGCAAGGCATTTGATCTGGCCAAACAGCATTATGGGCTGAACCTTACACTGGCCAATGTACCACAGGATGACCCTGAAGTATACGAAATGATCAGTCATGCCGATACTTTGGGCGTATTCCAGATCGAAAGCCGGGCACAAATGTCTATGCTGCCCCGCTTACGCCCCAAATGCTTTTATGACCTGGTTATTGAAGTGGCCATTGTAAGGCCTGGGCCTATACAGGGCGATATGGTACACCCCTATTTGCGCAGGCGCAATGGCGAGGAGCCTATTGAATATCCATCAAAAGAACTGGAAACAATATTGGGCCGGACCTTAGGCGTCCCCCTGTTTCAGGAGCAGGCCATGGAAATTGCCATTGTTGCTGCAGGCTTTACCCCGGCAGAGGCAGATGGTTTGCGCCGCAGCATGGCCACATTTAAATCGCATGGCAAGGTAAGTGAATGGCGCAATAAGCTGGTAAGCGGAATGGTGGCCAAAGGCTATAAAGAGGAATTTGCCCAGCGGGTTTTTAAGCAGCTGGAAGGTTTCGGGAGCTATGGTTTCCCCGAGAGCCATGCCGCCAGTTTTGCCCTGCTGGTTTACATCTCCTCCTGGATAAAATGCCATTACCCCGATGTATTTGCTACCGCTTTACTGAACAGCATGCCTATGGGTTTTTACCAGCCTGCACAGATTGTGATTGATGCCCGGAAACATGGGGTTGAAGTACGGCCTGCAGATGTCAATCATTCTTCCTGGGACAACCTGCTGGAAACCAAAAGTGGCAGGTACCACCCAATAAGGCTTGGCTTCAGGCAGATTAAAGGCCTGAACGAAGAAGAAATGCAGGTTTTGCTTGCAGCCCGGCAATCCCCTTTTACCAGTATCCATGCCCTGCTGAATGCCGGGGTCTCCCTGGCAGCTTTGGAAAGGCTTGCCGATGCCGATGCTTTCCGCTCACTGGGGCTGGACAGAAGACAGGCGCTTTGGGAAGTATCGGCGCTTAGCGATAGCCCTGTGGGCATGTTTGAGGGGCAAGTCCAGGAAAGCAGGCACGAAAAAGAGGTCGGATTGCCCGTCATGAGCTTATCTGAACATGTTGTGCAGGACTATAATTCGACAACACTTTCCCTTAAGGCCCATCCGCTGAGTTTTGTACGCGAAAAACTGAACCTGCTTAAAGTACTGCCCATTAGAGAACTCGACCAGCATGCCGATGGTGATATTGTAAAGGTATCGGGACTGGTGTTGGTAAGGCAAAGACCGGGCACCGCCACCGGAGTCTGCTTCATTACCATTGAAGATGAAACCGGTTTTGCCAACCTGGTTGTCTTTAAAAAATGGTTCGACAAATACCGTAAAGAGATTTTAAGGGCTAAACTTTTAATGGTTGAAGGAAAGCTGCAACGGGAAGGTGAAGTAACACATGTTGTGGTTACCTGTTGTAGTGACCAGTCTGCTTATCTGAATGCCCTCACCGAAGTGGAAAACAACGGCAGCGGGATATTTCATGAGGGACGAAATTTTAAATAGCGGTTCAGGTCATCTTCAATAACAAATCAGTTGAAGCCTTCATTGCTAAGCGTATATTTTGTCAGGTCAATTCCAGATACTTTGATTACTCCCTGCCGTATATTTTCACGCGTAGCAGCCAATGCAGCGGTATTTCCACTTTTAATCTGGTTCTGATTACCATAAGTAAAAAGCATAGCCATATAAGCCAAAGTTTCAGACATTTCCTGTTTTTGCGCGTTCGTAAATTTCGACAAAGTTGCATTGCCATTCATAACGCTATGGATTTGCTTTCTGAAGATCTGAATGCCTTCGGGATATTTTGAGGCATCACTACCTTTAACCGCCTGCCAGGAAAGAACTATAAATGCGGTAAAAACATCGGGCATATTATGACTGTTGAAACCGTATGGCTTGAGCACTTTATCGAATTCATCAAGAAAGTTTGCTTTTTCAATTATTGCAGCAGCAGATTTAATTTTATCCTTATCTCCCTTTGCAGCCAGCGATGCGATCAATTCCAATACCTTATTGTGTACTTCAGGGGTGGAAACGAAGTTCAGGCTGGATTTTGCCGTGTTTACAGCAGAAGGCCTGCTTTTCATGCCGCGCTCAATTGCCCCTTTGGTGGTCAGGAACATGGCATTGTTAAAAGCCCCCTGGTACATCAAGCCAGGGTTACCAATCTGCGCAAGCGTCTTATTGCCTGCAATCAGCGCAATAACAACTAGTATAAGTACTGTTCTTAAACTTTTCATACATACAGTTTCATAGGTAGAAGTTACGAGCAATGATTATGCCTACTTTAAAAAAAATACTTAAATTACATTACCAAATATTAATCTGAACGAATGAAAAATTTTGACTGGACCCGTTTTACAAAAAGAATTGCTGTTAAAGCACCACTAAGTGCAATTTATGCCGCCTGGACTACACCAGAAGAACTGGAAAGATGGTTTTTAGAAGAAGTAAAATTCTACGATCTGGATAAGAGCCGCACCACAAACCAACAAGGTGCTGAAACCGGCTTTACCTACAAATGGAAATGGCACATCTATGATGACCTGATGAAAGGGAGGATACTGGAAGCAAATGGCAAGGATTTTTTCAGCTTTACTTTTGAAGGGGAATGTATTGTAGAGGTAAAGCTGACCACAGAACGTGATTACACCATTGTAGAACTTACGCATAAAAATATTCCTACAGATGATGAATCCAAGCAGTACATAAGGTTGGGCTGCGCCTCTGGCTGGACGTTTTACCTGATCAACTTAAAATCTGTTTATGAGGGTGGCCTGGATTTGAGAAACAAGGATGAAAATCTCGAAATCATGATCAACAACTAGGTAAAACTATAATAATCTATCTTTAAATCAGCATACTAAATAATTTATGAATTAATAATTTGCAGAATAAATGGCGTAATCCTATATTTGCACCACTTTAACGGAAACGATAAAGTAAACAGTTCAAATAGAACGATGATTCCGTAGCTCAGCTGGTAGAGCATTACACTTTTAATGTAGTGGTCCTGGGTTCGAATCCCAGCGGGATCACCAGAAACAAAAAGCCTTGCAATTCAATAATTGCAAGGCTTTTTATTTTTAATTTGTCAATCTCACTGCTTTTTCGGCAAAATATTGTTCGAGATAAGATTTTACCAAAGCCTTTTTTGCGGGATCATCAATAAAATGATAAAGGGGAACCAAACGATCGCCAAAAACACCTATAAACCGAGCCTTATCTTCTGTGGCAGTTGAGCGCCAGTTTGTAATATTCAACATTAATCTATTATTTATAATTTCAGTTTGCAATTTGCTCATGTCACCTCCAATAGAGCTATAATAGATTTGGGCTGAAGAATTAGCATTTAAGTCGCGTAAATTCACCTCATCCAGATAACCCGTCGGTAAGCCGAATGTTCGTTTTAGCGCATAGCGTAACCCTTCCATAATGATATTTTCTCTATTGACCTCCGGTGCTACTGCCTGATACACAACATCAAATTTTGCCCCCATTTCTATCCCGGCTAGCACATGTGTACCATATTTGTGAACGAGCTCGCTGGCGCTTAATAGTATCATATCGCGCTTAAAACCAGCTGTTAAAAAGTTATTTACAGATTGCTCATAATAAAATGAATATCTTCTCCATACGGCATAATTGGAATAATATCCATAAATATACTTTTTATCTGTGACGACGGTTCCGGGAAATGTTTTCTCGATGGTATTTCCAAAAAGCTTCAAACCTCTGGTTTCTTTATATGAATTAGAAAATTTCTCTGCGAGCTCTACCGCATTTTTAGCTTGAATGGTTTCCCATGATCCGTTAGTACTTCTATTAACGTTAATTTTTTGGGGTCCACTAGCTGCATAAGCTAAAACATCAACAACACTTGCCCTTACAGATTCCTCATCATTGAACTTATCTGCAACATCGTATCCAAACCCTAGAAAATTATAGGTTTCAGGCCTTTCATACAGGGGTTTGCTTTCTTGGGTCGCTCCCTTAACCACCAGTTCAATATCCCTGGCTAAATTCTCTTGCTCATCGGGTTTTGCAATTTCATCAGATTTCTTCTTGCAGGAAGCAATCATGGCAAAAACTGCCATAAAGAGGATTGTTTTTTTCATTTGATTTATATTTGTGTGTGGTGTTTTTTCGTCAAATTTTATGCCACTTCAATAAAAAAGAATCTGTCGGAAAAAATGGTACAACGGACTCCTTGATTCTTATTTAACAAGATATCTAATCGCATAAATGATGAAATTAGGTACTGTTCCAATAAGTTCTAAAGCCGCGGCGAACAAGGGCAGGATCAAGTATGCCCAAATTGGATATTTAAATTTTGTAGTGGTGTTTTTGAGCAAACTTTGTATTGCCGGAAGCACTTTGTCCCTGTAATGCCATAGTATTAAAAAAGTCAATACCAGATAAAACGAAAGCCTGGTTGTGAATTGAGTATAAAATCCCATAAATGTAATATCCCAGACCAGTATATTTAACCAGATAGGAATGGCCATAAATGCCCCTAAAATAACTGTACGGTTGTATAACATCAGCAGGGCCGTTAAAATCTGGGAAAGCCCTATGAATGATTTAAATGGCTCATGGGCGGCCAAATACCAGGACACCTTAAACAAACCAACATCCTTTAGCGGAAGTTGCATAGTCTCATTTGAGACGCCAAATTGGTTGCCTGTTAATTTAGCAAAACCATAGCTTAAAAGGATAAAGGCAAGCAATATCCTTGCACTAAGTATAAAATAATCCCAGAATTGTTCTTTAGATGGTATCGTCATTCTATTCTTAAATATTTTTCGGTTATGGTACGGTCTATCCCTGCAGCTGCTACTTTTCTACTCCTGTTTGAATCAAAGTATCGTTTTGGATGCTTACCTTAAAATTTAAAGTTTTACCCTCCCAGTTTTTATCCTTATAAAAGTCTAAAAACTCATCAAAATGATTGCTACTGTCTCTGACTGTTTCCAGCTCATGGTTTAAGAAAGCAAAATGGGTATCGTTGATAATCTTTATCATACGCCTGCCTTTGGTATAATCTGTTTCAGTACGTTGCCCGTTTTCAACCGTGGTAGCAGACAGCAGTTGTAAATTATCATTTATCAGCCCTAAAACTAAATCAATATAACAAATAAGGTTGTACCTGCATTGACCAATCGTTAAGCACAATACAGCGCTTTACAACCGAAACAAAATCAGGTAAAGCTTCATCAAAAAGGCTTTCCGTATTCCATATGCCGGATAAAAGATCAAGGTGTTTTTTACCAGATGGGTTTACATGCGTTGGATATGCTGCCCATCGGAAATCTTTCGGGTGAAGTTCCTTTATAATCCTGATCAGTAACCATCCGGTAGCTACCGGAAGAAAGGCCGACGAATCGGCAACATGCAGCATAATACCCTCGCATCGTTGCCCGGCATACTTGCCTTCTGTTGGTGTAAAGACAACCGGACGGGCATATACATCCTTCGAAATGGCCGGTATCATGGTATTGAACAAACCTGCAGTTTCAGTGCCCAGCAACCAGGGCGCACCCGCCATGCGAAAAGGACTGGCTGTCCCCCTTCCTTCACTGCAATTGGTAGCCTCCAGAAAACAAAGTCCGGGATATAGCAATGCCGACTCAAAAACAGGGATAGCTGGTGATAGCGGCACAAAGGAAGCACTCCAGTCAGCATAGTACATATTTCGGTGCCAATTCACACAGGGGATAACTTCAAGTGAACAGTTGATCCCTCTTGAGCTGTTGAAATAAAGGGCCAGCTCTCCAATTGTACAACTGTGTTTTACTGGTATCGACCAACGGCCTATAAAACTGCTGCACTGCTGCTCATCCAGCATCGGCCCCTCTGCCAGCCCCAGATTGCCCGACAAAGGGTTGGGCCTATCTGCCAGGATAAAGGGAATGTTTAAAGCAGCGCAGGCCTCTAATACATACGACATTGTCCATAAATAGGTATAAAACCGGCTGCCTATATCAGGAATATCAAATAACACCAGGTCAATACCCACAAGATCCGACCGGGATGGCTCCAGTTTATCGCCGTACAAACTGATTACCGGCAGTTTGGTAAGGGTATCTATTGCATTGTCCATAGCCTGGCCGTCAGCGCCTGTTGTATCGAGTCCATGTTCGGGCGAGAACAATTTCACTATATTAAATCCCTGTTGTAACAGGGCCAGGCGCGAGGGAAGAAATTGACGGGTGGTAGCCGCATGATTGGTAACTAAAGCGATGCGCTTGCTTTTCCAAACCGGCTGTTGGGCCAAAAGAACATCAATACCAAACTGTATATTATTCACCATACCATCTGCTGATTTATGTGCTTGTATTCCTGATGCTATATTAAGTTTTTTTTGTAAGAAATTAGTATGCAGGTATTGTTATTTGCGCTTTTTATTAGCTTTATTCCAATTAAATGAGAAATTCACCTGGTATATGGATAAGGACCTGAAATATAGCGTCATTCAACCCGGGCCGCCGCTTTCAGACTTTGTAGATAGTTTTTGGTTTGTACACAACCAATCGGACAAAAGCAAAGAAACTACAGGCTTACCTGACGGACGTGTAGACTTGTTTCTATTTCAATCGGCAAGTGAGCCTTTCCGTATCGTGCTGCTTGGCTTGGGCACGCGGCAACACGAGCCGGCTTTCATACCCCCTAAAGGTTTAATCTTTGCCGTCAGCTTTAAATTGCTTGCCATTGAATACATTTTTCAGGAAACAATTTCGGACCTGCTGAACAACGGAAAATTTCTGCCTGATGATTTTTGGGGCTTTTCAGCAAATGACATGGATGATTTTGACCAGTTTATAAAAAAGGCAGCGCAAAAAATCCAATCCCTTCTGCCGAACGAAATTGATGAGCGCAAGCGAAAGCTGTTCGGATTGATTTATGAAACAAAGGGTGGCATTACGGTAAATGAACTCTCAGAAAGGGTATTTTGGAGCAGCCGCCAAATTAACCGCTATTTTAATCAGCAATTTGGCATTTCACTGAAGGCCTACTGCAATGTTTTAAGGTTCAGAGCTTCGCTTGAACATATTGCACAAGGAAAACTCTACCCTGAAGAGAATTTTTCCGACCAAAACCACTTCATCAAAGAAATAAAGAAGTTTTCGGGTGTAGTGCCCAAAGAACTGTTCAAAAATAAAAACGACCGATTTATACTATTATCCACATTACCAAAGAAATAGTTTTGCTTTTATAAAACAAATTGCAGAATAATGCTGGTAGAAAATAAAACAGTTGCCATTGTTGGTGGAGGAATGGGCGGATTGACTTTAGCCCGTTTGTTGCAAATGAAGAATGTAAATGTAAAAATTTACGAAAGGGACCTTAATCGCAATGTCCGTGTTCAGGGCTCTACACTGGACCTGCACGTAGGCTCTGGTCTGGAAGCAATAGCGCGTGCAGGCTTAACAGACGAATTTTATAGGTACTATCGCCCGATTGCAAGCAAGATGCGCATTGTAGACCAAAGCCTCAACATCAGGTTTGATGACCATGACAGCGAAAACAACATTGCAGAACAGCGTCCTGAAATTGACCGTAGCCCCTTACGCGATCTCCTTTTGAACTCGCTGAAACCCAACACCGTGGTCTGGGACAGCCACTTTTCTGCCATGGAAAGACAAAGCGATGGCTGGCTTTTGCATTTTAAGAACGGGACGAGCGCTTATGCCGATCTGGTTATTGCAGCCGATGGGGCAAACTCAAAAGTTCGCCCCTATTTAAGTGCAGAGGCCCCTGTTTACGCTGGTGTTACCTTAATAGAAGGAAATATCTACCATGCAGAAAAAAATGTGCCCAGGCTATCCGGGTTTACAAAGGGAGGAAAGGTTATGGCTTTTGGCAATGAGCGGTTTATTGGATATGGTACAAAAGGCGATGGCTCGATGATGTTTGTCGCAAGTTTCAAAGCACCGGAGCATCCGGCACTAAATATTGATTTTAAAGATAAAGCCCAGGTTTTCGCCTGGTTCAAAGCAACATTTTCTGGCTGGGCTGAGGAATGGCATGAGTTTTTCACAAACGATGAGGTACATTTTATCCTGCGGCCACAGTACTATTTTCCACTGGATCAAAACTGGGAAACACAGGAAAACCTGACCATGATTGGTGATGCCGCACACTGTATGCCGCCATTTGCGGGTGAAGGTGCAAACGTAGCGATGCAGGACGCCTTTGAACTGGCAGAGTGTTTAACGAGCAATAAATTCATAACAATTAAGGCGGCCATCTCGCATTTTGAAAAACAAATGGTTAAAAGGGCAGCGGCAGCAACGCGGGATACGCTGGAAAATACCGAAATCATGCACTCCAGAACGGCATTGGAGCAAATGCTGGCTTTTTTCAGTCGGGAAAGCTTTCCCGCGTCATAAATAATATTCAGGTAACACATAATTGAAGCCGAAGTACTTTATTAGGTAAAATTTCCTAATTTAAGCGCATGCTATCTAAAAAAGACATTTTCGGTTACACGCCAGATCAGCAGTACAGTACTGCTGTGGCCTATTTTTCTATGGAATTTGCCGTTCACCAGGCATTAAAGATATACAGTGGCGGATTAGGCTTCCTGGCAGGCTCACATTTAAGGAGTGCTTACCAGCTGAAACAAAACCTGCTGGGCATTGGCATGCTGTGGAAATATGGCTATTACGACCAGACCAGGGATAAGGACCAGCTCATGAAACCCGCTTATACTGAAAAACAATACCCCTACCTGGTAGATACGGGCATGCTTTTTACCGTACCGGTACATGATGCGCCTGTACACGTAAGGGCATACCTGCTTAAACCCGAAACTTTTGGCACTGCCCCCTTATTTTTGCTGAGTACCGATGTGCCTGAAAACGACTACCTTTCGCGCACCATTACACACCGGCTGTACGACCCGCACGAAACCACGCGCATTGCCCAATCCATCATTCTTGGAACGGGAGGCGCCATGCTGCTGGACATACTGAACATGACACCCGATCTGTACCACATGAACGAAGGCCATTCTGTATCACTTAACTTTTACCTTTATGCCATGCACAAAAGCCTTGAAGAGGTTAAAAAAAGAGTGGTATTTACTACGCATACGCCTGAAATGGCCGGTAATGAGGAGCATAAATACAGTCTGCTAAAAGAGATGTCTTTCTTTTATCATTTACAGGAACACGAAGTAAAATCTGTACTGGGCATGGATGGCGATCAGTTTAGCTATACGCTTGCCGCATTAAAATTCTCCAGAAAGGCCAACGGCGTATCTGAACTGCATGGAAAAGTTGCAAGGGACATGTGGAGCCACTACCCTGGTGTATGTGAGATCACCTCCATTACCAATGCCCAGAACCAGCTTTACTGGGAGGACCCGGTTTTTGGAAAAGCGATAGCTGCCAGTAACGACAAAGACCTTGTACAGCGAAAAAAAGAAATGAAGGCCGAACTGTTTAAAGTAGTGGCCGACCAGTGCGGTAAGCTCTTTAGTCCGGATGTAATTACCATTGTATGGGCCAGGCGCTTTGCGGGATACAAACGGGCCGATCTGGTGATGCAGGACTGGAACTGTTTTTTAAGCCTGGTTGAAAATGAAAAGCTTCCGGTGCAGTTTATCTGGGCTGGAAAGCCTTATCCAGAGGATTTTGGTGCAATTGGTTTGTTTAACCAGATCATTTCACGTGCATTGCCTTTAAAAAATTGTGCGGTACTTACGGGCTATGAACTTGAATTGTCTGCCCTGCTAAAAAAAGGTTCGGATGTCTGGCTAAACAATCCCCGGATGTACCGCGAAGCTTCCGGTACCAGTGGCATGACCGCTGCGATGAACGGCAGCATTAACCTTTCCCTGCCCGACGGCTGGGTACCTGAATTTGCTAAGGATAAAATAAACAGCTTCCTGATCCAGCCGGCACCGGATGGTTCTTCAGAGCAGGACCAGGACAGACTGGAAAACCTTAGCCTGATGGATACCCTGGAGCAAACTGTATTGCCTTTGTATTACAACAGTCCGGATAAATGGCTGGGCATGGTTAAAAATGCTGCAGCAGATGTTGTTCCTGCTTTTGAAGCTGGCCGGATGGCAGCAGAATATTACAGCAAGATGTATAAAGGGTAGTTTGATTTTTATAACTTTAAGGTATGGACCATACTGAAAGTGTAAAAGAATTTTACGATCGGATTCCGGCGGCCAACCCGCTCAATCTTTCTTTAAACAATGCTGGCGCAGGACACGTAAATGTGTTTACAAGATCGGCCTGCGCCTTTGTTTCGCCTTATAGCCGGCGCGATTATTACAAGGTTTCGCTGATCATTGGTACAGGTAAACTGCATTATGCCGATAAATGGATAGAGATTGACCGCCCTGCCCTGTTGTTCTCCAATCCGGTGATCCCCTATGCCTTTGAAGCAGAATCGGAAATACAGGATGGCTGGTTTTGCCTGTTTACCGAAGCTTTTGTACAGCCGGGCCAGCAGCAGGGGATTTTACAGGAATCGCCCTTGTTTAAGCTGGGCGGTAGCCCGGTCTTCTTTGTAAATGAGCAGCAGCAGGCCGAAATTTCAGGCATATTCAGGAAAATGATGGAGGAGATCGGCTCCGATTATCCGCAGAAATACAGCCTGTTATATACCTACCTGCATTTACTGATCCACCAGGCCATGAAAATGATCCCTGCCCAAAATTACCAGAAACCAGTCAATGCAGCTTTCCGCATCAGCAATCTTTTTAAGGAACTGCTGGAAAGGCAGTTTCCGATTGATAGTCCGGAACGGGCCTTAAAGTTAAATACGGCCGCCGATTATGCCCTTAACCTGTCTGTACATGTAAACTACCTGAACCGTGCGGTAAAGCAGGTTACGGGTAAAACCACTACTGAGCACATTGCCCTCAGGATTGTACAGGAAGCCCAGGCCCTGTTGCTGCACACCGATTGGAACATATCTGAAATTGCCTATAGCCTGGGTTTTGAATACCCCGCTTATTTTAACAATTTCTTTAAAAAGATGACTGGTGCCACACCCGGCGAGGTAAGAAATACATTGGTTTGAATTTTATAAGTATCCGTTTGAATACTGTACATCAGACTGCAATTGTGTGCAGTAAATTTGTTGTATCAAAAAAATAAAGACATGAAGTACAGAAAACTTGGAACTACCACAGCGCAATTATCGGCCATAGGATTGGGCTGTATGGGCATGAGCTTTGCTTACGGGCCTACTGATGATACGGAGAGTATTGCCACTTTACATAAAGCATTAGACCTGGGCATCAACTTTTGGGATACTGCCGATATGTATGCGAACGGGGCAAACGAAGAACTGATATCGAAAGTTCTGGTGCCTAACCGCGACAAAGTATTTATTGCCACCAAATTTGGCTTCCTCTTTAAGGACGACGTTGCGGGCGACAGCTATGCAGCAGGGGGCACTTATTTCGACGGATCGCCGGAATGGATAAAAATAGCAGTAGAGCGTAGCCTGAAGCGCTTAAAAATAGATACGATAGACCTGTATTATGCGCACCGGGTAGACCCGAACGTTCCTGTAGAGGATACTGTGGGTGCCATGGCCCAGCTGGTAAAAGAGGGAAAAGTGCGCTACCTGGGTTTGAGCGAAGCTTCTCCTGCATCTATCCGTAAAGCACATGCCGTACACCCCATTACCGCTTTGCAAAGTGAATACTCCTTGCTTACCCGCGATGTTGAGGGGGAAATCCTGGATACGGTAAGGGAGCTTGGCATTTCGCTGGTGCCTTATTCTCCGCTGGCCAGGGGCCTGGTTACCAATACACTTCAGGTAGATCAGCTTGCCGCAACAGATTTCCGTAAATCGCTGCCCAGGTACAATGGCGAAAATTATGAGAACAACCAATCGCTGACAAAAGAATTTGCTGCCCTGGCCGCACAGAAAAATGTAACACCTGCACAGCTGGCCCTGGCATGGGTGCTGGCAAAAGGTGAGGACATCATTCCTATTCCGGGTACTAAAAAACGTAAATACCTGGAAGAAAATGCAGGAGCAGTAGAGGTGTCATTGTCGGCCGCCGACTTAAGCGCTATTGAAGAATTAACGGCGAAGTATCCAAATACTGGCGCCAGGTATAGTGAAGGTGCATTAAAACTGGTAAATAATTAAAAAGCATGCAAAGTTTAAGGAACTGCCAGCCTGAGCGAAATCAGCTGCACTTCCTTTTCTTTGCCCCTTAGTTTGATGGCCCCCAGTAACTGGGTAGCAAAGTTACCCAGCTGCAGTATGGATGCCAGATCGGAAGATACAATAACTTCGGCATTGAACTGCCTGCATAGTCCGGAAATCCTCGAAGTCGTATTCAGGACATCGCCCGAATAGGTGATGTCCCTTTTGATGATCCCGACTTCACCTGCCACTACCCTGCCGCAATGGATGCCGGCTTTAAAGGTGGGCAGCAGGCCATATTGCTGCAGGTATTTCTCTTTTCTTTCTTCCAGGTAGTTCTTAATGTCAAAAAAGCACTGGATGCACCTGCTGTCTTCAATCCCATCTTTATAGGTCCAGGCCACCACTACCTCATCGCCCACGTACTGGTAAATCTCGCCCTTATTGTCCAGTATAGGGTTGGTTACATCAGTAAAAATATCTTTAAGCAGGGCATGATATTTTTTGTCGCCCAGTTTTTCTGCGGTAGAGGTAGAGGAATTGAGATCAAAAAACATAAAGATCCGGGACTCTTCCCTGGGGGTATTGTATTTTCCGCGGACAATGTTCCAGAAAACGCCCGGCCCGAACTTACTGTTGATCTGCAGCAGCAGCTGGGTAATGGCAACAACCACAGCCCAGACCAGTCCGCTTTTGAAAAGCCTCGCAGTATCGGCGTAACCAATACTTCTTAAAATAACATTGATGAGCAGGATGATCAGGATAAAAAACGAGGTTACTGTGATTACGGTATAGCCATAGGACTTATCCTGATACTTTACATTGATAAAAAATATAAGCAGGCTTCCGCCCAGCAAAGCGCCAATTAAGCCAGAACCCATATTTACCGCAACAGAAAAGAGAAAAGAATAAGCAGGATCAGCACCCTTTGAAGTGTGTGTATGCAGGACCAGGTAATCGTATATGGCAATCAGTAATCCTATAAACAGCCAGGATAAAGTCAGGATAAACAGCAGCTTAAATTTATACCTTGTTCTTGTGTTCATGGTTACTAATTTAACAAAAAAAGCCATCCTTACGGATGACTTCCCAAAACACTTAAACTAAAAAAAAGTATTTATTTGGATTTTTGTTTCAGCAGCTGCACTTCTTTCTTTAAAAGCTCTATTTCTGCCTGCTGCTCTTTAATGGCGGCTACAAGTACAGGGATCAGGTTCTCTGTCTGCACTTCGTTATACCGGGCTACCTTAGCGTTGTTTTTACCGGCTTCATAAGTTTTTGAAGCTTCGTAAACCATTGCCGGAAATTCTGGCTGTACATTACTGGCCAGGAAACCATATTGCTCTCCGGAAGGGAGCTTCAGGTGCTTGTACTTACTTACATCGTACTTAAATGTGACAGGTTCAAGGTTTTTTAAATGCTGTGTTGAATTGGAAATTTTACCAACATTAACTTTCAGTTCCTGCTCGTTAATTTTTTGCGCACTGGCCGTTAATGTAGCCGCAGCTAATAAAAGTCCCATTACAGAACCTTTAAACAAAGGATAGTTCATAAAATAAAATTTTGTGTTAATATATAAATATGGGTTGCATGACCTATTACAGATCACAACCAGGGAATCTGTTCTGCAATTATGAACAGCTGTTGGGGGGCGGGTAAGGCAATGAAATATAAGGCGCACTTACGTCAGGTACGATGATGTGCCTTGCTTTCTTAGCAATAGTTAAAGAAGCAGGCTCCAGAACGGGCTGCCCTCCAAAATCTTCATCAGGGGTTTCCAGCTGTTTGTTTTCTTTTTCAGCATCGCTGGTATCATCAGTTGTCTGATCAGTACAGCAAGCCACAGCATTTTGAGTATGTTGCCATGCAGCAAATAACGGCGCCCCTTTTATCAATAAAAAGGAAAGTAGAATCAATAAGCCTGCTATTTTCTTAAACATAATCAGCTGGTTTGTATCGCTTTATATTGGTATTGCCGCAAATATAAGGGCTACCGTTTAAATAGCAGGCAACTGATTTGTATTTTTTTTGTCGGATTATTTGCCGTTTTCTATTTAGAAACAGGTTTTATTCCTTTATAAATAAAGTTATGAATGGCTGCGGATGTTGCTTTTAAGTCGGTAGTGAGGTACCAGACGTTGTTGATCCTTTTCCCCGCGCTTTGCCCATCTAACGGAAATCTTGCCTCATCAATCACTTTATGTTTTGAATTCAGCACGTTTCCCGCAAAATTTAACAGCGTCATGCTACCCATACTTGTTTCTAAATTAGGTAGAATCTGCGAAGCGAAGGCGGGAAAAGCTTGCTGACCAGAGCTTTTCATTTTACCGAACAAAGCTACAAGCACCGAGCGTTGCCTTTCGGTTCTTTCATAATCACCATTGCCCACTTTTCTTATACGTGTATAAGCTACGGCCTGTCTGCCTGTTAGGTTCTGCAAGCCGGCAGTATTCACGTGTACTGCGGGTACTTTCTCATAAATGGCCAATTCATCAAGATAATTGTTCAATACCGGAAGCTCTGCCTCTTTTACATTCACATCTACCCCTCCCAAGGCATCCACAATCTTCGCTGCACTGTAAAAATCAACATTAATATAGTCTTTAATGTCAAGGCCAAAATTCTGATTGATGGTTTTTATAGCCAGTTGCGGTCCGCCGAAGGCATAAGCAGCATTGATTTTATCCATTCCATGTCCGTCTATATTCACATAGGCATCCCTCATGATGGAAGACATTTTAATCTTTCCGCTCTGTTGATCAACAGAAATAACCATAATCACATCTGAGTTTGCTTTATCCTGTTCCTGGCGTTTATCTACAGCAAACAGCGCTATGTTTGTGGGCGGATTTGTTATGGTTTTAAGTCTGGCGCTTACCTGCGGAGCAATTCCCAGCGCCTGGGGGCTTTTATCTAATTTTACAGCTACCGGTCTGGTGCTAATAGTGTTATCTTGCGCCCTTAACTGCAGGCCAAACACACTTATAAACATAAATAGGAATAACTTTTTCATTCATGAAGCAGGGCAATATCCCTGCCAGCTAGCTTCGGAGCCGTCTAAATGTTATTGGCAATTGAAAAAAATTAATCATCTTTATGTAACCAAAACTTACTATTATGAAAATTTTGAAAAAAATTCTGTTTGTCATTCTGGGGATCATTGTATTGGCCCTGGTTGTGGCACTCTTTACCAAAAAAGATTATGCGGTTGAAAGAGAAGTCACCATCAGCAAACCTAAACAGGAAGTGTTTGATTTTATCAAATTTGTGAAGAACCAGGACCAGTACAGTGTATGGAACAATATAGATCCGGCTATGAAAAAGAGTTATACCGGAACAGATGGTACGGTTGGCTTTATTTATGCCTGGGACAGCACCAACAAAAATGCGGGTAAGGGTGAGCAGGAGATCACTAAAATTACCGACGGCGAGCGTATTGAAATGAAGCTGCGTTTTAAAGAACCGTTTGAGGCCGAAGACAATGCCTATATGACTACAGAGCCCATTGGTGCAGATAAAACCAAAGTTAAATGGGGTTTTACAGGAAAAATGCCCTGGCCAATGAACCTCATGCTGCTTTGTATGAATATGGAAGAGATGATCGGAAAGGATTTACAGGGTGGTCTGGATAAATTGAAAACCATCGTTGAAAAGTAACAAAAGAGCCGGCAAGCCGGCTCTTTTGTTTTTACTTTATCATTTCTTCCAGTTTCTTTTCCAGGGCATCGCCCCTCAGGTTTTTAGCGATGATCTTTCCGCTGGGATCAATCAGAAAATTGGATGGGATGGCTTTAATAGCGTACAGGTTACCCGCCCCCTTGAGATCGGTATGATCGGCGTCATTGAGCTGTGTCCATGGCATTCCATCATCTTTGATTGCTTTCAGCCATTTATCACGGTCTTCGGCCCTGTCAACCGATACCCCCAAAACGGTAAAGTTCTTGTCTTTAAAGGCATTATAGGCCTTTAATACTTTAGGGTTTTCAGCTCGGCAAGGGCCACACCAGGATGCCCAGAAATCGAGCAATACATACTTTCCTTTAAAGTCAGACAATTTTACCGGCTTGCCATTGGTGTCATTATGTGTAAAATCAGGTGCCATATTGCCTGCAACAGTAGCTTTGGAAGCGGCAATAGTAGCTGCAAATGCCTGTCCTTCTTTGGAATTGCGATTTCCAGCAGAAAGCCCCTTAAATAAGGGCTCTACCTTAGCAGCATCAAAATAAGCCCCCGCCAGTTTAAGGAGTGCCTGCAGACTGAAATAGGAATCAGGGTTTTGTTTTACGAAAGCGGTAAGCCGGGCCTCCTGTCCTTCTTTTGTTTTCAAGACCTGTTCGTATTTTTTGTGATCGGCATTGATGGTCCCGCTAAGGCTGGCAGTTTTGATGGAATCGGAAATATCCATACGGATGAGGCCCCGATCGAGGTACATAGAACGGGCATCCTGGTTTCGCATTCGCTTATCTGCTGGCGCATCTTTGCTGAAGAAAGTAAGGTATACCTGTTGTGGCCCGTCTAAAGGCCCTTTTAATTCAAAAGCACCTTTGCTGACAGTTGCACTGTCTCTTTTGGTAATTCCGCCTTTGTAATATTGCATATAGACCTTACCCGCAACGGATGCAGATTTAAATTTGCCTTGTAAAGTATAAGTATTGGTTTGTGCCATGGCCAGTAACGGAAGCATGGCCAAAGCTGTTGTGATATTTTTTTTCATATTGTAATTGGTTTACAGGTTAGGGATACGGTAATTGATATGGACAATATTGCCAAAGCCACCGAATTTTTTGCTGTAGGTGCCGTTGGCTACATCACCTATGGCCAGCAAATCGAGGTAGTAAAGCGCTCCTTCTGTTCCATTATAGGTTGCCGCCACAAGGCGGGTATTGTAGGCGGTATTGGCTTTGCCCCAGCCCAGCCCTTTAAACATCTTCAGGTCTTTGATCTGGACATTTGCAGGAAAAGTATAGACCAACCGTGCAGTTCTGGCCAGCACATCGTACAGGTAAATTTTGTTGGCCACAGCATAATACAGCTGTTTATTCAGTTCCGAAGCCGCAAAAATAGAGGCCTTGTCAATCTCAGGTGCGCTGTCCATTTTGTCCATCAGCCCCGCCGCCTGTTTGTTGTTGGGCAATACCGAGCAGAGGTAATAACCGGTTGCATCTTTCATCACCAGGTAATACTCTGTATTTGGCCCTTTATCACCCCCTACCAATGTTTTGCCTACGTTGCTCATGTTAAAGACAGCGCTTGCATCAGCCGCAGCAGGAAAAGTGCTGAACGAGCGGCTGGTATAAGTAGCGTGCAGGAACCGCTTGCCATTGTTATCATAAAACAGGGTCCAATACTGGGTTCCGCTCATAAAATACGGAAACACCGAATAACCCGCAGGGCCGTTAAAGCGCTCCGAATATTTGGCGATGCCCTGGTTTGGTGCCAGCGTACCATATACGTTGCCATTGCTAACTACATACTGGTCGAAATTAACACTGTTCACGGCATACGTTGGACCTGATACCGGATTGATGGCCGTTTCAAAAAGATCTGGCGACTTACCGCTGAAAGAAAAATCGTTGGCGCTGAAGCGGTACATGCCCTGGTCGGTAAACACGTTGACATCCTCTAGTTTGGCCTGTATGCCTGAGAACGCTGCCAGCGGCTTGCCGGCAATGACCAGCGAAGGATTGGAAGCGCCAATTACATCGTTGAAGACTACATCGTCCTGCCGTACAAAGGAAAGCATGGTTTTACCACTTATATCGGCCGTTACCAGCCAGCCCTCATAATATTTGCCATTCACTGTTAACGGATACCGGACCGACTTACGCAGGTTTGTTTTGGTATCGGTTACTGTATACTGCAGCATATAAGTTCCGGGGGCAACCAGGGCGGGAACCTTCAGGTTTTTTTCGGTAGAGAGGGTTGTTGAGGTGGTAGCCGGGTTAATAGGGGTAATTTCCCAGCTGTTCAGGTCTTTGGAACGGTAAACCTCCCATTGATAGGTATATGGCCCGCCGCCACTTACCGATTCAGCAATGACAGGATTGATGCGGATGGTATCACGCTGCACAACCAGGATTTCCTGCTGGGGCCCGGTGATGGTCAGTTCGTTGACCTCATTGTAGGTATATTTATTGTTGTCCTTTTTACAGGCAAACAGCAGGGTACAGCCAATTAGTGCCCCTGATATGATTTCTTTAATTCGCATAACTTTCATTTTTACAATGGAAACTCTACTTTTCCCCCGTTTTCATCTATCAATGGCCCATTCTTGCTCACATATGCATCAAGGGCATTTCTCAGCTTTCCTTTGATGTTTACCCATTGGGCATAACCAATGATCCCGCCTTTGGTATCTGGCCTGAAATCGGACATCCCAAATGTGTCGATCATAAACTGATACCTTACGGCACTGTATTCGCCTATGTAATAAGCGATATAGTTCCAGTAATCGGGCTTTATCAGCCGGTTGCTGAAGTTGACTTTAAACTGGACGGTATTGGCAGTTGACACATCGGCCTGCCCTCTTGTGCCCACAATCAGGTCCGCACTTTCGGCGATCTGCATCACCAGTCTTACTGCTTTACTGTCCAGATCGGATGTACTGAGCAATACCAGCGGGTATTTTACCTGGAAAGAATCGGCAGGAAGAGAAAAATCGGGCAGTATAAAGTGCTTTCCTTCTGTGGCTGTGGTACCCGGGCCGGCAATAATCTTGATTTGCCTTACCTGTTTGGACAATTTACCCACCAGGCGCATTTTGACCCACACGGTATCCCTTGTCTTGGGCACCTGGTTTAGCTTAAAGGAATAGCTGACACTATCCTGCTCCAGGCCAGATTTGTAATAAAAAGTGATGCCATCTTTTCCGGAAAATACAGACTGCGGGTCTTTTTTACATGATGCCAATACCATCAGCAGCACGCATAGAGTTAATATCTTATTCATTTCCTGTTGCTTTAGTTATAGTTTGGATTGAATTCGAGCTCATTATCGGGTACCGGAACAATGTAGCTGGCTTCGGTTAAATTCCTTGTCGAAAACTGCATCCTGTTAAACAGCTTACGCTTGTAATAATAAAACAGCTGCCCTTCGGCATAAAAATCCTTCTGGTATTCTTTGGTAAGCTCATCAGTTAATTTTTGCGCGGTAAGCCCTGGGCTGATGACAGGAATGACACGTTTCTCGCGCACCTTGTTGAGGAACACCAACCCTTCATCAGGCGTAGCTGCCGTTTCGGCGAGGATATAGTACATTTCCGACAAGCGCATTAAAGAAACATTCTGGTCCAGCCGGTCATTTTCAACCGTGCCCACCCAGGTTTGCCAGTATTTTGTACAAAAATAGGTCAGCCCATCCGCTTCAATCAGGTTGGCAAAACGGATATCCGTACCACCACCGGTACTGGTTTCGTATAAGGTTTGAAAATCGGACAGCGTTCGGGTAAGATTGTTTCTGTTATCAGATACCGATTTAAAGTAGGCATTATCCGTCTCCACCCAAATGCGGATATCTTTTACCCTGATGGCAAATACCTGTTCTGTAGAAAAGGTGCGGTCTCGGCCAGCGGCGGCTGCTGAAACACTTTTGGGGTCTATAAGGGTAAATATACCGGAATTTACCACTTCAGTTGCCGCGGCAGCAGCATTTGCTTTATCGCCCCTGAACAAATATACCCTAGCTTGCAGCGCCTTTATGGCATAATAATTCATCCGGAAACGTCTGCTTTTTTCTGTTGAAATCGGGTCTTTATCTTTCATCAGTACCTCGGCCGTTTTCAGATCTGCAAGAATAGCGGCAGACACTTCATCAACGGTTGAAGGGACTTTGGACAGCGCATTCAGTTCGGTACGGAAAGGAATGGCCTTTTTTGTGGGGTTTGTGGCAAAATTAGCACCATACAAGCGCAGTAGGTCGAAATGCAGATAAGCGCGCAGCCCCAGGGTTTCACCTTTTACAAGCGCATAGTGGTTTCCTGTGAACAGGTTTTGCCTGCCATCAATCTTCTCGAGGATATTATTGGCCGCGGCAATGGTATTGTAGCCTTTTGTCCAGATTCCGGATACCAGCGGCACCGCATCGGCACCTTTAAAATTGAGCGCAACGGTTGTTGGAAAGGAAAAAACGCCGCTTAAGGTTGTGCTGTAATTCTGCGCAATCAGGCTGCTGAACCCCATAGTGAGGTTATTGCCATACAAATCACGGCTGGCCATTTGCGAGTATAGCCCTGTGAGTGCCTGCTGAAAGCCAATTTCTGAGCTAAAAAGCTGATCCTCCCCCACGGTTGATTTAGGATCAACTTCCAGAAATTTTTTACATCCTGTGCCCCCAACCACTAGACAAATGGTAAGCAGGGCAAATATTTTTGTTTTTGTTTTCATATCAATACAATTCATGTTAAAAACCCGCCCGTATGGATAAGGAATAGGTCCGTGAAAATGGATTATTTGTACCGCGTTCCAACTGAACAGAACTGACTGTAAAGAGATCATTGGTGCTTGCAGTAAGCGATAAGCTATTCAATCCCAATTGTTTTACAAAAGCATGTTTGTAAAAGTTATAACCTACAGAAGCCGAGTTGAGGCTCATCGTGTTTTCGTCCTGTACAAACCTTGAGCTTAACCTGGTGAGCACCGGGTTGGTCCCAAATTTTGTGAACATGGATTCATCACCCGGTTTAGTCCAGCCCAGGTCGTATGCCCTCCTGTCTACATTGTATTTCGTATCGGCACCCTGCACCTTGTCAACCAGGGTCTGGTTGTAAATCTGTCCGCCAAAACGGTAGCTAAAGATGAGGCCCAACTCAAAACCTTTATAGTTCAGGTTAGAACCAAAGGTCCCGTTCCATTTAGGATCAGTTACACCAAGGGCAACTTTATCGGCCGCGCTCCAGGTAAAAGTAGTGCTACCATCTTTTTTAACCAGCACTTCGGCCCCGGTTATGGGGTCTACCCCGAGCGAGCGCACTACAAAAAGTGTATTGATGGCCTGCCCCTCTTCCAGCATAATATTTGGGGCTTTCTGGTTACTGCTGGCATTTGCCTTTGTATTGCTGGCCTTAAGTTTATTGGAAAGCTCTTTAAGGATGTTTTTGTTGGTTACCGCGGCAGCATTAACCGACCAGAGCAGTCCTTTTTGTTTGTTGTCGATGATTTTATAACGGGCAAAGAGCTCATAACCGGTATTCTGGATTTTACCCAGGTTTTCTGAGTAATCTGAAAAACCATTAGATGGTGCCAGGGAAACGCTGGTAATGGTATTGTGCGTTATGCTCCTGTAATGGTCAAAACGCATATCCAGCCGTTCTTTGAACAAGGTCATATCCAGGCCCAGGTTTAGCGTACGCACATCCTGCCAGCCCAGTTCTTTATTGCCCAGCCCCATAATGGCCGCACCAAGATCGCCATCGTAAACATTCTCTACACCAAAGGTATACCTGGTTTGCGAACGGTATGCCGGGATATTGAGTGAGCCGGAAGATCCATAACTGGCCCTTAGTTTTAAGCGGTTAACATTAGGGTTTTCTTTAAAGAAAGCTTCATTGTGTACGTTCCATCCCAGGCCGGCAGACCAGAAAATCCCGTAGCGTTTGTTGGCCCCAAACTGGGATGATCCATCCCTTCGCACCGAAACATCGGCCAGGTAGCGGTTGTCGTAGGCATAATTGCCATTGAGCAATAAGCCCAGGCGCCGAACTGTGCTTTCATCTCCTGTTGGGCGCGCCTCTGGTTTATATTGCGTAGCAAAAAGTAGGTTATCCAGCTGATCAAAAGGGAAACCTACGGTTTGCACATTATAAAAATTACTGGAGGTGCTGGCGATATTGAGCCCCAGCGTGGAATA
This sequence comes from Pedobacter africanus, assembly GCF_900176535.1. NCBI lineage: Bacteria > Pseudomonadati > Bacteroidota > Sphingobacteriia > Sphingobacteriales > Sphingobacteriaceae > Pedobacter > Pedobacter africanus. The sequence continues at coordinate 404,432 of NZ_FWXT01000003.1, read as the reverse complement.
AATCAGGTGTTTTCCAAAACTTTTGTTGTAGTTGGCCGTGGTTAAACTTTCAAAACCCAGGGAATTGTTATTGCTTACATCATAAGAGCCCTTTCGTTTCAGGTCTTTTTCGTTGTTGAACAGCGAATGCTGGGCCGGGTAAAACTTGTCGGAAGAACCTGTTTGTTTGTTCAGGCTAAATGCGGTTTCTAAATACAGAGAAGGCATGATGTTCCAACGGACCTGCAGGTTATTGGACACGCCAAAGTATTGCGATTTGTTGATGGTGTTCAGCTGGGCATCATATAAAGGATTGCTGAAGGTACCTATGAGATTGCTTTCCATGACCTTTAAGGGGTTGCCATTTTCATCAAAGGGTTTCCAGTATGGGTTCATGAGGGCATATTGGGAAAACGCACCGTAAGGTGATTCATTGGACATATTTTGAAAAAGCCTGATAGAGTTTCTGAAACGCAGCTTTTTCACGTTATAGCTCAGGTCGAACTGCCCCGAATAGTTGTTCCGGTTCTGACCTTTCATTACTCCTTTCTGGAAATCGCCGGTCATCTGGAGCCCATAGCGGATAAATTCATCGCCACCTTCAACATATACCGAAGTTCTGTTGCTGGTACCTGTTTGTACCGGGAAGGATAGCCAATCGGTATTTACCCCGCTGGCCACTGCCCTGGCCCTGCTGTTGTAAATTTCGTCCAGCATATATTGCTGGTTGGATTGAGCAGCGGAATAAAAGCCCACCCGTTTTTCAAAATCCAGCTTTTCTGCGGCATTGAGCAGATGGTATACCGAAAGGTCGGGGGTGGTTAACCTGAAGTCATTGTTTACTGTTACCTGGATCTTTCCTGCCTTTGGCGTGATTGTGGTAATGACCAGTACGCCGTTAGCCCCTCTTGAACCATAAATGGAAGTAGCGGAGGCATCTTTTAAGATGGTAATGGATTTGATCATGTTCATGTCAAGGTCAAAAATCCGCTGTGCCCCTACCTGGAAACCATCCAGGATGAACAGCGGTGCGTTGGGATTGTCGGCAAACTCGCCCGTCAGGTTAGGCAGGGAATTGGCCCCTCTGAGTTGTATTTCAGGCAAAGTATTGATGTTTCCGCCCATGACATTGTTGGGTACCAGTCGCAGTGCAGGATCAATCGCTGCTATGGCAGCGAAAATACTGTTGGAGTTTACCTTTTTCAACTCCTGCCCATCGATGGTCCTGGCCGCACCGGTAAAATTCTCTACCGGACGTTCAAATACACCTGTTACCACTACATCGCTCAGCGATTGCTGATCTTCTACCATTTTGATGTTGAACATCATGAAGTTAGAGAGTGCTATTTCCTGTGTTTTATAGCCAATGAACCGCACCACAAGCGTTTGTGCCCCATCGGGAACATTGAGGGAAAAATTTCCCTTTTCATCAGTTTGGGCTACGCTTTTTGTACCTTTTATGAGTACGGTTACCCCTGGCAGCGGCTTGCCATCAGCATTGTCAACCACCTTCCCCCTGATGATCTTTACTTTTGTAAAATCATTCTGTTCGCGGATAACGATGGTTTTGTTCTGGATCTCGTAGGTAAATGGCTGGTTGGCAAAGCATTTTTCCAGTACTTCGGTTAAAGAGGCATTGCGGGCAAAAACATCTACTTTTCTGGCCAGTTTAATTTGTGGTGTGGCATAGATAAAATCGTATCCGCTTTGTTTTCTGATCTCTTTAAATACCTCGGTAAGTGAGATATTGGTTTTGGTCAGGTTGATTTTCTGTGCATAACTGCTGGCACTTACCTGGAGCAAGCAGCTGGTTAACAGGATTACGGTGAGGTTGATTCGCATAATCAGTTTTCTTTGATCTGTATTACGAACCAGGTGTATAACCGAATCCATAATACACAAAATTGTTTGTGCCACGCAGGCAAAATACCCGCGTTTAAATAGCGCATAAAATTTCATACATTTGAATTTTAGGGCCCTGATTAGGTTTAGGGCTCTTGGTTTGGTTTTAGTTAATTATAGTGTGCGAAACATTATTGTAGGTAAATCAGGCCTTATGGCCAGGGGTGGGTCCAAGCACTCCTGGCCTTTTTTATTTTGATTTACCGATGTGTAGATCAACTACAGGTGTAGAGCTTACTGCATAACGGTAACCCTCCTTCCTTCTATTTTAAAGTGGATTTTTCCGGCCGTTTCCAGCCCTTTCAGGACTTCTGACAGTCTTTTTGCCCGGGATATCTCTGCACCAAATACGGCGTCCGGTATTTTGCCCTGGTAAACCACATCTATATCGTACCATCGTGCCAGCTTGCGCATAATGGATTCAATATTTTCATCATCAAAATAAAAATTACCATTTTTCCAGTCAACAAACTGGTCAACATCCACTTCTGTAAGTATAATCCGTTCCGAAACAGCCGATTGCTGCCCTGGCCGGAGCACTTTTGAGGCGGTACCGCTTGCTACCCTTACACTCCCTTCCAGAAGCGTAGTTTTGATGACAGGTTCATCTGCATAGCTGTTGATGTTAAAGTGTGTACCCAGAACAGTAATTTCCTGGGACTTTCCCGCCGCGCTGGAAGCCACTACAAATGGTCTGCCCTGATCTTTGGCCACTTCAAAATAAGCTTCCCCCCTAAGGGTGACCCTACGGTCGGTTCCGCTAAACACAGTGGGATATTTTAAGGAAGACATCGCATTTAGCCATACCTTACTGCCATCGGGAAGATTAACCTGGTACTGACCGCCTGCTGGCGTACTGATGCTATTGTATTGTGTTGCACCAAGCGCTTTACCTTTTGCGATTTCGTAAACCAGTTCCCCATCCCTGGTTTTAGTAATGGTAATGCCAGACTGGCTGGCCAATTCACCATTTCCGGCATCTGTAAGCGAAATTTCCGACCCATCGGCCAGCGTTAAAATGGCATTGTTACCCCCGGGACCGACATCCCTGGCCAGCTGCCCAGCTGTTAAATTTGACACATTGCTGCTTTGGTTGCGCTGCACATAAAAATACAAGACCGCCGAAACGATGAGAAGAACGGCCGCTGCACCTGCATATTTAAAATAATTACGTATTGGACGGATGACAGCTGCTGCAGGTACGGCCGGAATAAGGTCTGTTTGTAACTGATCATAAATCTTTAGCAGACGCTTGTCGAGTGCAGATTCATCGGTTTCTTCTTCAACATCTTTTGCCATTTCAGCGGCAATCAGCGCTTTGAGCCCGCTTTCATTTTCCAGTTCATTAAAATACTGCATCAGCAATCCGATCTCAGCTGTGGTACAGCTGTCGTCCATATATTTTGTAAAAAGTGGTCTTAAATGGTCCATAAGTTTAAAAGGCAGTTAGGGATGCCCTTATATAAACCAATACGGAGCAGCGTGGAAATACATTGATGCTGATATGAAAATATTTACAATTATTTAATAATAAGCTAATAATCAACAAAATAAAATTAACAGATCCTGGCATTTTAGCACGTTGCGCGGTTATTCAAAAAATAATCAATATCATTGAAAATGCTTTATGACTAAATATGTAATTTAGCACAGGGCGAAATCAGCATACAAAGATCAATGAAGTTTTTAGCAGCAGAAGAATTAGCAGCTTTGTTATTGCAATTGAAGCAAGGCAATGAACCGGCCTTTAACACTTTGTACCTGACCTACAGTAAACCATTGTATAAAAAAATAAACCGTGTTGTGAAAGATGAATCTGTTGCAGATGAGCTTTTGCAGGACCTGTTTTTGAAAATATGGGAAAAACGGGAAGACATCAGGCCTGAGCAATCATTTGTTTCTTTCTTGCATACTGTGGCCAATAACCTGGTTTACGATTATTTCAGGAAGATTTCAAAAGATAAGCGCCTGCATGCGCGTTTACTGGTAAATGCGGTAGATTATTACATGCAAACCGAGGAGGCCCTCATTAACAAGGAAACTTCGGGCATGATACAGGAAGCTATTAACAGCCTTTCCGAATCGCGCAGAAAAGTCTTCATACTCTGCAAAATCGAAGGTAAATCTTACCAGGAAGCCGCAGATATACTTGGCATTACAGCAGCAACCGTGAACAGCCACATGGTAAACGCTATCCGCTTCATTAAGGAACATCTTTACAAAAAGGAAAACATTAGTGCTGTGGTAGTGGTTTCAGCTATGTGCTATTTTCATTGATCCTATAGTACTTTCATTATGAGCATACAATCTGTTAACCCGGCCAACGGAAAAATCGTTAAATCTTACAGGGAAGACCCGCCGGACAAGGTGATTAGGAAAATTGGGCAAACGCATAAAGCATGGCTGAGCTGGAAGGAAAGTAGTTTTGGGGAGCGGGCCGTTTTAATGGATAAACTTGCTGCGCGGCTACATGCAGAAAGGGACAAGCTGGCGGCGCTTATGGCTGTTGAAATGGGCAAACCTTTGAAAGATGGCCTGGCAGAAATAGATAAATGCGCTGCTGTTTGCCAGTATTATGCCGGCAATGCCAGCGCTTTTCTTCAGGACCAGCTGGTAACTACTGAGGCCGCAAAAAGCTATGTGAGCTTCCAGCCTTTAGGAACAGTATTGGCCGTTATGCCCTGGAATTTTCCTTTCTGGCAGGTGTTCAGGTTTTTGGCCCCTGCATTGATGGCGGGCAATTGTGGAGTACTGAAGCACGCTTCAAATGTACCGGGTTGTGCACTGGCCATTGAACAAATGGTTAAAGATGCAGGCTTCCCTGCCCATGTCTTTCAAACCTTATTGATTGGCAGTAAGGCCGTAGCTGCAGTAATTGAGCATCCGCTTGTAAAAGCGGTTACACTTACCGGCAGTACCGTTGCCGGCACAAAAGTTGCGGCCCAGGCTGGTCTCTTGTTAAAGAAGACTGTGCTGGAACTTGGAGGAAGTGACCCTTACCTGGTGCTTGAGGATGCTGACCTGGAAATGGCGGCTGATGTATGCGCCAGCAGCAGGCTCATCAACAACGGGCAAAGCTGTATAGCAGCCAAGAGATTTATTGTGGCTAAAAAAATAGAAAGGGAGTTTACGTCACTTTTTGTAGACAGGATAAAGCAAAGGAAAATAGGCGACCCTTTTGAGACCGGAACAGATTTAGGCCCTATGGCACGGGCCGATCTGCGTGATGAGCTGCACGCGCAGGTATTGAAGAATACAGAAATGGGGGCCAAATGTATACTGGGAGGCAAGGTACCGGCAAGGAAAGGCGAACATGCCTATTATGAGCCTACAGTACTTACAAACATAAAAAAAGGCATGCCGGCCTACAGTGAGGAATTGTTTGGGCCCGTTGCGGCTATCCTGACAGCCCGGGATACCGAACATGCAATCAGCCTGGCAAACGATACGTCGTTTGGACTCGGTGCTGCCGTGTTTACCAGTAATGTGCAGCTTGGAGAAGAAATTGCACGAAACAAGTTACAGGCAGGATCATGCTTTGTGAATTCGCTCGTGAAATCAGATCCACACCTGCCCTTTGGAGGCATCAACCAAAGCGGCTATGGCCGCGAACTGGGTATGTTTGGCATCCATGAATTTGTAAACATCAAAACGGTTTACGTCAAATAAACGGGAATAATGTGCCCTTGCCTTTTATTTGCCCGCTAACCCTGGGCTCCATCTTTCCCGCCGCCATTTCTTTTCTCCTGCTAATTTTCTATATTAGTTACAGGTAAAAGCCTTCCTAAAAATGAAGCCCGTTGTAATTAAAAAAACTTGGAAAACAGTACCAATTGAGCTGATGAATACCGGCCTGGCCGTATTTGGCGGACTGTATTTGATGTTCGCCTATTGGGGTAATATGGTGGTCTTTATCTTATCCCTCATTTATCTGCTCATTGTTACTGTTATCGCATTTTATGTGATCATTTCTTTACGGCTCTACAGCCACATCACTATAAAAACTGAGGGTTTGATTGTAGACAATAAGGAATTTTATCCCTGGGAAAATATTGAATCCTATTTCGTAGAAGAAAGCAGCTACACTTACTTTTCTGCCGATACCGGCCATGGAACAGCTAGTGAAAAGACGCTTGTGGTAAGACTTAAAGACGAACATTCCCTGCGGCTGCCTTTAGCGCAACTGAATAAGAAACCGGGACAGATTATCGAGTTATTAGATGAGCTCAGGTATGTTCGAATCGAGTTTAAACAAAAAAAGCACACCTAATGGTGTGCTTTTCTGTGATCCCGCTGGGATTCGAACCCAGGACCACTACATTAAAAGTGTAATGCTCTACCAGCTGAGCTACGGAATCATCTTCTGTTTGAAGAGGGTGCAAAGATAGAATTTTAATTTTTAATTGCTAAATTAATTTTAAAAAATGTTAACTACCCGTTAGTACAGTTCTTTCATTAATTTTTCAAAGGCTTCCTTCAATTCAGCCAGTTCCTCTTCTACTTTGGCCAGTCTTGTTTCCAGTTCTCCTGCTGGCTTACTGTATCCCTCTTCCTGCTGCTCAATCTGGCTCAGATCTGGCTCACCTCCTAATAAATGCATGTAACGTACTTCCTTTTGCCCCGCACGTTTAGGCAGTTGCATTAAATAAGGCATTTCCGGATCAGAGAGTCTTTCCAGCACAGATTGCACTTCGTCAAGGGATTCAAACTCGAACATCCTCCCCGAATTGGTATTCAACTCACCTGGGGTTTGCGGTCCTCTCAACATCAGCAAACACATGATGGCAACTTCTTGTGGCAGCACGGGAAATACTATAGCAAAATTGTGTTTATACTTTACACTGCGACTCGAACCTCCGGTTGCTGTAGATACCAGGCTTTTTCTTTTGAGGGTATCCAGGGCAAGTGTTACTGTCTGATCGTCGTATTGGACCACTGGTTTTCGGGAGGTTTTCTGATTGCAGGCCAGGGTAATGGCATTGATAGTCATGGGATAATATTCCGGTGTTGTTTTCGACTTCTCCATGAGTACACCCAGTACACGGAGCTCAACACCATCTAAAATTGGTAATTTTTGTGATGGTTCCATCTCTAAATATAGAAATAAATCAAAGGATACGGTCTATTTTATCCAGTTCTGCCTGGCTGAATGTAATATTATCCAGGCATTTTAAGGAATCGGCCAGCTGCTCTGGCCTGCTTGCCCCTACCAGCACCGAAGTAATGCGCTGATCGCGAAGTATCCAGGACAAAGCCATTTGGGCCAGTTTCTGACCCCTTTCCGCTGCAAGTGCATTCAATTGCTGCAACTGGTTGATTTTCTCAGATGTAACCTGCTCCGGTTTTAAAAAACCATGCGCTTTGGCCGCCCTGGAATCAGCAGGAATGCCCTTCAAATATTTATCGGTAAGCATCCCCTGCGCCAGTGGCGAAAAAGGAATACATCCTACACCTTCGTTCCCTAAAAGATCAAGTAAGCCATCTTCAATCCAGCGTTCATACATGGAGTATTTAGGCTGATGAATGAGACAAGGTGTCCCCAGTTCCTTTAAGATCTGGATGGCCCGGGCCGCTTCTGCCGGTTTGTAATTGGAAAGCCCCACATACAAGGCTTTGCCTTGCCTGACAAGGAGGTTAAGCGCCGACATGGTTTCTTCAATCGGGGTTTCAGGATCTGGACGGTGATGATAGAAAATATCTACATAAGAAAGGTTCATTCGCCTTAAGCTCTGGTCCAGACTGGATACCAGGTATTTTTTAGAGCCCCAGTCACCATATGGGCCCTCCCACATGGTATATCCTGCTTTTGTAGAAATGATCATTTCATCCCTGTAACCAGAGAAATTGCGTTTTAACAACCGGCCAAAATTCTCTTCGGCCGAGCCCGGAGGTGGCCCGTAATTGTTGGCCAGGTCAAAATGCGTAATTCCGTTATCAAAAGCCAGTTTTAAAATGTTACTGCAATTTTCCAGCTGGTCAACATGACCGAAATTATGCCATAACCCCAAAGAAATAGCAGGTAGCTTTAACCCGCTATTGCCACAGCGACGGTATTCCATTTTTGAATATCGGGAGGGATTGGGTATATATGACATATTTTAGAAATAAAAAAATCAGCAGCCATGCCCTGGCTGCTGATTTTTCAAAAGGTTATTATTTACCGCTGTTTTTCTTTTCAGTAACTTCTGTACGGATTTCCTGAGCAAGGACTTTTAAATCTTGCATTGCTTTACGTACTCTTGTACCTGCAGCGCTGTTACCTGCATTATAAAATTTTTCTGCATCTGCTTCAACTGAAGCTAACAATTCTTTAACTTTTGAGAATTTTTCCATGTTTTCTTTTAATTGTTGAGAAGTTGCCTGGGCAGCCCCTCATGTTTTGATTTTTTAATTTGAGCCAAATATATATTATTTTGCAAATAAACGCACAGAACTTGCCCCCTATTGCATTTTTTCTATTTAAACTTTTTTGTTTTCAAAACTTTTAGCCCTCAAAATGGGTTGTTTTTGCAAATGCCTTGATTTTAATTAGAGAAGTATCACAATTTACTTATGGCAAAACGTATACACATTGTTGAAGATGATGAAGACATTAGATTTATCGTAGAATACCTGTTGAGAGACGAAAATTACGATGTAGAATCCTTTGGCGGCGCCAAGGAGTTCATTAAGGGAATACAGAATGATAAGCCCGATTTGATTATTTTAGATGTTATGCTTCCCGATGGCAATGGGATTGCCATTTGCCGCGATTTAAAAACAAGCAGCGAAACACTACATATACCCGTCATTATTATGTCTGCCCATGCTGCCGAAAAATCGGTGCTGGAAGAGGCTTGTGCAGACGATTTCATCAGTAAACCATTTGATCTCGATTATTTTCTTCAAAGGGTCAAAAAACAATTACCAGCCTAATAAAGAAAATATTCCAACACAAAAGGAATTTTTTCTTATATTTGCATATACACTAAATTACATGTGATATGGCTGCTACACCAAAACCTTATAAAACAAAAGCAAAAGTTTCTATAGTTGCTGAATCTGCCTTGATTGCAACATATCAATCTTTATATGATAATCCTATCAGTCTGCTCACCAGTTCTAAAAAGGGCCTGTCAGCAAAAGCAGCCCTCGATTTTTTAAACCTTTCAGGTTTCAGCAAAGAAGAATTTCAGGATACCTTTAAAACAAATGTCAAAACCATACAGAATTATGTAAGCAATTCATCAAAACTGGATGCTGCTTTAAGCGAAAAGCTTTTAAAGTCATTTTCTTTATTTGACAAAGGGATAGAAATTTTTGGTTCTGCCAAAACATTCCATCAATGGTTAAATATGCCTGCTTATGGTTTGGGAAACCAGATTCCTTTTGATCTGATGGATACCATTACGGGTATTTCTCTTATTGAAGAAGAGCTGATTAGGATTGAATACGGCGATTTAGCATAAGATGCAGGTCTTTCGTATTTGCCTGGCTAAATATGCTGTTAAACTGACAGCCTCAGGAAGGGCGGCCCGCTGGAATCCCAACGATATAGAAATGATCTACACGGCCTCTTCCCGCTCCCTGGCCTGCCTGGAAAACGTAGTGCACAGAAACCAGATCGGACTGAACCAGTATTTCAAAGTAATGACCATCCAAATACCAGATGACATTTGTATTCTTAGCATTGAGCAAAAAAAATTACCTGCAGACTGGACTGAATTTCAGCACATTCCCCTTACTCAGCAATTAGGTGAAGAATGGATAAAGGACAACAAATCTGCTGTATTAAAAGTTCCCTCTTCTATTATCAACGCGGAGTACAATTACCTGATCAATCCACTCCACCCCGATTTTAATGCCATTAAATTGTTAAAATCAGAGACTTTTGTGTTTGATCGCAGAATTAAAGCATAAGGATGCTCATTTTCCTTTGAATTCTGAAAAAAGCTAACGACCTTAGCAGAAATGAAACAAAAAGGGATTCATAAAGCACTAATAGCGACTTACAACAAAAGTCAGTTGCAGGCTTATACCCTGTTCAAAAAATTCTCCAGAGAGAACTACCCACTGGGCTTTACCTTTCATACAACGAGTAAAGACTTTATCAGTTAAGCCCCGAATCCTTTCTTTTACCTTTTTCGATTCAGGGGCTCAGAAATTTCTGATCAATCATTCTATTTAAATTTTTAACCTGAAAGGCCTCTGGATTTCATTTTTGTCTGCTTACGTGTGGGCAAATCATTTATCAAATACATCAAAACATTACAATCATGGAAACAAAATCATTATCACTGTCAAAAAGCGATTTCAAACTTTTAAAAGAGCACCTGGAAAAATCAAACATGAGCGCTTACAATAAGGAGAAGCTACAGGCAGAGCTTAAATCGGCCACTATTTATACTGAAGCAGAACTTCCCGACGACGTGGTTTGCCTGAAATCAGAAGCCCGGATAGCAAATGTAAAAACGGGTAAAGAGTTTACCTTCACTTTGGTTATGCCCGAAGAAGCAAACATTAAAATGCAGAAAGTATCGGTATTTGCACCCATCGGCATTGCACTTTTTGGCTACAGAACGGGTGACAGCATCAATTGGGAGATGCCTGATGGCATACAAGAATTTAAAATTCTGGCAGTTAACAGGCCATAAGCCCACTACACTACCTCCTACCAGCCATTTTGATCATCCGCTGGGCCAGGTCACGGCCCAGGTAACCATCGATAATGCCATGAACCATGTACAATATCGGGGTCATCAAAATGGCTACAATAAATTTATAGGTATAGTTAACCAAGCCAATGGCAGCCACCATTTGCCAGCTCCAATTATACTGCGGGTTCAGGTAAAATGCAATAAAGATCACCACAAAGCTATCTATGCATTGTGAAACCAGCGTTGAGCCGGTAGCACGCAGCCACAGCGCTTTGTCACCAGTAATCTTTTTAATGCGGTGAAAGATCAGTACATCGGCAATCTGTCCCACTAAAAAAGCTATGATAGAACCTACAATAATCCACATGCCCTGTCCGAATATCCCTGCAAAGGCCGCGTTCATGTTTACGGGCTGTCCGTTGATGTTCTGGTTTACCCAGAACCCGGATGGGGTAAGGTGCATGGCTGCCCCTACAATAATAAAGGCATAGGAAATTAAAACCGCTGTCAATACAGATAAAAACCTAACCTGCCTGACCCCATAATACTCATTGATGATATCAGTCATGATAAAGATCAATGGCCAGGTCAGTACACCGGCCGACATGTTAAATGACAAATTAGGTACGCCGAGTAAACTGATGTCAAATTGTTTTATTCCCAATGTTCCTTCTACCGTGAATATTTTAACGCCGATAAACTCGGACAAAATAGCATTGGCAACAAAAAAAGATCCTAAAACGAGCAAAAGTTTGCTCTCTTTTGTTTTAAAACTCATAGCAGGCTGAAATTATTAAATAAATCTGATATAAAGGGATAAATATTTTATTTCTATTTTCGTTGGAGCATGATATCTATACAATCAAAATTACCCCATACCGGCACTACAATTTTTTCTGTAATGTCTAAACTGGCCGAAGAACACCAGGCCATTAACCTTTCCCAGGGCTTCCCTGATTATGATTGCGATCCTAAACTGATTGCCCTGGTAAACGAAGCCATGAAAAAAGGTTTTAACCAGTATGCCCCTATGCCCGGACTTCCGGAGTTGAGGGAACTGATTGCCGAAAAAGTGAGCAATTTATATGGTGCCAATTATCATACTGATAACGAAGTAACCATTACAGCAGGTGGTACCCAAGCTATTTTTACGGCTTTAAGCGCAGTTATCAATTCGGGAGATGAGGTGATTATTTTTGAACCAGCCTACGACTGTTATGCCCCTACGGTAAAATTGCTAGGCGGTTTGGTTAAACCTTACGAACTGGCACCGCCAAACTACGAGATAGATTGGGAAATGGTAAAAAAGTTGTTTACCGCTAATACCAAAATGATCATCCTGAACAGTCCTCAAAACCCTACCGGCTGTACTTTATCAGAAAAAGACATCAAAGCGCTGATTAAACTCACCAAAAATACGGACATACTGATTTTAAGTGATGAGGTTTATGAACACCTCATATTTGATGGCCTGAAACACCAGAGTATTGCTTTATATCCCGAATTAAGGGAAAGGAGTTTCATTACAGCTTCATTCGGGAAATTGCTGCATGCCACAGGCTGGAAACTCGGGTATTGCCTGGCCCCGGAATGGCTGACCAAAGAGTTTAGAAAGGTGCATCAGTTTAACGTTTTCAGCGTAAATACTCCTATGCAGGTTGGAATAGCCAATTATCTTAAGAACAAAGACACCTATTTGGGTCTGTCAGCATTTTTCCAGGAGAAACGTGATTTCTTCCGTTCCCTGCTTTCTGAAACAAGTTTTAAATTGCTACCTTGTAATGGATCTTATTTTCAATGCGTTAGCTATGCGCACCTTAACCAGGAAAAAGACACAGATATGGCGGTAAAACTGGTAAAAACGTATGGTGTAGCCAGTGTACCGGTTTCGGCCTTCTATACAAAAGGCACTGATCATCAGGTATTACGCTTTTGTTTCGCAAAAAAACAAGAAACCCTGGAAAAAGCCGTTGAAAGACTAATGAAATTATAATCTATATCCCTTTAAACTAGCATAATGGAAAGTCCAAATATAAGTAACCTTAAAGTCACCAGTTTTCAGGCTTACCTCTTCTGGGAAAACATTGATAAGAACCTGCAAAACCTCTCTTTACGACTGTCAATGGGCGTAAAAGAGAAAACAGACCTGATCGTTTTACCTGAAATGTTCAACACAGGTTTTAGCATGAATGCTGCTGAACTTGCCGAAGAAATGAATGGAAAAACGATGCAATGGATGGCTGGGATTGCTGATAAATATGAATGTGTAGTGACCGGCAGCCTGATCATCAAGGAAAACGGACATTTTTACAACCGTCTGATTTGGATGCAGCCGGATGGGACCTCCAGCCATTATGATAAAAGGCACTTGTTTGGACTGGGTGAAGAAGATAAAAACTACACCGCCGGAAACGACAAGGTAATTGTTGAATTAAAAGGCTGGAAAATACGCCTGGCCATATGCTACGACCTTCGCTTTCCGGTATGGCTACGCAACCAGAATGAGGAATACGACATCCTGTTGCTGGTAGCCAGCTGGCCGGATAAAAGGTCCGCTCACTGGAAGGCACTCATCCCGGCACGTGCCATTGAAAACCAGTGCTACGTGATAGCTACCAACCGTATGGGCCACGATGGCAAAGAAGTTTATTACAGCGGACATTCCATGTGTTTGGACCCTATGGGAAAAACGGTTTATTACAAGCCTGAAGATGAAGACCTTTATACTTTCAGTATAGGATACGAGGAGCTTGCCAGAACCCGGGAAAGCTTTCCTTTTTTAAAGGATGCTGATAATTTTAAGATCATTTAAGCAGTAAAATGTTCAACCGCAGAAAATTCATAAAAACAAGTGTCGCATCAGCATCCTTGCTGGCGATTGATAAAAAAACTATTGCAGCATTTGCGCCTGCTATGGTCCATACAGGTGCTAAGCCTATAGTCATCTCAACATGGGATTTTGGTATAGCAGCCAACCAGGCTGCCTGGAAAGTACTTTCTTCTGGTGGAAGGGCCCTTGATGCTGTAGAAAAAGGAGTTCATGTACCTGAAGCAGATCCTAAAAACCAATCTGTAGGTTATGGCGGACTACCCGACAGGGACGGTCGTGTTACCTTAGATGCCTGCATCATGGACGAATTCGGCAATTGTGGTTCAGTTGCAGGTCTGGAACACATTATGCATCCCATTTCTGTAGCCCGCCTGGTGATGGATAAGACCCCACATGTAATGCTGGTTGGGGATGGCGCCTTGCAGTTTGCCCTGGAGAATGGTTTTAAAAAGCAGAACCTGCTGACTAAAGAAAGTGAAAAAGCATGGAAAGAATGGCTTAAAACAGCAAAGTATGAGCCGGTCATGAATATTGAGAACAAACTCTATGACAAAGCAGCGCCTACCAGGCTACCCGGAAATCAATACAACCACGACACCATTGGCATGCTGGCCCTTGATGCCAAAGGAAATCTTTCCGGAGCATGTACCACCAGTGGGATGGCTTATAAACTGCACGGACGTGTAGGTGATAGTCCGATTATCGGTGCGGGCCTGTATGTAGACAATGAAATTGGCGGTGCAACTTCGACCGGCGTTGGCGAGGAAGTGATCCGCAATGTCGGCAGCTTCCTGGTGGTAGAATTGATGCGGCAGGGATACCCACCTGAAGAGGCCTGTAAAGAAGCTGTAATGAGGATCATCAGGAAAAAACCCGAAACTGCCAAAAAGATTCAGGTCGGCTTCCTGGCCTTAAACAAAAAAGGCGAATACGGAGCCTATGCCATACAGCAGGGCTTTAGCTACGCTGTTTGTACAGAACAGAAAAACGATCTGCTCGTTCCCGGAAAAAGCCATTATTAATAACCTTTAATTTTATACAATGGTAAATATGGAAGTTTGTGCCAATTCTGTGGCATCGGCACTGGCAGCAGAAGCAGGCGGAGCTATACGTGTAGAATTGTGCGACAATTTACCTGAAGGTGGAACCACCCCCAGCTATGCCCAGATTGCCCTGGCAAAAAAGTTACTGACTATAAAGGTATATCCCATCATTCGTCCAAGGGGTGGTGATTTTCTTTATTCAGATTTAGAGTTTGACTTAATGAAAGCCGATATTCTAACCTGTAAATCACTGAACTGCAATGGTGTAGTTGTCGGAATTCTGAAAGCCGACGGCAGCATTGATACAGAAAGATGTGCAGAACTGATTGCGCTGGCCAGACCTATGCCGGTAACTTTTCACCGCGCATTCGATATGTGTAATGACTTACGGCAAGGACTTGAAGACATCATTGCGCTTGGCTGCGAAAGGGTACTTACATCCGGTGGGGAAGCTTCGGCCATCAAAGGGGCAGAAAACATCGCAGCACTGATCCATCAGGCAAAAGGCAGAATCATTGTGATGCCCGGTGCCGGTGTTTCTGCAAACAACATCATCCAGCTCATCCAAACTACGGGGGCGGTAGAATTTCATGCTTCTGCAAAAGGGCCTGTTAAGAGCAGGATGCAGTTCAGGAACACCCGGCTGAATATGGGTGCGGTAGCCGATGAATTTAGCTATGAACAGACTGATAGCGAGACGGTACAACGCTTAATTGAACTGGCAAACCAGGCCAGCTAAGCCCCTGATGAAATTCAAAAAAAATAATCAAGGCAAAATCTTATATTTGCGCCACTGATGAAGCACATACGTAATTTTTGCATAATTGCACATATTGATCACGGCAAAAGCACTTTAGCTGACCGTTTATTGGAATACACCCAAACCATTAGCCAGCGCGAGGCACAGGCCCAGTTGCTGGATAACATGGACCTGGAGCGTGAGCGTGGGATCACCATAAAGAGCCATGCCATACAAATGAATTATAAGGTTGGAGACATTGAATACAACTTCAATCTGATCGATACACCGGGGCATGTGGATTTTTCTTACGAAGTTTCTCGTTCTATTGCAGCCTGTGAAGGTGCATTGCTTATCGTAGATGCCTCACAAGGTATTCAGGCACAAACCATTTCAAATTTATATTTGGCTTTAGAGCACGACCTTGAAATTATCCCCATCTTAAATAAGATGGATTTACCAGGGGCAATGCCTGAAGAAGTAAAAGACCAGATCATTGATCTGATTGGCTGTAAACGTGAGGATATCATCCCTGCGTCCGGTAAAACCGGTATGGGAATCCCTGATATTATCCAGGCGATCGTAGACCGCGTTCCTGCTCCTGTTGGCGACCCTCAGGCACCTTTACAGGCACTGATTTTCGACTCTGTATTTAACCCATTCAGGGGAATCATCGCTTATTATAAAGTAGTAAACGGTGAAATAAAAAAAGGGGATAAAGTTAAATTCATCAATACAGGTAAACAATACCTTGCCGATGAGGTAGGTATCCTTAAACTGGATATGGCGCCACGTAATGCGGTAAAAACCGGCGATGTGGGTTATATCATTTCCGGTATTAAAGAAGCCCGTGAAGTAAAAGTAGGTGATACCATCACAACAGTAGACAGACCGGCCCTGGAATCTATCCAGGGATTTGAAGAGGTTAAACCAATGGTATTCGCAGGGATTTATCCTGTAGATACAGACGAGTTTGAAGAATTGCGTGAAGCGATGCATAAACTGCAGCTGAATGATGCTTCTATCGTTTTTGAGCCAGAAAGTTCTGCGGCACTGGGTTTTGGTTTCCGCTGTGGTTTCCTAGGTATGCTGCACATGGAGATTATCCAGGAACGTCTGGAGCGTGAATTCGGCATGACAGTAATTACAACTGTCCCCAACGTATCTTATATTGCGCGCACCACCAAAGGCGACGAGGTTATTGTAAATAACCCTTCTGATTTACCTGATCCCAGCAAACTGGATTCAGTAGAAGAGCCTTTTATCAAAGCAAACATCATTACCAAGGCAGAATTTGTAGGCCCTGTAATGTCACTTTGTATCCAGAAAAGGGGGATCATCGTTAACCAGTCTTATCTGACATCAGATCGTGTAGAGCTTGTATTTGAGATGCCTATGGGAGAGATCGTTTTCGATTTCTACGATAAGCTAAAAACCATTTCAAAAGGTTATGCTTCATTTGACTATCACCAGGTAGGTTACCGAAAATCGGATCTGGTAAGGCTGGATATGCTTTTGAACGAAGAGCCTGTTGATGCCTTATCTTCACTGATCCACCGTAGCAATGCTTACGATTTCGGAAAGAAAATCTGCGAGAAATTGAAAGAGTTAATCCCGCGGCAGCAGTTCGAAATCAAGATCCAGGCATCTATTGGTGCAAAAGTTATTGCCAGGGAAACACTCAGTGCTTTACGTAAAGATGTTACCGCAAAATGTTATGGTGGCGATATTTCGCGTAAGCGTAAGCTATTGGAAAAACAGAAACAGGGAAAGAAGCGCATGCGCCAGGTGGGTAACGTAGAGATTCCTCAAACTGCCTTTATGGCCGTATTAAAACTGGATTAATTCATGCAATGTAAAATCTTGCTGACTATATTTGAACCTTAAAACAACATCATCAATTCATGCAGTTACTTGACGGAAAATTCGCATCAGAAAAAATAAAACAGGAGATAGCGGCGGAAGCTGCAGATTTTTTAGCTAAGAGCGGTAGAAAACCACATCTGGTAGCGATTTTAGTAGGTAACGACGGCGGAAGTGAAACTTACGTGGCCAGTAAAATGAAAAACTGTGAGAAGGTTGGCTTCCGGTCATCCCTGATCAGGTATGATGTTGACGTAACAGAGGCTGAACTGTTGCAAAAAATTGAAGAAATAAATCAGGATGCGGGTGTAGACGGGTTAATTGTTCAGTTACCCCTGCCCAAACACATCGATCCTGAAAAGGTAACTGAGAAAATCGACTACCGTAAAGATGTAGATGGCTTTCACCCGGTAAACCTGGGCAGAATGATGCGCAACCTGCCCTGCTTTATCCCGGCAACGCCTTATGGCATTTTGTTAATGCTGCAGGCCTATCAGATTGACACTGCCGGCAAACACTGTGTGGTTGTAGGACGTAGCAATATTGTAGGTAGCCCTATGAGCATTTTAATGGCACGTAATGCCAATCCGGGCAACTGTACCGTTACGCTCACCCATAGCCGCACCGCAAATTTAAAAGAGCTGGCCTTACAGGCCGATATCATTGTGGCTGCCATTGGTAAAAAGAATTTTGTTACTGCAGATATGGTGAAACCTGGTGCTATCATTATTGATGTAGGCATCAACAGGGAGACTTCGGAACAGACCAAATCGGGCTATAAATTATTTGGTGATGTTGATTTTGAAAATGTAGCCCCTAAATCTTCGTGGATTACCCCTGTTCCGGGTGGTGTAGGTTTAATGACCATTGTAGGCTTACTGAAAAATACCCTGGCTTCCGCCAAAAAAGAAATTTACAGTTAGCAGCCTTAACCTCCAAAAAGACGTTTTACCCAACTTTCCTTAAGGCCAACATATAGGCCGTCATCACGCATCTCAAGCGGATAGGTGTCGATATAATCGCCCTGTCCCTCTGCCCCACGCCCATTGTGCAGGTTATATTCCCATCTATGGATCGGACAGACCAGGTACCCGTCCTTACACCAGCCGCCGCTCAGTACACCTCCGGCATGCGGACAATAATTCTGTACAACAAAAAATTCACCCTGATGTTTTACCAGGCATAGCTTTTTCCCCTCTATCTGAATTTGCCGCACAAAATCCTGTTCAGTTGCTTCAAAATCAATTTTATGCCACTTTAACTTATTCATCCATTGGTCATATCTTCCACTGAAGATACATATAATCTTATTTTGACGGGATAATTATTTACCTTTGCAGCCTTTATATGGCACATCAAATACCGGAAGACGGCACATTACTTCCTTTAATGGAAGAGTTTTACACGATACAGGGCGAAGGATTTAATACAGGAAAAGCTGCCTATTTTATACGCTTGGGTGGCTGTGATGTAGGTTGCCACTGGTGCGATGTGAAGGAAAGCTGGGATGCAGAATTACATCCTTTAACGCCCACCGATGCCATTGTAGAAAAAGCTGCCGGTTTTCCCGGTAAAGCGGTAGTCATCACAGGTGGTGAGCCGCTGATCTACAACCTGGATTATCTGACCACAGCCCTGCAACAGAAAGGGATTCTGACTTTTATAGAAACATCGGGTGCCTACCCCCTTTCGGGAAACTGGGACTGGATCTGTTTATCACCCAAAAAGTTTAAAGCACCTCGCCCTGATATTACCCCTTTTGCCAATGAGCTAAAAGTAATTGTTTTCAACAAGAGTGATTTTGATTGGGCAGAGAAATATGCTGAAACGGTTTCACCCAATTGTAAGCTCTATCTCCAGCCAGAGTGGTCAAAATCCAAAGAGATCACCCCTCTGATCATTGATTATGTAATGGCCAACCCTAAATGGGAGATTTCCCTGCAAACACATAAGTTTTTAAATATCCCTTAATAGCCTGTTATTTTTTAGCTACATTTAATCTATTATTAAATTAGTAGCATTGATGCAGAAAATTACGCTTATCCTCTTCCTGCTTTTCCTTATGCCAGCTGTTGTTGCACAAACTTCATCTGTAAAAAAAGCGCAAGGTAGTTTTGACAAAGCACAGGAATACCTTAAAAGCAACGACTTTGAACAGGCAGCCGCTCTGCTTGAGGAAGCTGTAAAAGCAGACCCTTCCTTTCAGTTCGCTTTCATACAGCTTGCCGATCTCAGCAGAAGGTTAAAGAGATATGAGCGGGCAAAAGCCAGCTATATGAGTGCAATAGCACTTGGAGGCAATCCCGATCCAAGGATGTATTATGGATTTGCGGAAGTTGGTATAAATACCGGCGATTACACATCAGCGCTAAAAAACATCACTTATTTCATCCAAAATTATAAAGGTACAGATCCTGATTTTCTGAACAGGGCAAAAAAATACCAAAAGGATTGTGAATTTGCCATTGAAGCCCTAAAGAAACCAGTAAATTACGACCCTGTAAACATGGGGCCCGAAATTAATTCTGTATACCGGGATTATTTTCCTTCAGTAACAGCCGACGGTGCACAACTGATTTTCAGTCGCAACATCAATGGAAATGAAGATTTCTTTATCTCGAGGATGAAAGATAACGCCTGGGGCAAGCCTGTTCCCTTAAGTGAAAAAATCAACACTACTAAATACAATGAAGGTGCGCAATCCATATCTCCCGACGGAATGTACCTGTTTTTTACAGGTTGTAACCGGCCAGATGGCTTGGGCAGATGCGACATTTATTTAAGCCATAAAGAGGGCAAAGATTGGGGGGCGCCATTTAATCTGGGTGCCCCGATCAACACCATATACTGGGAATCACAACCAGCCATTAGTCCTGATGGCAGCACACTTTATTTTGTAAGCAACAGACCGGGGGGGCTGGGAGGGTATGACATCTGGAAAAGTTCATTGAAAGCGGATGGTTATTGGTCGCAGCCAGAAAACCTGGGTCCGGAAATTAATACCCCATATGATGAGCATACCCCCTTTCTGCATCCCGATGGCAAGACCCTGTATTTTTCATCCGATGGATGGCCAGGAATGGGCAATAAGGATATTTTTCTAAGTAGGTTAGATGAGCAGGGCAAATGGACAATCCCTGAAAACCTGGGTTATCCAATCAATACTTTTAACGAAGAAACTGGTTTGATTGTAACACCTGATGGTAACCATGCCTTGTTTTCTTCCAATTTAAAAGGTGGACTGGGCGATATGGACATTTATCAGTTTAAAATGCCCGATGCTAAAAAGCCCCAGCCGATTACCTATGTTAAAGGAATTGTGACCGATAAGGAGAGCAAGGCCTTTCTGGAGGCACATGTGCAGGTGGTAAATTTAAAGACCAGGAAAATGGTATATCAGGATTATACTTCTGCAGCTACGGGGGAATTCCTGGCGGTTATGCCCCTGGGCGAAAACTATGCATTTAATGTAACTGCAGACGGGTATCTGTTTTATTCAGAAAATTACCAGCTCGACAGCGCCTATATCAGCAGGCCTTTTCTGGTAGCGGTTGGGTTGGAAAAATTGGTTAATGGTAAAAATATGGTATTGAAGAACATTTTTTTCAATACCAATGAATACCAGCTGCTACCTGCATCTGTAACAGAATTGACCACCCTTGCCCAATTGCTGACCAATAACGCTACGCTTCATATAGAAGTTCAGGGCCACACAGATAATGTGGGCAACAACCTTCAAAATGAAAAATTATCCTTGCAAAGGGCCAGATCCGTTTACGATTACCTGATCGCAAATAAGATTGCCCCGGAAAGGCTGACGTTTAAAGGCTATGGAGAAACCAAACCTGTCGTCTCAAACGATACTGAGGCAGGCAGGAAACAAAATCGCAGAACATCTTTTGTGGTCACTAAAATATAAAAGCGGTTAAATAACCGCTTTTCTTATCTTCACCAGTTTAACCAGCAATTCCTCCAGCAGATCAAGATGGAGCATGTTCGCACCGTCGGACTTTGCATTCGCCGGATCCGGATGTGTTTCAATAAATAAGCCATCAGCACCCACAGCAATGGCTGCTTTGGCTATGGTCTCTATTAACTCCGGCTTACCACCCGTAACTCCAGAACTTTGGTTGGGTTGCTGCAGGGAATGTGTACAGTCCATCACTACAGGTACCCCAAAACTCTGCATTTCGGGTAGTCCGCGGTAATCTACAATCAGGTCCTGGTAACCAAAGGTATTGCCCCTGTCGGTGAGGACCACCCTGTTGTTGCCCGATTCCACAATCTTTTCTACCGCAAACTTCATCGACCCGGCAGAAAGGAACTGTCCCTTTTTTACGTTCACTACTTTACCGGTCTTTGCAGCTGCGATGAGCAGGTCTGTTTGCCTGCATAAAAAGGCAGGAATCTGCAGCACATCTACATAGGCAGCAGCCATGGCCGCTTCTCCACTTTCATGTATATCTGTAACCGTAGGTACGTCAAAGGTCTTTCCTATTTTTTCCAGTATTTTAAGTGCCTTTTCATCGCCTATGCCTGTAAAAGAACCACCTTTGGAACGGTTGGCTTTACGGTATGAACCTTTGAAAATATAAGGAATCTGCAATTTATCGGTAATGGTGACAATCTTTTCGGCAATGCGAAAGGCAACATCTTCTCCTTCTATTGCACAAGGACCCGCCATTAAAAAGAAATTACCGGAATTTGTATTTTTTAATTTATCTATTAAAAAGTTGGTCATTATTATCGTTATGCTATTAGTTACCTAATTCAGACATGAATTTTATACGCATCAGCTGGATCTCTTCACGAGAATAGTCGGTTTCTCCCAGTTCTTTGAGGGCTTCATCAATAGAATCGTTTTCAGCAGACTGGAAATAATCAAATACCTCATCCTGACGGTCCTCATCAATCACCTCGTCTACAAAATAGTTGAGGTTCAGTTTGGTTCCTGAATTCACAATTGCTTCAATCTCTTTTAAAATGTCATCATAAGTGATGCCTTTTGCCCTCGCAATATCTTCCAGTCCAATTTTCCTGTCAATGTTCTGAATGATAGAAACTTTGAGCTGCGATTTATTGGCCTGGGTTTTAATGATCAGATCTATAGGACGCTCAATATCATTGTCTTCCACATATTTCTTGATCAGTTCGAGGAAAGGTGCGCCAAACTTAAGGGCTTTACCATTACCTACACCTGAAATTTGCTTCAGTTCGTCCATCGCAATGGGATAATGTGTACACATTTCTTCCAGCGATGGGTCCTGGAAAACCACAAAAGGCGGTACATTTTTTTGCTTGGCAATCTTTTTCCGTAAATCCTTTAATAGCTGGAGCAATTGGGTATCCAATGTTCCTGAGCCATGTTTTACGTCATCTTCATCATCGTCTGCAGCATTTTCAATAGGCTCGTTTAGTATAAATTTGAGGTTATATGGGTTCTCTATAAAATCCCGGCCCGAATTGGTTAAGCCAAGTAAGCCATAATTATCTATATCTTTAGACAGGAAGTTGTTCAACACGGCCTGCCTCACCAATGATTTCCAATGATTTTCGCCCTCTACAACCCCTAAACCAAATTCCTTCAGCTTACTGTGTTCATAGGCAATGGTTTGAGCAGTTTCCTGGCCCATCAGCACATTAATGATGTGCGCGTCGTCAAACTTCTCTCCCATGTTACGGATCAGTTTCAAGAGTACCAGCAGGGATTCTTCTGCCTCAAAAAGCTTTTTAGGCTTTTTACAATTGTCGCACATGCTGTTACATCCTGTCTCATTAAAGTTCTCGCCAAAATAATGCAGAATTTGCTTCCTTCGGCAGACGCCGGATTCGGCATAATCGATCACCTCTTTTAAGATCTGGGTACCAATTTCACGTTCAGATACCGGCTTGTCTTTCATAAATTTGGCCAGTTTATCTACATCCTTCTGCGTATAAAATGCGATGCAAACGCCCTCACCACCATCACGGCCAGCCCTTCCGGTTTCCTGGTAATAGCCTTCCATACTTTTTGGAATGTCGTGATGGATCACAAAACGAACATCTGGTTTGTCTATACCCATACCAAAAGCAATGGTAGCCACAATTACTTCCACATCTTCCATCAGGAACTTGTCCTGGGTTTCCGCTCTTACTTTGGGCTCCAGTCCGGCATGGTAAGGTAATGCCTTAATGCCATTCAGATTTAACGATTCGGCAACTTCCTCTACCTTTTTACGGCTCAGACAATAAATGATCCCCGATTTACCGGTATTGTACTTAATGTAGCGAATGATCTCCTTTAACACATCGCGCTTGGGGCGGATCTCATAAAAAAGATTTGGCCTGTTAAAAGAAGATTTAAACAAGGTGGCGTCGCTCATGCCCAGGTTCTTAATGATATCCTGCTGTACTTTTGGCGTTGCCGTTGCAGTCAAAGCAATAATAGGGATACCCTCTCCCAGGCCGCTGATGACATGTCTGATCTTACGGTACTCAGGCCTGAAATCATGCCCCCATTCAGAAATACAGTGGGCTTCATCTACCGCTACAAAAGATATTTTGATTAGTTTCAGAAAATCGATATTATCTTGTTTCGAAAGTGACTCAGGTGCCACATACAGCAGCTTTGTCTGCCCGTTTAATAAATCACTCTTTACCTGGGTGATTTCTGTCTTATTTAAAGAAGAGTTTAAAAAATGTGCTATACTATCACTTCCACCAAAAGCCCGCAGCTGATCCACCTGGTTCTTCATCAAGGCGATTAATGGGGATATAACAATTGCAGTTCCTTCGTTCATTAAAGCAGGTAACTGATAACATATGGATTTTCCCCCACCAGTAGGCATAATAACAAAAGTGTTCTTCTTTTCAAGAACATTGGTGATTATTGACTCCTGATCACCTTTAAAATTATCAAAACCAAAAAAGGTTTGTAAGTTGTCAAACAACGACTTTTTCACATCCATTTCGTCTATAAAATATTCAGTGCTATTTTTACTTCAAAATAACATAATTTTGCACTAATTCAAAGCATCAATATACTAATTAATTCTGTTTGAAAAGTAAAAAATCTATTATCGAGGCTGGTGTCAGCACTTTACAGTTGGAAGCCCAGGCCATTTTAGGTCTGGTCAAAAATATAAATGATGATTTTGTTAAAATTATTGAGCTGATAATTGAAAGCCAGGGTCGTGTTATCGTTACCGGTATTGGAAAAAGTGCAATTATTGCACAAAAAATAGTGGCAACTTTCAATTCCACAGGCACTCCAGCTATCTTTATGCATGCCGCGGATGCAGTGCATGGCGACCTGGGCATGATCCGGCAAGAAGACATTGTGATCTGCATTTCTAAAAGCGGCAATACACCCGAGATAAAAGTACTTGCGCCCTTACTGAAACAGTCTGGAAATACCATGATAGGAATGGTTGGAGAACTGAACTCTGAGCTCGCCATGCAGGCCGATCTGATCTTAAATACCCATGTAGAAAAAGAGGCCTGTCCGCATAACCTCGCCCCAACTACCAGTACCACAGCCCAATTGGCTATGGGCGATGCGCTGGCCATCTGCCTCCTCCACGCCCGAAATTTTAATGAGCAGGATTTTGCCAGATACCATCCGGGCGGTTCACTGGGTAAGAAGCTCTATTTAAAAACAGGCGATCTGGCCCTGAAAAACCAAAAGCCAAGAATACATCCAGATGCTTCCGTAAAAGATGTCATCGTTGAAATTAGCCAAAACCGTTTGGGTACCGTGGTTGTTATGAATGGTGATGTGATTCTGGGCATCATTACTGATGGTGACATCAGAAGAATGCTGGAAAAACATTCAGATTTAACCCATATAAAAGCGAGCAACTTAATGAACCCTAATCCTAAAAAGATCGAGAAGGACCTTTTAGCCATAAATGCACTCGAAATTATTAAAGAAAATAACATTACCCAATTGTTGGTTACCGATGCCGGAAGTTATTTTGGCATTGTACATTTGCACGACCTTCTCCAGGAAGGTATTATTTAACCCTTTCCAATAGACATGAATAAAAATAACTACGCATTAATAATGGCTGGCGGCGTTGGCAGCCGTTTTTGGCCGGTAAGCAGAACTGAATATCCAAAACAATTTATTGATTTTTTTGGTGTTGGAAAAACACTGATACAAAGTACATACGACCGCTTTCTGAAGATCTGCCCTGCAGAAAACATCTTTGTGGTCACCAATGAAATTTATACAGACATCATTCAGGAACAACTTCCGGCATTGCATGCAAACCAGATCCTTGCAGAGCCGATTATGCGCAATACCGCTCCCTGCATCTCTTATGGCTCCATGAAAATTGCCAGCCTGAATCCTGATGCAACTATTGTCGTAGCTCCTTCCGATCATACCATCACCAATCAGGACGCGTTCATAGCAGCCATTGAACAGTCTTTACAAGCGGCTTCGGCGAACGACTGCCTCATTACCCTGGGCATCAAACCAAGTCGTCCTGACACAGGCTATGGTTATATCCAATACATCGAAAACACTTTGAAAACCGACAAACAGATCCATAAGGTAAAAATCTTCACAGAGAAGCCAAATCTTGAACTGGCGAAATCCTTCATTCAGAGCGGTGATTTCCTTTGGAATGCCGGAATCTTTATCTGGTCTGCCAAGTCCATCAATAGGGCTTTTTCGAAACATTTGCCCGATATGCATGAAATCTTTACCCAGGGCAGTTCTGTTTACAACACCCAGAACGAAAAAAGTTTCATCAGCGATGCTTACCAGCAATGTACCAACATCTCCATAGATTTCGGAATTATGGAAAAAGCCGATAATGTTTATGTGCTGCCTGCTGATTTTGGCTGGTCTGACCTGGGCACCTGGGCATCCATATACGATATTGCAGAACACGATTATGTTGGAAATGCAGTAATACCTGCCGAGAAAGTGATGATGTTCAACTCATCGAATTGTATGGTGAACGTACCCAAAGACAAACTGGTCATTTTACAGGACCTGCACGACTACATCGTAGTCGAATCGAATAATACATTACTGATTTGTCCGCGATCTGAGGAACAAAGCATCAAACAGATCGTAGCTGATGTTAAAAACAGATTTGGTTCAAAGTTTATTTAAACGACATTACTGACGCTGCCTTATGGCTTCGTAAAGAATAACCCCGGCAGATACAGATACATTTAAGGAACTGATCTCACCTGACATCGGTATTTTTGCCAGGTAATTTGCCATACGCATGATTTCATTGGAGATTCCTTCATCTTCAGAGCCCATTACAATGGCTGTTGGGGCAGTGTAATCCGGCGCATAAATGAGGTCGTTTGTTTTTTCTGTACAGGCAACCACCTGTAAACCGCATTCCTGCAGGTACAAAGCAACCTTGTGTAAACTCTGGTGCCGGCAAACTGGAATGCTGAATAAAGCGCCAGCAGAAGTTTTAATGGCATCGGCATTGATCTGAGCAGAATTTTTAGAAGGCACAATCAATGCATGAACCCCTGCACAGGCTGCTGTCCTGGCTATGGCTCCCATATTCCGGACATCAGTCACCCCATCAAGTATCAATACCAATGGTGTTTCTCCTTTTTCATAGATCTGAGGAATGATGTCTTCAATCTTCTGAAAGGTAATGGCAGAAATTACAGCAATTACCCCCTGGTGGTTTTTCTGTGTCATGCGGTTTAGCTTCTCTACAGGCACATTGTGCACCGGAATGTCACTCCCCTTCAGCAAAGCCTTCAGTTCCAGAATAATCCCTCCTGTAAGGCCACGTTGAACATAAATGCTCTCCACATCTTTTCCAGCTTTAATAGCCTCTATTACAGCACGTATACCAAACACAAACTCATTATTTTCTTTAGGTCTTGAAGGTCTTCTGAAATTTTCCATTTCTATAAAATTGAGCGGCAAAAATAGGCATTCTTTTCCACATAGTTTTGTTAGCAAAAAGGTAAAATTCAAGAAAGCGCTATAGCTATGCTTGTATTGCAACTGGTGGAAATGTGCATAAAGAAATAAAGAAAGGACTTATTTTTTACCTAATTTTGCCTTTATGAGTAACGATCAGCTTTCATCCCAGGATAAAACAAATTTCAGTACAAGAAAGGCAAGGTTAAGCAATACCATGAACACCATGGGAAGGATACCTCCTCAGGCTACTGATCTTGAAGAAGCAATTTTAGGTGCCTTGATGCTCGAGAAGGATGCTTTATCTACTGTTATCGATATTCTTAAGCCCGACATGTTTTATCACGAAGGGCATAAGAAAATCTTTGAAGCCATACAAGGGCTATTTCAGAAATCAAAGCCTGTTGACATTCTCACCGTTACTTCAGAATTGCGTACCCTGGGGCTCCTGGAAATGATTGGTGGCGCCTATTACATCACCAACCTTACCAATAGGGTTGCGTCAGCGGCCAACATAGAGTTTCATGCCCGTATTGTCTCTCAGAAATATATACAGCGTGAGCTGATCCGGATTTCTTCGGAGATTATTCAAAATGCCTACGAAGACACTACAGATATTTTTGACCTGCTGGACCATGCGGAAAAGAACCTGTTCGACATCGCCCAGAATAACCTGCGCAGGGATACCCAGAAAATGGACGAGATCGTTAAACAATCGCTTGCCACATTGGAAGAACTGCGAACCAAAAGTGACGGTCTGACCGGTGTACCTTCGGGTTTTACAGATCTGGACCGCATTACAGGAGGCTGGCAGGCTTCTGACCTTGTGATCATCGCTGCCCGTCCGGCGATGGGAAAAACAGCCTTTGTACTTACCTGCGCGCGCAATGCCACCGTTCAGTTTAAACGCCCTGCGGTAGTATTTTCATTAGAGATGTCTTCAGTACAGCTGGTGAATCGTCTGATTTCAGGTGAAGCAGAAATTGAACAGGAAAAGATCCGTAAAGGAAACCTGGCTGAATGGGAATGGCAGCAATTACACAGCAAGATAGGCGGACTAACTGAGGCCCCACTCCTGATAGATGACACCCCTGCATTAAATATCTTTGAATTCAGGGCTAAATGCAGGAGGTTGAAAGCACAATATGATATCCAGCTGATTATTATAGATTATTTGCAGCTAATGCATGGTAAAGGTGAAGGCCAGGGTGGCGGCGGTAACAGGGAGCAGGAAATCGGTAGTATTTCCAGGGCACTAAAATCAGTAGCCAAAGAACTCAACGTACCTGTGCTGGCGCTTTCGCAGCTGAGCCGTGCCGTGGAAAGCAGGCCGGGTGTAAATGGAAAAAGGCCAATGCTATCGGATTTGCGTGAATCCGGATCTATTGAACAGGATGCGGACATGGTATTGTTTCTATACAGACCTGAATACTATGGAATCACCGAAGATGAACAGGGACGTTCGCAGGCTGGTGTGGGTGAAGTAATCATTGCCAAGCACCGTAATGGTGAAACCGGAATTGTACCACTCCGCTTTATTGGTAAGTATGTTAAGTTTGCCGATCTTGAAGAAAGTTTTGCAGCCCCTACTTCATTCTCTATGGATAGTCCAAGCGCAGGTATGTCTCCATCTCAGGATTTTGACAGACCTGCGGGAAATGTCATCATTAAACCTTCGCGCATGGATGACATGCACGATGATGCACCATTTTAACGCAACTATAAAAAGTAACCCAGCAGTATACCGGCCAGCACGATAAAGGGGGTGCTGATCCTTGTGTAATTCAGGATCAGAAAGGTAGCAACCATAATGCCTATAGTCAGCCCGTTTAGCGCAACAGGGATCAGCAAAAGTACAAAAGCAGCAATAATGAAGCCCACACTTACTGCATTGATACCCGTTAGTGAATACTTGATGCGTGTGATCTTCTTTAAATCCTCCCAGAAAGGAACGATAAACAATACCAGGATCAATCCAGGCAAATTAATCCCGATTACACCCACCAGGCCACCTAAAATCTGACCTGTTATCCCAAAACCAAAGTTCCGCATACTCAACGCGCCCAGGTAACTGGTGAATGAAAATGTAGGCCCAGGTAAGGCCTGTTGTAGTGCAAAACCCGATAAGAAGCCTGAAGCACTCAGATATTGCTTCATCTGTACAAACTCTGTAAACATCAGCGGCACCAGCACCTGTCCGCCTCCAAAAATTACGATACCGTTACGGTAAAAGTTCTCGAACAACCTGATGGGCAAGCTAAAAGGTGATGTCCTGTTGATAATTGCACCAAGCAATGCCAGGAACAACAATACACCAAAAAAATAGGTCAACTTTTTAGGGTTGATATTGGAGAACAGCTTTAAGCGAATGGTACTTTCCTCGGCCGGGGTGCCGATAGCAGATGACACCATCCCACCCAACAAAATAGCCATTGGGAATACATAGGCATTTCTTAATACCAGGGTAACAATAGCAGCAGAAATAGCCAGAAAAATGGTTAGCTGTGATACCAGAACCCGCTTAGCCAGGTTAAAAGCACCATAAGCTACAATTCCCAGGGCAATGGGCTGGATATACTCCAATATCTCGGTAAATTTCTCCTTTTGATCCAGCCTGGCAAAGCTGATAGCAGCAAAGGTCATCACTGCTGCAGAAGGCAGTATCCAGATCAGAAAAGTAATAATAGAAAGCTTTAGCCCACCAACCTTATACGCAACACCTACAAGGGTTTGTGTAGATGCCGGTCCTGGTAATACCTGTGCCAGCGCGTTTAATTCCAGCAGCTCTTCCTCGGAAACAAACCTGGAATTTTTAACAAAATATTTAAGCAGCAGTGCCAGGTGTGCCTGGGCACCTCCAAAAGCAGTAAAGGTGAAAAGAACTACGTTCCTGAGAAACAACAATTTCCTTTTGCCCACCTGCTTCCCTGATTAATCGTCTTCGTAATCTAAACCGGCGGCAGAATTATAAGCACCCTGCAATTCGGAAAAGGCATGCATATCCCTTTTGTTGCGCGCAACAGCCATTCCGTTCTGATACACAACTATCGCCTTATCGCTTTGCTGCAATTTTTCGTAAAGTTTACCCAGGTGATAGTAAGTTCCCACATAATCCGGATGATCCGTGGTTAATTTCAAATAATATTCCAGTGCCTTTTCCGTATCATTTGATGTATTGTATTCTGTAGCGAGCGCATACAATACAAAAGGATCATTAGGGTCACTTTGTAAAAACTCCAATAACTTTGCCAATCGGGTACTTTGCATTTTAAATCCCTGCTTTTTTAATTAGATTTGCAAAAGACAATGTATCGTTCGTAAGAACTTTCATCACCTAAAAACAAATTTATAATTTATAACTCTATGAAAATATTAGTTTGTATCAGTAATGTGCCAGACACAACGACAAAAATAACTTTTACCAACGATAATACACAATTCAATACATCCGGAGTTCAGTTCATTGTGAATCCCTATGATGAGATTGCCTTGTCAAGGGCAATTGAGCTTTGTGAAGGTGGCAAAGGAACAGTTACCGTAATTAATGTTGGCGAAAACACTACTGAACCAACCATAAGAAAAGCACTCGCTATAGGTGCAGATGATGCCGTAAGGATCAATGCAGCGCCAAGAGATGCTTATTTTACAGCTTACCAGATCGCTGAATATGCAAAGAGCAATGAATTTGACATGATATTATGCGGCCGTGAATCTATTGATTACAATGGCTCACAGGTAGCAGCAATGGTAGGAGAATTTCTGGACATCCCTTCTATCTCTATCATTAAAAAACTAGACTATGATGGTAGCACTGCTACCATAGAACGCGAAATTGAAGGTGGTAAGGAAGTCATCACCGTAAGCGGGAAATTTATTGCCAGCTGCGCAGAAGGCACTGCAGAGCCCAAGATACCAAATATGAGAGGGATCATGTCGGCCCGTACCAAACCGCTGCTGGTGGTTGAAGCCAAAGAAGTAGAACAACTCAGTAAAATACAGCAATTTGAAACCCCGCCTCCCCGCGGTACAGTTAAACTGGTTCCGGCAGAAGAAACTGCCAGATTGATAGACCTGCTGCATCAGGAAGCGAAAGTAATTTAATCTATTCTGTTTCAAATTTTAAAAAAATCATTTAATAAAGAGCTTATGTCAGTTTTAGTATATGTAGAGCAAGTAGATGGTAAGTTTAAGAAATCTGTATTTGAAGCAGTTTCTTATGCAAAAGCCATTGCAGACAAACAAAATAGTAATTTAACAGCTGTTTCTATCGGGAATGTTGCCGATGCTGAATTAAAGGAATTAGGAAAATATGGTGCTGCTAAAGTATTAAATGTCTCGAATGACCAGCTGAAAAACTTTGTAAACCAAGCTTATGCTGCTGTAATTGCAGAAGCCGCAAAAAAAGAAAATGCTGATGTAGTGGTACTATCCAATTCCTTCTCCGGTAAAGGTTTAGCACCGCGTATTGCAGTAAAACTTAAAGCAGGGCTGGTGGATGGCGCAGTTGAACTACCACAACTGGATGGAGGAAAATTCCAGGTAAAGAAAACTGCTTTCTCCGGAAAAGCATTTGCCCTTACCGAGTTAACTTCAGCTGTTAAAGTAATTGCACTTAACCCGAATGCCTTTGGGGTTAAGGAAAATGCTGCTGATGCAGCTATTGAAACTTTTAGTCCTGAAATTAAATCGACGGATCTCGCAGCTATTGTAAAAGAAATTGTAAGGGCCACCAATAAAATATCCTTACCGGACGCAGAACTGGTAGTTTCGGCAGGAAGAGGTTTGAAAGGGCCAGAAAACTGGGGAATGATCGAAGAACTGGCGGCGCTGCTGGGTGCAGCAACAGCCTGTTCCAAGCCGGTTTCTGATGCCGATTGGAGGCCGCATTCAGAGCACGTTGGCCAGACAGGGATTGCCATCAGTCCGAACCTTTATATTGCTATCGGCATTTCAGGTGCCATCCAGCATCTTGCCGGAGTAAGTTCATCTAAAGTGATCGTGGTGATCAATAAAGACCCTGAAGCTCCTTTCTTCAAAGTTGCTGATTATGGAATTGTTGGGGATGCATTTGAAGTAGTACCAAAATTAATAGAAGCATTAAAAGCACATAAAGGTTAGATCACTGTCATACTGAACCTGTTGAAGTACAGATATGCATTTAACAGGTTCGAAATGACATTTCAATAAAATGAAAAAAGTAAAACTAGACATTGTTGGTTTATCTTACAGCCAGACGCAATCGGGTGCCTACGCCCTCGTGCTTGGAGAGGTAAATGGCAGAAGGCGTTTGCCGATTATTATTGGTGCGTTTGAGGCACAGGCCATTGCCATAGAAATAGAAAAGATGACCCCAAGCAGGCCATTGACGCACGACCTGTTCAAAACCTTTGCGCAGATCTACAACATCGAAATCAGAGAAATCCTGATCTATAACTTGGTAGAGGGTGTTTTTTATGCGAAACTGATCTGTACCGATGGCACAACCACACAAGAAATTGATGCGCGCACTTCTGATGCCATTGCCTTGGCAGTAAGGTTTAACGCTGCCATTTATACCTACGAATTTATCCTTTCTTCAGCAGGTATTGTAATAGAAGGGAACGACTTTCTGTTCCTCGAAAACATGGACAGTCTATCCAAAGAACAGGGGACTGAAGACATCTCTTCCATACCTTCTTCAAACTATAAATCATTATCTATCGAAGAACTCAATCAAAAGCTTCAGGAAGCCATTGCAGAAGAAGCCTATGAAAAAGCCGCACGTATCCGGGATGAGCTAAACAAAAGAAATTCAAAATAAACTAAACCATTCTTATGATGAACGTTAAGTTTCGCTTAACCCTGATGAGTTTCATGCAATTCTTTGTTTGGGGTGCCTGGCTCATTACTATTGCAAATTACTGGTTTGGGACAAAACAATGGGACGGAACGCAGTTCGGGGCCATCTTCGCAACCATGGGCTTTGCCTCGCTGGTCATGCCAACTTTAACAGGGATTATTGCAGATAAATGGGTAAATGCCGAAGTATTGTACGGAATCCTCCACATAATGTATGCTGCTGTTTTGTTTTATCTGCCTCAGGTAAATAGTCCGGATTCGTTTTTCTGGGTAATGCTGCTGGCCATGTGTTTTTATATGCCCACCATTTCGCTGAGCAACTCCATTTCCTACACTACACTGAAATTAACCCAGCTAGACATTATCAAAAACTTCCCACCGATAAGGGTTTGGGGAACAATAGGCTTTATTGTGGCCATGTGGACGACCAATCTTACCGGCAATAAAGCTACCGCGTACCAGTTTTACATTGCCGGTATCGCTGCACTGGCACTGGGCTTGTATGCCTTTACGCTTCCTAATTGCCGCCCTGAGGGGCCTTATAGCTGAGAAAAAAACATTTGCCCAGGCATTCGGACTGGAAGCTTTTAAACTCTTTGCCAATTATAAAATGGCTTTGTTTTTTATCTTTTCTATGTTTTTAGGCGGTGCCCTACAGCTTACTAACGCCTATGGAGACGTGTTTTTGGACGAGTTCAAATTGTTTCCGGTATATGCCGATTCTTTTGTGATCCGGTATTCTACCATCATTATGTCCATATCACAGGTCTCCGAAACCCTTTTCATCCTGGCCATTCCCTTTTTCCTGAAGCAGTTCGGAATTAAAAAGGTGATCGTAATTGCCATGTTTGCCTGGGTATTGCGTTTTGGGTTCTTTGCCTATGGCGATCCTACCGGCAATCTGTGGATGATCGTCATGTCTTGTATTGTATATGGCATGGCCTTCGATTTCTTTAACATTTCAGGCTCTCTATTTGTAGAAACCTCCACTACCCCCAAAACAAGATCTTCTGCACAGGGCATGTTTATGATGATGACCAACGGTTTTGGTGCCGTATTTGGCAGCCTGGTTTCCGGCTGGATGATAGATAAGTACTTTACCAGATCGTATAGCGATGTCCAATCTCTTGCAACTTACGCGCAAACGGATGCTAAAAATGAGCATCTGCTAAGCTTTCTGAAAAACAAAGGCATCAGTATATTGGAAAATGGCAGCCTGAGCCGTGTATTGGACATTAAGGACTGGCACAGCATCTGGCTCTCATTTACCTGCTATGCACTCATCATTACCATTGTATTTGCTGTTATGTTTAAGCACAAACACAATAAGGCTGAGGAAACTGCCATCAAAGCCATGGGACATTGATTACTATCAATAAAAAGGCCGGTTAGTAAAATACTAACCGGCCTTTTTATTGAATTAAATAACCAGATATTATCTGTCTTCAATTTTAGTGAAGGTCCTGTCGGTATATCCAACATAAATCTGACGTGGACGACCGATAGGCTCTTTGTTTTCATGCATTTCTTTCCACTGCGCAATCCATCCCGGTAAACGACCAAGGGCAAACAATACCGTAAACATATCCGTAGGAAATCCTAGCGCCCTGTATATGATCCCTGAATAGAAATCCACGTTAGGATAAAGTTTACGCTCAACAAAATAAGGATCGCTCAATGCGGCTTCTTCCAGTTTCTTGGCAATTTCCAGTACCGGATCGTTGATACCTAGTTTCTCAAGTACATCATCACAGGCTTTTTTAATGATTTTGGCACGTGGGTCAAAGTTTTTATATACCCTATGTCCAAAGCCCATCATACGGAAAGGATCATTTTTATCTTTGGCTTTATTGATCCATTTTTCGGTATCCCCTCCATCCTCTTTAATCAACTCCAGCATTTCAATTACCGCCTGATTGGCACCACCATGAAGCGGCCCCCATAAAGCATCAATACCAGCTGAAACAGAAGCATAAAGGTTACAGTCGGAGGAGCCTACCATTCTAACTGTTGATGCTGAGCAGTTTTGTTCGTGATCAGCATGCAAAATCAGCAGAGTATTCATAGCGCTTACCACTACAGGATCAATTTCTACCTCTTCTGTACGCTGACCAAAAATCATATACAGGAAGTTGCTTACATAGTCGTATTTATTTTTTGGATAGATCAGCGGGTGACCTAAGGATTTTTTATAAATGAAAGAAACGATTGTGGGGAACTTTGCGAGCAGCTTGATCATCGTCAGGTCCATTGTTTCAGGCGATGAATTGGCTTTTAAAGATTCCGGATAAAATGTAGATAAGGAACAAACCAGTGATGCAAGCTGGGCCATAGGGTGAGACTTGGACGGATATCCATCCAGGAATTTCTTCATGTCCTCATGGATAAGTGTATGCCTGCTGATTTGCGCTTGAAAATTTGTCAGCTGCTCTTGTGTAGGCAACTCACCATATATCAGCAGATATGCAACCTCTAAAAAGTTTGATTTCTCAGCCAGTTCTTCAATAGGATAGCCACGGTATTTCAAAATCCCAAGTTCACCGTCCAAAAAAGTAATCGCGCTTTTTGTAGATCCCGTATTCTTGTACCCAAAGTCTAAAGTAATGTGTCCCGTTAAATCCCTGAGTTTAGAAATATCTATAGCTTTCTCCCCTTCGGTACCAGTGATAACGGGAAATTCATACACCTTTCCATCAATCTTAATTTCTGCAATATCTGACATATATATTCTTAAATTTATAAAAACAAACTTAACTAATCTATTCGGATTAGCCTTTAGCTAACTATAACAAAGCTGTTAAATTATTATTAAATGAGCGTCAAAAACAAGTAAGAAAACCTACATAGCAGGTTTAATTTCTTCCAGAACACGACCGCATTCCATCATTTCATCTCCATAGTATGGGTTCTGGATTTTGTTTTCTGCAGCCAGCCAATCGCCTCCATCCCCATTATTGGCCATTGGACAATGCTGTACGTAAATAGATCCTTTTTTCAAGTCGGCATGTTTAAACAAAGCAATCACATCAGTACTCAAAGCAGTAAACTCTTTACGCTGTGCAGCTACATCTTTTGCAGAAGCAATTCTATCGGCAATCAAAGCGGTATTTTCACATCCTTTGTAAGCGGCCAAAACAGGTCCGAGTGCTGCTGCAGTTTTTTTTGCTTCATCGAAATTGGTATTTACCAGTGTGTTTTTTAATGCAATATAACCATCATAAATGGCCTGCACTTTAGCATCTTTCAATTCTACGTTGTTTTGTACGGCAGCTTCCACTTTTGCTGTTGTATCCGAATTCCCTGCTACTTTTTTCTCTGTATTTGTGCAGGAAACTATCCCTGTGATTAGCATTACTGCCAGGTATTTCCTCATTGTTTTGTTTTTTGTGGTTAAAATAGCATTTTAATTTTAAATAAATAAAAAAGCTCCCGAAAAAATCAGGAGCTTTTAAAAAATTATTGAAAAACCGGATTAAAGTTTAAATCCGTAGGCTACACGAAGGGCAACCTGCCCCAAAGAACCGCCACTTACTTCGGCTCCTTCATAACGCAATCCCAGATCAAGGCCGTTATCAAAACCGTAACCTATCCCAGGTGCCCATAAGAACGAGGTTTTACCTCCGCTCTCCGTTGAAAATCCTGCTCCAAGCTCACCGGAAAAGTAAGCGCTTTCAGCAAAAAAGATCTTCGCACCAGCTTTTACAGGGATCATACCGAAGCTTCCGGCATCATCTTTAAGTGTCCAGTGGTTATAACCGGCAGACAGCAAGCCAGAAATATTAGAGCTGAAGTCTTTTTGCAGACGTAGATCGCCACCAATTACAAAACTGGCACCTTCAGTAGTAGGAATACCTGCATTAAGACCAATACCTAAACGAAGCGCTTTGGAATCTGCAGATTGAGCATTTGCATTTGTAAAAGAAAATACCGCCACAACAGCTGCTGTAATGGCCATAAATCGAATAGTTCTTTTCATATTAATAATGTTTACTTTAGGGTTAAGATGGATTTTTTGCCACCATAGCATCGTAATTACAAACAGCATGCCATTACCTGGCCGCTGAACAAAAAAAGCCCCCGATTGCTCAGGAGCTTTTTTAAATTGGTATTTTTTTGATTACAGTTTGAAGCTGTAAGCTAAACGCAATGCAAACTGACCGTTTTGTGGTCTGTAAGAAATCGACTCTTTTTGCTGAGTAACACCTTCGTATCTTGCACCGATGTCAAAACCACCAGCAGTCTGGTAACCTATACCACCTGAATAAATGAAAGCTTCTTTAACATCTTTCTTGGTACCGAAACCACAACCGGCCTCACCTGATAAATATAAACCTCCAATTTGAGGAAATACCTTAACACCACCTTTTACGGGGATCATGTTATAATCATCTCCCTGTCCGTCTTTTGCTTTGTATGAAGTATAACCACCTGTAGCCGTAAGCGCCAGTTCCCTTGACAACTCAAACTGGAAGCCCAGGTCTGCACCGTAAGCCAGTTTAAATGGAGAACCATCAGTTGGCGCACCGGCACTGATACCCACACCTAAACGAACACCTTTAGCATTTTCTCTTTGTTGTGCCTGAGTTGCTGTTGCGCTCAAAATAAAAAGACCTGCTGCAATCGCGAAAATTTTTGTAACTTTTTTCATTTTAATTTCTATTTTATTAATTGTACTTGTGTGTTACAAACAGTTATTTTATTATGGATAAATTTCAGTACCTCATAAATCAAAACTGTTTACTACACCCCTTTACACAAACAGCATGCCAACGCTGTCTATGTTTTTCTTATTAACAAATTGTAACAATAAAGTTAAGCTTGCTGTTTTTACCCTTAAAATTAAACAGGGTTATTGAAATGGCCATTGTATATGGCCATGGCCCAGGCAAACTGTTCGGCCTGATCCGGAGAATCTATCCAGTTAATCTTCACCCCATCCTTTTCCATTTTTCTGAAAAAGGTCATCTGGCGCTTCGCAAACTGACATATCGCAATAGTTAATTTCTCCTGAAGCTCATTGTAATTAAATTTGCCCGAAAGATAAGCTACAACAAACTTATATTCAAGACCGTAGAATATCAGTTTATCTTTTGAAACCCCCGAAGCTATCAATTCTTCCACTTCCTCAATTAACCCTTTCTTTAACCTGACCGAAAGCCGGTCGATGATCTTTTTACGACGCTGGTCAATTTCCGGAGCCAGACCAACCACACAAGAATCGAAAGCCGGGCGTTCTTTTTTTTCCAGTGTATTTGAGGATAAATAATCCGAAACTTCTATGGCTCTGATTACTCTTTTTCTGGAAGAGAGATCGGCATGTGCGCGGAATTTATGAGAATAACCTGACAAAAGCTCGCGCAATACTGTCAGTTCCAAATCAGACAAAGATGCTCTGAGTGTATGATTTGGCGGAATGGCGGTATATTGATGATCCTGAAAAATACTGTGAATATACATCCCGCTCCCTCCGCAAAGTACAGGAAGCAGATTTCTGTCGCTTATTTTTGTAAAAATGCTATAAAAATCCTCTTTAAACTCATTTACATTATAGCTGTCACCCGCCTGCCTGATATTGATTAAATGGTAGGGAACTTT
This sequence comes from Pedobacter africanus, assembly GCF_900176535.1. Taxonomy (NCBI): domain Bacteria; kingdom Pseudomonadati; phylum Bacteroidota; class Sphingobacteriia; order Sphingobacteriales; family Sphingobacteriaceae; genus Pedobacter; species Pedobacter africanus. The sequence goes on along the minus strand of NZ_FWXT01000003.1, from coordinate 366,109 downwards.
CCTGTCGGCAATAACATATTCATCCAGATCTTTCCCTGTGCCAATATCCATTCCCTCAAACACCTGCCTGCTATCGGCACTCACAATTTCCCCGTTTAAAGTATTTGCCAGATTGACAGCCAACTTGGTTTTACCTGAAGCGGTAGGCCCCAACACAACCAGTAATGGCTTTTTATATTCGCTCATTTCCCTATCCATAATTTAATGCTGTCGTGATTTCAAGTATAACAAATATTTGAGATTACCGGTATTAAAGACCGGAATAAATGCCCTCTCCGCCGGCACAGCTAAAAGATCTGCATCTCTGCCAGGCAAAGCGTCTGCTGGTAAACGATGTGAAAAAAAACGCTGCATATCCTTCCTGCGAAGCCAAATGGATGCTGGCAAGGTTACTTCCGTCAGTTTAAAACCCGCCTGCTGGTAGGCATTGCCCAACGACCAATCGCGATCTGCATAACTCATCACATCATCAGGCCCAATTGTTTTGATCAGATGCTTTAGCAGCCTGGTAAAGCCACCCGTAACTGTAAAGCCTATGCGCGTAGCAAACCGGATCAATTCCACAGAGCGATAGCCTGGTGCAATCTTTTTCATATACCTGACATTACTAAAACAGGCTACTGCGATAAGCTCCCCTTCCAGCACAAGTGCATACTTATACCTTGATTTTGCAGATCCCTGAAGGTGATTGTCATTTAAAAAATCATCTGCCTGTTGCTGATTGATCGACACAACCTTAGCTTTACGACCATATAGACGTTTATTTAGGCCCAAAACAGATTTAATCCTACCCAGCACCTGGGCACTTCTGCTGTACCATACATCCTGCCAGAGTTGCAATACCGTAACCCCTTTAAGCTGATACATCCTTTGCAGCACTATTAATTCCTCAGCCTTATAAACATTGCCAAGTGGAATCAGGTGAATTGCCACCAGACCATTACATAACAGCATACTGTAATTTTCGTGCAGAAATGACTGCACCTCAATCCCCTTATCCTTCAAGGCCAGTAAGACACTGCCCTGCCAATTCAATTCTACACCCAACCCTTTTCCTTATATAACCTATAGCCTTCAGCCAAAGCACTTTCGATATGTCCCAGAAGTTCGTCATCCAGTTTTTTGAGGTGAAAGCAGGATTTCCCTTTTAATAACTTTAACAGTGAGGGGTCAAAAATCTTTTTCATCTCGGGTTCTGCATATACCGGCATGTAATAAAAACCGACATGGCTTTTTTTGATCATCAGGCCGGCAAAGTATATTTCATTTCTTTTTTGCCCTTCAATTTCCACATTCTTGTCACTCCACAGGTCATAGGTTACTTCACTATTGATCCTGTTGCTGAACCCCAAGGTAGCATAAGGCTGGAGCACCGCCCTTATGGTTTGAAATATTTCTATAAAATCTGTCTTTACTGCCATAATGATCCTATTAAAACCGGTTTGAAAAGCTACTACCTGAACAACATTGTTTGCAGAATTTTGTTTACCAAAAAACACTAATCCAGCCACCATTCTTTCGACGGATAACTTTCATCTAATATAACCTGTTCTCCCAATAATGGCGTTGTGATTTTCAGGTTTTCTGTACGGGCTTTCCTGGTTACACGGATGGCTGGTTCGTTCCAGGCATGCATGGCCAGCGTAAACTTAGCCCAGTGAACCGGCAGCAACACTTTTGCATTTAAATCCTTGGCGGCATGTACAGTTTGTTCAGGAAACATATGTATCAGCGGCCAGTAGGCATTGTACTGTCCACACTCCAGAATGGCAAGATCAAAAGGTCCATGCTGCTTCCCTGTTTTTTTAAAATGAGTGTCATAGCCCGAATCCCCACCAAGGTACAGCTTATGTTTAGAAGCCTGTAAAATAAAGGCAGACCATAAACTCTGATTCCTTTTAAAGCCCCTGCCGGTAAAATGGCGTGCTGGAGCAGCTGTAAATTTCAGCCCTTTAGCAATCGTTTCTTCCCCCCATGTCAGTTCAACGATCTGTTTTGAAGGCACACCCCAATATTCCAGATGCGCACCCGCGCCAAGCGAGGTAATAAAAAGCCGGGTCTTGCTTTTGAGCTTCAGGATACTTTGATAGTCCAGGTGATCATAATGATCGTGCGTAATCAGCACAATATCGAGTTCAGGAAAATCTTCACATTTAACGAAGTCAGTCCCCATATAACTTCCCGTACCGATATAAGAAAAAGGCGACGGACGCTTGCTAAAAACAGGATCTACCAGGATTTTAACGCCATCCACCTGTATCAGGTAAGAAGAGTGCCCAAACCAGGTAATCCTGGTTTTATCCGTTTCAGAAAAGTCGGGCCTCACATGGGGCAGCGTCTTTTTAGGTGCACTATTTTCATTTCCCTTGATCATCCCCACAATCATATCCCAATAACTTATACTATCGGGCTTCATTGGAGTTGGCGATAGGTTTGAAAGTGTACCATCTTTAAAATTAGCCAATTTTGAAAGACGCGCCAAACGTTCGCCTTTAGGGGCAGTCCCAAATACGGGCCAGCTCAATACCCATACGGTCAGCAAAGCCAATACAACAATAACAATTAATATGGAATACATAGCTTTCCTCATTTACTTTCTTCTTTTGGTTCGGCCAGTTTCTGGGCCAGGGTGTTGCCTGCAAGCAAAAGCTCATTGGTGATCAGTTTTGTATAATCGGCAATCTCAGCTTTAAAATCAACAACCGAAGCTCCCGAACGGATCTCTTCTAGGCGTTTCTCCCATTGCCCAGTTAATTCAGCCTGGGCAATTTTCTGGTCTTTAACCACATCATATACCGCCAAACCTTTTGCTGTAGGCACCAGGTTCCGTTTTTCCCGGCTCACATACTCCCTGTTGATCAGTGTTTCTATAATTGCCGCCCTGGTTGCAGGTGTACCCAGTCCGCTGTCTTTCATGGCGTATCTCAACTCTTCATCCTCAATGTCCTTACCCGAGGTCTCCAATGCCTTCAATAGAGAAGCTTCGTTATACATGGCCTTAGGTTTGGTTTGTTTTTCCAGCAGGGCCTTATTGGTAACGGGCAGTTCCTCTCCTTTTTTTACTTTGGGCAGCGCCGGATTGTCTTCATCTTTCTTTTCTTCATCGGCCTCATTGAATACCGAACGCCATCCCGCAGAGCGGATCACGGTTCCGTTTGCCACAAACAGGGAGCCTGATTCTACAGATATTTTGGTGATCTCTTTCACACATTCCTGGTGAAATGCTTCGAGCATTCGTCCTACTATCATATCATAAATGGCCTGTTTATCACCACTTAATTGGTAAGGAGATTCGCCTGTAGGCAGAATAGCATGGTGATCGGTCACTTTTTTTGCATTGACACTCCTCTTGTTCAAAGGAACAGTCAGCAGAAACTCTGCCTGCCGGCTAAAATCAGGATGCGCTTTAGCTTTCTCTATCAGGTTAGGCACACCTGCAAAGATATCATCACCAATGTAGCGGCTGCCGGTACGCGGATAGGTAACCAGCTTGCTTTCGTATAGCCCCTGCAGCAAACTCAAGGTCTGATCGGCTGTAAAGCCCTTACGTTTATTGGCTTCCTGCTGCAGGCTGCTCAGATCGTGTAGCAGCGGAGGCGGTTCTTTACGCGGTTTAGCTTCTACATTTAAGATTTTACCCCCATTGTTAAATCCCGAGGCCACATCCTCAATTTTAGCCAGCAGTTCTTCTGCTTCCTCTTTTTTATCAAAATTGCTGACAGACATTGCTCTGAAAAGTTGCCCATCCTTATCCAGCTGTATGGCTAGCTGGTAATAGGTTTGGGGCACAAAATTTTTAATCTCCAGGTAGCGAGAGCAGATCATGGCCAATGTAGGCGTCTGCACCCTACCCAACGATAAAACCGAGCGGTTACCAGCCGAGATGCTCAGTGCCTGGGTAGCGTTCATCCCCACCAGCCAATCCGACTCAGAACGGCAATGTGCCGAATTGAACAGGGTATCGTAATCTGTTCCCGGTTTCAGATTTCTGAAGCCTTCTTTTATAGCTTCATCTGTTTGAGAGGATATCCACAATCTTTTAAAAGGCTTTTTACATTTTAAAAAGTAATAGATGTACCGAAAAATAAGCTCTCCCTCACGCCCGGCATCGGTTGCAACAATGATTTCGGTAGCCTCATCAAAGAGCTTTTTAATGATATCCAGTTGTTTCCTCACCCCTGGATCTTCCACCATCCCATCTTTGGTCTTTATTTTCCGTATGGCCAGCTTAAACTTCTTAGGAAGCATGGGCAGATGCTGCCTTCTCCAGCCAATAAATCCATATTCCTGCGGTGGGGCCAGCTGTAACAAATGCCCGAACGCCCAGGTAAAAGAATAGCCTTTTCCCTCAATATACCCATCTTTTTTAGTTGTAGCACCAAAAACCTTTGCCAACTCACGCCCTACCGAAGGTTTCTCTGCAATAACAATCTTCATAATTATTCAAAAATATCTAAACCAATTTTAAATGTGCTGCAATGTGCATCAACAATATCTTTTATGGCTGGAGAATACCCTCCGCCCATGCTGACCTGAACCGGCAAACGGTTGTCTTTGCAAAACTGCAGCACTATCCTATCTCTTTCCCTGCATCCGGCCTTAGTCAAAGCCAGTTTACCCAATTTATCAGTCTCCAGCACATCCACACCCGAAAGGTAAAAAACAAAATCGGGTTGATGGGCTAAAAGTACGGGAAGTATTGCCTTTAATTTTTCCAGAAACACTTCGTTCGCAGTCCCATCCTCTAGTGCTATATCAAGATCGGAGGTTTCCTTTCTAAAGGGAAAATTCTTATCGCCATGCATAGAAAAAGTAAACACTTCGGGTTTATCGTAAAAAATCTCAGCTGTACCATTTCCCTGGTGCACATCCAGATCGATGATAAGGATACGCTTTGCCAGCCCTGTTTTTAACAAATAGTTTGCTGCGATGGCCTGATCGTTCAATAGACAGAACCCTTCACCCCAGTTACTTCCAGCATGATGTGTACCTCCAGCTACATTAAATGCAATCCCAACCTGCTGCGCAAACAATGCGCCCTGAACTGTCCCTTTCGCGATCCTGAGTTCCCTTTCTACCAATTGTCCTGTTAAGGGGAAGCCTATTCTGCGCTGTTCCCTTACCGGCAAACTAAGCTCCTTCAATTGCTGCCAGTAAGCCTGTTGATGGGTTAACAGTACAATTTCTTCATCAAGGGCTTCGGGCGAGAATAAATTGGCTGCTGTAATCACTCCTTCATGAAGCAACTGCTCCGGAATCAATTCATACTTTACCATCGGAAAACGGTGCCCCTCTGGCAATGGATGTGCATACAGCGGATGCCATGCAATTTTCACCATCTTATTTCAGTATCTCCCCTACATGCTTTTCAATATTATTGCAAATCTCATCTACCGGCAAATCGTTGGCGTCTTCTCCAAAAGGATTCTCAATTTCTTCTGCAATCAGCTCCAAACTCGCCAGTACGTACAGGATAAAGGGAACAATAGGAACCACAAAATACCCGAGACTAAACACCCAGCCAAAAGGGAGCGTGATGACATATATAAATATAAATTTTTTAATGAATGCGCTATAAGAATAAGGAATTGGCGTTCTTTTAATACGCTCACAGCCACCACAAATATCAGTGAATTGCTGAACATCTGCATTAAGTATAAGCAGCTGTTCCTGGCTGATCTCCCCGCTAGCCTGCAGCTCAAAAACCCTTGATGAAATACTGGTTGCCACCTGATTAGGAATATGCTTTCCGGCATCTACTTCGATCAGCAAGCTGTTCTTTCCAAAATACTGTTTTTCCCTTAAATGCTCCTTTAACGCAAAAGCGTATTTGGGAATGGCATAATCAAAAAACTCATTATGTTCTGGCCTTAGCTTTAGCGATTTGATCTTTATGGCCAGGTTGCGGCTCACATTGGTTAGCGCCCCTAACAAACGACGGCCTTCCCACCACCTGTCGTAAGATGTATTGGTCCGGAACACCAGCAGCATGGAAATGACAAAACCCAGAAGATTGTGCATCATCCCTATGTTTTTAACAAAAGTTGTTTCTGCAAGTTTCAGATAATTCAATTCCAGGTAAGCAATAAGACCTGAAAATGCAGCAACACTAAGCATTAATGGCCATAAGGTTCTGATGGTGTCTGCTTTATGCACATGAAATATAAAAGTTACCCAGTCTTTAGGATTGTAATTGATCATACTATTCTGTTAAAAAATGCGCCTGGTAATGCGCCCAAAATTCGTGGTTTCAAACTTATATAAAACTACTTAGCATTTATGCACATTTTTAAAATAATACGGCTGAGCGTGCACCGCTCTCCAGATACTTTGCACACGATTTAAACCTTATTAAATCCTTACAAGGATATTACAAGATCATTTGACCTAGAAGGGGTCTAGCAAAGATCTAAAAGTGCTGCGCATATACGGCTCAAAATATTCTTCCTGGAAAGGCTCTACCAGAACATTTTTCCCATTAACGATTAGGCTTACTTACAAATTTATTGCCCTTAATATAGTATCTCCAGGGCAGCAGTGCATGCTCTTCTGCGTAATCTACTCCAACTCTCGGCACAGCGGCAATTTGTTCAGGTTTTATATGCATTCCTTTATCCTCTATCCAGATTTCCTCTCCCTGCAGGTCTCTGGCATTTAAAACTTTATCGATAGCTAAGGCTTTAGCCAAGGCGCCCGGCCCGGCTGTCAGATTAGGCTTTAATGCTATCATGTTCCTGCGCTTCAACATCACATCTACACCTGTAATCGGTTCCAGCCCCCTGATTAAAACCGCATGAGGTGTTCCTTCCGGAGCAGTGACCACATTAAAAAGGTGATGAATGCCATAACAAAGGTAAACGTAAGATAATCCGCCGGCTGCATACATCACCTGAGTACGGTTGGTAAACCTCCCTCCATAAGCATGCGATGCTTTATCGATAACCCCTTTGTAAGCTTCGGTTTCAACGATAGTACCCCCGGTTAATTGCCCGTCAACATATGTAAACAACTGTTTTCCCAGCAACTGAACTGCAAGGCTGTTCACGTCGTCGTTCTGATAGAAAGAAAAAGGCAATTTAGACATTTAACAAGCTTACAATTTCCTTTAAGTATTTAGCATCAATCACATCAAAATGAGACAAATATTGACTATCCACATCTAGAACAGCGGTTACCTGCCCCTGTTTAAAAACAGGGAGCACTATTTCAGAGCGCGAGGCGGAACTACATGCGATATGGCCCGGAAAGGCCTCTACATCAGGTACGATTAAAGTTTCCATCTGCTGCCAGGAAGCACCGCAAACGCCTTTTCCTTTTTTAATGCGTGTGCAGGCTACCGGCCCCTGAAACGGCCCTAATACCAGTTCATCACCCTTAACCAGGTAAAAACCAACCCAAAGCCAGCCAAACTGTTCCTTTAAGGCCGCAGTGATATTGGCCATGTTGGCGATATGATCGTCCTCGCCGTTTATTAAAGCGGCTATCTGGGGGATTAAAGATCGATATTGGGTTTCTTTATCCGTATTGGTTATTATCGTTAGGTCCTCGGCCATAGTACAAGAATATTTAAGCAAAAATAAGAAACTTACTTTATCAGCCACTCAAATTAAAATAACTAAATTTGTCATTTTCGGTTGCCATTGCATCAACAAAGATGGTATATCAGCTAACTAACAATAAACAATACAGATGAATAAAAAAACCTTAGTTACTTCGCTGTTGACCTGCTCACTGCTTACAGTTGGTGTGTTACAGTCGGGCTACAAACCCTGGGAAGAAGGAATGTTCCCTTTAAGTGAGATCCACAAGCTTGATTTGAAGAAAGCAGGACTAAAGATCAGTCAGAATGAAATTTATAATCCCAATGGCACCAGCCTGGTCGACGCCCTGGTTAACGTAGGCGGATGTACAGGATCGTTTGTTTCTAATCAGGGGCTGATCATCACCAACCACCACTGTGCTTTTAGCGCAGTGCAACTAGCCAGCACACCTGAGCACGATTACCTAACCAATGGCTTTGTAGCGGGCACGCGTAAAGAGGAGATTGAAGCAAAAGGTTTAACTTGCCGTATAACTGATAGTTATGAAGATGTATCAAACAAAGTATTGGGTGCCGTAACGCAGGTGACTGACCCTGCTTCCCGATTGAAACTGATTAACGATGCGATGAAAAACATTGCCTCGGACGCCGAAAAAAAAGACCCTTCCATACAGGCCGAAGTATCGGAAATGTTTATTGGAAAGACCTATGTACTGTTCCGTTATAAAACCATACAGGATGTGCGCCTTGTATATGTACCAAACCGGCAGATTGGCGAATATGGAGGTGAAACCGACAACTGGGTATGGCCACGCCATACCGGCGATTTCTCCTTTATGCGCGCCTATGTAGCACCAGACGGAAAACCAGCCAAATACTCAAAGAACAATATCCCTTACAGCCCTAAAAAATTCCTGAAGGTTAATGCTAATGGCACCAATGAAGAGGATTTTGTATTTATACTGGGGTATCCGGGCAGAACTTTCCGCCATCGCCCGGCACAGTTTATTGAATACCAACAGCAATTTGTATTGCCATATGTTTCTGACCTGTACGATTTCCAGAACAAAACCATGGAAGAAGCAGGAAAGAAAGATAAGGCAACAGAGATCAAACTGGCTACCCGCATTAAAAGAAATGCCAATGTACTTAAAAATTACAGAGGAAAACTGCAGGGACTGAAGGGAATTGACCTTGTTGGCAAAAAGAAAGAAGAAGATGCTGCCTTGGCCAGCTTTATCAACGGCAACGTAGCTGTAAAAGCTCAGTATGGCAACCTGATGACCGATATTGACAACCTTTATAAACTCATTAATGGTGATGCCAAAAGGGATTTATGGCTGGCCCAGATCTACAACTCAACCAGCCTGCTTGGACTATCTAAAAACATAAACGTATTTAAAACTGCAATGGAAGCTTATCCAGCAGCACAACAGGAAGCGTTTTTTAGCCAGAATCTACCCCGCTTAAAACAATTTCTGTCTGGAAATTACGAAGCATTTGACCTGGCCGCCGATAGAAATAACTTTAAGCGAATGCTTATTGATGCTGCAGTACTCCCGGCAAATCAAAGGGTAAATGCGACTAACGGCATTACTGGCGATGAAAAAGCCATAGATGCTTACATCAACAGCGTTTTTGCCGCCAGCAGGTTAAAAGACAGCAATTATGTATTTCAAACTTTACTTGCTTCACCGAAGTCGCTAAAAGAATATAGTGATCCCCTTCTGACATTTGAAAAAACGGTTGCGGCACAAATTGCCGAGCTGAAGCCGGAGAAAGACCGTAGAGAGGGTGTTTTAAACAAATTAATGGGTGACTACGTGAGTGTTAAGGAGAAGTTTTTAAAGAAAGGTTTTATTCCTGACGCCAACAGCACATTAAGGCTTACCTACGGTTATGTTAGGGGTTACTGGCCTGCGGACGCCTCTTACATGCGCCCTTACACTACCATAAAAGGAATACTGGAAAAAGGCGCTACCGGAAACCCGGAATTTGATTACCCGGCGCAGATCAGGGCGCTATGGCAAGCCAAAGATTTTGGTCCTTTTGAGAAAAAAGATCTTAAAGATGTGCCTGTTGCCTTTTTGTATAACATGGATACCACGGGAGGCAACTCGGGATCTCCAATAATGAATGCCAATGGCGAGCTGATCGGCGTAAATTTCGACCGTGCTTATGGCGCTACGATTAACGATTACGCTTGGAACGAAAGTTACAGCAGATCTATCGGGGTCGACATTCGTTATGTACTGTGGGTGGCCGCAAAAATTGACAAGGCAAACTTCCTTTTAAAAGAAATGGGCGTAAAAATATAGTCCCTAAATAAATTACCTTATAGCCATCCCTCTCATGAGCGGATGGCTTTTTTTAAACATAAAAACATATGAGAGTATTAGCAGAATTGCCACATCCGGATTGTAAGATCACCCTGTTTAACATGAACCAGAAATACATTGTAAAATTTGAACAAGGCACACTGGAACAGAGTTATAAATTATCGGAGCTTGACCTTACGGGAGGCGGGGCAAATGAAATTTTCCAGATCCTGGATGAGGCTTTCATTACTACAGTAGTGGAACGTTTTAAGGAAATGCGCAAAGATTTTTCGGAGGCTTACAATAGGCAGCAGTATTAATTTAAATAAAAACACCAAATCACTGTAAGACAAGCCTATTAAATACAAACCAGAATATAATTCTGTATTTCAGCAGCAAAAATAAAAAACCATTGTAATCATTATTAACTTAAACTTTAGAAAGACAACAATAAGTCACTTGAATTTTAAATAGTTATAAATTAGTACAAAATATAATTTTTCCATATAAAAATACCAAATAAAATTAAAGTCCGGCACTTTTCACCGTATTTCTACGTTTTCTACAAAAGGAGAGATTTGAAATTGCCAATCCGGGTTTTATTTAGAATATTTGCCAAACACATACTGCCTGCCAGATAAAGTCATGAAAAATAAAATCCTGTTCATAAGCCTGCCCATTTTAGTTTTGCTTTATATGTCCTGCAATAAAATATCGGAAAGTATTGAACGGGACATTATTATTAACGACACTTCATTTTTTGATATTCAGCCACTGGACACGGTTGCCCCTGTTACGATACCGAATATAATAACAGGGGCAGATCTTGAAACTGAGATTAGGGAACAGGCAAAGAGCTTTACCTCTGGTAATATCCGATCCATAAAGCTCAACAACCTGATCATTGCGTTAAATACAACTAAGATCGACACGGGCAACAACCTGGCAAACCTGCGCGCAATAAAGCTCAGCATCAACAGCGGCGGCAAGACAACAACAATGGGCAGCACTACTATTACAACCAAAGCCGCAACTGGTAACCTTGCGCTGACTGTTGGTATTTCTGCGGATTCGCTGAGATACCATTTAGCTAATACGCCCAAAACTTATAGTATAACCCTGAAGGCAAAAAAGAAAACCGATACGATTATGAATGCGGTGGTTTTGACACGTTACGTGGTTTCACTGGCAAAGTAACTGGTTTGTTAAGAGCCCACAGTAAACACCTTTTCGGGCACATGGAACCGATTACCTATAACGTCAACACAAATTACCTCTACACTGCCTACCTCATAACCTGAAGGCAATGGATAGGTATTAGAATTCCAGGTTAACAAGCCATCAACTGCCGTAAAGTAAGTACCAGATTGAATCCCTGCGTTATAAATAACCCATTTTACAGATCTCGCTGTGGTATCTTCGGCGTACCCTAAAGGATTTACATAATTGTAACTTGCAGTATACTGGGTACCATTTTTTATACCTGCCAGGCCTTCTGCCATAGGCAGTGCCAGACGAACACCTATATTATACCTGGCATACAATTCATTTTCGATGATTGTGCGTTGATCCGCAGTAAGCTCTGTAAAACTCCAGGCCTGAAAACAAGCCCCAAAGTTACCGGAATTGGTATCAGCTCCCCATGCAAAACTTGGCTTGTTTAACCGGCCGTCTGAATAGGTATATGCCGGGTCGCCCGTTACCAGCGATTTGTTAATTCTCACCTCACATCTAATCCCAAGTACATCCAATATGTATTTGATATGAAACAAATAATTCTGCCTGATAGGAAACCCTATTGGTATTGTGTTGGGAAAACCGACAGGAGATTCATCTGTAGCGCCCCTCAACCTGATTGCGTTATCACCGAAATCACCTACGTAATGACTGTTGAAGCTATTCCATAAAGCTTCATAGGTATTAAATTTGGCCTGATTCGCTACAAAAAACAGCTCCCTTGGAAAAGGCTTATTTACAGCATATTGCTCTGATACATATGCTGTACCGAACTGGTTGTGAAACTGAATGTACCCACCAACCTGACTACGGTACCGCGGGGGAGCCTGAGTTAATACAGGGTTTACGGGCCCGGTATAATACATATCTTTCCCACCGGTTTTACCTAAATCCGGAATACTGGCCACAATATCACCATCAGCTACCTGCAAACTATTCCCGTTCCTTGCCTTAGAAGAATCATAAATATGGTCAAAATATAAAGACAAGTCAACATCCGTATCCAACCATTGTTTTTTCTGTTTGAATATATTCACCAATCCTGTAGTTGCATTAAACGTAGCATTATCCCCGTCTGTGGTAACCGACAATATAGGTTGATCCGAAGCGATATTAAACGACAGGTCCTTATAACGGTTTTTATTGGTCAAAGATGTGATATCTGTAACAATGGTAAGGGTATCCCCATTAAATTCCTGGTAGGTTGGTAAGGCCTTCATCTCCCTGTATTCCAGAACCTCCCTGTGCGATGCTACCCACAGTTCATCTTCAGCATTGGTTTCAATATAATCGACCAGGTTTTGAAACGCAGTTTGATCTATAGTGTGACTTGCCAGCCTGAAAAAAGTATTATTTCCTGACAACAAGGTATCAATAATTGCCTTAATATCATTAAGTTCTACAGCCAGCTGATCGGTAAAATACCTTCTTAATGCACCAAACAACGGCGGCACGTCATTATAGTTGCCCGGAGGAACGAACATCCATACCGGAGTAAATGTGTCGAATGTCCCCTGCGAAGTCGAATACAAATAACCAATATCATGAGCTGCCTGGGCATGTCCTGCATCGGCATTTGGAACAACCTTAGATCTTGTCCAGTAATTCAATAAGTTTTTGATAAAACTTTGCATCAGAATGGTGCTTTGTAATGGGTTAACTGTTGCTCCGAACCCCACCTGGTCATGGTAGTATCCATGATCACTGATCTCCCAGCCTGCATTGATCATACTGATCATCTGAGCAGCACTTACCCTGCCATCTGTCCCATCATAAGTGTAAGGGATGCCAGTTGTTTCATTTGCACCATTAATAGCCAATGTAGCTGAATAATTGATGTTATTCCCACAACCGTCTGTATAAAAAGCTGCATTTAAAATATTCAGACCAGTGAGCGCGCCTATACTTGCATCATCCCATTCAAAAGCCATTGTATTTTTCTTATTGTATTTCCAGGGTGCTATATTCGCAACCGCCAATGTAGCGGGAGCAGCGAACCTCACAATAGTCTTTATTGTATGTTTGGGTTCAGGCAAACCACTGATAACATAATTTCTCGCTTGTTTTATCATGACTTGGCGACATTTGACTGTTCAACAACCAAACAAGCTAAATTTGCCCCATAATCTCCACTAACCCTATTAATTTGTGCTGTTACAGTGGTAATACCTGTAATGTTGTTAAAAACAATCCATTCCGAATCGTTTAAACCGTTAGCTGCCTGGCCAAAACTCCCCAGTACAGTAGTTGCTGTCCTATTTTTTGTCACACTGTTAATCGTCACTCCCCTTACAGCATCCGGATTATCAGTAGGCATCAAAAAATACAACTGATAAAATTTCGACGAATTTAAACCAGATATAAGCAAGGCGGCTGAGGTCCCCCCATTAACTGTCCAGGCGGTGTTCACAACAGCGTTTTCAAACACACCAGTATTTCCGACAGCATCCTGGCTGGCACTTACTAGTGCAACCTGGCCAGCAAAGGCACCCGAATTTGTTAATGTAATGGCAGATTCAACGCCGGTAGTGTTTTCCAGCAATGGCGAAGTATATCCGTTAGCCGTTTGTAAGTCTGCCGAAGGTGGATTTAAGGTGTTGAAAGGCGGATTTGTTGCTGGTCCGGCGTATTCGCTTGAGAAGTTGGCGATTATAGTGTTTTCCACTACATAACTACCTGATGCAGGTGCTATATACGGGTTTCCAGCTATCGCCCCGGCATTATTTACACCTGAAGACGCTTTTACCCGAAAACGATAGTAATTGGCCAGCACTTCATTCGGCCCGGCGTCGATAGGCGTTGCATCTACATAGCTGGCAAAAGCACCATTATTTAAACTATATTCCAGTTGATTAGGATAAGCCGGATGAATAGCGGACACATTTCTGCCCGACACTGTTACTGTAGGCGCTGTAGGCGTTGGTAACCCCCCAAGCCCCAAAGATTCAAGGTAAGATGTTTTGATGCCAATGGTACCATTGGGTAACATCTCAAACTGATCGGGTGATAATAACGCATTTGGCAAATCCGACGTTAAAATCAACCCATCTACCTTTTTTGGGATATTAGCTGACAACCTTGCATCAGGCAAAGTGCCGGTAGTTAATGCGCTTGCATTGGTAGAAGCGGCCGTTGTACTGTTTAACTCTGTTGCGTTCGCATTTAATTTAGCTCTTACGCTCGCGTTGCTTTCGCCATTATTGAATGTCTGTGCCATATATGTTAAATAAATATTTAATCCGTCCAGTTTTCACTATCATCCCACACTTCTGAGTCGTTCCAGAACCCAAATCCGGTCTGCAAGGAAGGGAACTTACTGATTAAATTGTTGTTTTTTATCCGCATTATATTAAGGTTTTAAGTAATTGATCAGTACTAACTTTTGGGTGAATATCAGCAACATTATATTATAAAGTTTTTTTTTTATGTGAAATGCAACATCTTTTATGCAAAATGAACTTTGCTGCAAATGCTATTGTCATTGTTGATTCAATTGGATATTTTGCATCAACACAAACGCCTCAACTATGGTATTAAACTGCATCATTGTAGATGACTCCAAACCTTGTATCAACCTTCTCTCAAGTCACCTTATCGAGTTCAAAGCTTACGTTCAACTCATTAAGACCTATTCAGATCCGCTAACAGCACTGGCAGAAATCCAACAAAACGATATACCAGACATCGCTTTTATCGGAATACTTAAAGGTCAAATTAGCGGAATCCAATTAGCGAAGTTGCTAATGAATAAAATTAAATACCTGATTATCATAGCGTATGATCTATCTTATGTATTGGATGCATTTGATGTTAATGCCCGCGGTTATCTAATAAAGCCAATACTCAAGCAAAAACTTTGGGAAACAATAATGAAGATTGTAGAAAAGGAGAAAAGAAAGCTTGAAGACGTCAGGCGAAACGAATACTTCTTCATTAAATCAAATATCAGCGAAGTAACCAAAATATATGTAAATGACATTATTGCCGTACAAGGAGCTTCCAATTACGTACAAATTCATACTTTGGACCAGAAGAACTACATTACATATGCAAAAATGCTGGACTATGAACATAAACTGAGTTCTTTGGGAGATTTTATCCGTGTAAATAAATCTTTCATAATTTCAACTTCCGCAATTAAACAAATACAAAAACGAAAAATACTCCTTAACAACGGTTTGCAAATCCCGATTGGCAACACTTATAAAAACAGGATCAAAGAACTTTTAAATATAATAAAGCTTTAAGGTATTCAAAAAATGGCTTATTCTTTTACGGAATTCGCCTTCTGTATCATTTTCGTTATCCTCGTTATAGGATATTTTCTTTATCTTTAAAGCAGAATTACCGCAAACGAAACGAGCTCATAGCGAAGTGATTTCAAAATGATAATCTGTTTGTAGGGAAATTCAAGCATGCTATAACCGGATAATTAGAAATTAAGCGCTCAGTTTTACATATGTTTGATAAAAACACTATTGTTGATTTATTCTCTGAACAGGTAAAAAAAACGCCTGAAAACATAGCTGTTGTCTTTGAAGATACGCAGCTCACTTACAAAGAACTTGATACCCGATCTACCCAGCTTGCGAGATATCTGAAAAAAAATGGCATAAAAAAAGAAAGTCTTGTCCCCATTTGCCTCGACAGGTCACTGAATATGATTGTAGGAATATTGGGCATTTTGAAAGCTGAAGCTGCGTATGTGCCGATTGACCCAGACTACCCTGCTGAAAGAATAGCCTATATGCTTGACGATATTGGCGAAAAAGTAGTAATTACCCAATCTGTTAACAACTCTATTTTTTCTGAACGTGTTCATCTGCATTTGCTGAACATGGATACGGACTGGCACCTTATTGACAAGGAGCCGGTAGAGGATATTAACTATGAACTGAGCGGTAATAACCTGGCCTACATTATTTATACCTCTGGCTCAACAGGACGACCTAAAGGTGTAATGATCACGCATTGGAATGTTTACCGCTTGTTCATTAATGATCGTCCGTTATTTGATTTTAATGAAACCGATGTATGGACGATGTTTCACTCATTTTGTTTTGATTTTTCAGTATGGGAAATGTACGGTGCCTTGTTGTATGGTGGAAAACTGGTTGTCGTGTCCAAAGACACAGCTAAAGACGCAGGACTATTTACCGGGCTGATGATAAGGGAAGGAGTAACTATACTGAATCAAACGCCATCAGCTTTCTACATCCTTCAGGAGCACGTGATACATCGAGAAAACAGAAGCGAATTGAAGGTCAGATATGTTATTTTTGGAGGTGAGGCATTAAATCCCAGCAAGATTAAACCATGGTACCTGCTTTACCCTCATTGCAGGTTAATTAACATGTATGGGATTACAGAAACAACCGTACATGTAACCTACCAGCAAATAGAGGAAAGACATTTAGAGAGCAATATCAGTGTGATTGGCGGCCCCATACCTACCTTATATGCCGTTATTCTGGACGAACAGCAAAAACTACTTGAGGATGACAGGCCGGGTGAATTGTATGTTGGTGGTGATGGCCTGGCCCGGGGATACCTGAATTTACCTGAACTGACCGCATCGAGGTTTATAAAAGACCCTTTCAGTGCCAATAACGGAGCAAGGTTGTACAGAACAGGTGATCTTGCGAAAAAATTGCCAGATGGTACGCTGGAATATCTCGGCCGGATAGATGATCAGGTTAAAATCCGTGGGTTCAGGATTGAATTGGGCGAAATTGAGCACGTGATGCAACAGGCCCCCGGTGTAAGGCATGCTATTGTGATTGCGCGTGAGCATAATGGCGATAACAGACTTATCGGTTATGTAGTTCCATCTGGCGCTTTCGATAAAGATGCTATTCTTTACTTTATACAAAAACAACTACCTGATTATATGGTACCTCAGCTATTGGTACCCTTAAAAGAGATTCCGCTTACAAGTAATGGAAAGGTAAACAAAAAATCACTTCCGAATCCGGATGCGTCAGAATTGCTAAGTACAGTTTTCGCAGAACCAAAGCGCGAAACCGAAATTAAACTCGCGACAATATGGAAAACTTTACTTGGCGTTAAGCGTGTTGGCGCCCACGACAATTTTTTCGAATTGGGTGGGAATTCATTGCTGGCCCAAAAAACAGTTGCCATACTAAAGGAGCAGAACCTGGTGTTGCCGGTTACCAAATTATACCAGTACCCAACTGTAGCTGGTGTTGCGGCTTTTATAGATGGTCGTAAAAATAAGCCACAACATAAAAAGAAAAAATTGCATAAAGATAATCAGCAGGATAATGACGTCGCCATTATTGGAATGGCAGGACGTTTTCCCGGGGCAGACAGCATAGAAGAATTATGGGAAGCGCTCATTCAGGGAAAGGAACTGATACATTTCTTTAAAGATGACGAATTGGACTCTTCCATTCCCCCGACCGTAAGAAATTCTGCTGACTATGTAAAAGCACGCGGAATCATTAACCATGCTACAGATTTTGATGCTTCTTTTTTTGGCATTACACCGAAACATGCCGAACTGATGGACCCGCAGCACCGTGTTTTTTTGGAGATCTGCTGGGAGGCATTAGAGCGAACAGGATACATGCCCCAGCGTTATGAAGGTGCCATAGGGGTATATGCGGGCTGTGCGAACAACACCTACCTGGTAAACAACGTGATCGGCAACGCAGAAATGGTTGAAAACGCAGGTGGACTGCAAGTGGTAACCGTAAACGATAAAGATTATATATCAACTCGGGCTGCATATGCGCTGGATTTAAAAGGTCCTGCTGTAACTGTATTATCAGCCTGTTCAACATCGTTGCTGGCCGTTGCCCAAGCGGTAGAAAGTATTAGAAAAGGCCAATGTGATGTTGCCATTGCAGGCGGGGTATCCATTACTTCACCAATAAATAGTGGACACCTTTATGAAGAAGGGGCCATGTTAAGCAAAGATGGTCATTGCAAGCCGTTTGACGCAGATGCCCGGGGTACATTATTCAGTGATGGCGCAGGAGTGGTTGTGCTAAAAAGCAAAAAACAGGCAGAGGTTGATGGAGATCTGATATTTGCGGTAATAAAAGGAGTTGGCCTGAGCAATGACGGTGGCAAAAAAGGCAGTTTTACTGCACCAAGTGCCGAAGGCCAGGCGGCATGCATCACTATGGCCCTTGAAGACGGAGGAATTGCCCCTTCTACAGTTTCATATATAGAGGCACACGGTACTGCTACTCCCCTCGGCGACCCTATTGAAATAGAGGGGCTTAAACTGGCATTTGGTGAGACCGACCAAAAGCAGTATTGTGCTATCGGATCCGTAAAAAGTAACCTGGGGCACCTTACACATGCTGCAGGGGTTGCAGGTCTCATTAAAACAACGCTCGCACTATACCACAAACAAATCCCAGCATCAATTAATTATAGTAAACCAAATCCGTACATCAGCTTTTCCGATAGTCCCTTTATTGTAAATGACACCTTAAAAACATGGCAAAGCAATGGACCAAGACGTGCTGGTGTGAGCTCATTTGGCGTAGGCGGAACAAATGTACATGTGGTGCTTGAAGAAGCTGAAGCTGCTACCCTTCAGCACAGCAAAACATCAAGACCACTGAAACTGGTCAGCTGGTCGGCTATGAATGAAGCCAGTCTGAGTCAATATTCAACAAAACTGGCTAGTTACCTATCTCAACATCCAGATACCTCTCTTAACGATCTCGCCTACAACCTCAGCAGTTATCGAGAAGCGTTCAGGTTCAGGAATTTCGTTTTATCAGGTAATACACCAGAGCTGACCGAAATTTTAAGTAATGAAACACTTGTGGCCGCCAATTCAGGCACTGCAGACACCACAGACAGGCCAATTACATTCATGTTTCCCGGACAGGGCGCGCAGTATCCTGGCATGGGAAGTGATTTATACAATGCAGAACCCGTATTTCGCCAGGCTATGGATGAATGCTGCGCGATCATCTCAAAAGAAATGGGAGAAGATATACTTGCCGTTATCTATCCTGCCGAAACCGTGGAAAATGCCGCCGGGAAATTGCAGAATACAAGATACAGCCAGCCGGCATTATTTGCCTTAGGGTATTCACTGGCCAAATTATGGATGAGCTGGGGCATACATCCTTCCGCTTTCATCGGCCATAGCATCGGAGAGTTTGTGGCAGCACATTTTTCGGGTATATTCTCATTAGAGGACGCAGTACTTTTAATTACTTCCCGCGGCAGGATGATGAGTGACCTGCCTGCCGGGAGCATGCTTTCTGTAAGAACAACAACCGAACAACTCCGTGCAATGCTGCCCGCTGCTATTTCAATAGCAGCAGTAAACAGTCCTAATTTACAGGTAGTAGCTGGCCCAACACCTGCTATTGAAGCATTTTCAGCTATGTTGGATGCCAATAATATCCCCAATCGACTGCTAAATACCAGTCATGCTTTCCACTCAGCAATGATGGACAGCGTAATTGAACCTTTTGAAGCAATTGTACGTACTGTAACATTAAATGAGCCGGTTGTAACTGTCGCATCCACCGTAACCGGCGATTGGCTAACTAAAGCGCAGGCTACAGACCCCTCCTATTGGTCACATCATTTAAGATCGACCGTTTTGTTTGAGGATGCGGCAAAAATGCTGATCAGCGACGGAAAAAGAGTCTTCATAGAAATGGGCCCTGGGACAGTAACCTCAACATTTATGAGGCAGCAAAGTACCGGTAACCTCCTAGTGTTGTCATCCATTGAAAACAAATCACAACCACTGGCAGAGTGTCAGACCCTGCTGAAATCATTGGGCCAGCTTTGGGTAAGCGGGCAGGAAATTGATTGGTCTTCATTCTATAAAGATCAGGAAGGTAACCGTATTTCTGATCTTCCAACTTATGCTTTTCAACGTAAGACCTATTGGCTGAAACCAAATCTGACGGTTAACCGTGCTGCTGCAATACCGGAAAAGCCAATGATTCAAAATCATTCAGACTTAACAAACAATTCAAAAACATTAGCAAAACCTATGAGAAAAGAGCATCTGATAAGTAAGATCAGAGAAATCCTGGAAAATGCTTCCGGAATCGAAATGAATGAAGTTACGCCGCAAATGAATTTTATGGAAGCAGGGCTCGATTCTTTGCTGCTAACCCAGGCAGCACTGCTCTTAAAAAAAGAATTTAATGAGAACATTACCTTTCGTCAGCTAAACGAAGAGCTAAATACGATGGACGCCCTGGCCAGTCACCTGGATAAAAAACTTCCCGTCGAAAGCGCCCCGGTTCAAAACCTGGCAACATCCTTTCAGCCGCAAGCTGTTCAGTTCAGTTCAAACGGAAATAACCCTG
The DNA here is from genome assembly GCF_900176535.1 of Pedobacter africanus. NCBI lineage: Bacteria > Pseudomonadati > Bacteroidota > Sphingobacteriia > Sphingobacteriales > Sphingobacteriaceae > Pedobacter > Pedobacter africanus. The sequence continues at coordinate 345,689 of NZ_FWXT01000003.1, read as the reverse complement.
CAATAGACCTGATCGGACAACAGCTGCAGTTTCTGGCGCAACAGATCGCGGTTTTGCAAAACGGTGTTTCTTCCCCAACCGTTGCTGTCCATGTACCACAAAACAATGCAAACAACCATATCCATGACAGTTCTTTGAATGAACTTTCTTCTGAGGAACTGGCAGAAATTAAGAAACCTTTTGGTGCTACAGCAAGAATAGAGAAGCAATCTGCGGAACTGACCAGCGCACAGCAGGATTTTCTGAGCAATCTTACAAAAAGATATAACGAAAAAACCAAAGGCAGTAAGGCCTATACCCAAAAACATAGACCTTATATGGCCGACCCGCGTGTGGTTTCGGGCTTCAAGCCCGCCACAAAAGAGCTGGTATATGCTATTGTTGCTGAAAAATCAAAAGGTTGCCGCATTTGGGACATTGACGGCAATGAATTTATCGATGCCCTGAACGGGTTTGGCTCAAACATGCTCGGCTATCAGCCTGATTTCATAAAAAAAGCGCTGATAGATCAGATTGAAAAAGGATATGAGATAGGCCCACAGCACGAATTAGCCGGAGAAGTGAGCAAACTGATCTGCGATTTTTCGGGTTTTGACAGGGCCGGTTTATGTAACACCGGATCCGAAGCTGTATTGGGTGCCATGCGCATAGCCAGAACAGTTACAGGACGATCACTGATTGTCGCTTTTACAGGTTCTTATCATGGTATTGTTGATGAAGTAATTGTAAGGGGCAGCAAAAAACTGAAATCCTTCCCTGCTGCTCCCGGTATCATGCCAGAAGCGGTACAAAACATGCTGATTCTTGACTACGGTACTGAGGAATCCCTGAAAATTATTAAAGAACGGGCGCATGAACTTGCTGCTGTACTGGTAGAGCCTGTTCAAAGCCGGCGCCCTGAATTCCAGCCGATAGATTTCCTTAAAGAAATACGAAAAATTACTGAAGCCTCTAAAACGGCATTGATATTTGACGAAGTGGTATCTGGTTTCCGGTTCCATCCTGGAGGTACACAGGCCATGTTTGGCATTAAAGCCGATATTGCAACCTACGGTAAAGTTGTTGGTGCGGGCATGTCTATTGGTATTATTGCCGGCAAACAGGTTTACATGGATGCACTTGATGGTGGCACATGGCAATTTGGAGACGATTCAGCTCCCGAAGCTGGCGTTACCTATTTTGCAGGGACTTTTGTCCGGCACCCGCTGGCACTGGCCAGCGCCAGGGCTTCCCTAACCTATATGAAGGAACAAGGGCCTGCACTGCAGGAAAACCTGAACGCCAATGCACAATATCTTGCCGACCAGCTAAACCATATCTGCAGGCAATATCAGACACCGATGTATATTGCCCAGTTCTGCTCTGTATGGAAAATCAAGTACCATACAGAATATGCTTACAGCGAATTGCTCTTTACACTGATGCGGGATAAAGGCATCCATATTTTAGATGGCTTCCCTTGTTTCCTTACCACAGCACACCAGAGAGCCGATATTGATCGGATCATTTCAACATTCGAAGAAAGTGTGAAAGAACTTAAACACGTAGGTTTGATTCCTCAACATATATGGGAAAACACCAAAGAGAATACACATCACGATCCCAGAAAACCTCCTGTTCCAGGTGCCAGACTTGGCAAAGACAGAGAAGGAAACCCTGCCTGGTTTGTTAGAGATGAAAATAATCCTGGAAAATACCTGCAAGTACAATCTTAATTATAAACGAACTTAATGAATAACGACTATAACCTGACATCCGTAGATTTTAATCCCTTTGAAGGTGGTGAACTCGACAAAAGTATCCCTGCGATTGAGTCACAGCAAGAGATATGGGCTTCCTGTGCAATAGGTGGAGAAGATGCGAACCGTTCGTACAATGAATCGGTTTCGCTAATTCTGAGCGGTGTTTTTGATCACAATTCCATGGAAAAGGCAATACATGAAGTTGCAAACCGTCATGAGGCTTTAAGGGCAACCATAAGCGCAGATGGAAAAAGCCTGTGTATCTATAAAGACAATCCAATATTTATTTCCTATGAAGACCTTTCGGCCCTGCCTGCTGCTGAGCAACAAAAGCGGTTGAAAGAAATTGATCAGGAAGATGCTGAATCTGCCTTTAACTTAATGGATGGCCCCCTTTTCAACCCGGTTATTTATAAACTGGGCGAGACTGAACATGTTGTAAGGTTAACCGCCCACCACATTATATGCGATGGATGGTCATTCGGTATCATCCTGGAAGATCTTGGAAAATTATACTCGGCTTATGCTCAGGGACAGCAGCCAGTAATGGAGACACCAGTTCCATTTAGCGACTATGCTGACGAGCTCGAACGTTTTTCGCAATCTGACGAACATAAAAAAACTGAGCAGTATTGGCTAAATGAGTATTCTGGGAATGTACCCGTACTGGATTTGCCTACAGATTATCCCCGTCCATCATTACGTACCTATAAAAGCAGGCGTGACGATTTCACGCTTGACCAGGACTTGCTTAAGGCTGTAAGGAAAACCGGTGCAAAAGCAGGAAGTAGTCTGGTAAGTACACTAATGGCTGCCTTTGAAATTTACCTGCACAGGTTAACAGGTCAGACCGATATTGTATTGGGCCTGCCGGCCGCAGGGCAATCTGCAACGGGCCATAATGTATTGGTGGGGCATTGCGTAAACCTTTTGCCTTTACGGAGTAAACCTAAAGGCAATCAATCCTTCATGGAATACCTGAAGATCAGAAAGCAGAAAGTAATTAACGATTATGAACACCAGCAGTTTACTTTTGGCAGCTTGCTGAAAAAACTGAACATGGCGCGCGACAGTTCAAGAATTCCGCTTGTTCCAGTGGTGTTCAACATCGATATGGGAATGGATGCAAATGTTTCATTCTATGGGCTTGAACACCAGCTGATCTCCAATCCAAGGGCATACGAGAGTTTTGAAATTTTCATGAATGCCACAGGGACACAGCAATCGATGACATTGGAATGGTCGTACAACACCCAACTGTTCAAAGCAGAAAGTATCAAAAGAATGATGGAGGAATTTACCATTCTGCTGGAGGAAGTGGTAAACAACCCAGACATCAGGATTAGTGAACTTTCGTTACTGGATAAGAAACAAACCGGGCAAACCTCCAATTTCAACGATACTAAAGTCGCCTACCCTGAAGATACCGCAATAGCAGAACTGATTGGTAAATCTGCTACTGAGAATGCCTTAAAAACGGCCATATACTTTAAAGATCAGGAAATCAGCTATAAGGAACTCGAAATGCAATCCAATAAGCTGGCGCATTATTTTATCGGGAAAGAAGGTCTTAAAACAGGAGATATTGTAGCCATAAAGCTAGAACGCTCGCCAAGGTTAATCATCAGCATATTAGGTATCCTGAAAGCCGGGGCAGCTTATTTGCCTATAGATCCGGAACTTCCTAACGAGCGTATAGAATTTATGCTGACTGATTCCAGTGCATCCCTTCTGCTCACAGACCAGCCAAAAGACTCGGTATTTGCGTCATCTGCAAAAATTCTTCAACTGGAACAACTCTGGTCTGGATCGGATGGGCTTTCTGACCAGCCTCCTGCATTAAAAGTTACTGGCAAGGACCTCGCTTACCTTTTGTATACCTCAGGATCTACCGGCAGGCCTAAAGGCGTGTTAATTGAGCACCACAGCATTACCAACTTAATGCTGAGCCTGCAAAAAGCTCCCGGGATTCAGGCCTCTGATCGCTTCCTGGCCTCTACAACCATATCATTCGACATTGCCGGGGTAGAAATGTATTTGCCTTTGATCAGCGGTGCCAGCATCGTTCTGGCAGAAACGAACGACATCAAGGATGGCCGCCTCCTTCTGGACCTCATAGAGAAACAAAACGTGAGCATTGTTCAGGCTACACCTTCTTCATGGAGAATTCTGGTGGAAGCCGGTTTGAAACCTAATTCCAGATTACGCGCCTTCTGCGGAGGCGAACAATTCCCTGCTGATCTGGCCGGGTGTATGCTGGATCTTTGTGATGCAGTGTGGAATATGTATGGCCCAACCGAAACCACCGTTTATTCCATCATCAAGCAACTGCAAAAAGACAGTAAAAGTACTACCATCGGGAAGCCGATAAACAATACGCAGGTATATCTTCTTGATGCTTATGGGCATCCGGTCAACGATGGTGTGCCGGGCGAAATCTGTATTGCAGGGGCCGGACTTGCACGCGGTTACCTGAACCGTCCGGAATTGACTGCGGAAAGTTTTGCTTCAAATAATTTCATTAACCCTACCCCAACACGGATATACCGGACAGGGGATTTAGGGAAACTGAACCAGGACAATGATATTGAATGTCTTGGCCGGGTTGACCAGCAATTGAAGGTCAGAGGGTTCAGGATAGAACCAGGAGAGATTGAACACCACCTCATTAAACAAAGAGGTGTAAAAGAAGCTGTAGTTATTGCAAGAGAGGATAAAGCTGGCGATCAGCGTCTGGTAGCTTATATTGTTCCCGACCAGAAAGATGGTACCGGTTGGCAGGAAAGATGGGAAGACCTTTACCAGCTGGGTGTTCAGAATGAACAGGACCTTCCTTTGGAAGAACAGAACCTGGATATTGCCATTATTTCTCAATACAATACTGATGAAAATATAAGAGAACATGGAATTGAATGGACAAATGAAGGCTTAAAACGTATCAGGGCATTAAAAGCCAATGATATTATGGAGCTTGGAACTGGCGGAGGCCACCTGATGCTTACCCTGGGACAGGAAGTAAACAAGTATGTAGCTACAGATTACTCTCATGTTGCCATTAGCAAACTTAAAGAAAAGCTGGCCCTTGCACCTGAAAAATGGAAACATGTACGCGCATATGAAGCACTTGCTGATGATTTTACCGGCGTTGATGACAATTCATTTGACCTGGTATTCTTCCATGGGGTTGTTCAGTATTTCCCAAGCCTAAGTTATGTGCTTAAAGTAATTGAAGGTGCGGTAAAAGCAGTAAGAGCTGGTGGTTGTATCTACATTGGGGACCCGCAGACTTTAGATGCCATTACCATGCACTTTTATCATGACCAGCTTGGTATTACGAAAGACGACGTTTCTGTAGCCGATTTTAAAAAGATCTCAGATTTCCGTATCCGAAAAGAAGAAGAAATTTCCATTGACGTTGATTTCTTCTACTTCCTGCCCAACATTTTGCCGGAAATAAAAGCCGTAGATGTTCAAATACGGGGTGGTGATTATTCCAACGAAGCCACTAAGTGCCATTACGACGTTTGGTTATATATTGGCGGCGATGTTCCAAATGTAGTTGCCCCTGAGGTATCATTGAAATATGAAGGTGCCGGCATCGGCTGGATAGCAGAATGCCTGTCGGCAAACAAAGGAAAAGTGGTACAGGTTACTGCCATTCCAAACCGCAGGGTAAGTAAAGACGTGGCTTTAATGCAGCTGGTGCAAGGGGCTGATGCACAAACAAGTGTAAAACAGCTGAAAGAGAAGCTTCAGCAGCTTCCTGTTTCTGGCATTAACCCTACCGATCTCTGGGAGTTGGGCGAAAAATCAGGCTACAAAACCCATGTACGCTGGTCTGCCAATGGCGAAGATGGAAATGTTGAAGCTGTGTTTATTCCTGAGGCTTACGGAAATGCTATTCCTTCAAAACCAGAACAACTACAGGTTAAATCGGCAAAAGAATATGGCTTGGAAAACGATCATGAGGTAAACGTCATCGATATTCCGGAACACCAGCTTCAGCTCCTGAAAAATGAATTAAAAAATGTACTCCCCGAGTATATGATACCAGGTGAATACGTTGCCCTGGATAAGTTGCCGGTTAGCAGTAACGGGAAAATTGACCGTAAAAACCTGCCTAAGCCAGATCATGAATCCCGTCAGGAAAATGAAGGCAGTGTAGTTGAACCCCGCACAGCTACTGAAAAAATGATTGCAGGCATCTGGTCTGAGCTGTTAAACATTGAAAAGATCAGCATCACCAGCAATTTCTTTGAGCTTGGCGGGCATTCGCTTATCGCCGTTAAGGTGATGCTGGCAATTGGAAAAGAAACGGGTATCCGTTTGCCGATTACCACATTGTTTGAGAATTCCACCATTCAGAAACTGGCTAAAGTGATTGCCCCCGACTCACCCGATGGCGGTGATGATGAGGGCGGCCCTGGCGATCAGGACGACCCTTTTCCCGGTGGGGGTACCCCCAATATTATTCATGTACCAACTATAGATCCTCAGAAAGAGATTTGGCTGGCCTGTGAACTCGGCGGCACGGATGCCAGCAAAGCATTTAACCTGTCATTTTCACAGTATTTTCATGGCAGCCTCAATGCTGATGCGTTAAAATCTTCAATACAGCAACTGGTTAACCGGCATCAATCGCTAAGGGCAACATTTCATAAACATGGTGCAGAAATGCATATCAGTGAGCATTTAAAGGCTGACTGGCACTATTATGATCTTTCTTTAAAATCTGAAGCAGATCAAAATCAGTTTATTGAGGAACTCTCTGTAAAAAATACCAGTACGCCATTTGATCTCTCCGAAGGGCCTCTTTTTAGAACTTTTCTGATAAAACTATCAGATCAGCAGCATTATTTTACCATAGCAACCCACCATATCGTTTTCGACGGCTGGTCTTATGGGGTTGCGATGCACGAACTTGGCATTTTATACTCGGCAATCGTAAATAACACTCCTACCGGCCTTGATGAACCGGCCCTGTTTAGTGAGTATGCCCTGAAAAAACAGGCATATTACGGTACTGCAGATTATAAGGACATTGAAAACTATTGGCTGGGTAAATTTCAGGGAGAATTACCTGTGATGGAACTCCCGCTTGATTTTCCACGCCCCAAAAACCGCAGTTATGAAAGTGAGCGCGTTACGTATACGATAGACTCGAAACTCGCTTCAGGCATAAAAAAAATAGCAGTTTCTGCAAACACAAGTATTGCCATTACGCTTAGGGCAGCGCTTGAAGTACTTTTATACCGCCTTACCGGCCAGGAAGATATCATCACCGGCCTGCCGGTAGCAGGTCAGCTGGTGGAGGTAAAAGACAACCTAATAGGGCACTGTGTAAACATGCTGCCGCTCAGAACCAGTCTTGACGGAGATGCAGCTTTTTTAAGCTATTTAAACAGGCGAAAACAAGAAATCCTGGAAGCCTACAGTTATCAGGATATTACTTTTGGTCACCTGCTCGAAATTTTAAATACCAGCCGCGACCAGTCGCGCGCACCATTGATTTCAGTGGTGATGAATACTGCGCTCTGGATGGATGAAGGCGCTTCATTTTCGGGTGTCAGAAATGAACTTGTTGAAAACCGGAAATCATTTGAGAATTTCGAGCTGATCCTGGATGTAGTAGAGTACGTAGATAGCATGACCATCAGATGGGATTACAACAAATCCTTATTTACGCCCCAAACGATCTATTTATTTCATCAGCGCTTTGCGGGCCTGCTCAGCCAGATTACAAAAGACCCTGCACTTTTACTGGATAAAATATCCCTGATCGTTGCAGATGATCTATCTATTCAAAAAAAGACACCTGCGGAAAAAACCGTTCTGCCTGCACTTGGTACCTTAATAAACGAAGCTGCAAAAAAATACGCAGCAAAATCAGCGCTTTTATTTAAAAATCAAACCCTTAGCTATCAACAGTTAAACCAGCGCAGTAACCAGCTTGCGCATTATCTTATTGAATCGGGAATTAAACCCGGCCATTTTACAGCATTATCATTAGATCGCACGCCAGATATGATCGTGGTATTGCTGGCCATAATAAAAGCCGGATCAGCATATTTACCAATAGACATTAACTACCCTAAAGAACGGATTTCTCAAATCCTGCTAAATGCCAGGCCTGAGTTACTTATCGTCCAGAAAGATAGGGCCGAAAACTATGTAGGTTTTGAAGGAAAGCTTTACATTGATGATGTAATTGAAGCCAGCAAAACTTATCCGGATACAGAACCGAAATTGATCATACCGGACAATAACCCGGTTTATGTGCTTCATACATCAGGCTCAACCGGCAAACCAAAAGGCGTTTGCATGGCCAACGATGCCCTGGTAAATTTACTTCAATGGCAAGCTAAGTGTTCAATTGCTGGCGTAGGCAGTAAAACCCTGCAGTTCTCTCCCCTGCCTTTTGACGTTTCTTTTCAGGAAATCTTTTCTACACTACTTACAGGTGGTTACCTGTCATTAATTTCTGATGAAGTCAGGCTCGATCCGAGAAGTTTACTCGAACATTTAAAATCAACAGGCATCAACAGGATTTTCCTCCCCTTTGTTGCGCTACAGTCATTGACCGAAAGTGCGGCAGCAACAGGTACCTATCCAGACGCTTTAAAAGAAGTAATGACAGCAGGCGAGCAGCTAAAAATTACGCCGCAAATTGTTTCCTTCTTTAAAAAAATAAAAGGCTGTGTGCTGTTTAATCAATATGGCCCCACAGAGGCGCACGTAGTTACGCAATTGGAACTGACCGGCGATCCTGAACAATGGCCAAATCTGCCACCTATTGGAAAACCCATTGACAATACCCAGATCCTAATTTTAAACAAGCAGTTAAAAGAAGAGCCTGCTGGTGTGGTAGGTGAACTTTGCATTGCCGGAACCTGCTTAGCAGAGGGTTATGTGAATTTACCGGAACTCACAAATGAAAAGTTTATTACACTGGAACAAAAGAATTTCCCAGGGCTTCGGCTATACAGAACGGGAGATCTGGCAAGATATCAGCCTGATGGTAATATTGAGTTTCTGGGCCGGGAAGATAACCAGGTTAAAATACGCGGTTTCCGGATCGAACTTGGAGAAATTGAAGCTTACCTGAACAAGGAACCGGAGATCAAACAGGCGGTAGTTACCGTACAAAAAGACCAATCCGGAAACACGAGATTGATCGCAAATCTTACAGCCCACCAGCTTGGCAGTTTAAGCCAGGAAAACATTGAACAATGGAAAGATAACCTACGCAGTAATCTTCCGGAGTATATGATACCTTTTGAATTTGTGTTGTTAAAGGAGTTCCCTTTAACTGCAACCGGAAAAATAGACCGCAAGGCAATACCAAAGCTTAGCCATTTTTCCGACCAGCAAACTAAAGTGCTGAAAGTTGCAAAAACACCCCAGGAAATTATACTGGCAAAAATATGGTCTGATGCACTCGGCATCAGTAACATCAGTATCGACAGTGATTTTTTTGAAATCGGAGGGCATTCTTTGATTGCTGTAAAAGTAATGGTGGCCATTGAAGCTGAAACCGGTAAAAGGTTGCCCCTGGCAGCATTATTTGAGAACCCGAGTATCGAAAAACTGGCAAAATTGCTGAACGCTGATGAAGAAGGGATCAGTTGGGACTCTCTGGTTCCAATTAAAACATCAGGCGGTAAACCTCCACTCTATATTGTTCATGGATGGGGACTCAATGTTTTAGGCTTTCGCAACCTGGCCAATGTTGCAGATCCGGAACAACCTGTTTACGGACTGCAGGCCAAAGGGTTAAATGGCAGCGATGTGCTTTTTCATACCACGGAAGAAACAGCAGCCCATTATGTGAATGAAATCATGCTTCATAACCCATCAGGGCCTTATTTTCTATCAGGCTATTCTTCGGGCGGAGTGGTCGCCTTCGAAATGGCAAGGCAGCTTAAAGAGCTCGGAAAAGAAGTGGCATTTCTTGCTTTTTTTGATTCTTTTGTAACCATCAATGATTACTGTGAATTAAAGAAAAAAGGTAAAATACTACAGATGGTATCGTATTTTATCAAAAAACAGATCGTCAATTCCAAATTCTTTATACGTCATCCAAAAGCATTTATTATTGATAAATTCAATTTTACTGCAGGCACACTTTACAATATATACGCCAGACTCAAACCAAAGAAAAAAATAAATAAGGATGACCCTGAATATGCTATCCGACAATTGGCAGAATCACATGACCGTTCATTAAAAAATTACCATTTCAAGCCTTATGACGGGCATGCTTACTTGTTTAAAAGCAATGATCCGGAAACTACTTATTTTAACAATTATGAAAGTAACGGATGGGGGCCATTTTTAAGTAAAGGCCTTACAAGGATAAATGTACCAATAGGACATCTCGATTTCTTTGAACCACGCTTTGTTTCCATACTTGCAGATAAGCTGCAGGAACAACTCGACCAGGCCGCGAAACAAATTGAACCTATGCGGGATGAATGGACCTGAACTCCAATCCCAGGTAAACTGGAAACCGCTTCCGGTTCAATGGAACCTGGATTTAAATGAAAATCATGTGTTTAAGGTCGCGATTGACCGCTACTTTTCCCGAATGGGAGATTTGTATAGCAAAACCCTAACGGCTGGAGAGGTACTTAAAGCTTCAAAATACCTGAATCAAAGTGACCAGCAAAGGTACCTGGTCAGCAAATATCTCCTGCGGGATTTTCTGGGAGGGTTTCTCAACTGCGCCGCAGGAGATATAAAATTCAATTTATCTGCAAAAAAAAAGCCATACACACAAGGAATTGAGTTTAATGTGAGTCATACCGGAAATTATGTCTTTCTTGCATTTAGTTCTTCCCCGGTAGGAATAGATGCGGAAATGCTCAACCCAGGTTTTGATTTTGAATTGCTTTTGCCCGAACTTTTTGATACCGAAGAAATCCGTTTCATCAACAGCAACGCAGCTGTCAGATCCCAGCTTTTTTATATGTTATGGACACGTAAAGAAGCCTTACTTAAGGCCAGTGGCGAAGGCTTAACAGATCAGCTCTTTCTCGTCAATATACTTTCAGACACACCCAGCAGAATAGGCCAACAGTATCAGCTTCATAGTTTTATTCAATCCGATTGCTTATTTACACTTGCACTTAGCAACCACAATCCCTGCAGTTACTGGACTGTGTTATAGCAATCTATTTTCTTTTCGATTTCTCCCAGGCGGCACTCTGCGCTTTTCTGAAGTACCTGAATATGCCAGCCATCACTGCATAGTTCATCAAGCAAAAATAGTACGGCACAAAGAAAGCCTTTATACGGATATTTTTGGATTCAAAAACCAATCCTGCTAAACTGAGCATATAAAACAATACATGTAGTGCCAGGGTAACCTGGTAAAGCGGATTACCCGCAGACGCTACAATAACTACATTAAGGATAAAAGCCAGAATCAATAAAAAGGGGGTAATAGTCCACCGCAATACCCTATGGCTGATGTATTGAAAAGTAAGCACAGGATAATAAAATGGATTGGCGGCCTTCTTTAACCTGAGTATAGATTGGATACCTCCTGCCGCAATCCTTATTTTACGCTTTAGTTCCTCGGCTGTATTTGCAGACGCAGTTTCCATGGCATAGGCCCCAGGTTCATAAGCAATAATATATCCCTTTTCCGCTATTCTCATTGCGATCATATGGTCGTCTATTATCGTATCCGACTCCACCGGCGGGTAAAGCGCGGTGCGGATGCTAAACAATTCTCCTGCAGCGCCAACATTTGAATACAGTTCATAATCCCATTTTTTTAACAGGGATTCGTATTTCCAGTAAAATCCTTCGCCAGCAGAGCTTGCATCTGCTTTCTCTTCTACCAGAATTCTTTTCTCGCCTGCTACCGCCCCTACTTTTGGGTTTTGATAATGCTTTACCAGTTCAAGTACTGCATTTTTATTCAGGAAGGTATTGGCATCGGTAAATACGGTGATATCTCCCGTAATAAAAGGAATTGCCCGCTTTATCGCTGCCATCTTTCCCGAACGTGCATCTTCGTGTAATAAAACCACTTCCCTAAATTCCCTTACCCGTTCAGCCGTCCGGTCAGAAGATCCATCGGTAATGAACAGAAATTGTATTCTGTCTTTTGGATAGTTAAGGTCAAGTGTATTGTTTATTTTCTCTATAATGATGTCTTCTTCATTGTAAGCGGCAATAAGTAAGCTTACCGCAGGAAGATCGGCAGTTTTAGAAAATTCAGCAGTTTTTGTAAATATTCTTTTAATTTTCACCAATAAGTACAATACAATGCCATAGCCAATAAAAGTATATATAACCAAAAAGAGGCTGATCCAGAATGCGATAATCATTTATTTTATACAATTTTAAATCCGAGTTCATTACTATTTTTACTGTGGGTAAAGTTCCACCATAGCCCTTTTATCACCCATTTTACCAGGTCCCCGCGCCCCTTCATTAAATACAGTACCATTTGTTTTGAAGCGGCAATCAAAATAAAATACAGGCTAAAAAACAGCGTATTCAACGGCCCTGTATTCCTACGGATGAAGAGCATTCTGTTACGGGTCATGAAATAGGTCTTGATGTTACTTTCTTTACCTACACTCATCGATTCTTTATGATATATTTTTGTTTTTCCTGTAAACCAGATCTTTTTACCTGCTTTTTTAAATTTTTCGCACCAGTCCAGTTCCTCATAATATAAAAAGAAGTTTTCCGCCATCAATCCTACCTGCCCAAGATCTGTTCTGCGGCACATCATTGCCGCCCCATGGCAATAGGCGGTTTCGCGGCTATCGTTATCATACTGACCATTGTTTTTTGCAAAACTCCCTATCCCTTCATTCCTGCAGGTCATATAATTCATAGGTGTAAAACCCGCATATTGTATTACTCCCGGATTTTCATAATAGAGAATCAGTGGAGATAGGAGGCCAATTTCTGGATGTTCTTCAAATTCAGCAACCATTGCAGTAACCAGGTTGTCCGAAATCTCGGTATCATTGTTCAGCAGCAAAAGATAGTCTCCTTTGGCCACCCTGATACCCAGGTTATTTCCTCCTGCGAAACCCAGGTTTTCTTCCGAGCGGATGTAAACAAGCGCTGGATAGGCTGCTCTGTAAGCAGCTTCATGGTTTTCTACGCTGCCGTTGTCAACCAAAATCACTTCAACATTATTCTGGTCTGTATTTGCTCTAACCGACTTCAAAAAATCGATGGTAACTGCCGGCTGGTTATAGTTTACCGTAATGATGGAGGTTATATTCATTCAGATGATAAAAGTAATTCTTTTGTTTGTAAAAATCAGCAAGTAATTTTCTGCCAATATATATTATCTTAGCCGCCTATGGCGCACATCATTAACCTGAAAACATTTAAAGATACCCGGGGAATTCTTACGGTGTTAGACAAAGTTGTAAATTTTGAAATCAAGCGGCTTTTTTATATCTATGCTGTCGACAATTCTGACCGTGGCGGGCACCGCCATCACGACACCCACCAGGCAGCAATCTGTATAAAAGGTTCATGCAGTATTACAAATGACAACAATAAAAAAATTGAGACTTTCGTTCTTGATAGTCCCGAAAAATGCCTGATCCTTGAACCGGTTGACTGGCATGTGATGCACGACTTTAGCGAGGATGCTATACTGCTTGTACTGGCATCTACCGAATTTGACCCAAAAGACTACATATATGAGCCTTACAATACCATACGAAAGTTTAAAAACGCTCAATAAGCCCTTTGAAACTGAATTTAAAACGAAATTCAATAATTTTTTAGCGCATGGCTGGTATATACTTGGTAATGAGGTGGCTGTATTTGAAAAGGATTTTGCAGCCTATCATCATGAAAAGTATGCAGTTGGGGTAGCAAATGGCCTTGATGCACTGGTGCTTTCCCTCCGGTGCTGCAATTTTCCTGAAGGTTCAGAAGTTATTGTACCTTCAAATACCTATATCGCCAGTATACTTGCTGTATTACAATGTAAACTGATACCTGTTTTTGTGGAGCCGGATATCCAGACTTATAACCTTGATCCAAAAAAAATAGAAGCAGCCATTACCGCCAAAACAGTGGCAATTATGGTGGTACACCTGTACGGACAATGCTGTGAAATGGACCCGATACTTACCATCACAAAAAAAATAAAACTGAAATTGATAGAGGATTGCGCTCAGGCGCATGGGGCAACTTACAAAGGCAGGCTTGCAGGAACATTTGGCGATTTTGCGGCATTCAGTTTTTATCCAACAAAAAACCTGGGCGCACTAGGTGATGCCGGCGCTGTAATATGCAAAACTGAAAGCGATTATGAAATCCTGAGGCAGCTGAGGAACTATGGGTCCGAAAAAAAATACCACAACAACCTTGTTGGTTATAACTCCAGGCTGGACGAAATACAGGCTTCATTTTTAAGTATTAAACTACCTTACCTGGATCAGATCAATACACACAAAATTAAACTTGCGGGTTTATACCATGAAAAACTGAAGGAGACTTTTATCAGGCCTGTTGTTGATCAGGATTTCAAACACGTTTACCATATTTTCAATATCAGGCATCCCGAACGTGACCGCATCAAATCTTATTTGAGTGACAATGGCATTGGTACCGAAATCCACTACCCTATTGCACCGCATCAACAAAAAGCCTTATCAGCAATGAACCAGATGGATTTCCCGCTTTCATCAGAAATACACAGCACAACCTTAAGCCTGCCCTGTTCCTTTGCGCATACAGAGGCCGATATATTACATGTTATAGATCTATTGAATGCATATGCATAAACCCTGATCAGTAAAGAAAATATATCTTTATAAGATGAACCAAACCACAGCCAAAAAAAATACAAGGGATGGAGCACTTGACCTGCTTCGTTTCCTGGCCGTTATTATTGTTTTCTTTGCCCATTATACAGATACCTTTAACGTTAGCTATCAGATTGTACCCGAAAACCTTAAATGGGCACCTGTATTTCGGTACGGACGTGTGGCTTTGCTGATACTTTTTATAATCAGCGGCTATGTCATTACAATGACCTCCATAAACCGTAGCCTGAAAGATTTCGCCATTGCGCGTTTGTCTAGAATTTACCCCTTGTATTGGGTTAGCTGCCTGGCAGCCTTTATTTTGCCACGGCTTGTTGGACACAGCTACCTGGAATACAGCTCATTCAAAGTATTTCTGGCCAATCTAACAATGATTCCCCCCTTTCTGGGTGCCCCCATCATAAACCCCGTTTTTTATACACTTATCGTCGAATTGCTCTTCTATTTTTTTATCGGGTTTATTATCCTCTTTAAGCTCTGGAAAAGAGTGCTTGTAGTGATTGCCATGGTACTGGTCTATTGTGCATTTCATGCACTCGACCGAGAAGCGGGTTTACAAAACTTTTTCCCATCCTGCGCAGCTGGAATGCTATTTTATTTACTTAAAAAAGAAGCTGGCACCAAATGGCCACTGTACATTTTGCTTATTGCCTGCTTGTCCATTACACTTGTAACCGGAAAAATGATGGCGCTTGATCTTCAAGACCTTTTCAGGGACCAGATAAAGTTCAGTTATGAAATATTTTGCGCATTGGTTACCTTAATTTATCTGGTCTTTTATCTCATAACAACCAACAAAATAAACATCAGGGCAAGTGCATTTACCAGGATTTTAGGAGAAATTTCTTATCCTTTCTATCTTTTCCACGTCTATTTCCTTGTTTTTTATTGGTATTTAAGTAACAAAGTTCAGGCCGACCTGCTTTTATTCGGTTTGCTTTTTGTAATACTGATAGTTTCATGGCTGTTGCACATTGTCATTGAAAAGCCCTTATCCAGGTTTGCTAATTATATCCTACATACGTTTTTCAGTTTCTTTAATAAAAAAAAGCAGGTAACAGAAGTGTAATTTTGCTACTTTTGGTATTTATTCATTACAAACCCATACTTTCCTGCCTGTACAATGATAAAATCCTTTGCCAGTAAAGTTCAGAAATTAAGCACTAACTTAAACATCATCCGAATACTTAAATTAATTGGAACTGCATCTAAAAAATGGATGTTGATTTCTATTTTGTTTATCCTGATTGAAAGTGCTTTGTTTTACGCTTCTATTTACCTGATAAAGTTGCTGGTAGACACACTTTCAAAACATGGTGCCAACAACCTGAAGGATGAACCTATGGTAGTAAATCTTTTGCTACTTGCCGCACTGTCAGCTATTTTGTATGTTTCTGTAAAAGCGATATCTGCCTATATTATCGAAAAACAAGCAGCAAAGGTGGCCGAATATGTTGACGATAAGATTCACCGGAGCGCTATTGCCCTGGACCTTTCTTTTTATGAAAGCCCTGAGTATTTCGATATCCTAAAAAGGGCAAGGGATATGGGAAGCGACCGTCCCAATCTTATAGTGGCTACAATGGTAGATATTGCAAAAAATTCCGTAATGCTGATCCTTATCGGTTCAATGCTGGTTTCGATTGACTGGAGACTATTTCCAATCCTGGCCCTGTTTGTTATACCTACACTATGGGTACGAATCAATTTTGCAGATATTCAAAATGTACTCAGGCTTTCACAAACCGCGCTGGAAAGGAAATCAGGCTATATGAGTTCATTGATCACTTCTGATATACATGCAAAAGAAATACGTGGGTTCGGATTGGGGCATTACATCAGAAAAAAATACGTTGCCATCCGTCTGGAATTGCTGGAGGGCCGGCTTAAGATCAGCAGACAACGAACATTTAAGGAGATCATGACCTCGTCGATAGCTACACTTGGCTTTTTTTCCTGCATTGCCTACATCGCAATAGGCAGCATTCGCGGAACAACAAGCGTAGGTGATATTGCTTTGTTTTTTATCGCATTTCCCCAATCCTTTACCATTTTACAAAATCTGTCATCAGGTATCTCTACGCTTTATCAAAATAATATTTTTGTCAAGAGTTTATTTGAATTATTTGACCTGAAAAGCAATTTACCCGAACCTGCGCAACCTTTGCCCCTTCCTACCGCCCAGCAGGTAGATCTGGAACTAAAGCAGGTAAATTTCATTTATCCACATGCCACAAAACCTACCCTTAGCAATATTAGTTTAAAACTGCCTGCAGGAAAAATTGTTGCAATAGTAGGCAGCAACGGAGCTGGTAAATCAACCTTAATGAAATTGCTCTGCAGACTTTACGACCCAACTTCAGGAGAAATTACCTTGGATGACAAGAACATCAGAAATTTCAGCAGTACAGATTATCATAAGCAGATCTGTGCTGTTTTTCAGGATTTTGGAAAATACAACCTCAGTGTTGCAGACAACATCAGGTTTGGTGACATCCATAGTTTATCAAGAAAACCGGAGGAAATTGTAGAGGCGGCCAGAAACTCAGGTACCGATATGTTTGTTGATAAATTCCCGGAGGGCTACGATACGGTTATGGGCCGCATTTTTGAAGATGGGCATGAAGTGAGCATAGGCCAATGGCAGAAATTAGCTATAGCCAGGGCATTTTACAGCAATTCCCGCTTTATTATATTAGACGAAGCTACAAGTGCCCTAGATGCACGGTCTGAACAGGAGTTATTTGATTCATTAAGGGAAAGGATTGGAAACAGGGCTGCCCTGATCATCAGCCACAGGCAATCGGCGGTTAAACACGCAGATTATATTTATATGCTTACTGAAGGCTGTATCTCAGAATCAGGAACGCATGAAGAACTTTTGGCCTTAAAAGGTACATATTACCAATTATTCAACAGCAAAGCCGGAACAACGTAAAACCTTATGCAAAAAATAGCTATTATCAGTACATGCACAGAAGATTGGGGAGGTAGTGAGGAACTATGGGGCCGAAGCATCCCCCCATTGCAAGCTGCTGGCTTTAATGTTTCAGTATTAAAATACTACATCAACAGGAACCACCCTGAATTTGTAAAACTTGCAGAAAGACAGGTAAAACTGATAGAGATTTTTCCGGCCCATGATATGCTGAAGAGAATAGGAAAAAAGCTGGTAAAAACCTATCATGAAACAATGGTGGCCATCACAAAAAGCCCCCCAAGGCCCGAAGATTTTACCAGCTTTATCCGGATTATCCGTAAGGAGTCGCCTTCATTGGTCATTATTTCACAAGGCATTAATTTCGACGGTTTAAAGCTGGCCTATCAATGTCTGCTATTAAAAATCCCCTATGTAGTAATTGCCCAAAAAGCGGTCGACTTTTATTGGCCGCATAAAAATGACCGCGATTTTATGTTAAAGGCTTTGCTAGGTGCAAGAAATACCTTTTTTGTCTCTAAGCATAACCTACGTTTAACAGAAGAACAGTTTGGAAAAAGGCTTCCCAATGGTAAAGTTATTTTCAATCCTGTAAAACTTTCCGGAAATATCGTTCCTTTTCCCAACACTTCAGGTCAGTACAAACTGGCTTGTCTTGGCCGCCTGTTTTTACTGGATAAAGGACAGGATATGCTGATCCGCATCCTTGCTTCCGAAAAATGGAAGGCGCGCCCCCTTACCGTGTCATTTATTGGCAAGGGGGATGACGAAGCGGCCCTGAAAGACATGGCAGCCCTGCTTGGTGTAAAAAATGTAGATTTCAGGGGGCATATACATGATATAGAACATATGTGGGGAGAATATCATGCACTGATCCTCCCATCAAGAAGTGAAGGCTTGCCCTTATCAATGGTAGAAGCAATGTCGGCAGGAAGACCGGTAATCATATCCAATGCCGGGGGCAACGCCGAACTGGTGGAAGAAGGTGTTACAGGTTTTATTGGATATCCCGATGAAGCCTCATTTGAGGCAGCTATGGAACGGGCTTGGGAAAGACGTGAAGAATGGGAACAAATCGGAAAAAAGGCTGCAGCATTTGTCCGCGCAAATGTTCCAAAATGCCCGGAAAATGATTTCGCACAAATAATTTTAAACCTGGTTAACAAATAAGAGCTACATGTATCAGCCGGATATTGATCAGTCAATACTAAAAGGTGTAAGGTTTCTCCATCAGCATCAGATGCCCAATGGTGAATTTTGCTGTTATATAGGTAATGAAGACAGTATGAAAGATACAGTACCCGATAATAACATCTTTCCTACTTCTTTAATATGCTTTTCATTATTACCCTTGGCACATCTGGACGAGGTAGACGAAATATTACAGCTCACAGCGTCTTTTCTTCAATACCAAAGTATGCGGGCCGGTGTCTGGAATAATTTTACCAAAGCACACAAATATTTTAAAATATGCCCGGCAGATGTAGATAACACCGCATGCGCTTCAATAGTATTGAAAAGGTTACAACGTGAGTTTACCAATAATGAACAGATCCTGTTGCTAAACCGCAATAATAAAGGACTATTTTATACCTGGTTTACTTTCAGGCCAAATAAGGTATGGAACCGCGACTACTGGATGTTAATTTTGCGGGAATTAAGGTTTCCGCTAAGTTCCTGGATATTCTGGACTAAAAATGAAGCGGGAAAATACGATATTGACGGCGCGGTAAATGCGAATGTGCTTTTTTACCTGGGATTAAAAGACAGTACACGGCCTATAATTAAGTTCATAAAGGATATCATTTTAACGAATAAAGAAAATGACTGCGATAAATGGTATAGAAACCCTTTTACTATTTATTATTTCTTTTCAAGGAATTACGCTGCCGGACTAACAGAACTGGAAGCTATAAAGCTACCTGTTACCGAACGCATACTGGCTAAAGTTCAGGAAAACGGGGCGGTCGGAAATGGAGTGCTGGACACGGCACTGGCAGTGATAAGCCTGATTAACCTGGGCTATGAGAACAATTTAGTACTTAGGGCAGCTGTGAATTTTATCATTTCCAAACAAGAAAAAAATGGGGAATGGCCACGTTGGGCACTCTATTATGGAGGGCCCAAAAAACTGCAATGTTACGGATCAGAAGAAGCTACAACAGGTTTTTGCCTGGAAGCACTTGCGCTTTACCAAAAAAGTCTGAAAATATGAATCTATTAAGTATTATCAGGTCACAGGAATGGTGGGCACATAAACTGCCCCCTTTGCTTGCCATTGGCTATGCTACGGCTTTAATGTCCAAAATCCATTTATACCAAACAGCTATATGGCTTATATTTCTGCTGTTTTCTTTGGTGGTTGGGGCTATTTATGTCAGTGTCATTAACGACATTACAGATTTAGATGAGGATCTTGCCAGCGGAAAATCAAACAGGATTCAGCGCATAAGTCCTGAATGGAGATGGCTAATCCCGGTGCTTTGCCTCGTTATAGGTATAGGCTGTACATTTCTGATGTATCCGGATCGCTTATCCTGTCTCCTTTATCTGCTTTCCTGGATCGTTTTTAGCCTTTACTCCATTAAACCTTTTCGTTTAAAAAACCGGGGAATATGGGGAGTCCTGGCCGATGCCTGCGGCTCACACGTTTTTCCAGGTTTATTGATGGTATCGACCATAAGTTATATTACCGGCCAGCAACTAAACCTGGTGTGGTTTATTGCAGTGGGTACCTGGTCCTTTTCCTACGGTCTAAGGGGAATTTTGTGGCATCAGTTTGCAGACAGGGACAACGATATTAAAGTAAAACTCAATACATATGCCAGTAAGGTCCGGCCCGATTCTTTTTACCATAAGGCCAAATGGCTGTTTGCTATTGAGCTAATGGCCTTATGTGTAATGTTGTATCAACTGGCTAACATAGGGCCATTGTTAGCAATGGCAGCATACATTTCACTGGTATGTATCCGTTACCTGGTTTATAAAAACCAGATCATACTGGTCATGAAAAAAGATGACCGCCCATTTCAGATTTTAATGGCCGATTATTACCAGTTATTTTGGCCGCTTTCGCTTTTATTAGCGGCCTCCTTTACAGATCATCTGAACATAACAGTACTTATCGTACATATTTTATTATTTCCTTATGTTTTATGGCTGGCCATTTACGACTATATGTATGCTATCCTTACTTTAATCCGAAAAAAATGAATACATTCAATATTCCTTCAGGAACCATTGGCGTTACCTTAATTTTCCTGGTTTCTTTTTTTTCCGGCTGCAGTCAGTCTACCCCTAAAGCTACAACAGAAAAAACTATTTCTTCTGCTGTCGCTCTTCCAAAAATAGACGTTGGAAATACTGAAAGGTATGTAAGACTTGAAATAGCTGTTACACATGATGAGCCATTATAACATGTGCTATACGCATTAGCTTTCTTATCTCTATTTCATGGTAAACAAAAACACAGTAACATCTGTGGTTACCATCTTTTCATTAAGCCGGCCTAATTTAAGGAATTCTTCAACAACAATGTTGGTTGGGTTTCCTTCTTTTTTGTAATACCAGCTCGGTTCATTAATACGGTCCCCAATATCGGCCAGAAACTTATGGCTCAAAATCAACCAAACCCGCTTTTTACCCCTCAGCCGGGCAATATCTGTTACCAGATGTTTTTTATAGGAGCTTATATCAACAGAGGAACTTCTAAAGTCCCGTCCTTCTACAGCTTTAAACCGATATCGGTGCAGTTCTTTATACAGCCTGAACTGGGGTAAAATATTCCAGTAAACATACACCGCATCTCCCTCCTGGTAATGCTGATCAATATAATTTAAAGTCTCCTTCTGATAGGATTTTTTATGCATGTAAAAATTTTGGGGCTGTAAAACCGAAGCTATTGCCTGGCTGGCCGGGCCTGTAACCACTACAATAAAGAAAATCCATTTCCAGAAACCATACTGAATTCTGGTCCATACCACATCAAACCCTTTACCGATAATCAATAAAAAAACAGGGGCTATAAATAACCAAAACCTTTCTGTAAGCGGGTAAAGTTCTAACCCGGAAGCCAGCAGGGTAAATAATAATGGGCAAAAAAGCACCAGTACGTTCAGCATTTCAGATTTAATGAACTTATAACTTCCTAATAAAATCAGCGCAATCGGAACAATCGACATTTTAAGCACAACATTCCAATTCCACAATAGCCCCAGCGGATAGTCCAACATTCTGTAAAATGTTACAGCAAACCATTTCAAATCTGAAAACGATTGGGGCGGCATAGGCATAAAATTCTGATAGAACCTGAACCAGTAAACAACCCAGTCTTCATCGGCATGTTTATGCGTAAATAACAGATAGTTGACTGCAAAACTGGCCAGCCAAATGGTAAAAGGAATTAGGCGATAAAAAAAAGCCTGCCATTCTTTTTTTAACAGACTGTCTATACTCAATGCAACAGCTATACCGGCAAGAATAAAAACAGCGGAATAGGATAACCACAAAATCAGGCCGGCAGCAAATCCCCAGATCAATAGGCGTGTGACAGACAGGCTATCTTTATACCTGACAAATAAATACAAAGAAAGTACTGAACCAAACAACTCTGTTGCATATTGCTTAATTTCTACACTATGGTAAATAAAGGCAGGTGAAAGACAGACAACCGCTATGGCCACAAGAGAACCTGGTTTGTTTAAGAAATATCTGCACACCAGCACAAACAGAAACAATGTTGCAAGCCCCGATATCAGGGGAACCAGGCGAAGCCATATTTCCTTGTTTCCAAACAAACTAATAACGATTTTAACTAAAATCAAAAAAAACACAGGTGCCTTCTGCTGGTAATCCAATGGCCCGTTAATCAGTCCCTTAAAATCAAGATGAACCAAACCCGAAACCAGGTAAACTTCGTCCAGCCATAAAGAACGGTCTGAAAAAAAATGAAACAGCCTGATAGCGCAGCCTGTAATTAAAAAAAAAGTAGTCAGTCTTTTCCAATTGATCGGATCAGTAAATATTTTTGTACTTATCAGATTCATTTATAAGCGCATATATGCCTAAGTGTTAATTTTTTTAATAGTTTTACAAATCAAATAGAAATAATTGGAAAACCTGCTATTTAATCAGCTAAAATTAGTCATTTTTGATGTAGACGGTACACTTTATCATCAGAAACCGCTGAGAAAAAGAATGCTTTTTGCAATTCTAGGGTATTATATATTAAGGCCATGGCGTTTCAGGGAAATCCTGTTTCTTTACCATTTCAGAAAAGAAAGAGAAAAAAAAGCGGGCTTTGCGGCAAGCGATCTGGAAGCGAAACAATACAACTGGTGTAGTGCCAAAACACGGTTTTCAGTTAAAGAAATGAAAAAAATAACCAACAAATGGATGTTTGAACATCCCAATAAGTACTTAAAACACTACATGTACCCTGGTGTAGGTATTTTTTTTAATGAGCTGCAAAAACAAGGCATATCAACAGCCATATATTCCGATTACCCGGCTGCTCAAAAATTGAAAGCGATGGGCCTTAAAGCCGACCTGGTTGTGAATTCAACAGATCCTGCCATCAACGCACTGAAGCCGGCCCCAAATGGAATTTTATATATTCTTGAACAACTTGGTATACAAAATAAAGAAACCTGCCTTTTCATCGGAGACCGCGACGAGCTTGATGGTGCATGCGCCAGAAACGCAGGGGTTAATTTTTTACTATTGGATAAAACCGCTGCCAAAACAAATTTTTATCCATTGCTTTCCAACAAAATCAGATCAAGGTAAAATGTCATCAGCAACAACTACACATAAAAAAACTGCTACTTTAAAAGACTACATTGCCATAGCCAGGCCCGACAATTGGGTTAAAAACATCTTTATGGTACCGGGCATGTTATTTGCCCTGTCCATATTTCATACACCATTTAGCAATGAGCTGCTGCTAAAAATTTTGTATGGTATAGTCAGCATCTGCCTTGTCGCATCAGCAAATTATGTCATCAATGAATATCTCGATGCCGGCTATGACAAATACCATCCGCTTAAAAACAAAAGGTCGTCTGTAGTATCAGAGGTTAACCCGGTAATTGTATACCTGGAGTATGCCTTACTGGGGGCAACGGGACTGCTTATTGCTTACCTGGTTTCTTTGAAGTTTTTATCTATGGCCCTGCTATTGCTCATTATGGGCATAATTTATAATGTAAGGCCATTAAGAAGTAAAGACCGCGTTTTCCTGGATGTATTGAGCGAGTCTGTTAACAACCCAATACGTTTTGCCGCAGGCTGGTTCATATTTACCCCGGCCCTTGGAATTCCGAGCAGCAAATGGGACCTGGACTGGATCAATACCTTCCCACCTGTTAGCATCATCATTGCTTATTGGATGGGCGGGGCTTTTTTAATGGCTACCAAGCGTTTTGCAGAATACAGGCTAATTGGCGATCCTGAAATTGCAGGCCAGTACCGCAGGTCTTTTAAATTTTATACAGAAAACAGCCTGCTGGTTTCTATGTTCTTCTATGCCATCACCTGCGCTTTTTTTATGGGCATTTTCCTGATTAAAGACAGGATTGAGCTTCTGCTCAGCTTTCCATTTTTTGCATTGCTGTTTTCATGGTACCTTCGTATCGGTTTGCTTAAAGACTCACCTGTACAGGGATCAGAGAAACTCTATACCAGGAAATGGTTTATGCTGTATCTCATACTGTTTACCATTATGCTTTGTGTGCTCATGTTTGTAGATATTCCGTGGCTGTACTGGTTTCTTAAAAATGCCAACAATTATTAAATATCATTATTTACCCCATGAAATACGAGCATTACGATTTAGTTGTTGTAGGTACAGGATTTGCTTCCAGTTTTTTTCTAAAAAAATATTTATCAAAAACAGATCAGAAAAAGAAAGTACTGGTGCTGGAAAAAGGGCATTTTTTTCCTTCTGCCGAACGGTTAAAGATATTAAGGGGCCAGCCATCATCTTATAAAAAATACGAATCGCATTGGTACAACAATATTGTAAACCCCAATAAAGAAAAAGTATGGCAGTTCAGCACTTCCTATGGGGGCTCTTCCAATTGCTGGTGGGGCTGCACGCCACGTTTCATGCCTTCCGATTTTAAAATGAAATCTTTGTTTGGGATAGAACAGGACTGGCCGGTAACCTATGAAGAGCTCGATCCTTATTATTACGAAGCTGAAGAGATCATGTCCATATCCGGCCCGGACAACACCCCTTTTCCCAGAAAAGGCAAATACCCCCTGCCGGCACATAGTTTTAGCCTGGTCGACAAAATACTCCATAAAACTTATGGTACGCAATACATCAGCCAACCTACCGCAAGGGCAAGCCGTCCATTAAACAAACGAAATGGCTGTATGGCATTCAGCACCTGTCATACCTGCCCTGTAGATGCTAAATTTACCATCGAAAATTCCGGAATGTCGATCTATCAGGACAACCGTGTAGAACTGTTATACGGCTGCTCGGTTTATAGTATGGATATTGAAAATAATGTGGTAAAGACAATATTGTTCCAAAAAGATGGTAAGGAATACTCGGTTAAAGCTGAGGCATTTGTATTGGGCGCCAATCCTTTTTTCAATGTCAATATATTGCTCAATGCCGGCGATAAAAACCCTTTAACAGGAGTTGGTTTTGGTGAGCAACTTGGCATGCAGGCGCTCATTTACCTGGATGGCATGAGCAATGTTGGCGGAAGCTCATGGGTAAATGCCAATGGCTATATGTTATACGATGGTGCGCATAGAAAGGATCATGCCGCCTGCCTTATAGAGGTTAATAATGCACCATATAACATCAGGGTAGAGCGGGGCAAATACCTTAATATGGCCAGTTTCAGAATGGTCTTTGAAGATCTGCCGCTTCAAAGCAACTACATCACCACCTCTGAAAATAAGCATGTACCGGTTGCCCATTTCAAAGACCGTTCGGCATACACGCTAAAAGCAGTTGAGCAGATGAAAATAAAGTTACCTGAAATTCTATCCTGTTTACCGGTAGAAGACATCAAACACCTTCCTCCCGAACCCAACGAAGGCCATATCTTAGGCGGCACAAGAATGAGCAGGGATAAAACTACAGGAGTGGTAGACAGTCACCTGATCCATCATCAATACCGCAATCTATTTGTTTTAGGTGCCGGGGCCTTTACCACCTACGGGCCTTCAAACCCTACCCTAACCGTTTGCGCATTGTCTCTTTTTGCTGCCGATAAAGTGTTCTGATATGAAAAGACGAAATTTTATTAAACTGGCAGGACTTGCCTCGGGGATGGTGCTGCTGCCACCTGCACTATATTACGTTGCCCCCGAAGTAAAACAGTTTGCCGTTAAACTGCTTGAAAAAGAATTACATTACCTAAAATTAAGCCCTGGCAGCGCGGCAAAGTTTGTAGAAGATTATTTCAATGCAACAGGAAACGATCTTTTATCAAAAGTAAAGTGGAAAGCACTGTACTATCTGGGTTACAACTGGGAAAAATCTGATCGCATCAGGGACCTGATCAAATATTTCCTGCTATCCACTGATTTCTTTACCAATAAAGCAGATGAGCGCAAAACGGTAAGTTACCTGGGCATATACAATCCTTATACCAGCCCCCTGTCTAACCCTTATTCTTTTGTTTTATATCCTGCAGCCGAAATACCCGAGCCCAAGTGAAAATTTTTATATATTAGCAAATGCTTTTTAATTCGATTAACTTCGCTATATTCCTGCCGATCGTATTCGTATTGTATTGGTTTGTAACCAACAAAAACCTTAAAGCGCAAAACATCCTGTTGCTGGTTTCAAGTTACTTTTTTTATGCCTGCTGGGACTGGAGATTTTTGTTCCTGCTTGTATTTTCTACAGCGCTTGACTACTACACCGGCTTAAAAATTGCTTCCTCCGAAAAAAAGAGCATGAAGAAATTCTGGTTCTGGTTAAGTATAACCGTTAACCTGGGTTTTCTTGGGGTATTTAAATACTACAACTTTTTCATCAGCTCTTTTGCCGAAGCCGTAGGGCAACTCGGCATGTCATTTAACCCCTGGACATTAAAAGTTATCCTTCCGGTGGGTATTTCTTTTTATACTTTTCATGGCTTATCGTATGTTATCGATATTTATAAAGAAAGGATCAAACCGGAAAAAGATTTTGTAGACTATTCTGTATTTGTAAGCTTTTTTCCATTGCTGGTTGCCGGCCCAATTGAAAGGGCAACACACCTGCTGCCACAGATCCAGAAAAAAAGAAGTTTCGATTATGCGAGGGCAATAGACGGGCTTCGGCAAATTTTATGGGGGCTTTTTAAAAAGGTTGTGATTGCAGACAGAAGTGCCGAGTATGTTAACCAGATTTTTAACCACCATACCGATTATTCGGGCAGCACACATATTCTGGGGGCCATCTTTTTTGCCTTTCAGATTTATTGTGATTTCTCTGGCTACTCTGATATTGCACTTGGTACGGCCAGGTTATTTGGTATTGAGCTGCTCAGGAATTTTAGTTTCCCTTACTTTTCGAGGGATATTGCCGAATTCTGGCGAAGGTGGCACATATCGCTCTCTACGTGGTTCAGAGACTATCTGTATATACCATTGGGCGGAAGCAAAGGTGGCATGTGGCTAAAAATACGGAATACCTTTATTATTTTCCTGGTAAGCGGCTTTTGGCATGGTGCCAACTGGACCTTTATCATATGGGGTTTCTTAAACGCACTCTACATTATGCCTTCCATCATTTTTAACACCAACAGAAACCACCTCGATATTGTGGCCCAGGGAAAAATTTTTCCCACTACCAGAGAATTTATAGCTATGGTCATCACGTTTGGCCTTACGGTTTTTGCCTGGATCTTTTTCAGGGCCGAAAGCGTTGAAGCCGCCTTTACCTATATCGGAGAAATTTTTTCTCCTTCATTGTTTACCGTCCCTTATGTTAAGCCGCTATTATTGGCACTTGCATTGGTATTTCTAATTGTAGAATGGCTGGGCCGCGAAGGGCAATATGCCCTGGCACATTTTGGCACAAGCTGGCCAAGGCCACTCAGGTGGGCAACCTACTATGCTATTTTGATTGCGATTTTTCTTTTCGCAGGCGGTGAACAACAATTTATTTACTTTCAATTTTAATTATGAACCGTTTCATAAAAGGTGTACTCGCTTTTTTACTTCCTGTTCTTGTATTGGGTATCATTTTAGAAGTATTGCTGCGCAAAATACCTAACGATTATAAATACAAAAGCGAATACCTGGACCAGCATAGTACAGCTATCCAAACCCTTTACCTGGGCAATTCCCATATCTATTACGGTATCGACCCGGTATACCTGGCCCCTAATACATTCAATGCCGCCTATGTGGCGCAGTACCTCAATTACGATCTGGCCATATTGCAAAAGTACAACTGGCCTGCCCTGCGGCAAATTGTAATTTCGGTAGATTATCTTTCCCTGTATGGAAAACTGGAAGATGGAGTGGAAAGCTGGAGAAAAAAAAATTACATCATTTATTATGGGATACACTTAGAAACTGAAATTGCCGATCATATGGAAGTTTTAAGCCAGTTTAAAAACAACCTGCATAAAATTAACAATTACTATTTTCAGCACGACAAGGTCATTACCTGTTCAGCCTTAGGCTGGGGCACGGGTTATACCGCCAAAACAAAAAATGACCTTGATGAAACAGGAAAACAGGCTGCAATAAGGCATACCTCCAAAGACGATAGAAATTTTAATGAAAATTTACAAAAGCTGAAAACAATCATTGAATTTGCAGAAAGGAACAAAATTGATGTATTTCTGATTACCTCGCCAGCCTATAAAACTTATACCGACCGGCTTAACCAGGTACAGCTTACACGCAGCCTTAACGCTGCAAAACAACTAGCTGTAAACTACAAAAATGTACATTATTTTGATTTACTGGAAGACCCCTCATTCACCAAAGCCGATTTTTATGATGCAGACCATTTAAATGAAAAAGGGGCAAAAAAGTTTACGTATAAAACCGATAGCCTCATCAAAGCTTCAGTTAAAAACCAGCCTTAATTACTTTTGAGCGTTTTAAATAAACTTTTGTAAACCTGAGGGTACAATGGCATTTGCAACACCAGCTTTACGCTCTGTTTTATACCATAAATGGTGTTCTGATTGGCATATGCAATATTGATCTGTTCTACAGCCATATCTATTTTTACCGCCCGCTCCCATTTTTTTGTCAAAGCGCATATCTGGGTTTTGTTAAAAAGCTCAGCGGCAGGTGTACTTTCAAAAAGTTTATCCAGCAAGCCATCCAGCAGTACCTTTTGTTGTGCCCCCCAATAATGTAAAACAAACTCTTCGGCACTGCGTATTTCTGTTCTTTTCTGCAGAACAAGCGCAAAAGCGAGCTGCTCGCTAATAAACCATTCTGAATTCGCATAAAATTCGTCTGTTAAACGAAACACATCTGGCATATAGGTTGCAAAGCTTTGATCCAAAGCCAGCACACCAGAATTCCAGCTGTAATCTAAATCACTGAACTGTTCTATAAGCCCTCCTATTTCAAATGACCTGCCGGCAATATATTTTAAAAAAGCTTCGGGATACTGACCCTGGTTAAATGAAGAAAAAAGCGCAAGCCCATCTTTCAGCATATATTCCCGTTTGTGCATAAAGCACTTTCCTACCTCAAAACTGTTCAATAGCTTTGCCGGTTCAGTAATAAAAAATGTATCCGAATCAATAAACATTAATGCATCCCCAGGAAACATTTTAAAGGTCATGTCGATAACTGCAACCTTACGCCGGTGAAAATACGTTGTACCAGCCAGCATTGCCGTGGTCAGTTCGTCTGTAAGATGAACATATTGTACATTAAGCCCTTTTAAATAAGGTTTAAAAAAATCAGGTTGGTCTGTATAAATTAAAATTCTCCAATCCGGCAAATGTTCCTTTCCCCACGCCCATAAGCTTAATATGCAAAAAATTGCCCTTTTATATTCAGATATTCTGCCATAAGAAAGCAGTACAAGGCTCTTATTTTTCATATGTTCCCTTTCTTCATTTCCTCAACCGCAAAATTACAAGCCCTTGCAGTAAGCGCCATATAGGTTAATGAGGGGTTCTGGCATGCCGAGGAAGTCATACAGCTTCCATCGGTAACAAATACATTATTTACAGCATGAACTTGGTTAAACGCATTCAAGACCGAAGTTTTAGGGTCTTTTCCCATCCGCGCAGTCCCCATCTCATGAATGGTTGAGCCACCCGGCTTATTGTAATTAAAACTGCTGATGTTTTTGAATCCTGCCTTTTCCAGCATTTCAGCAGAGCTGGTTTTGATGTCATCCATCATACGGTTTTCATTGTCTTTAAATGAAAAATCAATTTTAATGAGCGGCTGCCCCCATTTATCGGTCTGGCCTTTTTCCAGGCTTACCTTATTCTCTTTATAGGGCAAACACTCGCCCCAGCCGGCCATCCATACTGTCCAGGGCCCGGGCGTACCCAGCTGGGCCTTAAAATCTTTTCCAAAACCCTTAATGTTTCCGGATTTGTCCCACCATTCCTGGCGCTCGCCATGCCCTTGTATGTTATACCCGCGTTTAAAGTTAAGGTTTTCGTTAACTGATAAGTTTCTGTACCTCGGTATCAGAAAGCCACATGGGCGCCTGCCTTTGTAATACTGGTCGGTATACTGATCGTGTACCCCATATGCCCCTGCCGATGAATGGTGGTCCATAAGGTAATGCCCCAATGCCCCGCTGTCGTTCCCAAACCCATTGGGGAAGCGCGCTGAAGTAGAGTTTAACAGCAACGCAGTTGTATTTATAGTAGAAGCATTTACAAAAACAATTCTCGAATAAAATTCGTGTGTTTCCCCGCTCAGGGAATCAATAATACGTACACCGCTTGCCTTTTTTGTGGCCGCATCGTATATCACTTCGGTAGCTATTGAAAAAGGCCTTAATTTAAGGTTACCTGTAGCAGCTGCAGCCGGAATGGTAGAACTGTTGCTGCTAAAATACCCACCAAAGGGGCAGCCCCTGTTGCATAAGTTCCTGTTTTGGCAAGGGCCCCTGTTGTCCCATCCCCGGGTAAGGTTGGCTACCCTGGCAATGGTCAGGAGCCTGGTCTCATCGTTTTTCTTTATGGCCTCTCCCAGGTGTTTTTCAATACAGTTCAATTCCATGGGGGCCAAAAATTCGCCATCGGGCAGCTGCCTTAAGTTTTCCTGTTTACCGCTTACCCCAATAAAAGATTCAACATAAGCATACCATTGCTCAAGGTCTTTATACCTCAAAGGCCAGTCTACCCCGTTCCCATCCTTTAAATTGGCTTCAAAGTCAAGATCGCTCCAGCGGTAACACTGCCGGCCCCATATCAGCGAACGGCCGCCAACCTGGTAGCCCCTGTACCAGTTAAATGGCTTTTCCTGTATATACGGATGTTCTTTATCCCTTACATAAAAGTGCTTATCGGCCGGGCTGTAGGCACTGCTTTGTACCGGGTCTTCGGCACGGTCCTGCAGCGTATTGTTAAGGCCATACTTAAAATCCCATGGGTTCAGATTGGCGGTGGGGTAATCGGTAATGTGTTTTACATCACGGCCGCGCTCCAGCAATAGTGTTTTAAGCCCTTTTTTACAAAGTTCCATGGCAGCCCAGCCACCACTTATACCAGATCCTATCACTATGGCATCATAGGTATTTGCTGCTTTGTTGTTTCCGGTTATATACATAGTTTATTTTGTAGCCCACGATTTTTGACCTGGCCTAAGCGGGATGCAGGCTTCAAATGTTCCCGGAATATAGTCGTAGGCAAGCCCTTGGGTTGCCCCAAGCATAGAAGTGCAATAGCCTTCAACGGTTAAATTCTTTAGTGTATTGTAAAATGAGCCACCTAAAAATTTGTTGTTTATTTTATTCAGTATAGCAAATGGATAACCATCATGATCTGCAAAATAAGTTAAAACTTCCTGTTTCTGGGATTCGCTGCACATTAGGAATTCCTTTTCATAATGTGCCAGACAATACTCCTCGAGTTTCTCAATTCCGCCTACAAACTTATTTTGCTGTCTCACATCCATACAATTGCCCATCACACCAATAATATAGGCAGCCACACCGGCACGTTTTGCACCAGGGGTATCTGTTTCAGGAATGATCAGTTCGGCCAACTCAGCAATAAGGTGTTCTTTTTCTTTTAAAACAGCAGCATTTACAGGTCTGTTCATGCTTATCCATTTATAAGCAGGAACAGACACCAACCCTAAAGTAAGTGCAGCACCAATGCCCTTTAAATAAGTTCTTCTGTTCAATATAAAAGCAATTTGCGATAAATATAGTTATTCGGGGCCGAGATTCAAATTTGAAATAGTTTACAGCTGTTTTATCTATACTTCCAGCCTTAAAAGTTTCCTTTTTAAAACTCAAAAATACTGTAGAATAAATACCACAATTTAATTAAATTAACAAAAATTTAACTTAAAAATATAAATATAATAATTACCTTTAGCACAAGCATCAAAAACACTGATAAAGTAAGTTTCGATGCCTTTCTTCAAAATTTCATTTAATCCCAACGACTTAAATTCTACAGAATTTATAAGTTAAAACATTGATTTTACCATCAGCGTTTTTCAGAAAAAAATCGTTCCAACGCACACCAATGGGCATTAAAATCCACACTTTTCCACACTTTGTAATCATTTTATTACATAATTTCTCAAAATTACTCTTGTATTTCATTTTTTTTTCCTATCATTGACCCGAATTACAATTCGTACTTGGTTTACAAATAGGGAGTTTAGCCAATACAAAGTAAAAATTTTTCTAAAAGAGAAAATAAATATGACGACAGGTTTAAAACTATTGGCACTGCCAGCATTAATCGCTCTTGTTTCCTTTTCAGCGTGCAAAAAGAACCCGATAATTACAGAGCAGCCACAGGTTGTTACACCTGAAACCCCAGGTAAACCAGGAAAAGATACTACCACCACCACACCCGTACCCCCTGTTACAAACGTAAGGTACATTCCTTTTGGTACAGGATCTGGAAATCTGGTAATTGATGGTTCAACTTTTAGCCTGCAATGTAATGATGTTATTTTGATACAAGGTGGTTCTTATAAAAGCATTACCATAAAAAACATCAATACCGGATGCCCTATTAAAGTTCAGAACAAAGGGCTTGTAGAGGTAACCGGAAATTCAGACCACTGGAATCTTTCAAATGTAAGCAACCTTACCATTTCAGGAACAGGAGATGCTAACATTGCAAAAGGTTTTGTATCAAGGGATAATGACCAACACCGCTCGATCATCTTATCCGGAAAAATAAACGACCTGACCATCGAAAACTTTGCTTTCAAGAATATAGGCGACTATGTGGTATACTTTGTGTATTCAGATGTAGTGTATTCACCATCAGATCCTAACACCTATACCAATAACCTGAAATTTTTGAATATAGACTGCGATAACACCTCTACGTTTTTGCAAATAGACGGCGGATCTGAAAACGGGGTACTTACCCGCCTGGTAAAAAACCTGGAAATAGGCTACCTGAATTTCAAGAACTCTAATTGCGGCAACATTATTTTTGTAGGCAATGCCGACGATTACAATATCCACCACAATACAGTAACCGACATCAACAGCACCAACAACAACCACAACGGTATCTTTACCATAAAAGGAAGCGGTTCTTTCCACCATAACCTCATCAGAAACCACCAGGGAAATGCCATCAGGGCGTGGTCCAGAAGTTTGGGCACCACACCTA
This sequence comes from Pedobacter africanus, assembly GCF_900176535.1. NCBI lineage: Bacteria > Pseudomonadati > Bacteroidota > Sphingobacteriia > Sphingobacteriales > Sphingobacteriaceae > Pedobacter > Pedobacter africanus. Next base: position 312,406 of record NZ_FWXT01000003.1, on the reverse strand, counting down.
AAAATATATTAATTTATAACAATACGGTGGTGAACTCAAGAAAGTACTCTGCATTTGAGGTGCAATCTTTTGCCAACGAGATTTCGGCCGGAAAAACCACCTATGCAAATGTTAAAGTGTACGACAACATTTGCGGCGACCTGAATTTGAGCAAAGACTGGGTTGGTGTTATTCTCGACATTTACAGCCTGGCTGGCGGTTCGTGTGAGGTATACAACAACATAGGCTTTAATTTCCCGGCCCCTAGCCCGGCAAGTAAATTTACAAACACACAAGCCAATACAGCCTCTACTGTGACCAACAACACCTATTACAATAGTGCTCAGGAGGCGGGCATATCGAACATAAACTCGCTTGCAATACAGAAATAACTCAAAAATATTGTTCATCCCATAAAAAAGGGCTATTTCATTTCTGAAATAGCCCTTTTTTATGGGATGAAAGTTAAAGCTTTAAAAAAGCCTTCTTTATTTTGTTATAAATCTTGCGGATGTTTCTTTTGTTACCGCTAATTGGCTTAAAGTTTTTCCATGGCGTCATTGATAAATACCTGAAAAACTCTTCCCTGTATACTTCTTTAGAATTATAAGAAGTAAATATAGGTTTAATATCCAGGAAATGGACAATGGACGGATCTTCATTTTCTTTAAAAGCGAACCAGTTCCACTTCGGATCCAGCTCGAGCCATTTATTGGCCAAAACAACGTTTAAACCATATTGATCTGCCAGTCTTACATGCTCCTTGTACTTGCTTAAAGCCGAAATTACCTGTGCAGAATAATTTTCTTCTCTCCACCGTTTAGCATTGATCATTAAAACACCCGAATTAAAATATTTGGTATCTGCAGTAAAGCCCAATTCTTTATAATTGGGTACCCCACCCCATTCGCAATCCATTGTTTTGCCAACATCCTGTACGGCCCCGGCAATATAATCGCCTAAAGGTGTATTCCACAATTTAGAGATATCGTCCTGAACAATGGTATCTACATCGAGATAAATTAGCTTTTCTACATCCTTGTCAACCACATAGGGCGAAAATACCCGCAAATACACAGTAAGTGGAAAAGCAGAATTATCTACAGGTATTACAATGCTATCTGGTATAATTTTTTTGCTGTTAAACCATTTAATGGTAATCCTGGAAGGATCTGCAATGGTTTGGATCTTCTCCTTGGTTTTGCTTGAAATACCATCATCAATAATATGAAAATCTATATGCTCGTCCGTATGATGGTTTACATCTATGGATTTTAAAAGTGCAGCAATTAGAATGGAATAATGATTGTCACTTGCTACAACAATTGAGATGTGCTCTTTTTTCATTTTAAAGCTTTATTTAATGATGGTTTTAATTTAAAATAACGTAACTAAACATTAATAGTTTGCGGCCTTTTCTTTTCCTGTAAGGTTGCTGTAAAGCTGCCTGATAAACAAAATTACCTCTTTATATCCAACCACGTACACACTCCAGAAATTAAATTTGGAGTAGTTGTTAAGCGGAATATACGTAAAAATAATGGCAAACAACATGGGGAATATGCCAGCAAAAGCGATACCATAAATGGAATGAAAGATGGATACCCCTACATAGTTGGCCACAAGGTTAATGACCAGCATCACTATAATTTTATAAAAATTTATTTTTGGCATATGGATAACGTCTATAGTCAGTCCAAAAAACCTATCAGCCGGGTACAAAATAGCCATGGTCATAAAAATCCGGAACAGGTTTGGGGCCTCTGTATGCAGGTATTTTTCGCCTCCCAGCAATAAAATAACTGGGTTTGCAAAAATGATGGACAAAACCGCAATACCGGCAATCACTATAGTAAGCATGCCCACCATTTTTTTCATCACATACATCATCTCCTCTTTTTTATTCTGGTTGTAATAGCCAGATAAACTTGGCATACCAGAGGCAGCAAAACTAAGTAGAGGAATTTCCACAATCTGGATCAGGCGCCCCCCAAGGTTATACACTGCCAATCCTGCCGGGCCAATAAAAAAGTTGATAAAGAAGGTATTGGTAACATTAAACAGGTTTGAACTGACACTGGTTGCCATGCTGTACTTACCAAAATGAAAAATCTCTTTAAAACTATCCATACTGAAGTAGCGAAGTGTACCCAGCTTGGTCCAGCCCAGAAACAAAATAACAATACTCGCTATAAAATTGGAACCTATATAGGCCCAGATTACCGTGATCAGTGTTGATTTCTTTAAAATGGTTAAAACGATTACGCTGCCGGTAAATAAAACCTGGTTAATGAGCCGCATCCATAAAAGTCTGTCGAACCTTTTATCGCCCTGTACTGCAAGATTAGCCATAAAAGAAGGTAAAGTAGCAATAGAAATCAGGGAGAAATATTTAAGAAAAAGAATGATGCTTTCGTTGGTAATGTACCTGGATGCAAAAAAAGTGATTACATTTAGCACAATACAAACCACGGTAATGGCAATGGCAAGGCCCCAGGCAGAGCCTGCTACTTCGTTTGCCCGTTTTGGCTCGGTACCGGAGTAAAACTTGATGAAAGCATTGGTAAGAAAGCCAGACCTGATGGTATCTATAAGGCCCAGAACAGTCATAAAAAAAACATAGATACCGATATCGGTAAGCGACAGGGCACGATATAGGATGGCTACGGTAAGCATTCCAAAAACAGACATGATCCCATTGCCAACAAGAGACTGGAAATGTATGTTTCTGGCAGCAGAGAGCAGCTTATTGATCAACCTCATATATTGTTTGTATACACGTTTTAAAACAAACGTGAAGATGCGATAAAATTATGGATATTATCCCGAAATATATTTTATTTTTGAAACATCAGCATAATGCTGTCGAGATCAATGAAAGTAGTTAAATTAGAAGCAATACGCGGTTTTGTAGCCTTTTATGTAGTCATACATCATTTGATCCTATTTACCCCACTGTACAGCAGCACACCAGAATTCTTAAAATTGCTTTTCAGATTTGGTAGAGAAGCTGTACTGATATTCTTTTTGCTTTCTGGTTTTGTAATCTGCCTCTCGATGCAAAAGAACGGCAAGGACAGTTTTTACCGGTATTTTAAAAAAAGGTTTTTAAGGATCTATCCTATCCTGCTCATGACTTTCCTGCTATCTACAGTCGTGTTCTGGGCAAACGGTTACCAGTTTTCTTTCACTGACGTCAAAAACCTTGTGGGTAACCTGCTCCAGTTTCAAAGAATGGAAGATGAGCCTGGCTTTAAGCTCCCTACTTTTCTTAACAATTACCCGCTTTGGTCGCTTGCCTACGAATGGTGGTTTTATATGCTTTTTTTCCCTTTGTTCCATTTGTTCAGAAAAATGGGGGGCAATAGGAAGCTTAGGGGTATTTATACTTTAACAGCAATAGCTGTGGTAGCCTGGCTACTGTTCCTGGTTTTGCCGGATCATTTTTTCCTGGTACTGAACTTTTTCCTATTGTGGTGGGCCGGCTACTACTGTGCAGAAATTTACCTGGAAAGCGGAACCTTTAGCTGGAAAGATCTGTTACCTGTTTTGGGCAGTTTGTTTTTCCTGTCGGCCTTAATTGGCCTGCCTGTAGCCAAGGCCTTATTGCTGGACCACAAGAGCATAGCTCAAATTAACAGTCAATACCCACTCACCAATTACCTGTATCACTTTGTCGAAGCATTTTTATTTATCCTGATCGGAAAAATATGGTGGCAGTTTAAATTGTATGGCTTCGACTTTCTGCTTGGCGCATTTGCCCGGCTTGCACCAATTTCATACGCACTGTATGTAGTACATTTCCCAATCATTCAGCTGGAAATACCCGTTATTGATCATATTTATGGCGTACTGGTTATTAAATCTATACTCATTTTTGGAGTAGCTTATTTGCTGGAATTGAAATTTCAGCCCTGGGTTATCAGTAAGTATAAATTAATGGAAAAATTTTTCTAGATTCGTTTCATGAGACCATTTTCCATTCCTGGAGGAATATCAGCCATTAATAAGGGAAAAGCCGAACTGCTGGACAAAATACCGGAAATTGCCAAAAATTTCAGTAAGATCAACAGTGATACCCCGCTAATTTCGATTGTGATCCCCGCCTATAATGAGGAAGAAAATATTCTTAAAACATTGTATTCACTATCACTCACTAATTCGAAACATGGAATTGAAGTAATTGTGGTAAACAACAATTCTGTTGATGAAACAGAAAGCCTGGCCCTGGCCTGCAATGTAACCTGTATAAAAGAAACCAAGCAGGGCATTACCAATGCCAGGAATGGCGGCCTTGCCCACGCCAGAGGCACCTATCTTGTTAATGCGGATGCAGATACCATCTATCCGCCCAACTGGATTGATGACATGGTTAGCCCTTTACTAAAAAATGAAGGTATTTGTTTAACCTATGGCAAGTTTTCTTTTGTTCCAACTGCAGGCACCCCCAGATCTGTTTACTTCTTTTACGAGTACCTGTCAGATTTCAACAGAAAAATCTGCCAGTTGTTCAAGGAAGAGGCTTTAAATGTATATGGATTTAATTCTGCCTGCCGGCGGCAACAATGTGTGGATGTAGATGGTTTTAACCATCCTCCCCAAACCAACGAGGATGGATGGCTGGCCATTAAGCTGCGAACTAAAGGGTATGGCAAACTACATTGGGTAACACATAACAGAAGTATAGTGTGGACTACCGACCGGCGTATACAGCTTGACGGTGGTTTTTTTAAAGCAACATTTGATCGCCTGGTTAAAAACCTGAGTTTTAAACATATGAAGAGAAGTACTTAAAGGCTATGCTTTTGTTTTAGTGGCAAATTCCTGAAGTACCTGCCTGTAAACCGACGCTATGTTTTCCGTCATCAGCTGAACGTTGTACTTTTCATTTACAGTTGCCCCAGCTTCCTTTCCCAGTCTTTCTCTTAAACCGGCATCGCTCACCAAAGTTTCAAGGGCATCTTTTAACAGGCCTGGTTTTAAAACCGGTACCAGCAGGCCATTTTTCATGTGTACAATGAGGTCATTAATCCCGTCAATTTCTGACGCAACAATGGCTTTTTTCATCGCCATCGCTTCAAGTAAGGCAATAGGCAATCCTTCCCATAAGGATGGCAGGCAAAAAATATCTACTGCTGCCAATACATCAGGAATATCACTCCTGAAATCCTGAAAGATAATCCTCGAATTCAATTTCAATTCGCTGGCAAGGGCCAGCATTTGTGGCTTAAGGTCCCCATCTCCTACGATCAGGAATTTGACCGGCAGGTTCTCAGGCAACTCAGCGATAGCCTTTAAAAAAGTTAAAGGTGCCTTTTGAGCGGTAATTCTTGCCACATATCCGACCAGGATTAGATCTTTATCAACTCCGAGTTCAGCCCTAACATCCCTATATGCCTTATCCGGGTTAAACTTTACCTGGTTAATGCCGTTGACAATTACAGTGGCACGCGGCATATTGAATTTTCTTTTGCCCTCTTCCAGATTGCTTTTTGACACACAAATGGTTTTATTAGCCAGGGAAACCAGCAAACGTTCACTTTGCGTCCTGATCATTTTCACCAGTTTACTTTGGTCTGGATGAAAAGACCAGCCATGAACGGTATAGATCAATGGAATTTTTAGTGATCTGGCAGCATAAAATGTGTTTGAATTTGCACGGGTGCCATGGGCATGAATAAGGTTTATTCCTTCATTTGCCACAATTCCCTTTACGGCGGTCCATACCTTAAAATCAAAGGGCTTTTCAGTATGCACAACATAGGTTTTAAAACCATCGGCACGCAGCTTATCTACCATTGGACCTTCTGTAAAAGACAATATAACCGATTCAAAATGATCTTTATCGAGTGCATTTACCAAATCCAGTACATGGGTTTCGCCACCTCCTACTTTCCCCTGCCTGATGGCGTGTAAAATCCTGATCTTTTTATTTGTGCTCATGGTGTGTCCTTTTTTTCCAGATCGTTGATGTTACTTTCATAGTAATGAACGGTGGCAGTGGATATCTGATTTGCCCGTTTTGCTTTAAACAGGGAAATCACCTGCAGGAACATAAACACAGGGATCCGGCTCAGTGCTGTGTAAATAACACGCGGCGCTTTGAAATAGCTTAATGCCTTAAAGAAAATAAACAGGAAACACAATACTGCAGCCAGCCAAAGCAAAAGAAACTCCGGAAATATAAAAAAATCAATGATTATACTGAGCATTGTTAATGCTGCAACGATAAACAAGGGTGGCCTGGAGAATACCAGACCGCATAAAAACTGGTTCCAGTTTAGATTTGCTAAACCCCTTATAGCCAACACAATACCTTTCCCTGCGTATTTAAACCAGGTGTTGATCCATCTTGCCCGCTGATTTACCAATTGGTCTGATTTGGAGGTTTTTTCATCATAAACCACAGCGGTTTCCGCAAAGGCAATCCTCATGCCACGATTTAGAATTTCCATTTGCAGCACCTTATCAAAACCAGCGCCTTCAATGTTCAACAATTCCAGGCATTCCCTGTAAAAGGCGGTAGTAAATGCCATTCCCGAACCTGCAAGTGATGCTGACGAACCGCTTTCAAACAACAGTTTACGATCAATAAACCTGTAATACATATCACCCGCTTCATCCAGACACGCATAACTGGTATTCAGGTTTTTGGCCTTTCTTACGCCCTGAACAGCTATAAAACCGTTCAGGAAATATTTGTTCAATTCATTAAAATAATCTGGCTCAACAAGGTTATCGCTATCAATAATTGTCAAATACTCATGTGCTCTTTTAAAATTCCTGATGGCATAAAAGTGTGACCTGGTGTTACTTGAAAGGGTCTCTTCTGGCCGGAGTACTACAACCCGTTCGTCAGAAAAGTTGAGCCCGCTAATGTCACAGGCATCGGCTACCACATACACCATATAATTTTGGTAGTTTGATTTCAATATAGAATCCACTACCGCCGGGATCAACCCGGTTTGCTGATAGGCTGTTACAATAACTGCATAATCCGGATCGGAGCTTGCCGCAATACCTGCCCTGAATTTTTTTCTGAAAAAATTAAAGAGGTAAAGCAAAAACGGAAACATCAAACTAGCGGCAACCAGAACCTGTACAGTAAAGAAAAGAATAAGGAACAATCTCGTCATAAAGTATTATTTATTAACTCATTTACCTGTACCGATTACTGCCTGATAAATTGCGGAAACACTATTTTCCCAGGTGTGCCCCAGTGCAAATTCCCTTCTTTTGTGCTGCTCCTGCTCACTGTCATCTTTAAGGGCTTTTTCTATCAGGGTTACATAATCATCTTTAGATGCTGCAAGATAAACGAAATCTTTAAATGTTTCCATTGCTTTGGTATTTGTAGCAACCACAGGCTTGCCAATGGCCAGGTATTCGTCAATCTTCCGCGGGTAATTCCCTATCGTTACTTCATTTACCAGTTGCGGATTGATACAAACGTCAAAGGCATTGATATAATCTGGTAATTCGGCAACGGCTTTGGCGCCGGTAAAGATAACATTGCCCAATTGGTGCAAACCGCTGTTTTTGAAAACTTCGTTTTCTGGCCCTACCAGTACAATAGTCCATTCGGGACGTGCAAATGCAATATATTCAATCAGTTCAATATCCAGCCGTATGCTTTGCAGCGCACCAACATAACCTATTAAAGGTCTTTTTAAGCCCGACAGATCAGCAGGGAGATCCTTGGCTTTCTCTGGAAAGAAAATATCAAGTTCGCAGCCCTGACCTACATAATAAGAATTGGGGTTGTATTTTTGACAGTATTGGGCCAGAAATGTTGAATTGGCTACACAAATATCATTTTTTGCAATCAGTTGGGGCTCCAGTTTTTCACCATGCTTCTTCCAGTAATCAACAGCAACCATATAATCACGGGAATAATAAATGCTGACTGCCGGTTTTAGAAAATCATTCAGGTAAAAACCTTTAAATATCTCATTGTCATTAAACAGGATAAAATCCTTAAAATTCAATTCTGATATGGCTTTTGCAATAGATTTTGCCAGTTTAACATTGTTTAACCTGTTAAAAAAATCAAATATGCGGGTACTTCCAATCCAGTTTATAGATTCAACCATACAATCTGGATAATAATTCCAGAGCTGTTGTTCAATTTGGATGAGGCCTTCTTGCTTTCCTTTGATAATTTCCAGGCGCTTCTGAGTTTTAGGGTCATTTTTACTTCTGTATAAAGTAATCCTGTCCAGCGGCGAGTTGATATACAGAACCCTGTTGTCTTTACTAAATTCCAGGGCAATATTTTTGCAATTACTTCCAATTTCCGTATCCCAGGGCTGCTGTCCAACAACAATAATATCTCTTCCCTTAATCTTGTCCGGCATAAAAAGCATTTAAAATTTTCTAAAAAACAATCCTGAATAGCAATTAAAGTACCGGTATATTGTGCGCAAATTACGTATGAAGAAGTTATCACTGTTTCTCCACCTGTTTCTGTGCATGGTACTTGGTTCTTCGGCTGAATTGACCTGCTCAAGTGCAGATTTATGGGCATCATAAAAAAAAGCCTTGCCTTTATTTTTCAAAAACGACATCATCATTGCAAACTCAGTCTTGTCTCCGGATACACCTTCGCGGTAACGCCCAAACTTTTCTGGAAAAGTAGTACGCCTGAGGTGGGGATGATCACTGTAATAAGCAAATTTATCCAGGCCCGGATACCACCATTTAAAAAGCATCTCCGAAAAACCGTCCCTGCATTTTTTCAGATAAGGATATTTGTTGTAGGCATAAAACCTTACCATATCAAAATCAGGATGTTCCTTAAGCAAGGCCAACCCATTGGCCAGGTTTGAAGCAAAATTATTGAGCAAGATAAAATCTTCCTGAATGTAAAGTGTGTATGGGGTTTCAACTGCGTCCTGCCCTTTATTCAGGTTATTTCCCAAGCCTTTATTTTTTGGTGTAGTTACCAGTTTAAAATCATAATTATTTTTAAGCTGAGCGATATAATCCAGATGTTCCTGTTTGCTGCCGTCATCTGAAACTACAATCTCTTTAAACTGGCAATTGACACGTTTCATTTCTGAAAGCAAACGTTCTAACGACTGGCTCCTGTTGTAATGGGTGACCATTAAGGAAACGTCCTCAAAATAAGTTGGTGTTGTACTCATTGTCTGTTTTTTTATTACCTAAACCCGTTCCCACAGCCCCGAATTACTATTGTATTGTTTGATAACTTTTGCCGGATTACCCACTGCTACCGAAAACGGCGGAACATCTTTGGTAACTACGCTTCCTGCCCCTATTACGCTGTGCTTGCCAATGGTTACACCAGCAGTAACAACACAATTAGCCCCAATCCATACGTTATCAGAAATCACTATCTGTTTACAGTTTACTTTTTGTTTGGATGGGGGAACAGTAATATCTTCAAATCCATGATTAAGGCCAGAAACAACAATATTTTGTGCAAACATCACATCATTACCCACATTCACCGGCCCAATAACCACATTGCCAATCCCGATAATGGTATCGTTCCCTATATGTACATCCCCCACGCCATTGTTAATGGTGGCAAACGATTCAATAATAGATCTATGCCCTAGGCTAAACTTATTGAAAGGAAAAACATCCATTCTGGTACTGTTTCTGACAATGGAATGCTTTCCCTTTTTATGAATAAAGGGGTTAACAAACAGCCTTACCCAAAGCCGTGGCCTATGATCATTAGCTGGGATCAGTAACTTGAGAAAAAATTTCTTAAGCCTTGGATTGGATTTTATTTTAGCTGTAAGTGACATTGGATTTTCAGTTTACGATTTCATCTTCCGGTTCGTACAGATGCTTTAGCCCCCGAACAAAACCGATGATAAAACAGATTAAAGCCGGTAATGCAAAAATTTCATATGGCATAATAGCTATTCAGTTAAAGTTTTCCGTTCTTTTATTTCCCGATCAAATTTCGGCATTTTATAAACAAATGCGCAGGACATAAAAACAATTATTGCCGAAGGCATGGTATTGATCACTTCATTTCCATAACTGCAAAATAGAATCCCCCCAAATCCGGAAGTAAGCGCAATTGATTTAATCTTAAGCCCGGGGTCTTCAATTTTCCAGGTGATGCCGCAACATTTCCCCAGTATATATAACATAATACCAAACCAGATGATAAACCCCACTATTCCGTACATGGCCCATATCTTAACCCAATAGCTATCGGGTTGAACTTTCGAAAGGAACTTATCGGAATTATATTCCATTCCGTTAGCGCCTATAATACCCAACCCACCACCAAATGGCCGTGAACTCATGTATTCTTTTAAGATCCGTTGGCTGTTAAACCGGACATTTAATGAAGGGTCTTCAGGGTTCAAAGCCGATCTGAGCCTGTAAATTTCGTAATTGCCATTTCCAATATAAGTGAATTTCAAAAAGCACAAAAAACCAATAGCAACTGCACCACCCAAAATCAATACCTTAAATTTCTTGGTGAGTATAATTGCGAAAAACGCACCTGGTACCAAAGCAAACAATGCACCCCTGGTACCTGAAAGTAACATCCCATAAAGCATCAACGCAGAAATAACTAATAAAAGGATTTTGTACTTCTTTTGGATTGGCCCCAATGCAAGCACCAATGCCATCAGCCCAATATGGGCCTGTGACGCGCCAAATTGCGCAGCTTCTGAATAAAATGAGAATATCCTTAGCCTGCCAAAAATAATATGTGTCTGCGCCCCGCCATAGGCCAGGAAATTAAAATCACCTTGCGATAATCCAATATACTTTTGCTTTAAGCCGTCAAGCGCGGCCATTGTAGAAAAGAAAAGTACAATAAAAATAAAGGTATTGAGGTCCTTTTCGCGGTCAAATACAATCAGTGTGAGTGACGTAATCATTAAAGGATACAAGGCTGCAGACCTTATTTCTTTTAACCATCCCATTATACTTGCCCCTTCGGGGTTAGCTACTTCGGCAACACTGATAAAGAACCAGAATAACAGCAGGTAAAACATGTCTGTATTTACCTGGGCCCAACCGGTTTTGGTTACCGAAAATATAGCCGCTATAAACGTTAGGATCAGAAAACCTTCTATTAAGGTTCCGGCAGGAAAAACCAGGCTTAACTCTCTGGTAATTAACCATGAGGTAAAACAATAGATCAGTAATAAATAGAGTATCCTTTTCGCAGCCATAGGTGAAATTAACCTGCAGACTGGTTAGTCTTAATATCAGTTAACTTAATTTTGTTTAAAACCCATCCTAAAAACCCATTGCTTTTCTTCAATAATGTAAGGAATTCTTTATCACTGTCACTAATAGATTTTCCTGCTTCAAAAACTGCAATATTCTTTTCAGTGAAAGAAAGCCATTCCTTTGCGATGTTGGTATCACGCAAACTATTGATATCTATAATAATCATGTCAAACTGGCTTTTTAGTACATCAAAACCTGCTTTAAGGCTGCGCTCGTTTTGCATTTCCAGTAAAGAAGCATTAGCTACGCTTTTATTTAAAACTGTAATCAGATCTTCTGCAACAATTTCTTTCTTAACCAGGAAAGCTTCAAAGTTTTGACCTGTGACAAGGCTTCTGGCATTCGGATCACCTGCATTTCTAGGCTCCTCACCCAATAGCAGCACTTTTTTACCAACCATTGCAAAGGCATAGGCCAGGTTGTAGGCAATGGTTGTTTTACCTTCAGTATCATTCAAACTGGTAACCCCAAGAATGTTACTTTCATCAGCCACCAGCTGATTGCTGATTTCGAAACGCAAGGACCTGAGCAGGTTTTTATAAATACCAAATTCCTTTTGGTTTTCCTCGTGGTTCCATATACTGCGAATACCCCTATCAGGGCCCGACAGAAAATTCAAATTGCCTAGTACCGGCATTTTAGTTGCAGCAGCCAACTGACTGGAAGTATTTATAGACCTGTCTAAAAAGAAAAGCAAAAATACCACCCCGAACGTAAGTAAAAAGCTCCCAGCCCCAGCACCGCCCAGATACAGTATTTTTTTTGACGGCAATGGCAAACCGGGCATGCCCAATTCCTCGATCTGCAGCTTAAGTTTCATATTCTGCTCGGTTTTGGTATTGTTAAACCGATCCAGTGCTGCCATATAATCTTTAGTTGCAAGTTCAGCATCCCGCTGGTAGTTCTGTATATCAGCATCATAAGGCACCATACCACTGTACCTTGCCCTTAGTATTCCCAGCTGTCTGTCTAATGAACTAATGCTGCTTTTTGCTTGCTGCATAGCGACTTCCAATGTTAACTTCTGCTGAATCAACGATTGTTTCGATGCACGCGGATCTGTCACATTCTCATCCGCATTCTGGTTCCCCTTTATGGTCAGCAATCTGGTTAATGAATCGACCTTTCTTTGGTCTGAAGCTTTAAAATTTCCATCAATCAAATTAGAATTTGCCACTTCAAGCTGCCGTTTCAAATTGATGATTTCCCTGTTATCAGCCCGGCTGCTTCCTGCCAGTAAAGGGTCGCTTCCTCTTAATTTCGCTTCAATAACACTGATCGCTCCCTGATTGGATTGAATTTCCTTGAGGGCTTGTGTACGTTGTGCCTCATATTCAGATATCTGCCCATAAACAATGGCCGATTGCTCATCCAGGTTCAATACGCCTTTCTGACGTTTAAAATCAGATAAAGCTGTATTCTTCTGATTCATTATATGCTGCTTGGTCTTCAGCAATGAATCCAGCAGAACAATAGAATTGTTCTGATTTGTACTTACGTCTGAACTGTAATTCGCTATAAATTCGGAGGCCAGTGTATTTACTACATAAGCTGACAAATCGGGATTTTCTGAAACAAATTGTATATTGATGTAATCACTGTTATCCGCATGGCTAACTTCTATCCCTTTGCCCAAAGCATATTCACTGTAACCTATCGAAGCAACGATATCAAGTAATTTGTACTTTCCCTTATTGTCTGCCAGGGTGAGGATATTTTTGCTCAATAACTTTTCCTGAAATAGTCTGATTACTTCTTGTTTTTCAGTCGCTGTTAGTGAATCAATCAGTGGAATATTCTTTCTGAAAGCCTTTTGAGGTAAAGTCAGATCGTGCAAAATAAGATTATAGGAAAGAATATTGATGATGCGCTTCATCTTCAATTTTTCCATGATGTTATTGAATTGCTGATTTACCTTGAAATAATCAATATTTTGGTCAGCAAGAACTTGTTTGGAAGGATCCAGCAAACCGGTAGAGATTTGAACTTCCGAACTGTATTCTTTTGGAAGGTTCTGAACAAAATAATACGTAATCGCAACAGCAACAACGGGCACCATTATAAGTGCCCATTTATATTTAAACAATAATTTCAGGAATGATTTAATATCCATGTATGATAACAGGTTAATCTAATTATTTAACGTCAGTCAGTTTTTTCCCAATAATTTCTTCCAATGAATCTTTTGCCTTTAGGTAATTAATTTCGGTCTGGATCCTCGCTGTACTTGAAGCAGTTTGATTAATTTTTGCAGTGCTATATGCATCCAGGGTAATCTCACCTTTTTCAAATTTATTGCGCAGCCCATCTGTAACTGTTTTATTGTCTAAAGCACTCTGTGTAGCAAGTTTAAGTTGGTTCAGTTGCAAAATGTAATCATAATACCTTTTTTTCACTTCAGTTTCCAGCTGCATGATATACTCCTGTGTCTCCAGCTGTGCAACTTTAAAATCTGACTTTGCTTTTTTAACCATAAACGGTTTCTGAAGCACATTGCCTAAATTTACATTGACACCCAATTGAAATCCGTTAAAGTTATAAGGGTTAATAGGATCAATCACCGACTTATCATCAGGACGATAAAAGTAGGAAGCATTAAACATATCAAAGAAAGATACATATGAAATTGGAATTCCTGTTTTGATACCAACTTGTCTTTCTTCAAAAATCTTCTTTCTAGGGTAATTTTCCTTTGCCAGGGCAATGTACTTTTCCAGATCAGCATATTTGATTTCTGGAATTACAGACTCCTGGGCAACAGCGTTTACGCTCAGGAACATTAAAAATATGCAAATAATTTGTAATGACTTTTTCATATATTTTTTATTAGTTTATTGAGTATATTAATTTTTCAATTGATTATTAGAACAAATTAAACCTGCTCCTTCTGTATGAGTGCCGGTATGGTTTTAAGTATGATTTTGAGATCTAAAAAGATAGAATAATTGGCTGCATAATAATTGTCCAATTCTTTTCTTTCTGTTTCAGACATGTCTTTTTTTCCCCTTTTACTGATCTGCCATAAACCGGTTAAACCAGCCGGCCCGAGGAATCTGGTGGACCATTCATTTGTGGTTAATTGTTCTGCTTCATATAAAGGTAAGGGCCTGTTCCCTACCAACGACATATCTCCAACAAATACATTAATCAACTGAGGCAGTTCGTCAATACTGGTTCGTCTTAAAAAGGAACCAAGTTTAGTAATCCTTGGGTCGTTCTTGAACTTAACAAACGCAGCTTTACCGTTCTTTTTGTTGGATTCGTTAGAATACTGGTTCAAATCTGCTATTGAAGCAATCATTTGATCTGCATCACTCCGCATTGACCGGAATTTGTAAAAGTCAAATATCTTATATCCTGCACCTACCCTTTTACTTTTATAAATAACAGCGCCTTTTGATTCCAGTTTAATAAGTATGGCCACCAGAATGAAAATCGGTGTCAAAAACAACAATGCAAATCCGGAAGTTAGCACATCAAATACCCTTTTTGTTAAAGGAATCTGGTATTCCACATCCATTTGTTTGGAAAGTTCCAGAAGTTTCGGTTTGATGAGTTTGAATTTGATCAAAAAATTAAGCCTCTCATAAAAATCTTCTACCGGAAAAGGATAAGTATAGTAATCATTTACCTGCAGCTTTAATGCTTTGCTTCTCCATTCCTTATTTTCTTTTATTCCGAGCAGCACAATAACCAACCCATGAAGCAGGGGGTTATTTTTTATATAGCTTACCTGATCAAAGCAGTCCTTGTTGTCATCCACTTCAATTAGTATGATATCCGGTAAGCTCAGCAGCGACCTGTTGTCCAGGTATTTTTTAAAATCATCGGCATTTTCAAGATGCTCTACGTTGAAATTTGAATCAAAATCTTCAAAAACTACGCTTTTAAGAAGTTTGCCAAAATACACAATTTTTGCATTGATCTCAGGCCTGTTCATGGTTGTAGTTATCATCATGAGAGTAGTTCTGTTATATGAGATTTTAAAATCGTTGGATTAAAAGGCTTTTCCATAAAGCGGTCAATTTTAAATGGCATTTCTTTCACCTTATCTTCCAAATCATCTGCCCCAGATAACAGTATTACTGGTGTATTTCTATAAAATCCGCTGATTTTTAGATTTTTTATCAGTGTACTTCCGTCAAAATAGGGCATCATTAAATCAGATATAATCAAATCAGGATCATTTCCTTCTTCCAGCCATGCAATTGCCTCGATCCCACTTGTTTTAATCACCAAAGTATATTTAGCAGATAGTATAAAATTCAACAACTTAAGTATGCTTGGCTCATCATCTACAACGAGTATTGTCTTTTTACTACCGTCCTTACTCTCCATGACTTTTTAGGGCGTTTTTTTAGCTTATTATAATTAATTCAAACGTAAACAAATTATTCCAACTAACTTCATTTATTTAAGCTTTTCATAGCTTCAATGAAGTTTTTATTTAGTTAGGCATAAAAATAACATTTCTCACAATAAAATATTAAATAATTCAACTCTTTTAAATACATGGACAAAATCTCATTTATCCACAAGAATTTCTTCTTGCAAGTACTTAAATACATGCTCAGTAATTGATTTCAAAATGTTTTAATTTGGGTAAAAAACAAGTTCGGGCAAACTGCCTATGAGGTTATCTGGCATTGATCCTGAAAGATCCTTCCCGAACTTCTCCCTTGGCACAGGAATTTAGCTCGTTGGAAACAACCCTTCCGTAGGAATCTATGACCATTAAACGGATACCCTGAGCTTCGAGGGACTTCACCTGGGTTTTTAAGTTAAAATCTGAAGCATAAAAAAAGGCTATGTCTTCACTGCCATCTTTTACGTTTACATTGTAGTCTTTATTTTGAACAGAATAGCTGATTTGACAATCGCTGCATTCTACTCTCAGGATTCCCTTATTATTAAGCACAACATCCGACAAATCACTGGTAAGTGACTCCTTCTTACAGCTGCAAAAGGACAAAATGAGAAGAATCAATAGGGTGGTTGAGATTTTCATTTTTTATTACTTTTTCACGAATCCCATTGAAAAAATCAGGCCATTAACACAACAATAGTGATTCTACACTTATTCAAACTGAAAAACATAGCCAGAACCTCTTTACGAGCCCAAAACCCCAAATCTTCACTAACTATAAGGTCTCTTTACTTTTTTAGCAACCCTTTAATTTTCCCCATAAAAATCCCCACTATGTGGATTTTTTTCATCAATATTATAAATAAGTAAACACTTATTCTTTAACGCGATTTCTTAAAACAAGAGCAATTATAGGTATAAAGAACATCCGAACGACGGTCATATCACCTATAAAAAATAAACTTCAACAAAAATCAACCAACAAAACACTTATAATGAGTATATTAGCACCCTGAATTTCAAACCATAACCAAACAAACTCATTAAGATGCTTTTTTATAGATTTTACTTATCTATATCATATATAAATCACTATTTTTACTCTGCTGTTGAGAACAGCTTATCAACAGCCTTTTTCATATGAAATACACACCTCTTCCCGAAAATGAGAAAGAACGATTGAAGGTAATACAAAATGCTCAGGTATTTGACCCTGCATACGAGGCCCATTTTGAACGGATCACAGAACTTGCTTCTTCCATATGCGACACGTCAATTGCCTTTATCACTTTAATTGATCAAAATAAACAGTGGTACAGATCAAATAAGATTTTCACTGCCGAAGAAATCTCTATTGAAAATGATTTCTACCGCCAGACCGTAAAGAATTCAGGTTTCCTGGAAATACAGGATACTTCCAGTGATGTCAGGTTTAAAATAAACGCCAATCATCAGTACATCAAAATGATGTACTATGCAGGGTTTCCACTAATCGATTCCAATGGCACTACCATTGGTACTTTATCTGTTTTTGATACGAAACCTAAAAAAGAGCTTACCACAAAACAGAAAAGACTGCTCGAACTCCTTTCTGTTGAAATAGTTTCTCTGGTAAATGAAGTAAAAAGCAAAAAAGAGCTCAATCACTTTCTTAAACTCTATAAATCATCGCACGATCTGATTTGTGAAGCAGATACCGACGGCCTTTTAAAAAGGGTCAATCCTGCTTTCACAACTACACTGGGTTGGGCTGAAGAGGATCTGTTAGGCAATTCCTTTTATAATTTTATTCATCCTTACGACCTGCAGCTTACCAACGACGAACTTAAGAAACTGTCGGACGGAAAAAATGCCGTAAACTTCACCAACCGTTTTAAAACAAAAAAAGGAGAATACAGAACATTACAATGGAGTGCAACAACCGAAACAGGTTCGCATAAAATACTTGCAATTGCACGTGACATTACCCGGGACAGAAACCTTCAGCAAAAGATCCTGAGCAGCGAAAGTAAACTAAAGTCATTTGTTGAGAATGCCCAGGGCTTCATGTTTACGCACGACCTCTCGGGAAATCTTATGTTCATCAATAACGCAGGTGCACTACACCTGGGCTATACCAAAACGGAACTGCAAAACATGGGGCTGTTTGACATTATTCCAAAAAGCCATCACCCCCTGGTTAACAATTACCTGAATGAAATTAAGCTCAACGGCACCGCTCAGGGCTTAATGACCACCCAACACAAAAAGGGTAATCATGTGATATGGATATTTAACTCCGTCCTTGAAAACAACTTAGCTACCAAACCGTATGTCATTTGCAATTCGATTGATATCACGGAACGGCACAATCTGGTTAAAGAACTAAAGAACAAGAATAAAAAACTGGAGCAGGCAAATAACATTGCCCGTCTTGGCAGCTGGGAACTCGATTTGATAGAACAAAAACTGGCCTGGTCTGAAGTGACGAGGGAGATATTTGAAATTGAACCGGATTTTGATCCTAACCCCGAAAATGAACTTCTGTTTTACAAACCAGGTACCAGTAGGGATAACCGGTTTAATGCCCTTAACACAGCAGTACTTAAAGGGGAAGGCTGGGATCTTGAATTGGAGCTTTCCACCGCCAAAGGCAACGATATCTGGATAAGATCAATCGGTATTCCCGAATTCATGGAAGGCAGATGCTACAAAATACGAGGAACTGTTCAGGACATTACCAAGATAAAGAACATGGAAGCCAGCCTCATCTCCGCAAAAGAAGATGCAGAGCTTGCAAATAAAGCTAAGTCTGAATTCCTGGCAAACATGAGCCACGAAATCAGAACACCGTTAAACGGAATTATAGGCTTTACTGATCTACTGATCAAAACACAGCTCAATGAAACCCAACAGCAGTACCTTTCCATTGTAACGCAATCAGGAAATGCCTTATTAAATACCATCAATGATATTTTAGACTTTTCAAAAATCGAAGCCGGTAAACTCGAAATGAACTGGTCTAAATTCAATCTGTATGAAATGGCAGAAGAATCTGCAGATGTCATTAAATATCAGGTGCAAAGTAAAGGACTGGAATTACTATTAAATATTTCAGCAGACCTCCCAAAGTATATATGGGCCGATGAGCTCCGGCTTAAACAAATTCTCATTAATTTATTGGGCAATGCGGTTAAGTTTACTGAAAAAGGTGAAATAGAACTTAAGGTAGAAGCTTTAAGCAATCCCGAATTACCAGAAATTAAATACCGCTTTTCTGTTAGGGATACTGGAATTGGGATCAATCCGGATAAAAGGCTCAAAATTTTTGATGCATTTTCGCAGGAGGACGCTTCAACCACCAAAAAATATGGCGGTACAGGCTTAGGCCTAACCATTTCCAACAAACTGCTGGGTCTGATGAACAGCAAGCTTCAGGTGGAAAGTGTGATGGGCAAAGGAAGTATTTTCTATTTCGAGATTACCCTTCAATCGGAAGCTGGAGAGTCCATCGAAATCCAAAACCTGGATACCGTTAGAAAAGTACTGATCGTAGACGACAATACCAATAACCGGCTTATCATCAACAAAATGCTTTCCCTTAAGCAAATCACCTCCGTGGAAGCTGCCAATGGCATGGAGGCTATTGGCCTTCTGAATGCAGGGGAACGGTTTGACGTGATACTGATGGACTACCATATGCCAGATTTAGATGGACTGGAAACCATTAAGAGAATGAGGGAAATCTTAAAAGACTCACCAAAAGAACAGGCAATTGTACTGCTTCATAGCTCGTCGGATGAATCTATCATCGCGGCCTGCGAAAAGCTGCATGTACACCATCGTTTGCTTAAACCCATCAAACTTAAGGATCTGTACAGCTCCCTATTCAGTGTAATTTCTAAAAAAGCTGAAAAACAAAATATAGCTGTACAGGAAGCAGACCGGATGGATGACCCTATACAGGTACTAATTGCGGAAGACAACGCGGTAAATATGTTGCTTGCTAAAACAATTGTGAGACGGATTGCGCCTAATGCAACTATTTTTGAAGCGAAAACAGGACTGGAAGCATTAGAATGTTATAAAGATACAAAAATAGACATCATCTTAATGGATATTCAAATGCCAGAGATGAATGGCTATGAGGCCACCAAAAAGATCAGGTCCATCAGGCATAAACCACATATACCTATTATTGCACTCACCGCAGGAAATGTTAAAGGTGAGAAGGAAAAGTGTTTTGCGGCGGGAATGGACGATTTTATATCCAAACCAGTGGTAGCGCACACCATTGCACTGTCACTAAAAAAATGGCTGAAAAATCCTGCAGAAGATCCACATAGTGAATTGTCGCTTTCGGCCTCGGAAGACAGTGCATACCATTTTAACATAGAATTGCTTAAAGAATATGTTGGCAATGATGCCTCCGTTTTAACCAAAGTATTATCCTTATTAAGAACTGAGCTGATGAATTTCTCCAGGGATTTTAAAGAACATGTGTCAAATAAAGACCTGGGAAGAATACAGGAGTTGGGTCAAAAAATGTACGATACAGCTATCGTATCCGGACTTACCGCCCTTGCGGTAATCTCTAAAAAAATAGGATCATTAAACAGCTACAACGAAACTGAAGTGAATGACTTGCTCGTACAAACCCAGGAGGAAATAAAAACAGCTATCGGACTCATCGTCCGATAGCTGTTTTTACTTAAATCCTGATCTAGTTCCAGGCCTTCATTTTAGTTCTTAGGTTGTACCCTACCAGATTTACGGTCCTGATCCCTACCAATCAGGTACCCTGTTCCGGCACCAACAACCCCTCCTATAATCGCACCCCTGCCATCCTTTTTATCCAGCAGTACACCGCCAAGGGCACCGGCACCAGCGCCAATAACTGCACCTTTGGCAGCCTGACTCCATCCTTTTTTCTTTGCAGGAACTGCCGCTTCACTGTTATAAGACCGTGCAGGCGCAGCTTCATTCCGCTCTGAAAGCAAAAGCATGCGACGTTCCTCTTTTATTTTGGCCAGTCGCTGCGTTTCCTGTTCCTTTTCTTTTATTTTGGCTTCTGCCTTTTTAAAACTGTCCAGTTTTAAGCTATCTTTAATGGCAGCCACCACCTTTTGTTTCACTAATGCCTCCTCATGAGCATTGTTATTTGTACAAGCAGCTAGCATTGCCCCTGCTATACATACCAAAACTATCCTTTTCATCTTCATTTGTTTTTAGTTAACATGTTTAGTCATGAAAAAATGATGCCAAAATCACTTATCGGCTATTGGGGAGTGCCCTGCAGGCTCTGTAGTATCATGACTATCATCTTCACCGTCCGGATTTCCGGAAATCCGGTCATTATCGTTATTCAAATTGTTATACAAAGTATCATCGGCAGAAGACCCGTCAGCATCCAGCCCCAAATTTTCATCGCAAGCGGAACTGCTCATACCTTTCGCTTTCCATTTTTTTTCTCTCTTTTTCATAGATGTTTCAACAATGAAAACGCCGGATAAGTTCAAAAATTATGATATTAAACACCAATTGGCTACTTTCACGTCCAATATGTATCAAGGTGTGCACACAATGCAAAAAGTTAAGTGACAGGATCAACGACAGTAAGTATTCTTGGGTGCGGATGGTATGGAATGGAATTGGCTAAAGCGCTGATTGCACAGGGTTATCAGGTAAAGGGCTCCGTTACAAGTCCCGAAAAATTAAAGCACCTGTCGGCACAAGGCATTCAAGCCTTCAACGTCAATTTTGAAAAGGATGCTGAACACTACGATCCGCTCTTTTTTAAAACAGATGTATTGTTTATCTGCATCCCCCCAAAAAAGGCCGCAGGCCTGCAATCAGATTATCCGCATAAAATCCAGCGCATCCTCCAGGCGGCAAAACGTTACAAAATAACAAATGCTGTATTTATAAGTTCTACAGCTGTATACGGCGACACGAATACTGAGTTGAACGAATTGAACAGCCCGTCCCCCGAAACAGATTCAGGAAAAGCAATACTGGAAGCAGAAACATTACTGCAAAACCAAACAGACATTACCATAACAATTATCCGCTTTGCCGGACTGGTCGGCCCAGGCAGGGATCCGGGAAGGTTCTTTAGCGGAAAAACCGATATACCCAACGGACAAGCGCCTGTCAACCTCATCCATCTTAACGACTGTATTGGTTTCAGTCTGAATTTAATGGCCAGACAGGCATACGGGCAGCTATTCAATGCCTGCGGTCCTCACCATCCTGCCAAACAGGAGTTTTATACCATTGCAACTCAAAATGCAAATTTAACTACACCGGTTTTTAAAGATGAACTGTTAAAATGGAAAATAATTTCAAGCATCCATCTACCTTTATTAAATTATACTTACCAGGTTACAAACTGGATCAGCTGGCTTAATGCCCGTACAAATCATTAGAACAGAAATATGAAACTCACAATTTTAGGGGCCGCAGAACAGGTAACCGGCAGCATGCACCTCTTGCAATTAACCAATTACAATATATTGATAGATTGTGGCCTGGACTACGAAAAGGACACTTATCAGCATGAGAACCTGTATTTCCCTTTTGATCCTTCCACAATAGATGTAGTAATATTAACCCATGCCCATATTGATCATTCGGGAAACCTGCCTACGCTTGTGAGCATGGGGTTCAACGGCCAGATTCTTTGCACAGCCCCTACCGCTGAACTCAGCGAATTGCTGCTGCTCGATTCGGTAAATGTTTTTCTAAGCAAACAAAACAAACGCTCAGGTTCAAAAAGAAGCAGAACCGGCCCGGAACCTCTTTACCAGCAAAAGCAGGTCATGGAAACGACAGACCGTTTCGTTACCATTGCTTTCCATAAAGAATTTCGCCTCCATGAAAATGTAACGCTAACCTTAATTCCTATAGGGCACTTGTTGGGCGCCGCGGCTATAGTTTTAACGGTAACAGAAAATGGATCAACAAAAAAGATTGCCTTTACAGGTGACATAGGCAGAAAAGGTTATCCCCTGCTCAGCGACCCAGAACCCCTCCCACCGGTAGATTACCTGGTTTCAGAATCAACATATGGGGGAAGGCTGCACAGCAGAGATACCACCCTGACCCAAAAGCTGATCGACATCATCAGCGAATCCTGCATCAAGTACCCCGGCAGACTCATTATCCCGGCTTTTAGCATTGGGCGGACACAGGCCCTGGCCTATACCTTAAACAAAATCTTCAGCACGGGACTGCTTCCGCCCGTTAAAATATTTATCGATAGCCCGCTGGCCGGTGCTGCCACCGAAATCTATCAGAAATACCCGCAGCTCCTGAATCGGGAGGCACAGGATTTTTACGCAGATAAAAACAACAACTCCGGTTTCAAAGAACTGTCTTATGTTCAGGATAAACGCGAAAGCATTGCTGTAGCCAACTACCACGAGCCCTGCATTATTATATCTTCTGCGGGCATGCTGGAAGGAGGGCGCATCCAGGACCATTTATATTATAACCTTCAAAATTACTATTGCACCATTTTGTTCATAGGTTACTGCGCCAAAGGAACTTTGGGCGAACGGCTTTTGCGTGGAGATCCGATTATCAGGTTGCGAAACCGTGACCTTATGGTATATGCTACAATAAAGCAGACCGACTTGCTAAGCGGGCACGGTGACCATAACGACCTGATGGATATCGTCAGGCAGCAAAACCCTTCAACATTAAAGCAGGTATTCCTGGTACATGGAGAGCATAAAAGCCTGCAAGCACTCTCCGGTAGCCTTCAGGAAGAAAATTATGCCGTTACAATTCCGAAAAAAGGAGAATCATTCGAATTATAATTTCAAATAAAACCTCAATTCTGTAGCAAATACTATACATATTTTTTAGGATTTAGCTGAGGAGCTCCTTTTTTAAAGCGAAGCAAAGCACTAAAATAAAACACTGATTTCTAGTAAGTTCCCGATTATTGATTCAAAAAAATGGCTTTGGCAGGATTATTACAAGCACGTAAGCATTCGGACTGAAAGCCGAAAGATTAAACATCTAACAAAATCAATATGAACTCAAAAATTACAAAAACGGCTTTAGTGCTGTCCCTAATGGGGTTATCGACGCAATTATTTGCTCAGGATTCAGGAAGGTTTTCCGAAAAGTCATTTCGTACCTGGTCTGTAGGTGTACATGGCGGCGTACTTAGTCAGAATACAATTTTCAACGGTAAAGAGCGCGATTTTCAAACTGCTAAAGAAACCATCGGCTATGGCGGCTTCATTAAAAAGCAGGTACTTCCGTCTTTAGGAATCCAGGCCGACTTCCTAAGGGGGAAAGTTGAAGGTTTAAGGTCTAACACCGGAGGATTGGATGCCAATGGCGACAATACCTACCTTAGTGGTTCTAGCTATGAAACAAAAATTGAATGGTCTGCTGCTTTAACCGCAATTTACAACATTGCAAACATCAACATCAACAAAGAGAACGCAATACTTACACCTTATGTTAAGGCTGGTGCCGGATACATGTCTGCAGGTGCATCAACTACGAACGTTCCTTTATCGGCAAATGAAAGCTATAAAGAAAGGTGGTTTGTACCGGTTGGAGCTGGTTTTAAACTAGGGGTTGCAAAAGGCATCAATTTAGATATGGGGTACGACGTTAACTTTGTGAAATCAGACAAATTTGATGGCTTTAACTATGGTGGTAGAAACGACAAATTCTCTTACGGTCATATCGGATTAGAATTTGCACTGGGAAGCAAAGAAAAACCTCAGTTACAAAACTACAGCTCACTGGCTAATCTTCGCGCACAAACCAAAGAAGAGTCAGATGAGTTAAGAAGAGCACTTTCCACTGCTGAGCAAAACGCTGCAAGAGACAGGGAACAATATGCAAAAGATATGGGTGATGATGATAATGATGGTGTAGCCAACAAATTTGATAAATGCCCTGGTACCCCTTCTGGTACAGTTGTAGATGGTTCAGGTTGCCCTATTAAAGTACAACGTGAAATCATTAAAGAAACTAAGGTTGTGGTAACCGAAGCCGACCGTAAGGTAGTGGATGAGGCCATCAAAAACTTAGAGTTCGATTTAGGTAAAGCTACTATCAGAGCTAAATCTTATGCAACTTTAAATAAAGTAGCTGCACTGCTGATCGAGAAAAACTTTAGCCTGAAATTAGCTGGTCATACAGACAACACTGGTTCAATGGCATTAAACTTACGTTTATCTAAAGAAAGAGCAGAGTCTATCAAAGCTTACCTGGTATCACAAGGTGCAAATGCTTCACGTATTGAGGCAACAGGTTATGGTCCAAACCAGCCTATCGCATCCAACAAAACTGCCGATGGCCGTCAGAAAAACCGTCGCGTTGAGTTTACCTTATATTAAGCTCAGATAAATTGAATTAAAAAAGGCCATGGTAATCATACCATGGCCTTTTTTAATTCAATTTATTTTTAATCAGCAGCACTGGTTTTCTTTGGTGCAAAGATAATTGAGGCAATAACTGATAAAACCAATACCCCTCCTACTATTGACAATGATACAGGGGATGAAATATGATAAAAAGGCCCAATCACCATTTTCAACCCAATAAACGATAAAATAATGGCCAGTCCGTATTTCAATAAACTAAACATATGGATAAAGTTGGCCAGCAGAAAATATAGCGCCCTTAAACCTAGTATGGCAAATATATTTGAAGTATAAAGAATGAAGGGATCATCAGGTGCAATGGCAAAAATTGCCGGTAT
Organism: Pedobacter africanus; assembly: GCF_900176535.1. NCBI lineage: Bacteria > Pseudomonadati > Bacteroidota > Sphingobacteriia > Sphingobacteriales > Sphingobacteriaceae > Pedobacter > Pedobacter africanus. Next base: position 287,108 of record NZ_FWXT01000003.1, on the reverse strand, counting down.
AGAATCCACAGCAAACAACAGATCGGTAAATTCTATTACTGCCACAACAACCAGTAAAGGGGTCGCTAATTTTACCCCGTTCTGAACCGTAAAAAACTTAGCCCCGTCAAATTCCTTGCTTACTTTAAAAAGTTTATAGATCACACGTGCACCTGGACTTTTACTAAAATCCTTTTCTCCATCATCATCTTCTTTGGCAAGTCCGGATTTAATGCCTGCATATACCAGGAACAAACCAAAAATCAGTAGTACAACATTGATCTTTACCAGCTGCCCAAATACCAACATCTCTGGCAAATAGGTTAGGTTTATCAACTCTACCCCCGCAAAAATGAAAATAGCCCGGAAGAGCAATGCGCCAATAATGCCCCAAAACAATACCTTATGGTGCAATTCCTTCGGCACATTAAAAAAACCAAAAACCAGGATAAAAACAAAAAGATTATCCACAGAAAGTGCCTTTTCTATCCAGTACGCAGATTGAAACTGTGTGAATTTTTCAAAGCCTGAGGTATGCCATACCACCAGGCTAAAGACCATAGACAAACCGATCCAAACTACCGACCATATCGCTGCTTCTTTACTGCTAACGGCATGTACCTTCTTATTAAAAACCCCCAGATCTAAAAGCAGCATTACGATCACTACAACTGCAAACCCGATAATTACACCGGGATGGTTAATCATTTTGTCCATTCCTTAACTTATAATTTGTTTTTACGTTTACTATTTACCTGACCTTATCTAAGGGCTTTCTGTCGTTTAAAGTGGCTGCTTTATATTTACTTGGTGTAAGCCCGGTTAGCGATTTAAACTGGGCCGACAAATGGGCACTGCTGCTGTAGTCCATTTTAAAAGCGATCTCATTCAGGTTCAATTCACCATATTCCAGCAGTTCTTTTACCTTTTCAATCTTTTGTTGAATAATGTATTTTTCTATGGTAATTCCCTCGGTATCTGAAAACTGCCTGCTCAAATAGGCATAATCCTTATTTAATTTGTCAGCTATCAATTGTGTTAAGCTCTGGTGAATACCGTTAAGGTCGGAATAGTGGATCAGGTTGATGATTTGTGTCTTGATTTGCTCAACAAGCTGATCCTTTTCCTTGTCAATCAATTCAAAGCCCAGGCCGCCCAATGCATCTCCAATACTTTTTAACTGGTTTGCATCCGGGTTAGGTTCAACCTCAATTTTTCCAAGGGAAATTTCGTCAACCTTAAAGCCAAAATTTTCCAACTGCTGCCTTACAATCATAATGCAGCGGTCGCAAACCATATTCTTCACATATAACAACATAGGCAAACCTGATATTTTAAACTGTACGTTCTTCACAAATATAAGGCAATATTTGTTCTGTTTAAGTCATTAATCGTTTACTCTTTGCAGGCCTAAAGATAGCTGCACCCAGTAATGCATACCGGGTTTATTTCGGGTTTGCCTCGGCTAAACTCAATTAAAATCAGAAATAAACCTGTTATGAACTGGCTATAGTGATGCTATGGATAGCTTTGCTTACTAACCTAGTTAGTAGCTTTAAATTTATTTTCTTCCCGCGTAGGGGTAAAAGTTCATCTCCTTGTCCTAATTCAAAATGAGACAAAAAATGAACTTCAGAATTTACAAAACAAACGTGCAGATGCAGACCCTAAAAACCCTGATATGTCTGTGTTTATCTGCAACAGGATTTACTGCTTTCGGCCAGAACAAGATACCGGGAAAAATACATTTTGGCTTTGTGTATCCTTTAAGTACCAATGGTACACATGCGCCGTTAGATACAAATAACCTTTCTATACACCTCCTTGCGGGTGTTTCTGCATCAGAACAGGGTGCTTCTTTTGCAGGTTTGTCCAATATAGTACGTAACGATACAGAAGGCTTCCAGTTTGCCGGTCTTTCTAATCACATCGGCAAACAGGCCAACGGAGGATTGTTTGCGGGGCTTTTAAATACCTATGGTGGTGGTGAAGCATTTGCTGTTGCCGGCTTTGCCAACTTCGCTTCAGGTAATGTTAAGGGCGCACAGTTTGCCGGTTTCACTAACATCGCAAAAGAAGTGACAGGGGTACAGTTTGCAGGCTTTGCAAATATTGCCAGTCAGGTAAAGGGCCCGCAGTTTGCCGGTTTTATGAACCTGTCCAAGAAGGATGCAGGTGTCCAGTTTGCTGGTTTCATGAATAAAGCAAAAGACATTAAAGGTTCTCAGCTTGCTGGTTTTATCAACATAGCAGGAAAGGTAAAAGGTGCACAGCTGGCAGGATTTATCAATGTGGCCGACAGCAGTGACTATCCTATAGGCATCATCAACATTGTAAAAAACGGCGGAAAAAGCCTGGGGGTCAGCACCGATGAAACGCTTACTACAATGCTTTCCTTCAGGTCGGGCGGAAAAATACTTTATGGAATCATAGGGCTCGGTTATAACTTTAAAAACAAAAAAGAGGTCTATGCATTCGAGGCCGGAATTGGAGCACATTTCTTCCAGTCCAACAGGTTCCGTTTAAATGCTGAGATCGTCGGAACAGGACTCGAAAGCTTCAAAGCAGGTGAATACTTCAAAACTTCATTTAAACTCATGCCTGCCTTCAAAATCACGCCGAAACTGGAAATATCTGGGGGGCCTGCATTCAATTACCTCAACACCAATACCATTGAGGGCCGCGGTCTGAACAAAAGCTATATCACTTCATGGGAGAACAAATGGGGCAACAACTTCCAGGCATTATATGTAGGTTACGGAGGTGGTATACAATACTTATTCTAAAATCACACAAACATTCAATTATATAATACGATCATTATGAAATACATAGCAACACTTACATTAATGGGCTTTCTGTTTATCGGATGTTCAAAAGACAGGCTTACTGCCAGTGGCGATAAAACCACAGAAACGCGCTCACCTGGAGAATTTACAGGAATAAACACCAGCGGGTCAAATATAATCTATATTACATACGGTACGGAATTTAAAGTAGAACTAAGGGGTTCCAACAACCTGATCCCCTACTTCAAAACCAATGTCATCAATAAAACACTGTACCTGGGCTATGAGAATGCCAGTATTCAGCACGATGATGTTGAAGCTTACATTACCCTTCCCGACATCAGGAAAGCATCTCTTAGTGGAAGTGGAAAAATAACCATACAAGGTGCTTTTCCCGAATCAGATGAATTGAAGATATCAATTAGCGGTTCGGGGGGCATTGTTGCCCAGGATGCTTTTGATACTGATCAGGTTCTGATCAACATTTCGGGTTCCGGAAAGGCAGATCTTCAGCAAATCAGCGCTGAAAAGGCAGATGTAGATATCTCCGGTAGCGGCGACGCCAGGGTTAAAGTTCAGCATAAATTAAAAGCCAGGATCAGCGGCAGCGGCAAGGTTTATTATACCGGAAGTCCGGAAGTAGATGCGGATGTAAGCGGGTCAGGCAAAGTCGTTAAATTTTAAATTTACAGTAATGACATCGGTTCAATTCCATTTCCATGAGTGCAAGGACATGCAGCACGACATCAAACAAAGCGATGGCCTAGAAGAACTGCTCTTTTTCATCTTTGCCAGTCCTGTCATGGTAGATCAATATAAAGCGTCGAAAATGCGGGTGTCCCGGAAAGCACCTGCCCCCTTGGCAAAAAGATTATTGAGGAGCATTTTAATCATCACTGTCATGCTTATTTTGCTAAGTCAGGTTTCATACGCACAGAAACAAGTAGAGCAAGCCAGTCTGCCAACTCCCAAAGGCTGTAACTTATTATTTTTTCTGCAACGTGATCCTGACGCAAACACCGTCGTGTATGAGTTAAATTATAACAGCGATGGCACTTTACAAACCAACAATCCTATAAAGGGTTCATGGATCAGGTATGAAGAAGATCAGAAGTTTAAAGAGCTGACCACTATTGAAAAAAAGTTTGCCTATGGTGTACAAAGTAAACCAATTGGTACCGATGAATACGAAATCAGGTTAGTAGCCTACAAAAAAATGCCCATGTATCTCCTGAGATCTGAAACTGATCATAAGTATCGCATCTACATTAAAGATGAGGGTAAGAACTTACTGCTGAAACGGGTATTTGTAAGGGTTAACGGTGGGAGTTTCTGGTTCCCAAAGGTGCAATATATCGACCTGATTACCACAAATAGTGCAACCGGAATGGAAATTTTAAAGAGAATAAGAACCTGAACTGATATATTTGAATAAGATTTAATTACTTGAAGCCAGCCAATCACATTTCAGAAAATACAAACCTGCAGGACGACGATGAGGCTTTTGAGCATTTGTTCAAAATGCATTTCAAAGCACTGCACGCCTATGCCATTGCCATACTCAGAGATGAAGATATCGCAGAAGAAGTGGTACAGAATATGTTTTTAAAGTTTTGGGAGAAACGGGAATTGCTGAACATTCAGACATCTGTGAAAGCCTACCTGTACAAATGTGTATATCACGACAGCCTTAACCTTTTAAAGCATGAAAAAATTAAAACAAAGTATCAGGATTTTGCCACTTATACCATGAACAGCCACAATGAACCCGCCTCATCAAAAGTAGAAACCAGTGAACTGGAACGGCAGATTGGACTGGCATTAAACGAATTGCCCGAGCAATGCCGCACCATATTTCAGATGAGCAGGTTTGAGGAATTAAAATACCGGGAAATTGCAGATCAGCTGGGTCTGTCTGTAAAAACCATAGAAAACCAAATGGGCAAGGCACTCAAAATTATGCGTTTGAAGCTGGCTGACTTCCTTTCGCTCATTTTAGCAGGCCTGATGTATTACAAGGATTTTTTTAATTAGAAAGCGCATGACTGATGAATTATTGATAAAGTTTCTATTAAATGAAACAAGTGAAGAGGAAAGCATCACCGTGCAAACCTGGTTAGATGCCTCAGCTTCCAATAAAAGCTATTTTGAGCAGTTTGAAAAAATATGGAACAGTAGCAAAAAGCTGTCTGCAAATAGCAGCGTTGATGAAAACGAGGCATGGGGAAGGTTTAAACAAAGAGCAGCACAGCAAACCATTAACCAACCCATAGTAAGACCTTTAAAGCCAGCTTACAAATGGCTCAGAATAGCTGCAGTACTGGTTTTAATAGCCGCAGCATGGTCGGCCTATAACCTGCTTTCACCGGTTTCCTACAAGCCGTTAAGCGCAGGGAATGCAGTAACCAGGGAAATCCTTCCGGATGGTTCTGAACTTACCCTCAATAAAAATGCACGGCTCAGTTACGCCTCTAATTTCAAAAGAAACAGAAATATACATTTCCAGAAAGGCGAAGTCTTTTTCAGTGTGGCACACGATAAAAGCAGGCCTTTTGTAATCGAAATAGATAAAATTGCTGTATTGGTGGTAGGTACATCTTTCAATATAAAGCACCTGACAGACCTGACTGAGGTAATTGTAGAGACCGGAATTGTAAAGGTTAGCAGGGGCAGCGAAGAAATAACCCTTCGTAAAGGGGAAAAAGTGCTGATCAGAAATGGAAACGATGAGCTGATCAAAGAACAAAACCAGGATGAGCTTTACAATTACTACCGGACTAACAAATTTGTTTTGAACGGTACCACGTTGCCAAGGGCAGTTGAAATATTGAATGAGGCTTATCATGCGCAGATCATCATTCACGACCCTTCAATTAAAAAAGAGACCATCTTTACCACTTTAAAGGCAGATACCACACTGGAAGCCAATTTAAAGACCATCTGCAGCACACTGGATCTTAAATTTGTCCGTAACGAACAGCAGATCCTGTTGTCTAAACAAACAAAATGAAATTAAAAATCACCTTGGTGTTCCTCTTCCTGATCGGGTTTGCAAAAGCACAAATGCCGCTTACGCCTTCCAGGCATAATCTGGAAAAAAGAGTGAGTATCACTATAAAAAAAGCCCCAATCTCTGATATACTCAACCGCATTAGCCGGGCCGGAGATTTCTATTTTTCCTATAGTGGTTCGCTTTTCAGTCAGGACAGCCTGGTTAACATGGATGTTAAAGATGCGCCTGTAAGGGAAATTTTAGATCAGCTGTTTAAGAACAAAGTCGACTATAAGGAAAATGGAGAATACATCATTCTACGTTACGCGGCCTACCGGCTGACCATTGAACCCGAGAACATTACTACAGCCGAAAAGCTTTACATTATTAGCGGGTATGTTGTGGATATCGAAACCGGCAAAAAAATTAAACAGGCCAGTGTTTACGAAAAAAAGTTAATACCCTCTACATTAACAGATAACAATGGTTATTTCAGCTTAAAATTTAAAGGCGAGCACAGCCAGGTAGCCCTTACAGCCAGTAAAGAAAATTACAGGGATACTACCCTTATTTTTCTATCAGACATTAAAGTAAAACCTGAAGGTTACAGTGATCCAAATAACGATGCGGCTGCCGGTGTTTTTGCAGACGTAGAACGTTCCGGAATTGGAAGGTTCTTCATTTCTTCCAAACAAAGGATCCAGAGCTTAAACATTCCCAATTTCTTTGCAAACAGTGCATTTCAGGCCTCATTGACGCCGGGGCTAAGCTCGCACGGACTCATGAGCGCTCAGGTGATCAATAAGTTCTCCTTAAATGTATTGGGTGGCTATACTGCAGGCACCAATGGCTTCGAGATCGCCGGTTTGTTTAACATCACCAAAGGCGATGTAAAAAAGCTGCAGTTTGCTGGCTTGTTTAATGAAGCCGGAGGCTCGTTAAACGGCTTACAGTTTGCAGGCCTGATGAATGATGTGAGGGGCGATAAACAGGGCTTTCAGGCAGCAGGATTATTGAACCACGTGAGAGGAACTGCAGGTGGAAGCCAGGTCGCGGGACTTTGCAACCTCGTCTCAGGAAATGTAAAGGGGGTACAGATCGCAGGGCTTGCCAATATAGCCAGTAAAAATGCAGGTGGCCTGCAATTAGCAGGACTGGGCAACATTACTACCAGGCATCTTAAAGGAGTTCAGATTGCGGGCCTGTTCAACTATGCAAAAAAAATGAGTGGTTTCCAGTTGGGGATTGTTAATGTTTCCGATACCTCCTCGGGTTACAGTCTGGGCTTATTGAACCTTGTAAAACATGGCTACCACAAAATCAGTTTATATAGTACTGAAACCGTAAACACCAATCTTGCTGTAAAAACAGGTAATGCCAAACTCTATACCATATTGCTGGCAGGGGCAAACCTATCAAAGCATGAAAAAATATATACTGCCGGATTAGGGCTCGGGCATGATTTTATATTCAATAACCGCCTGTCGGCCAGCGCAGAGTTCAGCAGTCAGCTGGTATACCTGGGTGACTGGGACGGTGCCACTACACTTAACCGCTTCCAAGCCAATTTCCAGGTTCAGCTGGTTAAGGGCATCACTTTATTTGCCGGCCCTGCCTATTCTGTTTATAGTATGGATAACTCCGGCACGCCAAGTGCTGCAGGATATAAACAAAATATTGTTCCTTCACATCACCACAGTTTCGGCAGGAATACTAAAGGCTGGCTGGGCTTTAATGCAGGCATCACCTTTATGTAAATTCTATCCATAAAAAAAGGGCCGCCTTTTCCGGTAGCCCTTTATATATTCATCCTAAAACGCATCAAATACTTACGCTTTTATTCACACCCCAATAAGGGTACCATGCTTTTACACCAAACATTACTGTACCGTAAATAACAGTCCCCAGCAAAAACTTCAGTTCGTAAGGAATTGCAGCAATCAGGCAAGTCCAGTAGCCAGCCAATGTTGGTGGATATAGGCCAGGTACGTACATTGGACTGATATCTGAAACGATCCAATGGATCAATGTGATTACCACCGTAGAAAGTACCAGATTTTGCACATTTACCTTTTTAAGGATGAACCTGCTGGCCAGTACCATCAGCACAAATGCAATATAGGTCCAATACCAGCCCGGGTAAAAGAAGCCATAGCCTGATGTTCTGGCGATAAACAGATCGCTCAGCAGCAACACCATCAAGGGAAAGCCAAACGCTTTCAAAGGATTGCTGAAATAAGCAGCGCCAAACATGGCAATAGCTCCTACAGCCGAAAAATTGGCAATTTCCTTGAAGTTATCAGAATTGGGTGCCGCGACACGAAAAATGCTTACAAGTACCACAACAAGTAATAATATCAAGGTACTCGGGTTAAATTTAGATCCAGACATGTTCATTTAAATTATACAACAAAGTTATGTTATTTCCATGGATAATAAAACAATCCGCTTTATTTGATCATGCCCAGGTCTATTATCCCCAGCAGTTCGGTAGAAAATTCGCCTAAAATGCCCATATTGGCCTGTACCCCGGTCTGGATTTTGATAAAATCAATGCCAGCCAGGGCTACCGGTTTCCCTGTAGCATCTACAGCATTTGCGATGTCGATTTTATCGCCATCGGACAGGTTGTCCGCATAACCAAAAGCAAAAGGTATACTGGTAATACGGTTCCCGGGCTTGATGTTTGTGGATGGCAACAGTGAACCTTTCAGCGTATATTCGTTTGCGGAGACCCATGATGGATAGCCCTGAACCTTAGTGCCCATATTTACCGTACCGCTGTTTCCTTTGTTGTCTCTCCGGGCAACCGGTCCGCCACCGGCAGCAGGTCTGGTATAGGTCACTTCATAATCGCGGACATAGCCTGACAGGTCGTATTCACTGCCTTTTATTTCGTACCAGGTATCATCCGGCAAACCATTTCCGTTCACATCTTTCATTACCCATACAATTCCCGGCTCGGCGAAATCGGCGAGTGGATTACCAAAAATAACCAGGTCGTCCTTACCGCTTTCGTTAATTACCGTATGGTCGAAACCCAATACGATATAGCCTCCCCAGGCACCTAATGATACCAGTCCCGATTTTCCCTCCAGGCTTTTCGCGGCAGTAAGGGTGCCTGAAGCCCGGTTAATAAACTGCCCCGGCCCCGGCAAATACTCAAAAACCTTTTTAACGTAAGCACTGCTGCCAGGTGTTACCGGGATATTGGGCAGTCCAACGTTTACCGTATAGCTCCACACAAACTCTCCCCCACTATTCTTTGCCTGGTATTCTATCGTATAAATCCCGGACTGTATAGGGCTAAACTCATAGTCAGAACCATTGCCCTGTATTTCCCCGTCCAGTTTCCACTCCTGCTGATAGGCTTTCCCATTTACGTTTAAAGCCGAGAAAGCAATCGTCTCATTTACCTTGATATTCAGTACTGTCCCTTCAACGGTCATCTGTACCGCAGGTGCTTCTAAGGTCTCTTTATCCTTTTTACAGGCGGTAAACAGCGTTAAAAAGAGCGCAGATAATACCAGGTAATGCTTAGCTTTCATGGTTTATGTATTTTATATTATTTATTTATAGCTGTATTTGAACACTGCACTTTGAGGCAAAGCGCCAGTTGCAAACCAGAATCTCTTTTTGCCATCCAGGCTGAAACAAAACAACTTACCTTCTGTTCCATAGTTATTGGCATCAGCTACAAAAACATTATTGTCCAGACCATTTACAGTAACGCCATAAGGAGTGCTAACCACGGCCGTTGGGTCTGTAACAAAATTAGTTTCGATTGCACCTGTTGTAATGTTAAGTGTCTTAAAATACGGATCAAGGTAATCGCCTATTACAAATCCCTTTGTTCCGGTAACATTCAGGTACTCGAGACTTACAGGATTAGAACCGATCTTTTTATCTGTCACGCTGCTTATTTTATCCAGCGAGGCAGGAATATCCACATAATTTCCCTTTGTCAGTACATAAATATCGCCACTGGCCGTTGCCGCAACTCTGGTTGGATTAAAGCCAACGGCTATATCGCCCAATTTTGTGAAAGTACTTAAATCTACTACAGAAACTGATGAATTGTTTGGATTAGGATAATATGGATGATTGGAATTAGCTGCATACAATTTACCATTTACAATGGTAGACCCATCCAGCGCCCCCCCCACTGCAATCCTCGACTCAATGGTAAGGCCTGCCGTATCAATTTTACTCACGTAACCATCAAATCCAACTACATAAGCCTTATTTTTATAAAAAGTTACAGTACGTGGTAAGAAGCCTTTGGAGCCGTCCGAAAAAGGTATTCTTTTTAGCGATTTCCCCGTTGCAATACTCATCACTTCAACATATGAGTTTTTATCTTCAGGCTTGGTACCTGTGATCACACAATACATCTTACTGCCATATTGTTTTAAGTCATTTGCATTGACACCAAGTTCTATCCCATTTTGCTTTTTAAAATAGTCTGTTTGAGGGATGGAGGTCGACATATCAAAATAAGTGATAGAACTTGCGCTACTTCCGGTTGTTACAGAATAAAGGCCCTCGCATAACACATAGACCCCTGTTGTGGCATTTGGCTGCGGATCAATTGCTGGTAATTTTTCTTTTTTACAGGCGCTAAACGTTAGCAGAGCTCCTGCAAATGCAAATAATTTTAGTTTGTTCATCATACTTGTTTTTGGCAAGGCAAAGCTAAATAAAGTAACTCTGCCCTTTGGTTTTTATTATCTGTTTATCTGTTATTTCTTTAAGTGCAAACTGATGTCTATAGCTCCCCCTACTTCTGTGGAAACCTCTCCCAGGAACCTTGCCCGCGGATTGTTCCTGTCAGGTTCAAAGGGGTTTCCGTTGGAATTTTGCCCGGTATAGATCTTTACAAAATCAATATGTGTAAGTTGTACGGTTTTGCCCTGCGCATTCACCGCCCAGGAAATGTCAAAAGAATTGTAGCCTGCTCCGGTATTTTCCATCAGGCCTTTATAGTCCGCAGAACCGTTATCGGTATATCCCCATTCCAATGGCTGGTTAGTAATGATGTTACCTGCGGCTAAAGTGTTCCTGAGCAAAGTACCGGTAAAGCTCAGCTGGTCCTGGTCCTTGATCCATTCGGGATAATAAGCATTGCTGTGAAAGGCATTGCGTAAGACATACCCCTCTTTCCCCTGATTGTCCTTCCATTTGATGTCATCGGTCTTGTTTTTAGGGTTATAATACGTAATTGTATAATTTTTAATGGTTTCTGCTTTATTGTATTCGCTACCGGCAAGTTCAAACCATTCTCCGTCATCAGGTAACCCGTTCCCATTCAAATCCTGCATGACCATTACAATTCCGGGCTCCGACCATTCCATTCCTTCACCGGTAAGCGGATTTCCGTAAATACCGATATCGGCCCCTTCTTTGTTCGCTATAGAATGGTCAAAACCAAAGATAAGGTACCCACCAAACCCGCCTAAAGAAACCAACCCTTCCCGCGCTTTGCCAACCAGTGCTTCCGCGGCTTTCAGCTCTCCAAGCCCGGAATTGATGAACTGTCCGGGTGCAGGCATGTATTCATATATTTTGCTGATAAATTTAGAACTTGTAGGGCTTACAGGCCTGGGTTCATAGTGATCTTCTTCGGCACGTTCCTTTTTTTCACAGGCAATAAGGCACAATTGAAGAGCGGCAATCATGATCAATGCCGGTTTTAAGTGGGTTCGTTTGTTTTTGTTAAAAGTCATTTTTAAGATATATAGGGTTTAATAGATAAAAGCAAAGTGAGCAGGGATGTCCCCGGTTGTGGCCGTCCATTTCTTTTGTCCGGCTGCATTAAAGCAGTACAGTTTGCCCGGCGACACATAATTTTTGGCATCCGTTACGAATACCTCCTTTGTTACAGGATGAACAGCAATACCATAGGGAATGGTGATGGACTTTTCCGTTCCATCCGTAATGAACTGCCGATCCATGAGGGTTTCATCCTTCACATTCAGCATCCCATACGTTATCGTAAACTTAGCCTCATCATAACTCCATTCTGACCCGTAATAATAGGCGATATCCCCATCTATTGCCAGATTACTCACGGCAATATCAAATGTTTTTTTTACCTGGTCCGTCTTGGTGTCTATGACAAACATTTTAGAGGGGATGTCATAATAATCCCCTCTTGAGGTTACATACAAATCACCATATCGATCGGCCTTCAACCTGTGCAGGTTGACTGCGACATCAATATTTTTAATTACTGCAAAAGAATTCAGGTCAATTACGGAAACGGTTCTTTCGTAGGCAGCCGGACTATACCCACCTGAATTGGCCACATATAGCTTTTGGCCTACTATGGCCATTTCTTCAGGCTGCCGGCCAACATCGATGCGCTTCACCTCCTTCAACGAGCTGGTATCTATCTGCGCTACAATCCCATTGGGTGCGTTAGGATCGCCCACCTTACCAAGGTATGCGCTCACATAGGCCTTTCCATTGTTAAAAGTGATGTACCTGCAATTGGTAATGTTAATCTGCGTAATGCGTTTTCCTGTTTTCACATCCAAAACTTCCACTTTATTGGAAACATTGACCACCACATATAACTTAGAACCATACACCCCAATGTCGTTCGCCACATCGCCCAGCCCCTTTACTACTGCAGGATTGGCCTGGTTGTAAATATTTTTCCTGTAAATGCCAGTAGTGTAGTCCATATAATCCAGCGAAGCTTTGTTCATGTTCATATTGCCTTCATTTACCACATAAAAACCCTTAATGGTGCTTAACGGATCAGGTGGCAAAACCTGTTGCTGCGTTTCAGGAATTGGCTTAAGGTCTTTACGACAGGATACCATAAGTATGAAAAAAGCGATCAGGACTAATAAGTTTTTCATTACGATTAATAATTATAGGTTAATCCAAAACGGTAGTTACGCCCCGGCATAGGGAAGTTCTCTATTACCGCATAATCCTGGTTCAGCAGGTTATTAATTTCTGCAGTAATGCGTATTTCTCTTTTATTAAAGCGGGTATTATAATGGACCGCCGCATCATGAGTATACCAGGGCATTACATAGTTTTCCATGATATTTGCACTTTGGTTATATCGTTCACCAGTATAAATGAAACTATAATTTACAGAGAACTGTTTATAGGTAGCGCTGCTCATAAATGATCCGCTATGTACCGGAACATAAGGGATCTGATTTTTATAGTTAGGCGAAATGGGCGCGGCATCGATAGCTTCCTGATAGGTATAGGTAAGACCGGCCGTAAGGCTTAGATCAGTAGTCAGCTGCCATGCCGATTGTACATTTACGTCCAGTCCCCTGATTTCTACAAGCCCCAGGTTTTCCATACTCCATCTTGCCAGGTTATTGGCGGGCACCGCGGCAATCTTGTCCTTCACCCTGTTATAATAGGCGTCGCCCTGTATAGAAAACTGGCTCAGTAGTTTATTTTCAAAGGCCTTAAGATAGGTAAAGCCCAGGTCATACTGTTTAGTATACTCAGGTTTCAATACGACAAACCCATAGAAGGTATAATACAGGTCATTAAATGTCGGCATTCTGAAAATGCTTTTATAAAACGAACGTACCCTGAATTCCTTTTGGTTAAAAGGCTGCCATGAAACCATTACTGTAGGTGTCAATTCTTTTCTGTCCGGATCTCCCGGCCCTTCCCTGGTTTGGTCATATTTAAGCGTACTTAATAAATTAGCCTGGATATCAAACCGGTCTAACTTAAACTGGGTAGCCAGCGCAGTAAGCACCGTATTTCTTATTGGGTAAGCAAAGCGGTAGAGATCCGCATCCAGCTTGTTCCACTGGTAATCTGCCGATAACACAATATCCCAATATTTCGTCATTTCAAGTTTATTGACAAAAGACAGATACACTTCCTGCTGATGATACTTATTCTCTTCAAATCCATTAGTAGTGATTCTCTCTGGGTTCAGATAATGCTGGTAATCATTTGCGTATTTTACCGTTGCGAGCAGGCTGTATTTACCTGTATTTTTTTCGTACGAGGATTGTACAAAAGCGTTCCTGTTCCACATCCTTTGCGGAAATGAAAATACATTGTTTACTATCGCACCAGGCAAACCCTGTTTATCCTTGTAACCATACAGTTTTACCCGCCATTTGCTGCTGTCTGGCAATATCCCGTTTAAGCCAAGCTCTAAACGCATCGCTTCTATATCCCCATCTGTCCTTACCGCGGTAGTATCGTATACCCCATTGGTAGACCTGAATTTGTACCGCCCATGTGCATTTTTATATTCTGCACTAAGCGAGCTGTAAATGCTATTGCTGATTTTGCTTTGCCATAGTAGAGAAGGATTGACCAACCCAAACGATCCGCCTTTTAAAGCTGCACGGACTTTTTGTGTCCTCCCATCAGAAAAATCAGGCTGTTTAGATTTGAGATACAGGGAACTTCCTGAAGCAAAACCTTTGGCCGACTGAAAAATAGAACTCTTTTGCCCGTTGTACAGCTCTATCTCCTCAATGTTGTCCAGCGAAAATTTACCCAGGTCCACTTGCCCGTTCTGTGCATTGCCTATCTGTACGCCATCATAAAACACTGCAGTATGATTGGTCCCCATACTGCGCACATTGATGGTTTTTAAACCGCCAATGCCACCGTAATCTTTTAACTGCACACCTGAGAAAAAGCGAACGGCATCTGCAACAGATAAGCTGTTCAGTTTTTGGAGTTCCTCCCCCGATAAGATTTGTAAAGGTGTAGATGAAGTTTGCCGACGGCTGATCTTTAAAGTCCTGATCTGAACTTCCTTAAGCTGATTCACTTTATCAATAGAATCGGCTTTTTTTGCTTTGGCAGCATCCTGCTGGGCAAATAAAGTTACAGGTGTAAAAAGCCCCAGCCATAATGTGGCTTTAAAAAAAACAGATAAACGAGAATTCATGCCATAAAAGGCATTTGATTTTCTTATCATTTTTGATGTGAGCTTTTACCCACAGCAAACAGTTAGATCAAGGAAATGAAATACAATAAACAAGCACTCACTCCAAGCTTCAATCCCCGAAAGCTATGAAATATTACCACTTTTGGCAGGTCTTCTGACTTGCTCCCGGATATTCTGCCTTCCCAATTATCTTTTCCTCAGATAAAAAGTGGCCCGATTTGAACACCGTTACAGAGCTTACAGCTGCGGGACAGTTACGGAATTACACCGTATTCCCTTTTAATCCCGGCCAGTGCGACCGGGAACCAAAAGCGAGGCAAAGGTACTTAATAATCCGGCCATGAGCAACAGGCGTTTTTGATATATTTTTTAATACCTATATTTAAACTCAATATTCCATTGAAATGAAAAAAACAGCTTTCTCCATAATGTCCTCTATAACTCGCTTTATAATATTCTCTTTCCTGCTTCTGATTAGCTTGAATACCATGGCGCAAAAAACCGACACCCTGCTCATTGAACAATTGATGCGTCAGCATCCCGATCTTTTTAACGGTGTTTTAAATCATCCGCAAAAAAACCAGGTGCAGGTACTTTACACTCAGGTTAACCGCAATACCAAAAAGCAGATCAGCTTTAAATCATTTAGTTATAATCTGGATAACCACCGCTATTTTTACCCGGCCAGTACGGTGAAACTGGCTGCCGTAATTTTTGCACTGGAAAAGATCAATGAAATTGGGGCAAACGACCTGAAGGTTAAGAAACTTACTGCGGCCAGCACCATGATTACAGATAGTGCCTATGCCAAACAAACCAAAGTAACTACGGATACCAGCGCCAGAAACGGGCTCCCTTCTATAGCACACTACGTCAAAAAAATACTGCTCACCAGTGATAACGATGCATTTAACCGCCTGTTTGAATTCATTGGCCGTGCAGAGATCAACCAGAAACTAAAAAAATACGGCCTTAACGATAGCCGCATCCTGAACAGGCTGGCTATTGGCGATGCTGGTGAAACTTCCAAACACACCAATCCGATTAGATTTTACGATGGATCGAAGCTGGTTTACAGTCAGCCCGCCCAATACGATCCTAAAGAATACCCTCTTGTCTTAACCAATACGGTTATGGGCGTTGGATATATAGACAGCGCCGAAAAGCTGGTCAACAAACCTTTTAGCCTGATCAATAAAAATGCGTTCAGCATTTCAGACCAGCAGTCATTGATGAAAAGGCTCATCTACCCGCAAGCCTTTCCCGAAAACGAAAGATTTAACCTGACACCCGAAGATTACCAACTCATCTATACTTATATGAGTAAACTCCCCACAGACAGCGACTACCCGGCCTACAATCCTAAAGAATTCTGGCCAACTTATGCTAAAATGCTCTATTATGGCCGGGAAAAGGATGCTACCATCAATCCCAATCTGAAAATATACAATAAATATGGCGATTCATACGGCTTCATCATAGATAATGCTTACTTCAAAGACAGCAAAAACAAGGTCGAGTTCTTTTTAACAGCCGTAGTCCAGTCCAACGAAGATGGAATCTATAATGACAACAAATACGATTACGATCAGGTATGCTTCCCTTTTATGAAGAACATAGGTCGGGTAATTTTTGACTACGAACTGCAAAGAAAAGCCAAAAAGAAATAAGCCCTTATTGCTCTTTCATTAGCTGTTTTCTGATCTCATCCAGTTTCTCCAGTTCTGCACTGGCCAGTACCGGAAACTTCAGGTCCATCTTTTTAAATACATCTTCCAGGATATGGCTTATGGTTAGCCTGGCGTACCATTTCTTGTCGGCCGGCACAATATACCATGGTGCCTGCGCTGTCGAGGTTTCTTCAATAGCCTCTTCATAGGCTTTCATGTAATCCTTCCACAAACCTCTTTCGCTGATGTCTGCGGAAGAAAATTTCCAGTTCTTTGCCCTGTCCTCAATCCTATCCAGGAAGCGCTGCTTTTGCTCCTCTTTTGAAACATGCAAAAAGATCTTCACAATAACTGTCCCGTTATCGCTAAGGTGCTTTTCAAAATTCCTAATGCTCTCGTACCTGCGTTTCCAGAAGGTTTTATCAATTTTTTGAACACTATCATATCCGGGCAGTTTTTCGTTTAAAACATATTCGGGGTGTACCTTACAAACCAAAACGTTTTCGTAGTGTGAGCGGTTATGGATACCAATCCGGCCACGCTCTGGCAAAGCCTTATAGTGCCGCCATAAAAAATCGTGGTCATATTCTTCCGATGTAGGGGTCTTAAAACTGTACACCTGGCAGCCCTGGGGGTTTAAGCCCGACATCACATGTTGTATTGCACTATCCTTTCCGGCTGCATCCATCGCCTGGAACAGGATCAAAACAGAATGAGAATCGGCGGCATACAAAGTTTCCTGAAGGGCGCTCAGCCTGGTTTTGATCTCTTCCATCTCCTGAATTCCCTTTTCCTTATTGTTTTCGCCTTTATAGGTGGTCGAAAAATCATCCAGCGAAACTTTCTTCCCCGGAACAGCTAAAAATTGTTCAATCTCTTTATTCATAGGTTCCTGCAAATTGTATTAACAATACCCGTAAAGCTAAGCATAGATCTTTTTAAAACCTTTGTAACTTTACATGAAAATTTAAGTAAATTAAATATGTTAATTTGCACTGCAACTTTTAACACTATTTAACACAAACTGTTTTACGTTTTTTTGATCTTTACCCGCATGTTTAAAGAAATTCGCAATAAGTACCTCCGTTATTCTAGCATATTCCTTTTTTGTATCATTGTCTTCTTCTGTGCACTGCAACTCAATTTCTTATGGTTATTTGGGTATTCCCCATCCTATGAGGACATCAAGACCCCTACCCTTCGTGTAGGCTCAGAACTCTATACCTCAGATGGCAAATTAATAGGCCGCTATTATAAAGAAAACCGTACACCTGTTAGCTTCAATGAAATATCACCGAGTGTGGTTAAAGCATTAGTGGCTACAGAGGACGTCCGTTTTTACAAGCACATGGGCATCGATTTCCGCTCACTGCTTTCCAGCGGCATTTCTACGGCTACGGGCGACAAACGCGGGGCAAGTACCATTACCCAGCAGCTGGCCAAAAACCTCTACCGTACCCGTTACAACAAATCGCAGGGTCTGCTCAGCCGCATTCCCCTGGTACGCACCATAGTGGCCAAACTCAAAGAATGGCTTACCGCTGTAAAACTGGAATCCAACTACTCCAAAAACGATATCATCACGATGTACCTCAATACGGTATCTTTTGGTAACAATGCTTATGGTATCAAAACCGCATCACGCATCTATTTCGACAAAGAAGCCAACGAACTTGATGTTCCTGAATCGGCCCTGCTGGTAGGTATGCTGAAAGGTACCAGTCTTTATAACCCGGTAAAAAATCCGGAAAAAGCATTGGAACGCCGTAATGTTGCCCTGGCACAGATGAACAAATACAATTACATCTCGGCAGCCGAACTGAGTACCTATAAAAATATGCCCATAAAATTAAAAGAAGGCAGGGTTGATGAAGGCAGTGATGGCGATTCCTATCTGAGGGCTGCAGTAGACAAGTACCTGGAAAAATGGTGTAAAGACAACAATTACGACCTCTATGAAGATGGATTGAAAATATACACCACCATAGATTCCAAACTCCAGAAATATGCCGAAGAAGCTGTTGCAGAGCAAATGAAAGTTGTACAGCGACGGTTTTACAGTGTTTGGGGAAATGAAGACCCATGGGAAGACTCGGAAGGAAAGAAAGTAGATTATCCGGACCGTGCCATGCGCAATTTGCCCATCTATAAACAACTTGAAAAAAAATACCCCACTACGCCAGACTCCATAAGCGCCTATTTGAACAGGAAAAAGAAGATGAAGATCTTTACCTGGAAAGGTGATCGTGATACCCTGTTCTCTACCATGGATTCGATCCGTTACTACGGAAAAATCATGAATACCGGGATGATGACCCTCGATCCTTTTAATGGCAAAATTAAGGTATGGGTGGGCGGACTGGATCATAAATACTTTAAATATGACCACGTAAACCAGTCTAAAAGACAGGCAGGATCAACATTTAAACCCTTTGCTTACCTGGCCGCACTGGAAAGTGGCATGAGTCCATGTGATAAGTTTACCGACAAACCGGTCAGGATTGCCTATCAGGAAAAAGGGAAAACGGAATACTGGGAGCCTAAAAATGCCGACTGGAGCGTAAGCTACCGCGAAATGTCACTGCGCTGGGCAATGGGTAAATCTGTAAACACGATAACCGCACAGGTTACCGAAAAAGTGGGCTGGGAAAATGTAGTCAAATGGGCACACGATTGCGGTATCGACAGCCACCTTGAATCGGTGCCTTCCGTGAGTTTGGGCACCAACGATGTTTCTGTATTCGAAATGGTAAAAGCCTATGGGACCTTCCTGAACGGTGGTTTTAAAACCGATCCAATCCTGGTTGAAAAGATTACTGACCTTGACAACAACATCATTGAAGAATTTAAAGCCAAAACCAAACGTGTACTGAGCGAGGAAATATCCTGGCTGATGCTCTACATGTTCAGGGGTGGAATGGAAGAGCCAGGCGGTACTTCGCAGGCTTTGTGGGAATGGGACCTTTGGAAAAAAGGCAACCAGATCGGCGGAAAAACAGGCACCTCAAATGACTATGTAGATGCCTGGTACATGGGCATTACCAAAGACCTTGTAACAGGTGTATGGGTAGGCTGCGACGAACGCACCGCCCATTTTAAAAACGGCGAAACCGGTGAAGGTTCCAGAACAGCACTCCCTGTTTTTGCTAAATTCATGGAAAAAGTATATAAAGATCCCAGCACAGGTTACACCATGGGCCCTTTTCCTAAAGCCAAAGTAAAAATAACCCGTGAGATCAATTGCCCTACCCCAAGATATGAAGTGGATACTACTTCCAATGATAGTCTGGCTGTGGATTCCACCAATTTTGATGTTCCTAAAATAGAAGAACCACAGTCACCGGCTACCACAGAACCTGTAGTGCAAAAAACAGAAGAAAAGAAACCGGTTGATCCGGTAAAGCAACCCGCTCCTGAAGTACCCTTAACCAGGAAAGAAGAAAGGGAACTGAGAAAAAAACAACGTCAGGAAGAAAGAGAAAGAAAGAAAAACAATCAGTGATACCAATTATCCCTATATAATTACCGCAAACTAGCTATTACTTTTTTGCGTAAATTTAAATGAAATATATGCGTTATGAATAAAAGCTATACCTTTCTTAAAAGACTTCTCCCCGTTCTGTTTATCCTTATTGTTTCATCCCAGTTTATCTATGCCCAATACTTCGGACAAAACCGGGTGCGCTACAACAATGAAAAGTTCAAAGTCCTGCAAACACCGCATTTTGAAATTTACTATTACCTGAAAAATGAAAAAATGATTCAGAAATTTGCGCAGGACGCAGAAACCTGGTACAAAATGCATCAGGAAATTTTCAGGGATACTTTTTTAAAGAAAAACCCGATTATTCTTTATAATAATCACCCAGATTTCCAGCAAACCACTGCCCTGCAAGGCGAAGTGGGTATCGGAACAGGTGGTGTAACCGAGGCTTTCAAAAACCGGGTAATCATGCCTGTCATGGAACTGAACAACCAAACCAGGCACGTGCTGGGTCATGAGCTGGTCCATGCCTTCCAATACCACCTGTTATTGGAAAAAGATACCATAGGTCTGGAAAACATCAGCCAGATTCCGCTCTGGATGATTGAAGGGATGGCAGAATACCTCTCTGTAGGAAAAACAGATGCCTTTACCTCCATGTGGATGCGCGACGCCCTGCTCAACAGGGATATTCCTTCTTTAAAAGACCTGACCAACTCCAATAAGTATTTTCCCTATCGGTACGGACAGGCCTTCTGGACCTTCGTAGGTTCGGTATATGGCGATACCACCATAGTTCCCCTATTTAAGGCAACTGCAAAATACGGATATGAAAATGGCCTGAGATATACTTTTGGTTACGATGACCGGACCCTTTCAGGCTTATGGAAAAATGCCATTGAAGCGCATTACCGGCCAATGCTGAAGGCCGACAGCTCCCAGATCAGAATTACCGGAACGAAAATCATCGACAATAAAAATGCAGGTAACATGAACGTTGCCCCATCCATTAGTCCGGATGGTAAATATCTGGCATTCCTATCCGAAAAAGACCTGTTCGGAATAGACCTCTTTCTGGCAGACGCCAAAACAGGAAAGATTATCAGAAAACTGAGCAGTCAGGTTTCCAATTCTCATATAGATGATTTTAACTTTCTCGAATCTGCCGGCGCCTGGTCGCCCGACGGTAAACAGTTTGCCTTTAGTATTTTCAGTAAAGGCAAAAATCAACTGATGATCATCAATGTCGACAATGGCAGTGTTGCCCTGCGTGCAGAAATGGGTGAAGTTGCCCAACTTGGAAATTTAACCTGGTCGCCAAACGGCGAAGACATTGCTTTCTCCGGTATGGTACAAGGTCAGAGCGATATCTTCTCCTATAACCTAAAAACCAGGAAAGTTACTCAGATCACCAATGATTCCTATTCCGATTATGCACCTGCTTATTCACAGGATGGCAGGAAAATAGCATTCTCGTCCGATAGGGCATCTATGGTCAAAAACAACAACATGGCCGTCCATGCCTTAAATCTGAGCATATACGACATAGAAAGCAAATCTTTAACAGACATTCCGGTATTTCCTGGTGCCAATAACCTGAATGCACAGTTCTCAGGCGACAGCAAGCGCCTCTTCTTCCTCTCTAACCGCGATGGCTTCAGGAATTTATATGAATATAATCTGGGCGACAATAGTGTAAGACAGCTCACAGATTATTTTACCGGTATCAGTGGCATTACTGAATTTTCTCCGGCAATCTCTGTGTCCAGAAACGATGATATCGTTTACAGCTATTACCGATCACAGCGATATACGCTTTACAATTCCCCGATCAGCAGTTTCCGTTCTAAACCTGTTGATGCCAATGCCGTAAATTTTGACGCAGCCATATTGCCGCCAATGGAATCCATGGGCGTCGACATTGTAAACTCCAACCTGGGCAACTTTGAGCGTTTTGAAAAAACCACTACCGATTCCATGCGCCTGGTCCCTTATCGCCCGAAATTTAAACTCGATTACCTGGCCAATAGTGGTGTGGGAGTTTCTACCAGCAGATTTGGTACAGGCGTACAGGGCGGTATCGTTGGAATGTTCAGTGATATTCTTGGGCGTAACCAGATCATCGCCAACCTTTCTGTAAACGGCGAAATCTATGACTTCGGAGGTATGGTAGGTTACATCAACCAGCAGCAAAGAATCAACTGGGGTGTAGCGCTTTCACACATTCCTTACCTTACCGGGTACAGGGAGATCGTTCCGGATAAGTTAAAAAATGGCGACACGGAAATTAATGTAATTAATGACCGTACCAACCTGATCAGAACTTTTGAAGATCAGGCCCAGGTATTTGGGGCTTATCCTTTTAATAAGGTACACCGGTTTGAAATGGGTGGAGCAGTTTCGCGCTACAGCTATAGGGTAGATCGCATCAGCAATTATTATGAAGACCTGGGCAATGGCTATCCTGGTTATTACATCACTTCCGACAAGAGAAAAGTCCCTTTAAGTGAGGCTACTAATGATATAGGCGTTCCACTAAAAAGCTTTAGCATCTTCCAGGCCAATGCTTCTTTTGTAGGCGACAATTCTATAAATGGCATCACCTCCCCGCTTGATGGTTTCCGGTATAGGGTCGGCGTGGAACAGTACTTTGGTGATTACCAATTCTCTGCGGTTACAGTCGACCTTAGAAAGTACTGGCGCCTAAAACCCATCACCATTGCTGCAAGAAGCTATAACTATCAGAGAATTGGTAAAGACGGAGAAAATCTTTACCCATTATACGTAGGTTACCCTTATCTGATCAGAGGGTATGAGGCGAACTCACTGTACAATACCAGAAACAATTCATCCAATGGATTTGACATCAATCAATTGTCCGGAAATAAAATAGCCGTATTCAATTTTGAACTTCGTCTTCCTTTTACCGGCCCTAAAAAATTATCCGCAATTCCTTCAAAATTTCTGTTTACAGATCTGAACCTGTTCTTTGACGCTGGTTTAGCCTGGAACGAAGGCTCTAAAGTGGTATTCAAGAATCAACCTACCAACAACATAAATCCTCAGCTGGGTTCAGACGGATTACCCGTGAAAGACATAAACGGAAATTTCATTTACACCGGAACGAACGAACGTGTACCGGCAATGAGTGTAGGTATTTCTTTAAGGGTAAACGTATTCGGATATTTTGTGCTTGAACCTTATTACGCCATTCCATTCCAGCGCACAGATGTATCAGCAGGCGTGTTCGGCCTTACGTTTGCACCTGGATGGTAAAAAAGCCCTCCGTTGAGAGCGGAGAGCTTTGCTAAAAAAACTAAAAACTGAGAGCGTTAATGGCGGCTTGAGAGCGCAGAGAGCGTTAACCACACTGAGAATTGAGAGCATATCTTTTAACACCTGTATAAAGCAAACTTATACAGGTGTTGTTATTTTAAGAAAGCATGTTAAACGAAATGTTTACCTGATTGATCATCTTCTTCCCCGAAGTGATGTGCTCAAAATCCAAACCTATCGTTAAATCTACCCAGTCAGGATTGCAGGACCTTACCAGCCGCTCCTTTTGCATACGCGTAAACCTACTGATTAGCTTAAATCTGCTCAAAGCCTGAGCCTCTGTTTTCAGCTCCTCGAAATAAACAAGTCTCGTCAGCTGCTGCCCGCTGTCAAAAAACAAACAAGGCATTTGCTTATAGAATTCCAGGGTCTTAATCAGATTAGAACTCATCCCTACATGTAAACTTGTACGGTTTCTGTCGGTTACGATGTACACAAATTTTTTCATGACTATCTTTTAAAATTGTTTATAACTAAATAAATTAGTATATATTTGTATAAAGAATAATATAACTAACATTATTGGCACAATAATACTAACAATATTAGCAAAAACAAATTTATTTTAAACTTTTTTTATGTCAAATATTTCATCCAACCTTAAGTACCTAAGAAAGAAAAGAGGGCAAACCCAACAGCAATTTGCTGATGCTATGCAGATTAAGCGTTCTTTAATCGGAGCCTACGAGGAAGATCGTGCCGAGCCTAAGTACGAATTACTAAAAAGAATAGCAGAATATTTTGACCTCACCATAGATGAATTTCTAAACGAAAACATCAATGACAACTGGAAACCAAAACCTAAAAGCCAAGGCTCAAACCTGCGGATTTTAAGTATATCGGTTGACAAAGATGACAATGAGAACATTGAAATGGTACCGGTGAAAGCAAGCGCGGGTTACCTCAATGGCTTTTCAGATCCTCAGTACATCAAGGATCTGCCTAAATTTCAGCTGCCCCTGCCCTTTTTAAAGCAAGGTACCTTCAGGGCGTTCGAAATCGTGGGTGATTCTATGCTGCCGATTCAGCCGGGAAGCATCATTGTAGCAGAGTACCTCGACAACTGGAACGATGTAAAAACAGGCGAAACCTATATCATCATCAGTCGCGCCGAAGGTGTTGTTTACAAAAGGGCTGGCAACCGCTTTAAGGAAAACAAAGAACTGAAACTGATTTCTGATAATAAAGTCTACGATCCATACACCGTTTCGGCCGATGATATCCTTGAAATCTGGAAAGCCAAAGCCTATATCTCAACAGCACTGCCAGAACCAACCCCAGAGCCAACTATAGAAACATTAAGCGCCATGATGGCCCAGATGCAGAAATCCATCTCGCAGCTTAACAAAAATTAATGAACAAGGCAGAGGAATTCATAAAGGATAAATTACAGCAAAGGGCTGAAAAAGGCATTTTGAGGAAACTCTCTTCAGCAATATTCCAGTCTGATTTCTCCTCTAACGACTACCTAGGCTTTGCCAGATCAGCCGAATTAAAGATAAAAACGGAACAGGCCCTGGACCTGATTCCTGCATACCAAAACGGTTCTGCAGGCTCGCGCCTGCTCAGCGGAAATCACTGGTTTACAGAGGAAACCGAACAACACATTGCCGCTTTTCACCTGGCTCCGGCGGCGCTCCTCTTCAATTCTGGTTATGATGCTAACCTTGGCCTGCTTTCAAGCCTGGCACAGCGTGGAGATGCCATCATTGCTGACGAGCTCATACATGCCAGCCTGATAGACGGCGCCCGGCTCAGTAATGCAAACCGCTATACTTTTAAACATAACGACATGGATAGCCTCCAGAGCAAGTTAAAGCTTGCAAAGGGCAACAGCTATGTAGTTACAGAAAGTGTATTTTCTATGGACGGCGATACCGCGCCTCTTGCTGAAATCAGTAAACTCTGCAAAACCTACCAGGCCAACCTGATCGTAGATGAAGCTCATGCATTGGGTATATACGGGAAACATGGTGCCGGACTGGTACAACAGCTCGGTCTGGAAAATGAAGTATTTGCACGCGTAATCACCTTTGGAAAGGCACTCGGCTGCCATGGGGCAGTCGTTTTGGGCAGCAAAAACCTAAGGACTTACCTTATCAATTTTGCACGGTCATTTATCTACACTACCGCTGCACCCCTCCATGCCATAGCCAATATCAAATCGGCATACCAACTACTGGAACAAACAGATTATACCCCATTGATAAAAGAAAAAATAGCCTGCTACCAAAACCTGATCAGTGAGGTGGCAATGAATAAAACTCCCAGCACAAGTGCCATACATACCGTAATTTATCCCGATAGCAATAGTGCAAAAAAAGCGGCAGCAACGCTTCAGGAAAAGGGGCTCGATGTGAGGGCCATCTTAAGTCCTACGGTGGCAGAAGGAAAAGAAAGGTTAAGGATCTGTCTGCATGCCTTTAATACAGAAACAGAAATACAAACCCTGGTCAAAGAACTTATAAAAACATACAACGCATGAGCAATACCTATTTCGTAACCGGCATTGGCACTGGCATCGGCAAAACAGTTGTTAGCGCAGTGCTGACGGAAAAACTACAAGCAGACTACTGGAAACCTATACAATCCGGTGATCTCGAGATCAGCGACAGCCTGTTCATCAAACATCTCGTCAGTAATACAAAGACTATTGTTCATCCTGAGAAATATCGGCTTGGACAACCGCTCTCCCCCCATTTGTCTGCACGCTTAGACGGGGTAGAAATTGACATCAATGCCCTGCAGAAACCCATAACCAGCAATAGCCTGATTATCGAAGGAGCAGGGGGGCTGATGGTCCCGCTTAACGACACCGGGTTGATACTCGACTTAATTAAAAGCCTCGAAGCTAAGGTGATCGTTGTATCGCAAAACTACCTTGGCAGTATCAACCATACCCTGCTTACCCTGGAAGTCCTAAAAACGAACCACATCCCGGTTGAGGGCCTGATCTTTAACGGCACGGCAAATCCGGAAAGCGAAGCCTACATCAGTCAGTACAGCAAAGCAAAAATATTGGGAAAAATCCCTAAAATGAGCATTGTTGACAAAGAAAGTATCCTCAAAGCAGGACAACACATCAGCATCTGAGCAAAAAATATAAAGGCAAAAAAAAAGGAGCAATAGCTCCTTTTTTCTTTTATACAATCCGTTATATCTATTTTACTGTATCAATTACAGCTTTAAAAGCTTCTGGATGGTTCATCGCTAAATCCGCCAGAACCTTACGGTTCAAACCAATGTTTTTGGCGGCTAACTTACCAATTAACTGAGAGTAAGATATACCGTGCTGACGTGCACCAGCATTGATACGCTGAATCCACAATCCGCGGAATTCTCTTTTCTTAACTTTACGGTCGCGGTATGCATACTGCAAACCTTTTTCTACCGTATTTTTAGCAATGGTGAAAACCTTGCTTCTTGATCCCCAATAGCCTTTGGCTAAATTTAAGACCTTTTTCCTTCTTCTTCTCGAAGCTACTGCGTTTACCGAACGTGGCATGTTTTTGTTGTTTTTGATAAACGGTGTTGCGTATTACAGCAAACTTACTACCGGATACCTGGTTAAAAAATTAATTATTTACCGATGCAAAGCATACGTTTAACGTTGCCCATATCAGCGTCTGACACCATTGAAGTGTGTCCTAAGTTACGCTTACGTTTAGTCGACATCTTTGTCAAGATGTGGCTTTTGTAGGCATTCTTCCTTGCGATTTTACCTGTTCCAGTAAGCGAAAAACGCTTTTTAGCACTGGAATTGGTTTTCATTTTTGGCATAACCTGTTTTTATTTATGTAATTTATATTATTTCTTAGCAACTTTTGGAGCCAGCGTTAAAAACATACGCTTACCTTCCAGCTTAGGTAACAGTTCCACTTTACCGTAATCTTCCAATGCCTGTGCAAACTTCAGCAACAGGATTTCTCCTTGCTCCTTGTAAACAATCGCACGGCCTTTAAAGTGAACATAAGCCCTAACCTTTTCTCCATTCTCCAGGAAACTAATGGCATGTTTCAGTTTAAACTGAAAATCATGATCATTGGTGTTAGGTCCGAAACGAATCTCCTTAATTACAGTCTGCTTCGCATTTGCTTTGATCTCCTTCTGCTTTTTCTTCTGCTCGTAAACAAACTTACTGTAATCAATAATCCTACAAACCGGTGGCACTGCATTTGGAGAGATCTCTACAAGATCCAGTTCCAGTTCGTCAGCAATGGCCAAAGCTTTTGCCAAAGGATAGATCCCCGGTTCAACATTATCCCCAGCTAATCTCACCTCTTGTGCCCTGATAAACTGATTAATATTATGTTCTGCTTCTTTTTTCTTAAAAGGAGGACGTGGTCCCCTGTTAAATCCTGGTCTGCCTAATGCCAAATTTGTATCTTATTTAAACTGTTATTTCTTTAATTAATAATTCGCTAAATTCCTGCAGGGTCATTTCACCTAAATCACCTTCACCATGCTTTCTTACTGAGGCCTTACCTTCTGCCATCTCTTTCTCTCCAATAATCAGCATATAAGGTATTTTTTTAACCTCTGCATCTCTGATTTTTCTTCCAATCTTCTCATCCCGGAAGTCAATCAGCCCGCGAATATCGGAATTATTTAATTCATCTGAAACTTTTTTTGCATAATCTTCATACTTTTCCGAGATCGGAAGAATGATGAACTGTTCAGGAGAAAGCCATAAAGGGAAGTTTCCGGCACAATGTTCAATCAGCACAGCAATAAAACGCTCCAGTGAGCCAAAGGGAGCACGGTGAATCATCACCGGTCTGTGTTTCTGGTTATCACTTCCGGTATATTCCAGCTCAAAACGCTCAGGCAAATTGTAATCTACCTGAATAGTCCCCAGCTGCCATTTTCTGCCCAAAGCATCTTTTACCATGAAATCCAACTTAGGCCCGTAAAATGCAGCCTCACCATATTCCACAACAGTAGGCAATCCTTTTTCATCAGCAGCTTCTATAATTGCTGACTCAGCAAGTCTCCAGTTCTCGTCGCTGCCTATGTATTTGGCTTTGTTTTCAGGATCTCTCAATGAGACCTGAGCCACATAATCTTCAAATCCAAGCGATTTAAATACATACAGCACCAAATCTATCACCTTTTTGAATTCTTCCTTCACCTGGTCCGGTCTGCAGAACAAATGTGCATCATCCTGAGTAAAGCCCCTTACCCGTGTTAAACCGTGCAATTCCCCGCTTTGCTCATAACGGTAAACTGTACCAAATTCAGCAAAACGCAAAGGCAGGTCTTTATAAGACCGCGGCTTGGTTTTATAGATCTCACAATGATGCGGACAATTCATTGGCTTCAGGAAAAACTCCTCTCCTTCCTGTGGTGTCTTTATCGGCTGGAATGCATCCTTGCCATATTTCTCGTAATGGCCGGAAGTGATGTATAAGTTTTTATGCCCGATATGCGGGGTAACTACCTGCTCATAGCCGGCTTTAGCCTGTGCCTTGGTTAAAAACTGGACCAGACGCTCGCGCAAGGCAGCGCCTTTGGGCAGCCACAATGGCAGGCCCATACCAACTTTTTCCGAAAAAGCGAACAGTTCCAGCTCTTTACCCAGCTTACGGTGATCCCTTTTCTTTGCCTCCTCAATCATGTGAAGATACTCAGTCAGCTCACTGGCTTTAGGGAAAGTAACCCCATAAATACGTGTCAGCTGTTTCCTGGTCTCATCACCGCGCCAATAAGCACCTGCTACATTCATCAGCTTTACAGCCTTCACAAAGCCAGTATTCGGTATATGCGGACCGCGACAAAGATCTGTAAACTCACCTTGTGTATAAAAGGTGATCTTTCCATCCTCCAGGCCTTCCAAAAGGTCAAGCTTGTACTCGTCACCTTTTTCTTCAAAATATTTAATGGCATCGGCCTTACTGATGGCCTTACGCTCAAAGACTTCTTTTTGTTTGGCCAGTTCAAACATCTTGTTTTCAATGGCCTTAAAATCATCCGAAGAAAATTCCCTGTCGCCAAAATCAACATCGTAGTAGAAACCGGTTTCAATAGCGGGGCCTATCCCGAATTTTGTTCCGGGATACAAAACTTCCAGGGCTTCAGCCATAATGTGTGCGGAGGAATGCCAAAAGGTAGATTTACCGGCCTGATCGTTCCAGGTCAGCAATTTTACCGCAGCATCAGTCTCAATAGGTCTTGAAGAATCCCATACTTCGCCGTTTACTTCGGCAGCTAAAACATTTCTTGCGAGGCCCTCTGAAATAGATAAGGCAATCTGGTGGGCGGTTGTGCCCTTTTCATACTGGCGAACGGATCCGTCAGGGAGTGTAATGTTAATCATCTACAACTATGATTTAAGTTTAATAAAAAATTATAAAACAATCACTTACAATGTGATTTTATTTTCGGATGCAAAGATAATTAATATTCTGTACTTTCAAGCCAGCCATTGGCCAAAACATCGGCTAAATGCATGGTTTTTAAAGGGATATTATTTTTGTCAATATATCCCTGCAGGTGCATCAGGCAGGAAAGATCCGTCGAAATAACGTACTCAGCCCCCTGTTCAAGGGCATTGTTCACCTTTTGCTGCGCCATAGCTGAGGAGATGGCATCAAACTTCACAGCGAAAGTCCCGCCAAAACCACAGCACATATCTGTATCTTTCATCTCTACCATTTCCAGTCCATGAACTTTGGAAAGCAGCAGCCGGGGCTCCTCTTTGATCTTACATTCACGCAAACCGCTGCAGGAATCGTGGTAAACAGCCTTACCATCCAACTCAGCACCAAAATAATCCTTCTTCAGCACGTTCACCAAAAAATCTGAAAGCTCAAATATGTTTGCCTGGATATTCCTGCATTTATTGTGAACAATGGTATTGGTAAACAGATCGTTAAAGCCCCCTTTCACCATTCCTACACAGGAAGCAGAAGGGGCTACAATATAATCTGTCTCAGAGAAATCGTTTAAAAACTTGATACCTGTTTCTTTGGCCTGCTCCCAGTATCCTGCATTATAAGCAGGCTGTCCGCAGCAGGTCTGCGCAGTATTGTAAAACACTTCACATCCTGCCTTTTCCAGTAATTTAACGGTATTGAATGCAGTTTCGGGATATAGCTGATCAACAAAACACGGCACAAATAATTCTATCTTCATTTCGATTCAACCTTTCTAAGCGGCAGCAAAAATACCAAACCTATCACGAAAAATGATGCCAAAGCAATAATTGAGTTGCGCATGCTGCCGGTCGCCTCTTCTATATAGGCAAAACTGAACAGCCCTATTACTATGGCCAGTTTCTCGGTCACATCGTAAAAGCTGAAATAAGAAGCAGTATCCGGTGTATTCTCCGGCAGATATTTCGAATAAGTAGAGCGGGAAAGCGACTGTATCCCTCCCATAATTAAGCCTACAACTGCGGCCAGGCCAAAAAACTGGTACTCATTGGTTACAAAATAAGCACATATACACGTTCCAATCCAGATGAACACCACAAAGATCAATACCCTTACATTTCCCTTCTTTTTTGCAAACCGCGACATCAGTACAGCCCCGGCTATAGCCACCAGCTGTATAATGAGGATCACGGCAATCAGTTTTGCCGTGCCCAGGTGCAGTGTCTTCTCGCCAAAACCGGCAGCAGCCAGCATAATGGTTTGTACACCCATTGAATAGAAAAAGAAGGCAGGTAAGAACCTTTTAAGGAACTTCATGTGCTTTAATTGTTTCCAAACTTTGGCAAGTTCCTGAAAACCGCTATTGATCACTTTCTTATTGATAGTAGCATAATTGGGACTGCCAGCCGGCAGCTTTCTGAAAGGGATTTGCGCAAAACCGATCCACCATAAGCCTACCAGTAAAAATGACAACCTTGGCGGAAAAGAAAGATCTGTAATTCCGAAAAGTTCGGGTCTCAATACAAACACAAAACAAATGATCTGCAAAAGTACGCTCCCCACGTAGCCATAAGCATAGCCCTTCGCACTTACCGTATCCTGCTGATCTGGGGTAGCAATTTCAGGTAAATAAGAGTTATTGAACATTACCCCACCAACATAGCCCATCGCTGCTATGGCAAAACAGATTATCCCGAATTCCAGGGTGTTCAGTTTAAAAAAATACAGTCCTATACAGGCCAGCCCGCCCATATAGGTAAACAGCTTCATAAAGATCTTCTTATTGCCCCTGTAATCGGCTATCGATGAAAGTATGGGCAGTAAAATAACCATAATGAGATAGGCCACCGAAAGCGCATAATTAGATAATGCGGTATTGGTAAATGTCCGTCCGAAAAAACTAACCTTATCCCCATGCTCCTGGGTAGTTGTAATGATGGTATAATAAGCCGGAAAAATGGTTGAGGTGATGACTAAGTTGTAAGCAGAGTTGGCCCAGTCGAAAAATGCCCACGACCGGATGACCTTTTTGTCGTTCTTTAGTTTCAATTTACTTTTTCCAGTTTGGTTGCACCTGATTTTTTCTCATCCACCTTCTTAGGATTTCCTTTATAATAGATCTCGCTTGATCCTGAAGTTTTCACCTTAAGTTCATTCAGCACATTGATTTCTGCTTTCCCTGTACCCTCGGTGTCAATATTGTAAACGCCCACAATAAAATCAAAGGCATTCACCTTTGCGGTACCTTTAATTTTCAGGTCATGCGTTCCCGCTTGTCCGCTCAAAGCAATTTTACCAACTCCATCTACTTTTGTCGTTACTTTAGCTGCACTTAAATCCAGTCGTACATCAGATGCTCCGGAAAAAGAAAGATCTACATCAGCGGCATAAATCCGGCCTTCGCCCATTACTTTAACTGCACCGTCCAGCTGCAAACCTTTCAGTTCCCCTATACCGGCATGTATAATTATAGAGTCCGTTCCGCAATACCGGTCGTAATCCAACTTCAACCTCAATTCAGCACCAGAAACATCGGCTTTAACGTAGGTAATGATATTTGAATCGGCCTCGACCTGCACTTTATAACTGCTGTCTTGTGTCATGACCAGTTTAATGGCCCCCTCCACCTTTATTTTATCAAAGTTTTTCAGGGTTATTGCCCTGCTTACATGGTTACCAGAGTCTTCAATACATTTGTTTTCGCATCCCATAAATAAAAACGGGATAAAAAGGGCGATAATGGATGTTCTTTTCATGGGTTTAAAGGTAATAATTTTTGCCATCTGTTTTAATTTTCCCTGCATCCAGCAGGATGCGGATGCGTTCCAGTCTTTCGTTTTCTGTGCCGGCACTTATGGTCGTCACCAACACATCCAATACCTGCGGCTCACTTTGCAAAAGTGTTACAATTTCAAAATCTATTTTATCATCCAGCACCTCGGCATCATCGGCTTTTTTTTCAGCCAGGCAAACATCACAAATCCCACACTTATCTGCTCCGGGTTCATCAAAATAGGCCAGCAGCTGAATGCTCCTGCATATCTTTTTACCGGCATAAGCCAGCACGGCACTGATCTGGTCCTGCTGGATCTGTTTGCGCTGTGCGATGTATTTTATGTCGATGTCCATATGTGTAAAATCGAGGCGCGGACGGATATATTGCAGCTGGGGCTGATCTGATTGCGGTAAATAAGACAACATGCCCTGCTCCTGCAGGTTATTCAGCATCCTGATCACATCGTTATAAGATATTCTCAGCTTCCCGGCAATCTCAGTTTCGCTGATCTTTACGTATTGGTCGAAAGATCCACCGTACGACCTTAATATAGTCTTGATTAGGGGATCATACCCCGCATTTTCGATCTGGAAACGATAAACATCTTCATTGCCAACAATGAACATCAGCCGGGAAGGCAGGAATATATTCTCCGATAAAGTCAGGTAACCATCGTGCTCTAAAAACTTCAACGCAGCCATGCTCTTCATCACCCCGCTATTAAAACGCTTACAAAAATCGGCCAGATCGAAGCTAAAACTCAAACCTTCGCCCGCACCATAAGCCAGCTGGAAATAATTGCCCAGGTAATGGTATACCTTTTTGATCTCCTCCACATCAGGAAAACTGTCGGCATACCTTGCTTTCAGTGAAAGTTCATCCGATTTGTTGGCCAGTAATATAGTATACGAACGTTTTTCATCCCGGCCGGCCCTTCCGGCTTCCTGGTAGTAGGCTTCCAGACTCTCAGGTAAATCCAGGTGTACCACAAAACGTACATCGGGTTTATCTATGCCCATCCCAAATGCATTGGTGGCTACCATTACCCTTATCCGGTTACGTTTCCAGTCTTCCTGCTTTCTAAACCGTTCTTCTTTTTCCAGGCCTGCATGATAAAAATCGGCAGCAATCCGGTTCCTGTTTAAAAAGGCTGCAACTTCTGCCGTTTCTCTCCGGTTTCGTACATACACAAGACCACTTCCTTTTACATTGGTTGCTACACTGATCAGCCTTTTGTATTTATCTTCATCATCCAACACCACATAGCTCAGGTTTTTACGGGCAAAACTCTGAACAAATACCTGAGGTGTTTTAAATTTCAGTTTCTCTACTATATCTTCCCGCACAAAATGGGTGGCCGTAGCAGTAAGGGCCAGAACAGGCACATCCGGATGGATTTCCCTGATCTCACTTACTTTCAGGTAAGGGGGCCTGAAATCATAGCCCCATTGCGAAATACAATGCGCCTCATCCACCGCAATCAGGCTCACATTCATGTAAGAAATGCGCACGCGCACCAGCTCCGACAATAACCTCTCCGGCGAGAGGTAGAGGAATTTGATCTTGCCATAAATGCAATTGTCCAGCAATATGTCAATCTCGCGCTTGCCCATCCCGGCGTAAATAGCTACGGCTTCAATACCTTTTGCCTTCAGTCCCTCCACCTGGTCTTTCATCAAAGCCACCAGGGGTGATATCACAATGCATATCCCCTCTTTAACCAATGCTGGCACCTGAAAGCAGATGGACTTCCCTCCCCCGGTGGGCAAAAGCGCCAATGTATCGTTCCCGTTTAAAACCGATCTGATGATCTCATCCTGCAAGGGCCTGAAGCCATCATATCCCCAGTAACGTTTTAATATCTCCGTCTCGTTCATAAAAAGGTTGCAGCTCAAAACTATAAAAATGAACTGATATTACTAAATTGCGACCTAAATTCCAATACAGGCTATATGAGAACACTATCTTTACTAACAGTTCTTTTATTCATACTTCAATCTTCTTTTGCACAAACGCGCACAACGGCCCCGGCAGCACAGACAAACGGTATGACCCCAAAATGGGATATTGAGAAATACCATGGAAATACCAAATCCTTTACCTTAAATACGGATGAAGGCACCTGGATGAACCTGGATGTAAGTTCAGATGGAAAGGATATTGTATTCGACCTGCTGGGCGATATCTATACCATGCCCATTACCGGGGGTGCCGCAGTGCTGTTAAGTGGCGGAATTGCCTGGGACATACAACCCCGTTTTAGCCCGAATGGCAAATACATTTCCTATACCAGCGATAAAAGCGGCGCAGATAACATCTGGATCATGAACCGCGATGGTTCGGGCAAAAGGCAGGTGACCAAAGAGACCTTCCGACTGCTGAACAATGCCACATGGATGCCAAACAGCGAATACCTGATTGCCCGTAAACACTTTACCGGCACCCGTTCTCTTGGTGCCGGAGAAATGTGGATGTACAGCATTTATGGGGGCGAAGGTGTACAACTGACCAAACGAAAAAATGACCAGCAGGATGCAGGCGAACCAAATGTTTCGCCAAACGGCAGGTACCTTTATTATAGCGAGGACATGTCGCCGGGCCCTAATTTTGAATACAGCAAAGATCCCAACGGAATGATCTATGCCATCAGGCAGCTCGATCTGATTACCGGAAAAACTATCAGCCTTATCGCCCAGCCCGGGGGTGCGGTAAGGCCACAGGTATCGCCCGATGGTAAAATGATGGCTTATGTAAAGCGCATCCGCTTAAAGTCGGTTCTGGTACTACAAAACC
Source organism: Pedobacter africanus (assembly GCF_900176535.1). Lineage (NCBI taxonomy): Bacteria > Pseudomonadati > Bacteroidota > Sphingobacteriia > Sphingobacteriales > Sphingobacteriaceae > Pedobacter > Pedobacter africanus. Next base: position 252,007 of record NZ_FWXT01000003.1, on the reverse strand, counting down.
TGCAAACCGCAGAGGAATGGCCTATATATGAAGACCTCTCGCACGACCAGCAGGAAACCTGGGCCATCTTTGGGGTATACCCCAATTTTGCATGGACACCCGATGGCAAAAGCATTGTCTTTTACGCACGTGGAAAGATCAAAAAAATCGACCTGAATTCGCTTTTCACCAATAACATCCCTTTTCATGTAACCAGCCTGCAAACCATACAACAGGCACTGCATTTCCCGCAGCAAGTATTTAACACCGATTTTACCGTAAAAATGATCCGCCAGCTGACCACTTCTGCTGACGGTAAATTTGTGGTCTTTAATGCCGCAGGCTTCCTTTACAAAAAAGACCTGCCAAATGGTATGCCTGAAAGAATCAGCAAGGGGATTGATTTTGAGTTTGAGCCGGCCATCAGCAACGACGGAAAATCGATAATTTACGCCACATGGAGTGATGAGTTCAAGGGTGCAATAAAAAAGACCGACCTCAAATCGGGAAAAACAGTAACACTTACTGAAGAAAAGGGCTTTTATTATTCACCTTCATTTTCAAACAAGGGCGACAAGATCGTATTCCGCAAAGGCATTGGAAACGATGTACTAGGCTATGCCTATGGCCGGGGAACGGGTATTTTTACTATGCCGGTTAACGGCGGGCCAAAAACACTGATTTCCGAAAGCGGCATCAGGCCGGAATTCAACACTGATGATACCCGGATCTATTTTCAGTCTTCTGAAGGTGCAAAAAAAGCATTCAAAAGTATAGACCTGAACGGGGCCAACGAACGTACCCATTACACCTCAACCTACGCCACCCAGTTTGCACCTAGCCCTGATGGCAAATGGATGGCCTTTACCGAATTATTTAATGTTTATGTAACACCAATGGTTACTGCTGGAGCCGCATTGGAGCTTTCATCAACCAATAAGGCCATTCCGCTTACCCGCATCACCAAAGATGCCGGGACCTATATCCACTGGAGCCAAGATAGTAACAAACTGTTCTGGACCCTGGGCGAGCAGTATTTCAGCAGGGACATCAAAACTGCTTTTAACTTTACGGATGGATCAGCGCAAGGCATTCAGCAGCCCGACAGTACAGGCCTGTCCATAGGTTTAAAATTAAAAACTGATGTCCCAAGCGGACTTACTGCCCTTACCGGTGCCCGCATCATTAGCATGAAAGGCGATGAAGTAATAGAGAATGGAGATATCCTGATAGAAAACAATAAAATTGTATCTATCGGCAAAAACCTTCCCATTCCGGCAAATACCAGGATAATTGATGTCGCCGGTAAAACCATTATGCCCGGAATGATAGATGTGCATGCACATCTGCGTACCAGTCCGGATGGCATCAGCCCACAACAGGACTGGTCGTACCTGGCCAACCTGGCCTTTGGGGTAACTACTGCACACGACCCGTCCAGCAATACCGAAATGGTGTTCAGCCAATCGGAAATGATCAGGGCTGGCCGGCTTACAGGTCCGCGTTTATATTCCACCGGTTCCATACTCTATGGTGCTGATGGCGATTTCAAAGTGGTCATCAATAGTCTTGATGACGCCTTGTCGCACTTGCGTAGGTTAAAAGCCGTAGGTGCTTTTTCTGTTAAATCTTACAATCAACCCCGCCGGGATCAGCGCCAGCAGATCCTTGAGGCCGCAAGACAACTGAAAATGCTGGTGGTACCCGAAGGAGGATCTACCTTTTACACCAACATGAACATGGTGGCCGATGGCCATACCGGCATTGAACACAGCATACCCGTAGCGCCAGTTTTTAAGGATGTAACCACCCTTTGGAATAAATCTGAAGTAGCTTACACCCCTACACTTATTGTCAGTTACGGTAGTCAATGGGGGGAAAATTATTGGTACGACCGTACCAACGTATGGGAAAATGAGCGTTTAATGGCTTTTACTCCCCGCTCTATCGTAGATCCCCGCGCCAGAAGAAGGACCACCTCCGAATATGGCGATTACGGCCACATAGAAGTAGCCAAAACGGTAAAACAAATAGCTGACGGTGGTACAAAAGTGAATTTAGGCGCACACGGGCAAATACAGGGGCTGGGTGCACACTGGGAACTGTGGATGCTGGTACAGGGTGGAATGACACCCCTGCAGGCCATTCGCTGTGCCACCCTGAACGGAGCAGCCTACCTGGGCATGGACAAAGAAATCGGCTCACTGGAGGTCGGAAAGCTGGCCGACCTTGTGGTGATGGACAGTAACCCGTTGGATGACATTAGAAACTCAGAAAAAATCAAATATGTGATGATCAACGGTCGTATTTTTGACAGCTTGTCCATGAACGAGATCGGTAACCGCGAAAAAGTGCGGGGTAAACTTTGGTTCGAAACCGGCAAAGGTATGGTCTATACCTTCCCAACGGGCATTGCTGAAACCTGGACCTACAGCATTCCCAACTGCGAATAAAAATCAATAACCCCTTATTTATCTAATAAGGGGTTATTGATGATACCGGTAAATAAGATCAGACCTGTTTTCATTTCGCGGATGGCAAATACAAATGGGCGGTCGATAAGGATCGGAGTTGCTACTCCTGGTGCCGAAGTAAGTTCAATACCTACAGAAGTAACGGCAGCAGCTTCTGTCCCGCTTTCATTAACTTCAATAAAGGTTTTATGTTTCACCTCGTCTATTTGCAGACCTCCCCCAGCACTAATTCTGCTGAAATCTGCAGAACCGTTTTTACCAAAAGCTATCCCCATGCCCAGGTTTATCAATGGATCATTTAATTTAGATTCATAGCTAAATTTAAATTTTGGCATCTTTATTTCCGCACCGATTTTTCTTAAACCCGTCATCCAGTTCTTCCATTTTGTTGTTGTAATTGAGATTGCGAGTTCATTTATACCGGTATTGGCGGCGGGCAGGGCAATTACCATGCTGTATTTTTCATTCCCATAAGGAAGTTCATAAAGAACTGCATCTGCAGAGCTTAAATAATTAACATCGGCCTTTGCCACCATAAAGTCGGTCTGAATCTTACTGCCATCGCCCAGACTAAAATCAGATTTTGCAGTACGGTTCTTATCAAACTTATATTTCCACTCGCTTTTAAAATAAACTGCATTGATCAGGTACATCACGATACTAGGCCCGATGGACTCAATTATAGTCGGGATTTTTCCGTTCGTGCTGGTGTTTACCCAATTATTAATTTTGTCTTTTGCAGCTGGATTTGAAAAGTCAAGTCCCTCAACTGCTGCATTATAATTATCTGCATTCACTTTAAGAAAAGCGGGTAACGGGCTAAACGTATTTCTACACCAGATGGAATTGGCAATTTTCAACGAAGCTTTAGGATCGAGCTGAGGCAATTCAGTGATTATTTTATGGTAATAGCTGTTCAGTTCCGTCTCCGTAAAACCCTTAAATTCCATGGTATTTCTGATGGACTCCAAGGTTGTACCGTTACTTCCGTTACTGGTCATACCCAGGGCCATACTTACACTTAAAGGTGACAACATCAGGTTTTTACCAGCCAAAGGTTTAGACAGCGTTTCTTTAAATAACTTAAAGGTAAAAGCATTATCAGCTTCTGCCTTTTGCTGCTCTCTTTCGGTCAATATCAGCTCTTTGCCCTCAGCAGATGGCTTGTTATTCTTTTTACACGAAGTTGCATTTAACATTAAAACAGCAATAATTAAAAATAAGGTCGAATTCTTTTTCATCTGTTTAAATTTGGTTTAATCATTATACGTGTAAAACACTAATTTCGCTACAGTTATCTAAAATAAAAGACTAATTTCTCTCCAGAGAGCACCTCGTATGCAGATGCAGCTATAATAATAACGGGGCACGTTAGAGATGCGCCTTAGGTTCGTTAACCCTTGGTTAGGTCTTGAGTAAGGGTTGATTAGGGGTTGACATACCCAAGGCCATAATCAACCCATACCTAACACTTGCTTAATACCTGTTCAAATTAGGGCGCATCCCGAACGCAGTCCAAATGCATCCCCAACGCACATTAAGCAGACATCTCTTAAAAAAGAAAAATTCAGTTTATTCAGCTTATAAATTCTGGGCAATAACGAACCCACTTGCCCAGGCCCATTGAAAGTTGTAGCCCCCAAGCCAGCCGGTCACGTCCAGACATTCCCCGCCAAAAAACAAACCCGGAATTCTCCGGCATTCCAATGTCTTTGAGGACAATTCCGCTGTATCTACCCCCCCTCTCATCACCTCTGCCTTATCGTAGCCCTTATCTCCCGCAGGTTTCACCTTGAACTCATGTATAATTTGTTCAATGTTTTCCAGTTCAGCCTTTGTTAAAACTGCCACCTGCTTTTCAACGGGTAGAAATTTAGCAAGAGCATCGGTAAATTTCCGTGTAAAATGGCGGTTAAACAAAGTAGACAGCAGCGTTTTTCCGTTTTGTTTACGCTCCGCTTCAATCAGCGAACCCATCTGCTGACCGGGCAGCAGGTCTATGTTGAATACCTCTCCTCTTTTCCAGTACGATGAGATCTGCAAAATGGCCGGACCACTTAAGCCCCAATGGGTAAAAAGGATGTTTTCTTCAAAAGCAATACGATCATTACTTACACGGCAAAAAACGCTGTTCCCCGACAGCCGGGCATACCAGTCCTCATCCTTTCCGGTTATGGTAAGCGGCACAAGAGCAGGGGCCGTTTCTACAATGTTAAGTCCCAGGCCCCGCGCAAAACGCAAGGCAAAATCGGTCGCCCCCATTTTAGGAATGGGCAGACCGCCACTGGCCATAACGAGTTTAGGTGCTTTCAGTGTTTTTGTTTTACCGCCAATTTCATATTTCACTGTAAAAGAACCTTCATCTACAATAATGTCCATTACCTGCGCACCGCAAATCAATCGCTGTCCAAAATCGGCACAAAGTGAAGTAAATACGGCTACTACATCCTTTGCATTTTTCCCATCCGGAAAAAGCTGCCCCAGGGTTTTCTCTTTCCCATAGATGCCATAAGTTTCAAAAAAACTGATGGTATCGGCTACTGTCCATTGTGTAAATGCCGACTTAACAAAATGTTTATTGGCCGATATGAACTGCTCATCGCCGGCAAAGATATTGGTATAATTGCACCTGCCACCACCCGAAATCAGGATTTTAGCCCCTGGCTGGTCGTTTTTTTCCAACAGTATCACCTTTTTACCAAGATAACCTGCCTGCACTGCACACATCAAACCACAAGCCCCTGCACCAATAATTATAGCATCTGCATCCATCAATCCGTTTATATTGTTATTTTTGTGCAAAATAAGCATAACTTTTTCAATAGATATGGCAAAACAAATAAGTGATTTAAAATTGGGGATACTTGGTGGCGGACAACTCGGCAGAATGCTGATACAGGAAGGCGTCAATTACAACCTTACAACCCTGGTTTTGGATCCGGATACCGATGCTCCCTGTAAACATCTTGCAAATTACTTTGAATGCGGCTCTATTACCGATTTCGATACGGTATACAATTTCGGCAAAAAAGCAGACATCATTACCATCGAAATAGAAAAGGTTAATATTGAAGCACTGGAACAATTAGAAAAAGAAGGAAAACAGGTTTTTCCACAGTCAAGGGTGATCCGCCTGATCCAGGACAAAGGCATACAGAAACAGTTTTTTAAAGAAAACAATATACCTACGGCACCTTTCCAGCTGGTAAACACCCGGGACGACATCCGCAACAGCAATTTTGCCTTCCCTTACATCCTGAAACAGCGCAGGGACGGCTATGATGGCAAAGGTGTGATGAAGATCAGCAATGTGGCCGAAATAGAGCAGTCATTCGATGCCCCCTGCCTGATCGAGGAAATGATTGATTTTGAGAAGGAAGTGGCGGTGATTGTGTGCAGGAACCCAAATGGCGACATGAAGACTTTTCCGATGGTGGAAATGGAATTTAACCCTGAGGCCAACCTGGTGGAGTTCCTCATCTCACCATCTACCTATCCTGAGTCGCTGCAAAACAAGGCCGAAGTAATTGCCAGAAACATCGCCTCCCCACTCAATATTACTGGCCTGCTGGCCGTGGAGATGTTTGTCACCCGAGATGGTGAGCTCCTGGTAAATGAGCTGGCCCCAAGACCCCATAACAGCGGCCACCAAACCATCGAGGGCAACTATGTTTCACAGTTTAATCAACATTTGAGAGCGATTTTTAACCTGCCCCTAGGTGATACACGTTCCATCAGCAATGCAGTAATGATCAACCTCCTGGGCGAAAAAAACCACAACGGAGTGGCCAAATACCAGGGACTGGAAAAAATCATGGCGATAGACGGGGTTTACGTACACCTTTATGGTAAAAAATACACTAAGCCTTTCCGTAAAATGGGTCACATTACCGTAGTAGACCAAAATCGAGACAGTGCAATACAAAAGGCCAACTACGTTAAAAACACACTAAAAGTTATTTCATAAAAGGCGCGTTATAGCGCGTTATAAAGAGAGCATTATAAGCATTAAAGAGAGCATTATGAACGATAAGAACGAGCAAAAGCACATCAAAGCAGGTATCATCATGGGCAGTAAATCAGATCTTCCTGTGATGAACGATGCTGCAGATATATTCAGGGAATTTGGTGTTGAATTTGAGATAACCGTGGTCTCTGCACACCGCACACCAGAAAGGATGTTTGAATATGCTAAAAATGCTGCTTCGCGTGGTTTAAAGGTAATTATTGCCGGAGCCGGTGGTGCAGCCCATTTGCCTGGAATGGTAGCTTCCATTACCACTTTACCTGTAATAGGTGTGCCGGTTAAATCTTCAAATTCTATTGATGGCTGGGACTCTATACTTTCCATTCTGCAAATGCCAAATGGGATCCCTGTGGCCACCGTAGCTTTAAATGCAGCAAAAAATGCTGGTTTACTCGCAGTACAAATCCTTTCCACTGCCGATACTTCACTTGCTGAAAAAATGCAGGCTTATAAAGATGAGTTGCGCAAAAAAGTAGAAGAGAGTGCGGCTGAAATGGAAAAATAGCTCAATTGAGATTTGGATCCTGGGGAAAATTGCTCACATGGGCATATTTAGGCCCCAGGTTAATGATCACCTCACGCCAAAGGTTTTCTTCGTTACCGGAGAAAACTACATCGGGATGGAAATCGTCTGACACGATCCAGGTGTTTTCTTTCATTTCCCTTTTGAGCTGATCATTTCCCCAGCCTGAATAACCAATAAAAAATTTGATCTCGTCTTCGCTGATGCTGTCGTTTCGGATGAGTGCCTTTAAGGTTTCAAAATTACCGCCCCAGTATATCCCTTTGGCTACCTCCTGCCCATCACCAATCTTATCGTAACACCTGTGGATGAAATGTATGGTGTCCGTTTCTACCGGTCCGCCAAAGTAAACAGGAAAGCTGGCTTCCTCAAGTTCAGGTACCACATCCTTAAGCAATAATGTACTGCACTGGTTCAGGATAAAGCCTACCGTACCTTCATCCTGGTGGTCTGTAATGAGCACAACGGCACGCTTGAAGTTAGGGTCCATTAAAAATGGTTCAGAAATTAATAACCTGCCCAAAGCGGGCTGTAATCTGCTTATCATTTTGGAAATTTAAGGATAAAATTAAATAAACTAAAACCTATTTTTGTGCATGGAGCTTAACAAAAACAATTTACACGACCTGAGGCAGGAATACCGTTCTGCCCGGCTTACAGAACAGGATGTTGATCAAAACCCAATGGCACAATTTGGAAAGTGGTTTAATGCTGCTGTAGATGCGCTGTTGTATGAACCGAATGTAATGACGCTGGCAACAGCCGACAGGTTTGGAAAGCCTACAGCAAGAATTGTGCTGCTGAAAGGTTATGATGAAAATGGTTTTGTTTTTTATACCAATTATGAGAGTAAAAAAGGTCAGGACCTGCTGGAAAACCCACAAGCTGCACTGGTATTTTTCTGGCCCGAGCTGGAGCGCCAGGTGCGTATTGAAGGCCTGGTAAGCAAGGTCGATACCCAAACCTCGGCCGATTATTTTCATTCAAGGCCGGTCGGCAGTCAGATTGGTGCCATGGCCTCAGCACAAAGCAGGGTACTGGAAAATCGTCAATTGCTGGAAGACAAAGTAGAAGAGCTCAGCAAAACCTATGCGGGGCAGGAAATCCCGCATCCCCTGCATTGGGGAGGGTACCTTATTGAGCCCAGCCACCTGGAGTTCTGGCAAGGCCGTCCGAGCAGGCTGCACGACAGAATTGTATATGATCTGGTGGATGGTTCGTGGATTATAAATAGATTAGCACCATAAACATGAACTAACATCATAAAAAATAAATGAAGAACATCGCAGTAATTGGCTCAGGCACCATGGGCAATGGCATTGCGCATACTTTTGCGCAATTTGGCTACCAGGTAAATTTAATCGACATTAACGATGAAGCGCTGAAAAAGGCACTCAGCACGATTGAAAAAAACCTGGACAGGCAGCTGAACAAAGGAACGCTTAGCGAGGCAGAAAAATCAGCTACACTGGCCAACATTACCACGCTAACAGATATGAAAACCGGCGTGGCCCAGTCAGATCTTATTGTCGAAGCCGCTACAGAAAACCTGGAGCTTAAGCTTAAAATATTTAGGGACCTGGATGCATTTGCCAAACCGGGAGCCATCCTGGCCAGCAACACCTCCTCCATTTCTATCACCCAGATCGCATCGGTAACCGGTCGCGGCGATAAAGTCATCGGGATGCATTTTATGAACCCGGTACCGGTAATGAAGCTGGTGGAAGTGATCAGGGGTTATGCTACCAGCGATGCAACGACAGAAACAGTGATGGAGCTTTCCAAAAAACTGGCCAAAGTTCCGGTAGAGGTAAACGATTACCCTGGCTTTATCGCCAACAGGATATTAATGCCTATGATCAATGAGGCCATTTGTTCCCTGTACGAAAATGTTGCAGGTGTAGAAGAAATTGATACCGTAATGAAACTCGGTATGGCCCACCCTATGGGGCCTTTGCAACTGGCAGATTTTATTGGACTGGATGTTTGCCTGGCCATATTACGTGTATTGCAGGACGGCTTTGGCAACCCTAAATATGCACCATGCCCTTTATTGGTAAATATGGTCATGGCCGGTAACAAGGGAATCAAATCGGGCGAGGGTTTTTACAACTATGCAAATGGTGTAAAAGAAGCAGTTGTTGCTGCCAAATTTGCCCGATAGCGGATAAATCCAAGGCATTTATTTAACTTTACCGCATGAACGAAAATCTTGATCCATCTGCAGAAAATCTTTCACCTGTTGAACGCGATATAGAAAAAGTATTGCGGCCGCAGGCTTTTGAAGATTTTACGGGGCAGGAAAAGGTGATGGAGAACCTGAAGATCTTTGTGAAGGCTGCCAAATTACGTGGCGAACCCTTAGATCACGTTCTGCTGCATGGCCCTCCCGGACTGGGAAAAACCACCCTGTCGCTCATCATTGCCAATGAAATGAATGTGGGCATAAAGGTGACCTCCGGCCCGGTATTGGATAAGCCTGGCGACCTGGCCGGACTTTTAACCGGCCTGGATGAAGGTGACATCCTTTTTATAGATGAAATCCACCGTTTAAGTCCTTTGGTTGAAGAATACCTCTATTCTGCAATGGAGGACTTTAAAATAGACATTATGCTGGAGAGTGGACCCAATGCCCGCTCGGTACAGATTTCGTTAAACCCTTTCACCCTGGTAGGCGCTACCACCCGATCGGGTTTACTTACCGCCCCGCTCAGGGCCAGGTTTGGCATCAATTCCAGGCTGGCCTATTACGATGCAAAATTACTGACTACAATTGTTTTAAGGTCGTCTGAAATCTTAAAAACACCAATTACCGATGAAGGTGCCTATGAAATTGCGCGCCGTAGCCGAGGTACCCCCCGTATTGCCAATGCGCTATTGCGCAGGACCCGGGATTTTGCACAAATTAAAGGTACAGGACAGATAGATACGGAAATTGCCCGTTATGCATTGAATGCGCTGAACGTTGATGAACACGGATTGGACGAAATGGACAACAAGATCCTGACCACCATCATTGATAAGTTTAAAGGTGGCCCTGTGGGACTGAAGACCATTGCCACAGCCGTCGGCGATGACGAAGGTACCATAGAGGAAGTGTATGAGCCGTTCCTCATCCAGGAAGGCTTCCTGATGCGGACCTCAAGAGGCCGTGAAGCCACTGAAGCCGCGTATAAGCACCTGAAAAGAAATTTCCCCGGACAAAGTGGCCGATTGTTTTAAACTCCAGAATTTAAGCTAATTTCTGTTTCCTATTCCTTAAATTTAGCGGATATGAATATAGAAACAAGAAAACTGACTTTAGAAGATTATGATGACCTTAAAGAATCTATGCTTCAGGCCTATGATACACTTGGCGGCCAGATCTGGGGCAAGGCAACCATTTCCAAACTTTTAAAGCTGTTTCCTGAAGGACAATTGTGTATTGCAGTTGATGATAAGGTAGTGGCCTGTTCCCTCTCTATTATTGTAGACTATGATGAGTATGGCGATAAACATACCTATCAGATGATAACCGGAGCTTATACTTTCTCTACCCATGACCCCAACGGGGATACCTTATACGGAATTGAGATCTTTGTTTCCCCCGAATTTCGGGGGCTACGCCTGGGGCGCAGGCTCTATGAGGCCCGGAAAGAACTCTGTGAAAGCCTGAACCTGAAAAGCATTATCGCCGGAGGGCGTATCCCCGGTTATCATGAGTTTGCAGACCAGCTGAGCCCAAGGCAATACATTGATAAGGTGAAAGCCAAAGAGATTTACGACCCTACCCTCACCTTCCAGCTGTCGAACGATTTCCACGTAAGAAAAGTGTTAAAAAACTACCTTCCGGGCGACCATGAATCCAAAGAATTTGCCACACTGATAGAATGGAACAACATCTACTACCAGGGTATAGACGCTTCGGCACGTTCGGCCAAGACCATCAGAATAGGCCTGGTACAGTGGCAGATGCGTTTGTTTCCTGATATTGAGGCTTTTTACGAGCAGGTTGAGTTTTTTGTGGATGCGGTGAGTGGCTATAAGTCTGATTTTATCATGTTCCCCGAGTTCTTCAATACTCCGCTGCTCCATCCCTACAATCATTTACCTGAGATGGAAGCCATGCGCAAGCTGGCCGAACATACTGCTGAAATTGTAGAACGCATCCAGCAATATGCACTGGCCTATAATGTAAATATCATCTCGGGCAGCATGCCCATCCTTGAAAACAACAAGTTGTACAACGCCACTTATTTATGCCATAGAAGCGGCAAAACCGACGAATACAGAAAAATACACATCACGCCAAACGAACAGAAATATTATGGCATGGTAGGAGGTGATCGGCTGCAGGTATTTGATACCGACTGTGGTAAAGTAGGGATACTGATCTGTTATGACGTAGAATTTCCCGAACTGAGCAGGATACTGGCAGACCAGGGCATGCAAATGCTCTTCGTCCCTTTTTTAACAGATACCCAGAACGGATACACCAGAGTGAGGCATTGTGCACAGGCTCGGGCCATTGAAAACGAATGTTATGTGGCTATTGCCGGCTGTGTGGGCAATTTGCCCAAGGTAAATAACATGGACATCCAGTTTGCGCAATCGGCCGTATTTACCCCATCTGATTTCGCTTTTCCGACAAATGCTGTAAAAGCGGAAACTACCCCCAACACAGAGATGATGCTGGTAGTGGATGTTGATCTTCATTTGCTGGATGAACTACACCATTTCGGGACAGTAAAAATATTGAAAGACCGCCGCAAAGACCTTTACGAAGTAAGGCTGTTAAAATAACAGCCTTACTTTCTAACTATGCGCCCCCTTATAAACGAACCAATAGATCAGCAGGGCGATCACCAGCAACGGGATCAGCCACCTTAAAACTATTGCTGCACCATTGATATCCTTTTCTTTCACCGCCTGGGGCGAAGGTCCCGGATCGTCCTGATGGTGTGCATAATCATGTTCTATCGGTTTATGCGGTTTGTTTGGGTCTTCCGTATGTCTCAGCTCCTGATTTTCCATGACTTTAAGTTTTTGGTTTACTTAACAACAAGCCAGTCCCTAAAAAGTTTACGAAGCAAAGCCTTATCTTTGTTGTCCAATGGCAGCTAATGCATCGACATACAGCAAAATGATCAAGGATGAAGCCTTCAGGCTTGGCTTTATGCAATGCGGCATAGCCAGGGCAACCTTTCTTGAGGAAGAGGCGCCAAAACTTGAAAAATGGCTCCAGGACAACCATCACGGAAAGATGGGCTATATGGAAAACCATTTCGATAAAAGACTGGACCCCAGGCTACTTGTTGAAGGTTCAAAATCGGTGATCTCGCTCAGCTTAAATTATTATCCGGATAAACAGCAATCGGATCCGGAGGCCCCAAAAATCTCTAAATATGCTTACGGCATGGATTACCACCAGGTAATTAAGGATAAACTGTTCCAGCTGCTCAACTATATCCGCCAGGAAATTGGTGAGGTTGATGGCCGGGCATTTGTGGATTCTGCACCGGTGCTGGACCGCGCCTGGGCCAAACGCGCGGGCATCGGCTGGATTGGCAAAAACAGCAACCTGATCAACAAAAAAAGTGGCTCCTTCTTCTTTTTAGCGGAACTGATCGTAGACCTCGAACTGGAATACGACCATCCTTTTGAAACCGACCATTGCGGCACCTGCACCAAATGTATTGATGCCTGCCCAACTGAGGCCATCTTATCACCTTTCGTTATCGACGCCAAAAAATGCATTTCTTACCTCACAATTGAGCTCAGGGAGGAAATTGATCAGGATTTTAAAGATAAGATGGACAACTGGATGTTTGGCTGCGACGTATGTCAGGATGTGTGCCCATGGAACAGATTCGCCGTACCGCATACGGAACCTTTATTTAAACCCAATGCGCAACTGCTAGAAATGAAAAAAGAAGATTGGCTGGACATTACCGAGGATGTCTTTAAAACGATCTTTAAAAACTCTGCCGTTAAACGCACCAAGTTCAAAGGGCTCACAAGAAACATTGATTTCATAAAAAAGACCTCTTAGAGAGGCCTTTATATTATTTTACACGAAACACATTGTCGCTTTTGTCCTTGTCCGGTACATGTACGCTCCCCAAGGTCACCTTTTTAAGGCTTTTATTAGAAATTATCTCAATACGAATCAACGAATCACCCTTTTCCCATACGCCAATGCTATGATGGATATTTTCTGAAGAGCCATCGGCATATTCCAGTTTAAGGTCTACAGGCAAAGGTTTAAAGCTTTTGTTTTCTACCTGAATGCTATAGCCTTTGCTGGTTTTGGCCACACCCTTTATTCCCATATCGGTAACACCTTCCTCAAAGAACCAGCGCTTCCAGAACCAGTTCAGGTTTTTACCCGAGCCTTCATTCATACTGTAAAAGAAGTCGAGGGGCATGGGGTGTTTGCCCTGCCACTGGCTGATGTAATGATGCAGGGCTTTGATAAAGAGTTCATCGCCCAGATAATCTTTAACATAAAGGTAGCCAAGCCCGGGTTTAGGATAAGAATTGGTAAACGTACCAACACCTTTTAACTCTGGCGTTAAGGTAACAATAGGTACATCGTTGTTGCTGCCTGAAGAAATGGCGGTTGATTCGACTCCGTAATCATCTACCATTGCGGTGTCGATCATCGGGGCCAGCAACCACTCTCCTATGGTTGCCCAGCCCTCATCCATCCAGCCATATTTGGTTTCATTGGTTCCCATATAAAAAGGGAACATGGTGTGAAATATCTCGTGAACGGTAAGCGTGATGGCGTCTTCCCTTTTATCGACCGGGTTATCATTTACCATCATGGGATATTCCATCTGGTCGAGCCCGTCGAAAACAGTTTCATGCGCATATGGAAAGGGCCATTTTGGAAAAACATGGCTCATCAGTTGCACGGTTTTCGCTGCAAAATCTACCACTTCGTAGTAGTCGCGATGAACAGGATTAAAAGCAGCATCTACTCTGGTCCTTCTTTTATTCACAGCATCAACCATTACACTGGTCGACTTCCACAGGTAATGATTACTGGTGGCAAAGGCAAAATCGGTCACATTTTTTGCTTCAAAGGTATAGGTATTGAAATCCTTGCCACTGGTGACTGCTTTACGTTTCAAATCTTCAGCAGAAATGACATCTACAACTTCATCGGCCTGTTCGGCATTTTTTAAGCGGTTTGCAATCTCCTTTTTAAAGACTTCATTTGCATTTAACAGGTCGCCGGTAGCCCACACTACATAATTTTTTGGCACAGTAATGTCGGCCCTGAAATTACAGAAATCGTTATAAAATTCCTCTTCACCGGTATATGGGTATTTGTTCCATCCATCTATGTCATCGTAAACTGCCACTCTTGGAAAAAAATAAGCCAGAAAATGAGCGCTATCGCTCACCTGGCCAGTACGCATATGCGAGCCTTTATTTAAGATATACTGGTAATCTATTTTTAGTTTAAGGGATTTGCCAGGTGCAAGTGCTGCTATATCAGCATGCATATTGGTGCCTTCTATTACTGGAATGGTTATCTTGCCATTTACCTGTAGTAATCGTACATCTACACCTGCCCCCATATCTTTCGGAGCGATCTTCGCTTTTACGTTTACCCCCTTTTTATAAAGATTAGGATAGAGTTTAAACCAGAGCTGCTTAAGCGTATCAGGGCTGTTGTTCAGGTAAGAGATTTCTACCTCGCCTTTTAACACACGCGAAGCCGGATCAAAATTCGTTTTTAACCTATAATCGGCAGTATTCTGCCAATATCCAGTCCCAGGTTTACCACTAAAATGTCTTGTACCTTTTGAATAGGCCTGTTGTATATTTGCAGGTGCAGGCAAACTTTCCTGGGCAAAAGCCGGCACAGACAACAACAAAAATATTGCCGCCAGTTGTATTTGTTGGATCATAGGTTCAGGGCTTATTTCCCAAATTTCATTTTCAGCTGTTCCAGCATATCATTGGTCACCTCTTTGGCAGGCTGATCTTTTTTCAGCTGGGCCTGCTGAGGTTTGGTATGCTGCTGCTGGGCTTTGGCCTGCGGTTGTTTAACTTTATTGGCCTCCTTTTTTTTGCTCCACCTTGCCCAGATCTCGTCGAGCTTTTTCTTGGTATACAGCGGGAAATCTCCTTGTTTCATCCAGGCATAATAGCTGGGTTCTATATCAAATACCTGTTCCACAGTTTTGCCTTTATGCTTACCAAAATTGAATATCTCTTCTTCATTCTCGTTGAAGACCATTCTGCCGGCAAAATCAACCGGTTTGTTCATATTGGTAAATACGTGAAGGGCATCCACATCATTTTGCACAGGCCTGGATATCTGGCCTTGTTTATCCTCAAATTTAGCATCTTTGTAACGTTCAATCTGGGCCAGCAGCACCTCATATGTGGCTTTGATGTCTGCTTCTGCCGAATGGGCATTAACAATATCCTTATCGCAGTAAAACCTGTAGGCGGCCCTGAGTGTACGCTGCTCCATCTGGTGAAATATGTTCTGTACATCAACAAACTTTCTGTCGGTCATATCCAGATCAACGCCTGCCCTTAAAAATTCTTCCAGCAATACCGGAATGTCAAAACGATTGGAATTGTATCCGGCAAGATCTGCATCACCAATAAATTCGGCAAGTTCGGCAGCCACAGTTTTAAATGTGGGCTCATTCGCAACGTGTTCATCATAAATTCCATGGATCAATGAAGAATGCAATGGAATTGGCATCTCCGGGTTGATGCGCATGGTTTTGATCAGTTCAGATCCATCCGGCATGGCTTTTAATATCGCAATTTCAACAATACGATCAGCACCAACATTAACACCAGTGGTTTCCAGATCAAAAAAAGCGAGTGGGCGTTTTAAATTTAATTTCATTTTTAACTTTTTCGTAGCTTTTCAAAAGTCGTAAAAATCATCCATTAATCCTCAACTTATTTGATAACACATTAATTTCTATTGGAATAGTTTAAAATCTATTTTTTTATTTAAATTCCATCATATATCTTGTGCTATATTTTGCGATAAACGCTCTTTTATGAAATGTCTTGTTTTTTTAGCTGCTTTTTTCTGTTCGGGAGCGGCATTTGCACAAAATTTTGACTACGCCAATATCAACGCAGATGAATTGCTGTTAAAGAAGGTTGATCTGGACAGCAACGCCAATGCAGTTGTGCTCCGGGAATTCGGTACTGCAGCTGTGAGGGTTGACGATGCCTACGGTAACCTATATATCGATTTTGAATACCATGTACGCATAAAAATATTTAACAAAAATGGTTTTGAAAATGCCAACATCGTTATTCCGCAGCGGATTTACGGCGATAAGGAAGATATGATCTATGACCTTAAAGCAACAACCATCAACGAGGTAAATGGCCAGATGGTATTGACAGAACTGGACAGGAAAAAAGTATTCAGGGAGAAAAAGAACAAATATGTAAACCTGACAAAATTCACCATGCCTAATCTTAGCGAGGGCAGCATTATTGAATACAGCTACCGCATCCACTCGCCCAGCCTCTATAACTTCAGAAGCTGGGAATTTCAATCGGACATTCCCAAGCTGCACAGTGAATTCATTGCCAATATCCCGGCTTTATACAACTACAATGTAAGCCTTCGCGGCGCGCAAAAACTGAGCTCACAAAATGCCGAACTCCATAAAGAATGCCTCAGAATTGCGGGGAGAAACATTGATTGTTCTAAGATGACCTATATTATGAAAAACGTTCCGGCACTGATCGAAGAAGATTACATGACAGCTGCCAGTAATTTCAGATCGGCCATCAATTTTGAACTGGCCGAATATTACATGATGAACGGCGCAAAAAAAAGTGTCACCAAAGAATGGAAAGACGTGGATCATGAGTTACTGGACGACAAATCGTTTGGGGGACAAATGAAAAGAAAAGATGTATTTAAAGATTTACTGCCAGAGATCCTTAAAAACGCCGCTGATCCCCTGAGTAAAGCACAAGCAGTTTTTTATTACATTAAGCGGAACATTAAAAAAAATGGTTTTATCGGAATCTTTAGCGAAAACACCATCAAAAAAGCATTGGAAAACCACACGGGAAACATAGGGGACATTAACCTGGCACTGGTAGCTGCCTTGAGTGCCGCTGATCTGGATGCCGAGGCAATGATCCTTTCGACACGGTCTAATGGCACGGTAAACAGTTTGTACCCGGTGATCAGCGATTTCAATTATGTGGTTGCGAAAGTAAATATTGACGGAAAATCATACCTGCTCGATGCTTCGGAGCCGCTGATGCCTTTTGGATTGCTTCCCTTACATTGCATTAATGGGCAAGGAAGGGTCATCAACCTGAAGAAGCCATCCTATTGGTACGATCTTAAGGCCAGTCAGAAAGAGACCACGCGTTACAGCCTGAATGCGGAACTGGGAAAGGATGGAAAGATAAAAGGGGCTCTGAACATTTATTCCGTAGGATATGCGGGATGCAATAAACGCAGGAAAATTACCGCTGCCAGTTCCGTAGATGAGTACGTAGAACAGCTGGACGAAAGTATGCCAAACATCCGCATCCTTAAATATCAGATACAAAACCTGGACAGTTTGGAAAACCTCCTTACTGAAACCTATGAAATTGAAATGTCAGCTTTTCAGGACCTGAATCACGACCCACTGTTCTTTAATCCTTTTTTTGTAGAACGTATTTCCAGAAACCCCTTCAATTTAAATGAGCGCAGTTACCCGGTCGACCTCGGTACCCAAAGTGAAATTCGTTTTACCATGTCACTTAAATTACCTGGCAATTACACTTTGGCCGATAAACCCAAAGAAACCAATATGCTACTCGCCGATAATGGCGGTCGCTTTGTATGCAGCACCAGCCTGGAAGAGGATGTCCTGATTTTCAGCGAGCTGCTCCAGTTCAACAAAGCGGTATACGATTCTGATGAATACCATGCACTTAAAGAACTTTACAGCAGGATCATCCAGTTACAGAAAACAGATATTGTTCTTAAGAAAGTAAAATGACCTTAAAAAACCTTATTCCTTTTTTTATGCTGCTCTGCAGCTTTAGCTGCTTTGCACAGCAGGAAGATTATACAGCCGATCAGATAGCCCCGGCATTAAAAACCCGGGCGACCGCAGTGATCAGAAAAATGGAAACCACTGTAAATATGCAGGCAGATGACCATGTGATCATGACTGTAAAAAAGGTGGTGACTGTACTCAATAAAAATGGAGATGAACAGGCTGAACTCACTTTATGGTACAGTAAAAATTTAGCCATCAAATCTGCAAAAGGCATTATTCTGGATGCATTTGGAAAACCAACGGGAAAATTTACATTGAGCAATTTTTCAGACCATAGCGCCGTGAGTGATATTTCGCTATTTGAAGATGACCGTTTAAAGCACTTTGCCCCCACTGTTCTGAATTATCCCTACACCGTGGTCTGCGAATATGAATTAAGATTTAAACAAAATCTGATGATACCGGTATGGCGTGCGGGTGGCATACCTGGTGTTGCAGTGGCCAGCAATAGCTTTACATTCACCTGTAAACCAGAAGACAAAATAAGGATCAAAAGCACCAATTATAAAGGCGAGCCTGAAATAACAGAAAGCCCCAAATCCAAAAGCATGACCTGGACAGTTAAAAATGTGCCGGCTTTTAAACCAGAACCTTTTGCCCCCGATCCGGAAAGTTATTGCACCACTATAAAAATTGCGCCGGAAGCTTTTAATTATTATGGGTATAAGGGCAACTACCAGAACTGGAAAGAATTGGGTATGTGGGAATATACGGAACTGATCAAAAACAGGCAAAACCTGCCGGCCGATGCCATTGCAACTGTAAAAACACTGGTACAGGGTGTAGACAATGATAAGGACAAAGCCAGAAAGATCTATGAATATGTACAAAGAAAGACGCGTTATATCAGTGTACAAATAGGTATTGGCGGACACATGCCCATGCAGGCATCAGAAGTTCAGCAGCTCTCTTATGGAGATTGCAAGGCTCTGGTCAATTATACGCAAAGCTTATTGAATGTAATAAACATCCCGTCTTACTACTGCGTGGTAAACGCAGGTAATTTTAAAAAGGATATGGATGCTGATTTTGCCAGCATGAACCAGGGCAATCACATCATTTTATGCCTGCCGCTTAAAAATGACACCACCTGGCTGGAATGCACCAATCAGGCCATTCCTTTTGGCTTTTTGGGTACTTTTACGGACGACCGTACCGTACTGGCCTGTACTCCGGAAGGCGGCAAAATATTAAGGACTCCTGCACTAACTACCTCAATGAACATCCAAAAACGCAGGGCCGAACTTGGTCTTGATGAAGAAGGAAATGTCCAAGGCAGCCTGAACACTGTTTACAGTGGCGCTCAATATGACAATTGCAATCAACTGATTGGCCAATCTTTAAAGGAACAATTGAAACTTTTAAAAGGCACATACGACATCGGCAATATTGATTTCCGTTCCTGCAAAATAATCCAGGATAAAGGGGAAACACCACGTACGACAGAGCTACTGGAATTCAGTATTCCACGCTATGCTTCGCGAACCAATAACCATTTTTACCTGGTACCGAACGCTTTTAACAGAAAACGAACTGTTCCGGAAGTGAGCAACAGAACCCTGCCCCTTTTTATCAATAGAGGTTATGTTGATGAAGATGAGCTTATTTACACCCTGCCAGACAAGGTGGAGATAGAACATATTCCTAAAGATACTTTTATAAAAAATGAATTTGGAACCTATCAGGCCAGCATCAAAAAAGAAGGCAATAAATTGATATATAACCGGAAATTTGTTTTAAATAACGGGACCCACCCTGCAGAACGGTATGCAGCTTTTACCGATTTCATCACTGACGTGAGCACTGCCGATCAGGTTAAGGTTATTTTTAAATCAATTATTTAAGGAACCCGCTTTAACCAGAGCCCGCTGGTAGGCCGGTAAACTCAGATCATCGACGACTACCCCTCTGGTCGTGGAGGCATGTACAAAGCAGTTGTTGTTTAAGTAAATGCCGACATGATCTACTGCCCCGCCACCAAAAGAAAAGAAGACCAGGTCGCCCTCTTTCAACTGCGCTAAATTCTTTTCTCTAACCACATTTGCCTGGTCCCTGGACCTTCGGGGCAGGGTATTGCCATAAATATCTTTCTGCAGCAGAAATGCAAAACCGGAGCAATCAACCCCTCTTTTGTCCAATCCGCCCAAACGGTATTGCACCCCTGTCCAATCCGTTATGAAGCGGTACAGCTGTTTATTCCTCAGGTGTGCCATGGCATCGGCAGCTTTTACAGCGGATACATTGGGTCTGACTGTTTTTTTTCTGGAACTACATGCTGAAAAAAATAAGGCAGCCATCAGCAGCGTAAGGAGAACAAATCTGTTTGTCTGTATTTTTTTCAAAGCTTCCATATTATTGTTTGATTAAACGTTGTATTTCATCCAACTTCAACAAGGCTTCAACCGGGGTCAGTACATTCACATCCAGGTTGTTCAGCATATCCCTTATTTTTACCAGAATAGGGTCATCAACAGCAAACATGTGCAACTGATACGCCTGGTTCTGCACCTTTTTGATGCTGTCTTTAATGCTTTGGCCTTCTGTTCTGTCTATTTCCAGCTTTTTTAAGATCTCATTGGCCCTGTTGATCAACTTAGGTGGCATACCCGCCATTTTGGCCACGTGGATACCAAAGCTATGCTCGCTGCCGCCCGGTACCAATTTCCTTAAAAAGATCACTTTATTCCCCACTTCTTTAATGGAAACGTTAAAGTTTTTGATCCGGCTCATCGTAGTAGCCAGTTCGTTCAGCTCGTGATAATGGGTAGCAAACAGCGTTTTAGGCTTTGCCGTTGGGTGTGTATGTAAAAACTCCGCAATTGCCCAGGCTATAGAAATTCCATCGTAAGTACTGGTACCACGACCAATTTCATCAAGCAAGATTAAGCTGTTGTCTGATATGTTGTTCAGGATACTGGCGGTTTCATTCATTTCCACCATAAAGGTACTTTCTCCTGAAGATAGGTTGTCTGAAGCCCCTACACGGGTAAATATCTTGTCTACCAATCCGATTGTGGCGGCCTTTGCCGGCACAAAACATCCCATTTGTCCCATTAAAACAATTAAGCCGGTTTGGCGGAGTATGGCCGACTTACCCGACATATTGGGACCAGTAATGATGATGATCTGCTGGCTCTCGTTGTCGAGAAATACATCATTGGTGATGTACTCTTCCCCCACAGGCAGACGCTGCTCTATTACCGGATGCCTTCCGCCTTTGATATCCAAAGCTTTACCCCTGGTGATCTCAGGTTTTACGTAATGGTTCTTTACGGCAAGCTGCGCAAAGCACAACAGCACGTCCAGTTGTGCAACCAAAAAGGCATTCAGTTGTATGGGCCTGATGTAGGTACTCACCTGGTACATCAGGTCATTATACAGCTTCACTTCTATCTGCTGGATCTTTTCTTCGGCACCAAGAATCTGCTCTTCGTATTCCTTTAGCTCAGGGGTAATGTAACGTTCGGCACTCACCAGGGTCTGTTTCCTGATCCAGTCGGCCGGCACTTTATCTTTATGGGTATGTGTAACCTCCAGGTAATAACCGAACACATTGTTAAATGCAACTTTTAGGGATGGGATACCGGTAGCAGCGGCTTCTCTTTTCTGGATTTCTACCAGGTAATCCTTACCTCCGAAAGAAATTTTACGCAGCCGGTCCAGTTCTTCATCTACTCCGTCCGCAATTACATTCCCTTTAATGAGTAATGCCGGCGGGTCCTGCTGCAATTCTCTTTCCAGCTTTTCGCGGATGCTTAAACATGGGTTCAGCTGATCGGCAAGTGCCAGCAGGAAGGCATTTCCGGATTTCTGGGCCAATGATTTTATTTCTTCTATATGGTACAACGCTTTTTTTAACTGGCAGAGTTCCCTTGGGCCAACCTTTTGCAGCCCTACCTTTGAAATCAGACGTTCCAGGTCGCCGATCTGCTTAATATGTGTTAAAAAGCCCTGCAAGAGCACATCGTGCTTTACCAGGTAATCGACCATGCCCAACCGCTCCTCGATAGGTTTAAGTTCCTTTAAAGGCATAATGATCCACTTATGCAGTAAGCGGGCGCCCATTGGGGTACAGGTATTATCCAGCACCTCAAAAAGCGTTACTGCATTTTCGTTTGGCGAATTAACGAGTTCCAGGTTACGGATGGTAAAACGATCGAGCCACATGTATTTATCCTCTTCCAGTCGAGATATGGAAGTGATGTGCTTTAAATTGCGGTGTTCCGTTTCGTTAAGGTAATGCAACACCACACCGGCAGCAACAATACCACTGGCAAGCCTGTCTACCCCAAAGCCTTTTAATGAGTTTACTTCAAAATGTTTGGTCAGTGTTTCATTGGCGTAATCGGCAGTAAAGGCCCAATCGTCCAGGTGATAGGTATAGAATTTATCTCCAAACAGTTCCAGAAACTCTTTTCTCCTGCTCTTTTGAAAAACGACTTCGTTTGGCTTGAAACCCTGCAACAGCTTATCTATATATTCTGCATTGCCCTGTGCAACCAGGAATTCACCGGTAGAAATATCTGCAAAAGAAACCCCTACGGTCGATTTATCGAAATAAACCGCTGCCAGGTAATTGTTTGATTTTTGGTTCAGGATATTGTCGTTATAGGCAACCCCCGGCGTAACCAGTTCGGTCACTCCTCTTTTAACAATGGTTTTAGTGGTTTTAGGATCTTCAAGCTGATCGCAGATGGCTACCCGTTGTCCTGCCCTCACCAACTTGGAAAGGTAGTTATCCAAAGAATGATGCGGAAAGCCTGCAAGCTCCAAAGCACCATTAGGCCCTGTCCCTCTCCTGGTCAGCACAATGCCCAGTATCTGCGAAGTTTTGACTGCATCTTCGCCAAATGTTTCGTAAAAGTCACCAACTCTAAACAGTAATAATGCACCCGGGTACTTTGCTTTAATTACATTGTACTGCTGCATTAACGGGGTTTCTTTAGTATGATCTTTAGCCAAAATGAATCTGTTTACAAAATCGTAAAGATACTACCTTGAGGTATAGGCTTTACGATTTGTTGAAAAGTAAAAAAATGTGAATAGGTTTATAATTTTGTAATGTAGGAAAGGAACAGTTCCAATGCTTCACGTTTTTTGTCGGTCAGCTCAAAATCCAGCTTGTTCAGCAGATAGTCTTCCAGATCAAAATCAGCAGGAGCCGACAGTTCAGATAAAAGCTCCCTGCGTTTGGAAAGTCCGAATGCCAGGGCTTCGTTAAAATCGTTGATGAAAGCCTGTGGAATGGATTTATTGGCCACCCAGGCGGCGTATACAAAAGGAAGACCGGTAAAATTCATCCATTCCTGTCCCATATCGTAAGCGTAGGCAAACTGCTCTTTTTTCCCAAAGGTGCGGTCGCCAATCAGTACCATCGCATCTGTTTCAGCAGTTGCATCGGTGGTGTAAACTACCTTCTGTTTGAAATGAAATTTCATCAGTACCCGTGCCAGGTTATTGGATGTCCTGGAATGGCTGTCCAGCTTTACAGTTTTGATTTCATGAGCCGGAACGTTGCTGAATATGAAGACAGAATTCACGGCTCCAACAGAACCAATGCAATAATCGGCCACAATGTGCGCATGGGGTACCTGAGGAATTGCCGCAACAGGTACCAGACCGATATCAACCTGTCCATCAATCAATTTAGCAGCACAATCAGTAGGGATATCTAAACTCAGATCTATCTGTTCCAGCAGGGCTGAATTTTCAATTCCGTAAATAAATGGTTTGGTATTGGTATAGGAAACGGCAGAGATTTTAATCTTGTTCAACAGTTGAATTTATTTTAAATGATCGGTATTGTTAAACTCGGTGATCACAAACTGGTTGCCGCTGAGTTCAACCCTATAAAGTGTAGTGTTCTGATGCGGAAATTCCGTCATCTCAGAGATGGGCTTTCTGGTAAGCAGGCAGAGAAACAAACGCATGGCACGGCCGTGCATACAAACCAGTACCCTTTTTTCATTTGTAGCCGCTTTAATGATATCAAGCGCCTGCTGTTCCCTTTTTACCACATCATTCGGACTTTCGCCACCTTCAAAATGAGCATCATAGTCTCCGGCTTCCCATTGCTCCATCAGGCCTTTAAATGCACAAATGGCATTTTCATCATTAGGTTTCCCTTCCCATATGCCCCAGGCCAGCTCATCCAGCCCTTCCAATTGTTCCCAAGAAACACCAGCATCAATAAAACCTTTAACGGTTTGATGTGTACGCTTTAATTTAGAGGTATATATCTTATCAAAATGCACATCTTTATAAGCATTGTAAAATGCGGCGGCCTGCATCCTGCCGGTATCGTTCAGGTCGCTGTTGATGCCTCTGCCCTGTACAATTCCTTGTTTGTTTAAATCGGTTTCACCATGCCTGATGATGTATAGTTCCTTATCCATTTAGTTGATTACTGGCAATTTATAATATTGTGGTTTCGGCTCATCCCCAAAAGTAACATCTGTATAATCTGTTACCACCTTGTACAGGGTATCCCTTTCAATCGGTTTACGTTTTACCTGCCTGATCAGGTTTACCAGTTCCTGGGTGCTCATTGCAGGATGCTGCTCTTCTGCACCTGCCATGGAATAGATTTTGGTAGTATCGTCTAATGTACCGTCTATATCGTCTACCCCAAAGTTCAGCGACAGCTGTGCCGTCTGCCTGCTGATCATGGCCCAGTAAGCCTTAATATGGTCAAAATTATCCATGTAAATCCGGGCAATGGCATAGTTCCTTAAATCCTCGATAACGGAAACTTCAGGCACATGGTCCATCTGGTTGTGCTGGTTCCTGAACTTAAGTGGTATAAAAGCCTGAAAACCGCCTGTCTTATCCTGTTGCTGACGCAGCCGTTCCATATGGTCTACCCGGTGCCAGAACTGTTCTATATGCCCGTAAAGCATTGTGGCATTGGTTTTCATACCCAGTTTATGTGCCTGTTCATGTATATCCAGCCATTGTTCGGCATTGCATTTGTCGTGCGCAATCTTTTCACGCACCTCGGGGTGAAAAATCTCAGCCCCGCCCCCCGGCATAGAATCCAGGCCTGCTTCCTGCAGGTATTTCATTCCGTCGTAATGACTTAATTTGGCTTTTTTAAATATGTAGTAATACTCTACTGGTGTTAATGCTTTAATGTGAAGATCAGGGCGATGTGCCTTTGCTTTCCTGAAAAAATCGCTGTAAAATTCCAGGTTTTGTTTGGGCACCACACCTCCGGTAATGTGCACTTCGGTTACCGGTTCATGATCGTATTTTTTCAATACCTCCATCATTCCCTCAACGCTCATTTCCCAGCCTTCTTCCTTTTGTTTGATCATCCGGGAATACGAGCAGAACTTACAGTCGTACACGCATACATTCGTAGGCTCAATATGGAAGTTGCGGTTGAAATAAGTACGGTCGCCATGCCTTTGTTCCCTGATGTAATTGGCCAGAACGCCAAGGTAACCAAGTTCAGCATGTTCATAAAGGTAAACGCCTTCATCAAAAGTAATCCTTTCCTGCTGCTGAACTTTCCGGGCAATTGCCTTAAGTTCTGCCTTTAGCTCAGTGTCTTCCAGCAGCAATGCGAGTTTTGAGGTAGTATCCATCTGTAATGTATAATGAACAAAAGTAGCATAAAATCGTAAGATACCTGTTTTAAAAACCGATTTTACCTGTCAGCACTGTGTAAAAGACAGATCTTTCTTATCTTTAGATAAGAGATATACCGACCATGGAGAAATACGACGCAAGGATTGAAACCTATATCAATGCTTCAGCAGGCTTTGCACACCCCATTCTGAGGCACCTCAGAAAGCTCATCCATCAGGCTTCCGATGAAATCAGGGAAACCATCAAATGGGGCTTCCCCCATTTTGAATATAAAGGTACCGTTTGCAGCATGGCATCCTTTAAGGCGCATTGTGCATTTGGGTTCTGGAAAAGTACATTACTCGATGATCCCGCAGGAATACTGGGAAAAGAAAAGGAACAGGCCATGGGGCAGCTGGGCAGAATTACAGCAGTAAGCGATTTACCAGATGACGCCATCCTTACAGCCTACATTAAAAATGCGGTAAGACTAAACGAAGAAGGCGTAAAACTTATAAAAAAACCTGCAGCAGAAAAAAAAGTACTGGAAATACCGGACTATTTTCTTGCAGGCCTTTCAGCAGTACCACCTGCAATTCAAAATTTCAACAATTTCAGTCCTTCGCAAAAAAAGGAATACATAGAATGGATTACCGAAGCCAAAACTGAAGCTACCCGAGAAAAAAGGCTGAAAACTGCTGCTGAATGGATTTCAGAAGGCAAACACAGAAACTGGAAATACGAGCGTTAAACCCGCTAAGCAATAAACCTAAACTAGATACATTGAAATAAAAAAGGAACCTGCATGCAGGTTCCTTTTTTATTATTTTACGCTTTCCCAGAAAAATTACCTGCTCTGAAAAGGTCTGGGAACATTGCGAAGCTGTGTTCCAGCCTTAGAAGAGAACGGTTATTTTCCACTTATTTTGCGGCTTTATTGAAGTTCAGCACAATATATGCTGTGGTAGTACCATATTCTACAGGTGTTTTGATCACCATTGTCTGTCCGTCTGTTGATGAAAGCAGCATTCTGTAACCTTCAGTTACATTTTTAGCTTTATCACCTTCGTACAACTTTTTAAACTGGAAAGTATCTTCTTTTGTACTGGCCGACCAATAAATGGTTTGTGTTTTGGCTGCGCAATCGGCACCACCAGGCAAGCTATAGCTACCATTACCGCTATTGGTTAACCTCCAGGTACTGCCTACAAAACATTTGTAAGAACTTTCTCCAAACAAAGATTTTACCGAAGTCTGGGGAATCCCTTCAAAAGTAATGTCGTTCAAGATCCAGTTACCGGTTACATTACCTCTTTTTAAAGGTTGTTGGGTAGTAGCTGCACCTTTTGGTGAGCAGCTTTGCAACACCATTAATGAACTGCATAAAATGGCTGCTATCAGGAATATTCTTTTCATATCTTGAATTTTTTACTTTTTAAATACATAAATCCTGCCAAAACTTAGGGTTAATTATTTTTACCTTTAACATTGTTATACCTCAACTGGAGATTTTAGCATTTAAC
Source organism: Pedobacter africanus (assembly GCF_900176535.1). Lineage (NCBI taxonomy): Bacteria > Pseudomonadati > Bacteroidota > Sphingobacteriia > Sphingobacteriales > Sphingobacteriaceae > Pedobacter > Pedobacter africanus. The sequence continues at coordinate 224,849 of NZ_FWXT01000003.1, read as the reverse complement.
CCCATAATAATGAGAGCAGAAACACTGGCAATACATGCAGGAAATTTATATGAAAGTGCCACGAAAGATGTTACAGCACCTATAAATTTGTCAACTACCTTCTTAAGGGATGCCAATGGTGGCTACTCTGGTGGACACATGTACAGCCGCGTGAGTAACCCCAACCGTTCGGCACTGGAGCAAACGCTGACAGTCCTGGAAAAGGGCCTGGATGCCTGTGCTTTTTCATCCGGCAATACAGCTGGAATGGCTGTTTTCCAGGCTTTAAAACCTGGCAGTCACATCATTGCACCGGATGACATGTACTGGGGGTTAAAAAAAATACTGCTGACGATATTTTCGGATACTATTGAAGTCAATTTTATAGACCTTACAGATATTGAACTGATCAGAAGGCAGATCAAAAAAAACACAGTGCTCATCTGGACTGAAACCCCTTCCAACCCGCTCCTAAAAATTACAGATATAAAAGCTGTTGCTCAACTGGCAAAATCGGAAGGACTGATCCTGGCATGCGACAGCACCTTTGCTTCGCCCAGCTTGCAAACGCCAATTACATTGGGAGCTGATATTGTGATGCATTCCTCTACCAAATACATCGGCGGTCATAGTGATGTACTGGGGGGAGTTCTGGTTACCGCTCAGCAAAATGAATTCTGGGAACGGATCAAGAACATCCAGCAGACAGGTGGTGCGGTACCTTCACCGTTCGATTGTTTTCTGCTGTCACGGAGTTTAAAAACACTGGCCTATCGGATGAAAGGACATTGCGAAAATGGCCTGGCCCTTGCGCTTTACCTGCAAAAACATCCCCGGGTAACAGCGGTATTTTATCCGGGCCTTCCCGATCATCCCGGACATGCAATTGCAAAAACACAAATGAGCGGCTTTGGTGGAATGTTGTCGATATTGGTGAAAGGCAATGCGGATGATGCCCGGAAAGTTGTAAACAATGTAAAATTGTTTGCCCAGGCAACCAGTCTTGGAGGAGTGGAAAGCCTGGTGGAGCACCGCGCCTCTGTAGAAGGACCGGACAGCAAAACCCCACAAAATTTAATTCGGATATCTGTTGGACTTGAGCACATTGATGACTTAATTGCTGATTTTGAGCAAGCTTTAGGTTAAAAAAACAATTAAAATCACCACCATTAAAAACTTTATATATTTAATAATCAATATATTAAAAAATATTCAGAATTTAATTTTGATTATTTTACCACTTAAACCTACATTTGTGACATTATTTGGCGAAAGCTAATCAAGTCAACACCTCTAATCGGTTTGATTTATAAAGAAGTGGCGAGAGACAGGCTCTTTGACCCACTGGCAACCCTCCCAAAATGGAGAAGGTGCCAATTCCTGACCAGCCGGCATGGTGCCGTTTGGAAAGATAAATTAAAAATATGAAAACGATTATTTCAATTCTTCGTCATTATTGTTGCCCCAAACATACCATGTGTATGTGTTGCTGCATGCAATAATCCTTAAAATCTTCCTTTTGCATTCTTTTTGATCCATCCGGAAGGCCCATATGGGTACGCCAACAAACATGCTCCGCTATATACTTATACAGGGAGTAAGCGCTAAAAAAATTAATCAAACCATATAAATAAAAAGATAAATATGTCTGCTTCTCATAAATTCGAAACTTTACAGGTACATGCCGGCCAGGAAATAGATCCTACAACAGGTTCAAGGGCCGTTCCTATATATCAAACTACTTCTTATGGCTTCAAAAATTCTGAACACGGTGCAAACCTGTTTGCCCTGAAAGAGTTTGGAAACATTTATACCCGTATCATGAACCCGACTACGGACGTATTTGAAAAACGTATTGCTGCCCTGGAAGGCGGCGTTGCCGCACTCGCAGTATCATCTGGCCAGGCGGCACAGTTTATTGCTTTAAACAACATACTGGAATCGGGCGATAACTTTGTTTCTTCCTCTCATTTGTACGGAGGTTCCTACAATCAGTTTAAAGTTGGATTTAAACGCCTGGGCATCGAAGTTAAATTTGCCAATGGCGATGACCCTTCAGATTTTGAAGCCAAAATAGATGGAAACACCAAGGCCATCTACCTGGAAAGCATAGGCAATCCGGCTTTCAGCATTATCGATTTTGAAAGGGTATCGGCGATAGCCAATAAGCACGACCTTCCCCTGATCGTCGATAATACTTTCGGTGCTGCAGGTTACCTGTTTAAACCTCTGGAACATGGTGCACACATTGTCGTACAATCGGCCACCAAATGGATCGGCGGACATGGCACCAGCATTGGCGGTGTGATCGTTGATGGTGGGACCTACAACTGGGGCAATGGTAAATTTAAACAGTTCACCGAACCTTCTGAAGGTTATCACGGACTGGTATTCAACGATGTATTTGGCATTGGAGGGCCTTTCGGGAACATCCAGTTCATTATTCGTGCCCGCGTTGAGGGTTTACGGGATTTTGGTCCCGCTATCTCCCCTTTTAACTCCTTCCTGCTGTTACAGGGACTTGAGACCTTATCGCTTCGGGTACAGCGCCACGTAGACAACGCGCTGGCACTGGCAACCTGGCTGGAAACGCATCCTGCAGTGAAAAGTGTAAGCTATCCTGGACTGGAGAGCAGCCGATACCATACCAATGCAAAAAAATACCTGCAAAACGGCTTCGGTGCAGTATTGTCTTTTGAGCTGCAAGGCGATAAGGCACAAGCCACTGCACTGGTAGACAGCCTTAAACTGGTAAGCCATCTCGCAAATGTTGGAGATGCGAAAACACTGATCATACAACCTTCGGCAACCACACATCAGCAGCTGAGTGAAGCCGAGCAGGCGGCAGCGGGCGTTAAGCCTAATCAGCTTCGGGTATCAGTAGGCATAGAACACATAGACGATATCAAAGCAGATTTCGAACAGGCTTTCAACAGCATAAAAAAATAGACAATACCCTTTATCAAGATTTATAATGAGTACAATTTCCACATACCATTACACCAAGACCTTCAAACTGGAAAACGGCAAAAAGCTGCGTAAGCTAGATATTGCTTACCAGACTTACGGAAAGCTGAATGCCAAAAAGGACAATGTAATTTGGGCATGCCATGCGCTTACCGCAAACTCGGATGTGCTTGATTGGTGGAAAGGGCTATTTGGCAACAATGCCCTGTTTAATCCTGACGAGCATTTTATCATTTGCGCCAATGTATTGGGGTCGCATTACGGCAGTACCAGTCCGTTAAGTACCAACCCGGTAACAGGGCAACCTTATTACCTGTCCTTTCCGGAGTTTTCGATCCGGGATCTGGTTGCCGCTCACCGTTTGTTGGCTACACATCTGGGCATCAGCAACATAAAGGTCCTGATCGGTGGCTCATTGGGTGGACAACAGGCTTTGGAATGGTCAGTGTTAGATCCTGGTGCTATTGAGAACCTGATCCTCATTGCAACCAACGCCTTCCACTCGCCCTGGGGTATCGCTTTCAATGAAAGTCAGCGCCTGGCCATTACTGCCGACCGCAGTTTTTATGCTCAAAAACCAGATGGCGGTATAAAAGGTTTAAAGGTAGCCAGGAGCATTGCGCTACTGTCTTACAGAACATACGATGCCTACGCAGCAACCCAATTGGAAAGTGTTAACGATAAAACAGGCGGCTTCAGGGCTTCCTCTTACCAGAACTACCAGGGTGAAAAGCTGTGCAAACGCTTTAATGCCTATAGTTATTGGTACCTGAGCAAGGCTATGGACAGCCATAATGTCGGAAGGGGGCGTAACAGTGTTACAGAGGCCCTGGCACAGGTAAAAGCCAATACGCTGGTGATCGGTATTGAAAACGACGTTCTTTTCCCGCAGTCGGAACAGGAATATCTCGCCAGTAACATACAGGGGGCAGAATTCTACAGTTTAAAATCGGCCTATGGCCATGATGGTTTCTTAATTGAAACAGACACCTTGACGAATGTCATTGGTAATTTCCTGAAAGAAAGTACAAACAAGAAAATAATTAAATTACATAAAACAGCATAATAAATAGATGAGCAAGAAACTTAAAATTGGATTATTTGGTTTTGGGGTTGTAGGCCAGGGATTACACGATATCATTCGTGGCCAGGATTTAAACCTTGAAATCATTAAGATCGCCATCAAAAACCCGGAGAAAAAGCGTACGCTTGATGCCCACCTTTTTACAACAGATCATGATGTATTGCTAAACAATACGGAGATCAATACCATTGTAGAGTTGATTGACGATGCAGATGTTGCTTTCAACATTGTTAAAAGAGCATTAATAAGTGGTAAAAACGTAGTTTCCGCCAATAAGAAAATGATCGCTACACACCTTGCTGAGCTTGTTGAACTACAGGAGAAGCACAACGTTTCTTTATTGTATGAAGGTGCAGTTTGTGGCAGTATCCCGATCATCCGTAACCTGGAAGAGTATTACGACAATGAGTTGCTGCATGGCATCAGTGGTATATTCAATGGCTCATCAAACTATATTTTATCCAAAATATTCAATGAGAACCTGGAATATGGGATAGCCCTAAAGCAAGCACAGGACCTTGGTTTTGCAGAAACAAACCCCATCCTGGATGTGGGTGGTTACGATCCTAAATTTAAACTGGCCATTGCTACTGCACACGCATACGGGCTGTTCATTAACCCTGATAAAATTCTTAATATCGGTATACAACACCTGTCGGAGAATGACATCAGGTACGCCCGCGAGAAAAACTTTAAAATTAAACTGGTACCAACTGCGCGCAAAATCAGCACTAAGCAGGTTGTTACCTATGTATTGCCGAAATTCGTAAAATCGGACGATTTCCTTTTCAATGTAGAGAATGAATACAATGGCGTTACTGTTCAGGCTGCGTTTGCCGACAAGCAGTTCTTCTTCGGAAAAGGCGCAGGCGGCCATCCAACAGGCGCGGCAGTTTTATCGGACATTGCAGCTTTAAGGTACGATTACCGCTATGAGTACAAAAAATACCATCAGCATAATGGCCTGGTACATACCGACGATGTAAACCTGGAAGTTTACCTGCGTTACACACATGAATATACCATTGAAAAATTAAAGATCGAGAATATTGTAGAGCGCTTTACCCGGGATGACTATAAATATGTTATTGGAAGTGTAAGCCTTAAAAGCTTACTGGCCAACCGTGAATTACTAGAGCAGAAAGATATTTTTATTGCCCATACCGGGAAATACACCTATACGGAGCAACAGCTTAAATCTGTAGCTGAAGAAGAGGCCGCTTTTTTCAATTAGTTTTTTGTTTTGAGATAAAAAGGCCCCGATCGGGGCCTTTTTTATGCTATAGCGTTTTTTATAGTTCCCTGTTCACATCCCAGTTCTCCAGGTAATCTGCTACCCTGCGTACAAAAGAGCCCCCTAAAGCCCCATCTACAACCCTGTGATCGTAGGAAAGCGACAGGAACATCATGTGCCTGATGGCAATGACATCGCCAAATTCCGTTTCCAGAACTGCAGGTTTCTTTTTAATGGCGCCAACTGCAAGGATAGCTACCTGAGGCTGATTGATGATCGGCGTGCCCATCACATTACCAAAAGACCCTACGTTCGTTAAAGTAAAAGTACCATTCTGGGTTTCGTCTGGTTTTAGTTTTGAAGCACGGGCACGTCCTGCCAGGTCATTAACTGCTTTGGTTAGCCCCAGCAGGTTCAATTCATCTGCATTTTTGATGACCGGAACAATCAGGTTACCACTTGGCAAAGCAGCTGCCATACCTATATTGATGTCTTTCTTCTTGATGATCTGGGTACCATTTACAGATACGTTGATCATCGGAAAATCTTTTATGGCTTTACTTACCGCTTCAACGAAAATAGGTGTAAAGGTAATTTTTTCGTTTTCACGTTTTTCAAAATTCCTTTTAACCTTCTCACGCCACATTACCATATTGGTCACATCGGCTTCAACAAAAGAGGTTACATGTGGTGAGGTCTGTTTACTCATGACCATATGTTCGGCAATCAGTTTGCGCATCCTGTCCATTTCAACAATCTCCTCTGCTCCGCCCATGCTGGGTGCCGCAGGCTGGGCTGTAGCTTTTGGACTTTGTTGAGGTATTTCCGGTGAGGCCGCAGCTTTCACAGGCTCGGGCTGGGATTTATTTACCGGGGCAGCGGCAACAGGGCTACCGCCTTTTTTACTTTTCACATAATTTAACAGGTCGTCTTTTGTTAAACGTCCTTCAGCACCGGTTCCTGTAATGCTATCCAATTCGTTAACGGAAATCCTCTCTTGCGCAGCAATATTTTTTACCAGCGGAGAATAGAACCTGTCTGATATAAAATCAGCAGGAAGCTGCTCAGTTCCCGGAATATTTTCCAGAATGATTTCCGCAACCGGCTCAGCTGAAACCACAGGCGTTCCCACTTTAATTTCCGTATCAACTGAAGCTGCTGCATCAGTTTCTATGAGGGCAATTATTGCACCTACCTGTACAATATCGTCTTCTTTAAATAATTGCTTTACCAATTTACCTGAAACCGGTGATGGTACTTCAGAATCAACCTTATCCGTAGCGATCTCCAGGATCGTATCGTCCAGGCTCACCTGATCGCCGGGCTGTTTAACCCATTTAATAATGGTTGCCTCCGCAACGCTCTCCCCCATTTTAGGTAACAATAATTCGTATTGAGCCATTTTTTATTTTATGATTGGTATCAGGTGCAAAAGTAAAGTATTTTGCAGACTTAAGCCACATCTTGTTTCAGCTCATTCAAAACCATCGTTAGCGCAGCCACTGCGGAGCGCTCAATATTCTGTAACCTGCGCCCGCTAAAATTGAACATCCTGGCAGTTACGTTTTGTTTAGTTGCCACTGCAATCCACACTGTTCCAACCGGTTTCTGCTCGGTTCCGCCGTCGGGGCCAGCAACTCCGCTTACTGCAACAGCATAATCTGTTTTAAATTGATGGATTGCGCCTAAAGCCATTTCTTTTACGGTCTGCTCACTTACTGCTCCATGGGCATCCAGTGTTGAAGCTTTTACGCCAAGCACAGACATTTTCAAAGCATTGGAGTAAGTAACGGCCCCACCTGCGAATACAGCCGAACAGCCCGGATGCTGGGTAATCAATTGCGCAATATGTCCGCCTGTACAGCTTTCAGCAGTAGATAAGGTCAGCTTTCGTTCTTGCATAATCGTCAACAATGCCTTTTCGAGCGCAATGTCCTGATCAATCACTACATATTTCCCTGCCTTGTTAATGATGAGTTGCACATAATGTTCAATTTCCTTGCTTAGCAGTTCCTCATCTGCTCCGCTGCCACTTAACCTTAACCTGATCTGGCCCAATTTGGGCAGATAGGCAAGTTTAATATGTGCTGGCAAACTGTTTTCTATCTCTTCCAGTTCAACAGCAAGGAAAGATTCGCCTATGCCTGCAGTCAATATGGTTTTATGGAGAATAGCAGGCATTTTAAAGGCCTGCTGCAGACGGGGCAGAATTTCTTCTTCCATCAGGTACATCATCTCAAATGGCACACCAGGCAAAGACACAATAATACGGCCCTGATTTTCAAACCACATACAAGGTGCCGTGCCATTTTTATTCTGGATTACCGTACAGCCATCCGGCACATCAGCCTGCTTACGGTTCATGTCGATCATCGGCCTGTTGAAACGTGTGAAGATATCTGTCACGTGATCCAATGTAGCCTGGTCCCTTCTGAGCTCCATATTAAAATACCTGGCCAGTGTGATTTTGGTGATGTCATCTTTAGTAGGCCCTAAGCCGCCTGTCATTAAAATGATATCCGCCCGTTTTTCGGCCAGTTTCAGGGCCTCTGTAATGTGATCTGCGTCGTCGGACACTGATGTAATCTGTTTTACCCTGATGCCAATCAGATTCAGTTGTTTAGCCATCCAGGCAGAATTGGTATCCACAACCTGACCAATCAGTATTTCGTCACCAATGGTTATAATTTCAGCTAGCATAATAATGTGTTTTTAGAATCTGGTATAAAATCCTTTTCTCTTGCTCAGTTTCAGGTCCTGCAGGATAGAGGCCTTTACTTTTATATCCACTGAATAACTTTGATAGAAACCAAAAGGTACCCAGGTAAAACTCATGTCCCAGCAATGCAGGTCACGGTAGATAGAAAAGTTGGTCTGGGAAATGGTTTTGCGTTGAAAGTCCCATCCCGAGCTGAAAGTAACTTTCCATTTTGGGGTGATGTTGGCATCGCCATTAAAGTTAAGGGTATTGGTAACCGTCCCATTACGGCTAACTTCATCTGTCCGGTAGTTAAAAGTATAAGCAAAAGCGAAGTTCCATGGAATATTAAAATCAACGAAGGCATTCGGGTCACGGCTTACCAGGGCCAGGGCCTCTGCCTGTTCAGGAGTCATCCCCCCCCTGTTGGCCTGCTCTTTCAGCTTGTCCTCGGTTTCATTTTTGCGTTTCAGTGCCTCAGGGTTCAGGCTGTAGTTGAATGAGAAGCCAAAATTCGTTAAGCGCGGAAATTTACCCTGGGTCCAGGTGTACCTGTCTATCTTTCTTCTTTCCCTGGCACCGGTAAGCTCATTGGTATAATCCTCATACAGGTATGGGTTTAAAGTACCGTAATAGTTGATCCCCAGCTTATCTGTAAATTGCGAACGTCCACTGAAATTCAGGTCAGATAACTTGAAATTCTCTGCCAGGAAGTTATAGGAACCATTAATGCTCAAACCCTGAATGATCGGAATTTTCTTCTCTCCGGTACCTGTTGTGTCTTTAGCTGATAAAACCTTTGCTTCCACTATATTGTCCAGGGAGAAGCTCATAGATGCAGATTTTCCGATACCAGGACCGCCGTATTGTGAAGATTCGTGGATAGAATATTTAAGCGGAACGATATTCCCCTTATAATCCCTTTCAAACACCTGCTCTCCGTTCTGGTAATAAGCGTATTTATAATTGCCCTTGCTGACATCAGAAAAATCGGGCGTATAATTAAAGCTTACGCTTGGGGTCATTACATGACGCAATGCTTTAAAGTTGCCCAGGTTTTTGAACTGCGCAGTTGAGTAAACTTTTGTGGAAAGCCCGCCGCTGATACCGTATTGGCCGGAACGGTTAAAACCTGGTATCGTATCTATAAAAACAGCATCCGATTTACCTGGTACTTTGGCATAGGTTTTCCGGATAGACTGGAAGTGCCATTTTTCGGTGTAGGATGTACCTACGTTAAAGTTAAAATACTTCAGCACATTGAAAGCCATATTGATGGGAATGGTATGCTGTACCCCGTTTCTGAACTTTTTAAGGGTTTCTCTTCTGAACAGTAAGGAATCAGGTGAGCTGATCTGGTTGGTGGCCTGCATGTTGTAACCCACCGTAATTTTCTGGTACCATTTCTGCTCACCCACCCTTTTTTTAGAATCGAAAGGATTAAATGTAGGCACAGACAAGGTAACATCCGGCAGGGTCAGACTTACATTTCTCGTCTGAGTTTCCTGGTTGTGCCGCAAAGCACTGGTCATCTGGATCCCGTTACCAAATGTTCTGCTGTAGGAAATACTGGATCCGAAAGTATTTCTTGCAGTCATGTTCGGATCGTAGGTTCCACCGGCCCCTGTCCGCTGGTCATACAATGACGTTCCTGCATCAACAGACGCGGAAAAAGTCGTCCCCGGCTTGGCATTGGCATTTTGCTGGTGGCTCCAGTTGATGCGGAAATCCCTTCCTTTACTGAAATCCTTCGTTCCTTCCGTACCGTTCTTGGTATAGGCGTACCTGAAGTTAATGTTGCCATTGTGTTTATACCTTTTGGTATAGTTGGATGCAATGTTGGTATCAAATGAGCCGTAGGAGTAGATTGTTCCGGTAATTTTGGCATCCCAATAGTCGCTCAAACCAAGGTAATACCCTCCATCCCTTAAAAAGAAACCCCGGCTGTAATCCTCGCCCGGACTGGGCAGTATGATCCCCGAGCTTTTTTTATTGGGTTTAGGGAAAAATGCAAAAGGCAATCCAAGAGGCAGGGGAATGTCCTCTATTTTCAGGTAGAGAGGCCCGGCAATGATCTGGTTTTCCGTTACAATGGCCTTGGTAAAATGAATCCCGAAATGCGGATGTGGTAAATTACAGGTACTGTAAGTTTGCCCTTTACTATGAATCTCGTCGTCGGGTTGCTTTTTGGCTTTACCTCCGGTAAAAAAACCGCCTTCCTGTTCGGTGTATACACCCCAGATATTTCCGGCCTTGGTTACGGTATTGAATACCAGTGAGTCGGCCAGCGAGGTTCCCTGCCCTTCCATTTTAAAAATAGGCCTGCCAATATATTTCCCCTTTGCATCCGTAGTTCCACGGGCGTAAATTAAATTGGTCTTGTTGTCATATTTAATAAATTCGGCGTCCAGTTCCAGCCCCTGGTAAATCACCCTGGCTTTTCCGTACATATAGACCACACTGCTGTCTTTACTAAATGCTATGGAATCTTTGGCCGTATACTGGATTTTCTCGGAAGCAGTAGTATCTTTTGGGTTGGTTTGCAACCCCGGCTTCCTGACAGTCTCTTTTTTTGTAGTATCCTTTTTTATGGTATCTATTTGCTGTACAACCTGAAAGCTTGAAAAAGAATAAAATGCAAAAGCATGGTTACTAACAGATGTTAATAAAAGAATCGTTTTTAAAAAAATGATGTAGCGTAAAAGTTTCAAATTCGTGTGTGAATGTTATTTTTGCATTAATGTTTAATCCAAAACGTTCAAAATTAATGAAAAATATACCATTGCTTAGACCAAATGCAATTTTGATCGTATTTATTTCTTTTATTTTTATTATCCTGTCTAATTACCAAGCATTTACACAAGAATACAAAATAAAAACTATAGTTATAGATGCAGGTCATGGAGGGCGTGACGGCTCTACTCGGGGTTTGTATTCTACCGAAAAAGATGTGGCCCTGAAAACAGCGTTACACCTGGGTGCGGCTATAGAAGCCAACATGAAAGATGTTAAGGTCATCTATACCCGGACAACCGATGTATTTATCCCGCTTTATGAGCGGATTGCCATTGCCAATAATGCCAAAGCTGATCTTTTTATATCTATTCACTGTAACGATATGCCAGTTCATAAATCAACGGTTATCAGTGGATACAAAAAAGGCAAAAAGGGTAAAAAAACACCCATTTATGAAACCGTTTACCGCAAAAGCACTTCAACACGCGGAGTGGAAACCTTTGTATCGGGTATGGGTCGGATGAATGAACAGGACGAAGTGATCAAAAGGGAAAACGCAGCCATATTTCTGGAAGACAATTATAAAGAGAACTATGAAGGTTTTGACCCTAACAACCCGGAAAATTACATTATCCTTTCGCTGATGAAAAACACTTTCCGGACGCAGAGTTTAAAACTAGCGAAACTGGTGCAGGATCAGTATGTAAGTGTTGGGCGTATAGACAGGGGCGTACAGGAAAAGAGCCTTGCTGTACTGGCACGCGCAGGCATGCCCGCCATTCTAACAGAAATTGGTTTCATCAGCAATCCTGATGAAGAGAATTATATGAACTCTGAAGCCGGACAAAACGAAATTACGGAATGCTTATTGAAGGCTATTCAGAATTACCGGAAAGGAATTGAAGGATAACCTCAGTATTGGAAATTATTTTAAACACAGCATAAAGAGAGATGAGATTGAAAAAATGTATATTCCTGCTTGCCGTTCCATTAATTATAAGTACACAAACTACTTTTTCACAGGGATATAGAGTTAAAACCATTGTTATTGATGCCGGTCACGGAGGACCAAAGTCAGGAGCTGCAGGAAGCTATTCGCTGGAGAAGAACGTAGCCTTAAAGGTGGCCTTAAAACTGGGCAAAAAGTTCGAAGAGGAAATGCCTGATGTTAAAATTCTGTACACCAGGAAAACAGATATCGACGTAGAGTTTCATAAAAGGGCTGCCCTGGCCAACGATAACAAGGCCGACATCTTTATTTCCATCCATTGCAACTCCATGCCCGACAGAAAGGTGGTCACCGGTTACACAAAAGCTAAAAATGGGAAAAGAATAGCCAAATACGGTTATGTAAAAAACACCAGCACCAGCGGTACCGAAACTTTTGTTGCCGGATCGCACCGCCTGGACGAGCAGGATGTAGCCATAAGGGAGAATGCCGACATCAAGCTGGAAAAAAACTATAAACAAAATTACGATGGTTATGACCCGAACGATCCGGAAACATTTATTATACTATCTTTGTTCAAAAATACATTTAGAGATAAAAGCCTTAAGCTGGCCCGGTTAATCCAGAACAACTATACCTACGACAACAACAGGGTTAACAGAGGTGTAAAAGAGCAGGGCATTTTGATTTTACAAAGGTGTGGAATGCCAGCTGTATTAACAGAGATCGGATTTATTTCCAATCCAAGCGAGGAAGATTATATGAATTCGGCGAATGGACAGGAAGAAATTGTAAATTCAATCTTTAAAGCAGTTAAAACATATAAAAAAGAAACTGAAGTCAATTAAATGAAAATCGCAAACGAAACTAAAGTAGGCATACTGGCAGCCTTTTCCATCGCCTTATTAATTATCGGGTATAATTTTTTAAAAGGTAATGCCATTTTCTCCAATGAGACTGTATTGTACGCAAAGTACCCTCGCGTAGACGGTCTGGGAGTGTCCAAACCTGTTTTGATCAATGGTTTTCAGATCGGACGCGTAGATCAGCTGCAGCTGCAATCGGACGGAAGCATCCTGGCTACCTTAAAAATCAAGGGCAAATACGAAATTCCTAAGAACAGCATTGCAAGACTGGAAGGAACCGACCTTCTTGGCAGCAAAGCGATTGTGATGGAGCTGGGAACCGGACAGGATTTTGCGCATGATGGGGATACGCTGAATGCGAATGTAGCTAAAGGCCTGCTGGAAACCGTACAGCCAGTTCAGAAAAAAGCAGAGCTGATCATTGGTAAAATGGATTCCATCCTGACCAGTGTAAACGCCATTCTGAACCCTAACTTTCAAAAGAATGTTGACAAAAGTTTCAACAGTATTGCTTCTACTCTTGCTTCATTAGAAGCAACCTCTAAAAAAGTGGACAACCTGGTGGGTTCTGAAGGATCGCGGATTTCGGCTATCCTGGCCAATGTAGAGGCCATTTCGAATAATTTTAAAAAGAACAATGAAAAGATCAATGGCATTCTGGATAATGTAAACACCATTACCGACCAGGTTGCTGCTGCCAACTTTAAACAGACCGTAGACAATGCGAACAAGGCCATGGCCGATCTTCAGGCCGTTGTAACTAAAATCAATAACGGACAAGGCTCTCTGGGAATGCTGGTTAATGATAACAGGATGTATGAGAATCTGAACAATGCTTCAAAAAGTCTGGACAACCTGATGATTGACCTTAAACAAAACCCTAAACGTTATGTTCATTTTTCTATATTCGGCGGCGGGAACAAAAAAGACAAGTAATATAAAAGACCATAAAAAAGCCTCAGCAATTGCTGAGGCTTTTTTATGGTACAGAATAAGTATTGCCTTCCAAGGCCAGCTCGGTATTTTCAAATACCGTCCGGGCTTCGTCCAAAAGCGGTGGCAGCGCCTTATAACGGGATGAAAAATGACCGATGAGCAGTTTCACTGCCCCGGTAGCTATGGCCACCTGTCCTGCTTGTAATGCAGTGGTATGATGGGTTTGGTTTGCCCGTTCGAGCATGTCCTGTAAAAAGGTGGCTTCATGATACAGTAGATCAGCACCTTTTATACTTTCAAAATAACGTTCGTCCATCAAGGTGTCCGAACAATAGCAATATGTTCTCGGGCGTTCAGAATCGGTAGTATAGTCTGCGTTAAGCAGGGTACTACCATCTGGCAGGTCTAGATCAGCCCCTCTCTTCAGCAATGGATAATATTCTACCGGAACCCGGTCTGCTTCCAATCGTTCAATGATCAATTTGCGCAGGCGCTTCTTTTGTACAAATTTAAATCCGGTGCAGGGAATCCTGTGGTTTAAGATAATGGTCTCCACAGTCAGATCTGCGTTTTCGAAAATCTGCACAGGCTTATCGGCTTGAGTAGCTACAAACTCTATAGGGTACCGGATTACGGTTTCTGAATGCTGAAACTGAAGGGCCAGTATTTCTTCCAGAGCTGGTGGGCCAAATATTTTCATCGGCTTGATGCGTCCGTTCAGGTGCAGGCTCGACAATAAGCCAATCAACCCGAAATAATGGTCGCCATGCAAATGACTAATAAATACGAAATCTATTTTATTTGCTTTAATCCCAAACCTGATCAATTGTTGCTGGGTACCCTCCCCACAATCAATCAGGTAGAATTTTTCATTGCAATTTAAAAGCTGAGCGGTAGGATTCCTATTGTATACAGGGGTTGCAGAACTGCTGCCTAAAATAGTAACCTCAAACTTCATTAACCTTTATCTACTCCCCCCAACAGTTCTTTCTCTATTTCCTCCATAAAGATCAGGTCAGTAGCTTCATCAACTTTGGCCACTATAGTAAGTGACTGATCTAGATTAGACATCTCCAGTATTTTGGCTACAACCTCATTAACGCCCGTCACAATGAACAATCCGTTTGCTTTTTTGCAAAGCCTGTCGCCAAAAAGCAGGGAGCTCAGGTCCTGAGAGTCATCACATTGTTTTACAGCCGAAAGGTCTACCACGATGTTGCAGTATCCCTCTGTGTTCAATAAAATGAACTCAGATTTCAACTTCGGTGTATTGTCATTTGTCAGCTTCGATTCATTGAGCTTTAAAACAACATACTTTTCATGCTTATCTACTGAAAATTTCATGATATTGATTGTTTAGTCTGATACGAAAGTAATTATTTTTATCTGGATAATAAGACGCTGTTTAAAACTTATAGGGTATTTAAAAAGCCGTTCACATTTTTTTCAATCCGTGCGGTTACGTCAGCCTGTTCATTTTTCACAAAACTATCGCCCGTAATCTGCTCATAAAGCTCTATGTACCGGTCGGAAATCGAGTTCACAATTTCAGGTGTCATCAAAGGCACGCTCTGACCGTCTTTTCCCTGGAAACCATTTTCAATTAACCATTTCCTTACAAACTCTTTAGACAGCTGTTTCTGCGGTTCTCCCTGCTCCTGCCTTTCGGTATAGCCTTCAGCATAAAAATAACGGGAAGAATCAGGGGTATGGATCTCATCGATCAGGTAGATTTCATCGCCAACCTTTCCAAATTCATATTTGGTATCCACCAGGATCAAACCACGTTCTGCAGCCATCTGTGTGCCACGCTCATACAAGGCATAAGTGTATTCTTCCAGCTTTGTGTAGTCTGCCAATGAAACGATACCCTTTGCCAGAATATCCTCCCTGGATATATCTTCGTCGTGCCCTACTGCCGCTTTTGTTGTCGGCGTAATAATCGGTTTTGGAAGTTTATCATTCTCTTGTAAGCCTTCAGGCAGAGAAACCCCGCAAACACTACGTTTTCCGGCGCTGTACTCTCTCCAGGCATGCCCGGCAAGATATCCCCGAACCACCATCTCTACCTTAAAAGGCTCACATATACGGCCCACAGTTACCATCTCATCGGGCACGCCAATTACCCAGTTCGGAACAATGTCTTTAGTTGCACTTAAAAATTTAGCCGCAATCTGGTTCAGCACCTGTCCTTTAAAAGGAATGGCCTCAGGTAAAACCACATCAAAAGCAGAGATCCTATCGGTTACCACCATAGCCATAAAACGGTTATCAATGGTATAAACGTCGCGCACTTTCCCTTTGTAAAAATTAGTCTGCTTTGGAAAGCTAAAATTTGTTTCTTTAATTGCTGTCATGCTATTTGCCAAAAAGCGTTTATTGATTAATTATTTTTATTGTATGTCGCCGTAGGCTTTTAGTATTCTTTTTACCAGTTTATGCCTTACCACGTCTTCTCCGGTCAGGTAAATGATCTCTATGCCGGGAATATCGTCCAGGATCCGTAAGGCATTGTGCAGGCCCGACATCTGTTTTTTAGGTAAATCTACCTGGGTCACATCGCCTGTTACGATGAACTTGGCCGAAGGACCCATACGGGTCAGGAACATTTTCAGCTGCAGATCAGTTGCATTCTGCGCCTCGTCCAGGATCACAAAACAATTGTCAAGCGTCCTTCCGCGCATAAATGCCAGGGGCGCAATCTCGATGGTTCTGTTTTCTATATAGGTTTTCAGCTTTTCGGCCGGGATCATGTCATCCAAAGCATCATATAAAGGGCGCAGGTAAGGGTCAACCTTTTCTTTGAGATCGCCTGGCAAAAAGCCCAGGTTCTCCCCTGCTTCTACTGCAGGACGAGTCAATATGATCCGTTTGATCTCTTTATTTTTCAAGGCCCTTACCGCCAAAGCGACAGCGGTATAGGTTTTTCCCGTTCCTGCAGGGCCGATTGCAAAAAGGATATCGTTTTTACCAATGCTGTCTACCATCCTCCGCTGGTTCGTTGTTCTTGCCTTTACCAGCAGACCATTGGTACCATATACGATCACTTCACCTCCACCGCCTCCGGTTGCAGCTTTATCTGCCCCGTTTTCGGCGACAGCAGCCGGTGCTTTCTTTGAAACCAAAATCGACTCCACATCATTTGGTGTTAACGAACTGTACTTCTCCAGGTGCACAAGCAGCTGGTTGTATTTCTGTTCAAAGCCCTTAAGTTCCTGATCGTCACCAAGTACCTTAACCTCATTTCCTCTTGCCACAACTTTGAGTTTGGGGAAAGCATTTTTAATCAGCTCATAATGCTCATTATTGGTGCCCCAAAACTGTACCGGGTCTACCGATTCTAATGTTAATTTAAGTTCGTTCAAAATATTGTTTTTTAGATAGGAGTGTATATTTTGATATATTTGTACGCGATTTGCCGCTTACGCAAGATTAAGAATAAATATTCAATTTTTAATGGCCATTATTACATTAACGACAGATTTAGGTTCAAAAGATTTCTATCAGGCTGCCCTTAAGGGAAGTATCCTGAGCATCTTGCCTACAGCTACTATCGTTGATGTGACCCATGAAGTGCCATCCTTCAATATCTCGCATGCAGCATTTGTTTTAAAGAACGTTTATCCCTATTTCCCAAAAGGCACTGTTCACCTCATCGGTATTGATTCTGTGTTCAGTCAGCACACTAAATACATCGCCCTAAAACACAAGGACCATTTTTTTGTGGGGGCAGATAACGGGGTCTTTTCATTACTTTTTGAGGAGAAGCCTGAAGAGATTGTTGAACTTAACATCATGCAGGACCTTAAATATCTGCACTTCCCTTTGGTAGATATTTTTGTTAAAGCGGCTACCCAGCTGGCAAAAGGAGCGAAACTTAAAGACATAGGCGTGGCCACAGATGGTGTAGAAGAAAGAATGCTGCTGGCCCCGGTCATAGAGCGCGACATCATCAGGGGAAGCGTCATTTATATCGACACCTTCAGTAATGTAATTACCAACATCACCAAAGAGCTGTTCACCAAAATTCAGCGCAACAGGGATTTTACACTTTACTTCAGAAAAAGTGAAACCATCAGCCAGCTGAGCTGGCATTACAACGAAGTTCCTGAAGGTGAAAAACTATGTCTGTTCGGCATCAGTAATCACCTCGAGATTGCCATCAATAAAGGCAAAGCCAGCGGCTTACTGGGCCTGCACCTGAACGACATCGTCAGGGTTGAATTTCATCCTTAAAGCTATGTTGGTACGCCTGGTAAAAATGCATTTCTATCCGGAATTTACAGCAGAATTCCAGGAACTGTTCAAGACAGTACAACCCAGGATCAGCGCGTTCGAAGGCTGCCATAGTGTGCAGCTGCTGCAAGACCAGAACGATCCTGAGGTATTTTTTACGATCAGCCACTGGAGTAGTGAGGCACAACTCAACGTCTATCGTAAATCGGAACTGTTCACTTCCACCTGGGCACAGGTAAAGCCCAATTTCAAGGCTAAAGCTGAGGCATGGAGTTTGCTTGGTAAATAACAAAAAATGAAATATATGCGTTACCTCTCTTTCTTTTTATTACTAACAGCTGCCTTCAATGCCGCTGCCTTTCAAACCGACACCAGTGCCTACCAGGCCCAGCGCCTAAGGGTAAACGCCCTGCTGGCCCAAAGAAGCGCAAAATTTGGTCAGTACGACGAGAGCCTGAATGCGCGGACAGGTATTTTTGGGTTCCAGACCAAGAAAGACATCCGCAATTCCAATGAGATTTTGAGGCAGATTGTATTGAACGACAATAGCATTTTCAATGAGCTGAAGGTATTGATGGAGTACAAAGACCTGGAAGTGAAGCAGGTGAAGACCAACGCCAATGAAAGCAGCAGCCGGATAGAGAATTATAAACAATCCATAAAAACCCTGCAAGACCAGAACCAGAAGTTAAAGGATGAAGCAAAAATCCTGAAAAGAGAGAAAAACCTTATTTCTATCCTGCTGGGCCTATTTAGCATACTCACAGGGATACTGACGATCATATGCCTCAGAAAAATGAAGAAAAATGAAAAAGCAACTGTTTAAACTATTGGTAAAGCTCAACAATGCGGTGCTGCCCAGTTTTTACAAAAAAGATCCGATGAAACTTACGACGATACAAAAAGCCATATTGGGTTACAGGTACTGGGCTTTGACCAATTCTCTTAATTAAAGAAACTGGTGAGCAGCCCCACCAGGAACTTGGGTTCAACCCAGGTTGACTTAGGTGGCATTACCCCTCCTGCATCTGCAACCGCTATTACCTGCTCAACCGAAGTGGGGTACAACACGAATGCAACGGCAAACAATTCATTGTCTACCTTGGTCTGCAATGCCTGAATCGGTGTCCTGCCCCCTTCAAAAGTAATCCGGGCATCCGTTCTCGGATCATTGATGTTCAAAACAGGCCCCAGAATAAAGTTCTGCAAAATACTGACATCAAGAACCTCAACAGGATCATTTTCATTGTAGAGCTCAGGATTTGGCCTGAGTACATACCATTGTCCTTTAAGGTACATCCCTATTTTATGTAGGGCGGGCTGAACCATCTCACTAGATTTCTCCACTTCAAATGACGCCGAAATGGCTGTAATAAATGCTTCCCTGCCTAAAGCCCCAAGATCCCGAACCAACCTGTTAAATTCCAACACCTTAACTTCCCGGGTATTCATGTATACGGTACTGAAATAATTGTACAATTCTGTGCCATTGTGCTTACCCGCATTTAACGCTTGCTTCTGCAGGCCCATCTTTGCCATGGAAGCTGCACGGTGATGACCATCTGCAATGTAAACCACGGGCATTTTAGCAAAGGCCTTAACAATAGCCTCAATGTCGCCCGCATCGGTAATTGCCCATACCTTATGCACAGTATCATCCTTAAATACAAAATCCAGATCAGGCTTTTGTTTTATATACTTGGTTGTAAGCTGCTCTACCAATGCATCCGGATGATAAGTAACCAATACCGGGTTTGCGTCCAGCCCGGTTTGCTGTAGATAATCGGCTAAAAGGCGTTCCCTGCGCTCAACTGTAGACTCGTGTTTTTTGATTCTGTTTTCCAGGTAATCACTGATGTTTGTCAATGTCCAGATACCGGTTTGCAACAGGCCATCATGGCTCACCTGGTAAATGTAGATGGCAGGTTGCTGCTGTTTAACCAGGTAATTGTGTTCTATAAAGCCTTCCAGATTTTCACTTATCTTTTTAAAGATCAGCTCCTGCCTTGTTCCACGCAGATAAGGGTTATCCAATTCCGGATCAATCAGGTGCAGAAAACTGCATGGGTTTTCTGAAGCAATCAGGCGTGCTTCACCGGTACTGTAATTTTCAAGCGGCCGCGTTACCACTTGCTCCTGCAAATGAACAGCGGGTTTAAGCGCACAGAATGGCTTAATTTCAGGCATATATTTGGTTTAAAAACAAAAAGGGTACCCGACCTTAATCAGGTACCCCTTTTTCAATTCTTACTATTTATTAAAGTGCTCAATAATCAATGTAGCCAGTTCCGTACCGATACGTTCCTGGGCTTCATTGGTAGAAGCACCAATATGGGGCGTCAAAGATATTTTTGCGTGCTGTAAAATCGCTGCTGCTGGTGTAGGTTCGTTATCAAACACATCCAGACCTGCAAAAGCTACTTTACCGCTGTCTAAAGCCGCAATCAAAGCCGCTTCATCTATGGTACCTCCTCTTGAGCAATTCACCACGCCAACACCTTTTTTCATTTTTTCAAATTCCGCTGCACCCAGGATAGGTTTATCCGCAAAAGGTGTATGCAGGCTGATGAAATCACTATTGCTGATCACTTCTTCCAGCGATACTGTTTTCACAGGGATATCTACCTTAATGCCCCCCTGGAGGTCCAGGCTGATGTTGCCTTCAAAAGGGAATAGATCGTAAGCCAATACGTTCATACCCAGTCCCAGAGCCACAGCTGCAGTTTCCCGGCCAATCCTTCCGAACCCAATGATACCGATCGTTTTTCCACGCAACTCTGTACCTTTGGCATATGCCTTTTTCAAGGCATTGAATTTAGTATTGCCTTCAACAGGCATTTTTCTGTTGGCATCCTGTAAAAAACGTACACCGGTAAACAGGTGCCCGAATACCAGCTCAGCAACGGATAAAGAAGATGCGGCAGGGGTATTTACCACTGCTACACCTTTACTGCGGGCATATTCCACATCAATATTGTCCATACCCACACCGCCACGGCCAATCAGTTTAATGCTGGGGCATTGATCTATCAGTTCCTTACGCAGTTGTGTTGCACTGCGTACAGTAATTCCATCATAATTTTTTAACGCTTCGGCTAATTGGTCCTGAGGCACAGTTTCTGTATCAACTACAAAACCTGCCTGCTCCAATAAAGTTTTACCAATGGGATCTATCCCATCGTTTGCAAGGATCTTAATCATTAATTTATTTATTTGTGGTTCTCTTCAAAAGTCTGCATTAAATCTATTAGCGCATGTACGCTTGTGATTGGAAGCGCGTTGTACATAGAAGCCCTGAAACCGCCTACACTTCTGTGTCCTTTGATACCCTCAATGCCATTTTCTTCAGCAAATTTCAGGAAAGGTTTTTCCAGCTCAGGGTTTTCCATTACAAAACAGATGTTCATTCTGGAACGGTCTTCAACAGCGCAGGTACCTTTAAACAATGGGTTTCTATCAATCTCTTTGTACAGGGCATTTGCTTTGGCAATGTTTTCTTTTTCAATTTCAGCCACACCACCCTTAGATTTTAACCATCTCAGGTTCAGCATGGCCACATAAATAGAAAATACCGGCGGGGTATTGTACATAGAACCGCCATCAATATGCACTTTATAGTCCAGCATTGAAGGAATTCCCCGGCCCGATTTACCCAAGACTTCATCTTTAACAATAGCAATAGTTAAACCGGCAGGGCCGATATTTTTTTGTGCACCTGCATAGATCAGGTCATATTTAGAAACATCCACTACATGGCTCATAATATCAGATGACATGTCGCATACCACTGGCACGTTGGTTTCAGGGAGTTCAAACATTTCTGTTCCGTAAATGGTGTTGTTTGATGTACAATGAAAATAAGCACTGTCTTCAGGGATACTGTAACCTTTTGGAATGAAGGTATAATTATCGGCTTTTGAAGAAGCAACAATATTTGCGGTCCCGAAGTTTTTCACTTCTTTAATGGCTTTGTTGGCCCAAACACCTGTCTCCAGGTAGGCAGCCGTACCACCCTGAGGCAATAGGTTCATGGGAACCATCGAAAACTGCAGACTCGCACCGCCTTGCAACAATACAACCGAATAACCCGATGGTACGTTCATTAATTCTTTAACCAATTTTACGGTCTCATCTACAACCGCTTCAAATTCAGGCGTACGGTGAGAGATCTCCAGGATGGACAAACCGTCTTTAAAATCTAATACTGCCTGTGATGCTTGTTTAAATACTTCTTGAGGTAAAATACATGGGCCTGCGCCGAAATTGTGTCTCATTGTTTATGCTATATTTATTGCGTGTAAATGTAACAGTTTTATGTCGTTTATCCCTTCGATTTTTTAAACTTGATGACCAATTTAAAGTTGAGACGCCTACCTGTTAGGTAGTTAGGTACAGCATATTGTACGTTGTCCAGATCTTTCAACCACAAATAAGAAACTGTATTGTTGATATTCAGCAAATTAAATACTTCAACATATGCTGTAAACGAACTAAAATATTTCTCCAGAAAACCTGCTTTTTTTTCTGAAAAATCGTCCAGGAAATCTTTGGAAAAACCAATATCGACCCGCTTATAGGCTGGTATATGAAAACTATCCGAATAACTTTGCGTAAGGGGTGAACCTGCGGGCAATCTAGAACCATAGAGCAGGCTGAGGTGCACTTTATAAGCCGGACTGTTCAGCAGTCGGTCCTGGAAATAAGCAGAAAAATTTACCCTTTGGTCTGCTGGCCGTTTCAGGTAGCCTTTACTATCATTTATGATGTCCTGGGCCGACTTCATTAACGACAACCTAAAGTAAGACAAGAGGTCTTTCACAAACTCTCCGCCGATATTAAAATCGGCACCATAAGTATATCCTTTGGCCTCTTCCCTGGCCAGATATTTCACCCGTACATTGTCCATCAGGTAAGGGATCAGCCGGTCGTGGTATTTAAAGTAGAGCTCTGAACTGAATTTCAGACGGGTGCCCAGAGCGTCAAAGGCGTAGTCCAGTCCGGCTGAAGCATTGTACGAACGCTGTGCTTTTTGCTGCAGGTTCAACGTACCATCAAATTCCCTTATGCTCCTGTAGTCCGGTGCCTGCTGGTACAGTCCGGCCGTAAAACGGAAGATCTTTTTGTTGTTTGCCGGGCGATAGGCCAGCAGCAGACGTGGGCTCAGCAGAAACTGCTCGCTCAGATCGTTATAACTTCCGCGTACCCCCAACTGCAGATCGGTATTGCCCGATAACCGGTAACTGTCCTGCACATACGCGGTATAATACCTGATGTCGAGTTTATTCCGGACAAAAACACGGTTGTCCTGGTAAAAGTTATGGGTTTCGGCATCCTGCAGATAACCCGCTGAATCAATCAGGCTATATTCATTCAGGTTATCACTGTAATTTTTAGTTTCAAACCTCAGTCCCCAGGAAAAAGTGTGGTTCTGAAAGGTTTGATCGGCTTTAAGCTCCGAACTGAAAGCCCTGGAACTGAGCCTGTTTGCCGCATAGTTGATGTAGGCACCTATGACCCTGTTTTGTACACCGGCATTTCCTGTGTCAAATAAATACCAGCCCGTCAGGTCAATATCTTCCTTTTCGTCTGACTGGAAAAAACTGTTTATCCACTTCATAACGTAGTTCGGTTTAGGGATAAACTTTAAGGTTACCGCACCTCCCGCTGTCTGGTAATTGTCTTTCTCCTCACCTTCATAGTCAATGTTTAGCCGCATCCTGGCTGTCGAAGCACCAAACACGGTCTCCCTATTTTCCGGAATGAGTTTAAAGGTCCCGCTGTTAAAACTACCCAGCAGACTTAAACTCAGGCGGGACGAAAACTCATAGCCATAAACCATTTGTACATCCGTAAAATTGGGGGTATAAACGCCCTTGTTATCCTGGCTACCCAATAAACCGGTATTGTTCTTATACCTGATTCCGGCCAGCAGGTAGCTTTTAGGGTTTACAATTTTAGAACCGAAAGATAAGCCCAGCAAACCGGCATTTAAAACAGCCGAGCTGCTGTCGGGCCGCTCATATTTTACATCCAACACCGATGAAAGCCTATCGCCGTAACGGGCTTCGAAACCTCCGGCCGAAAATTTCGCCGAACTTAGCAAATCGGAATTAACGAAACTAAGCCCCTCCTGCTGGGCATTCCTCACCAGGATAGGCCGGTTGATCTCTATATCATTTACATACAAGAGATTTTCATCAAAATTCCCCCCCCTAACACTATACTGGGCACTCAGTTCATTGTTTGGCGACACGCCAGGGAGTGTCTTCAAAATGGCTTCAAAATTTCCTGAGGCAGCAGGCAAGGCGGCCGCATCAGCAATATTGATGATGGTACTGTTGCTCAGCTGGTTTTGTTTATTGGTAATGGTCACCTGCTCCAGCTCGGCTGGATTGATGCTCAGCACCACATGCCGGGTAATCCGACCTGCTTTTTCCTCATTAACATTAATCAATACAGGATTGTACCCTAGCAATGTGTATTTTAAGGTGAAGGCTTTAGTTTTGGAGTAAATGTTGTAAAGGCCATGCTCATCGGTAATGGTCGACTGGCTTTGCCCGAGTATGGTCACCGTAACCTGCTGCAGGGAATGGCCCAATTGGTCAGTAACCAGACCCGATATTTTTACTAGGGGCTGTGCATTTGTAGTGGCACCCCCCAGTAGAATGGCAAACAACAGTAAGTAGTTCCTGAGCATTAACAAGGTTTTATAAGTTATACCTGCACAGCACTGCCGTCTACCTGTTTAAGTTCTGTGATCATATCTGTTGGTGAAGGGGCAGCGAATATGGCATTCCCTGCAACCAGTACATTCGCCCCCGCCTGCAGCAATGCAGCAGTATTGTGAAGGCCAACCCCCCCATCCACTTCTATGAACAGATCGCTTTTTATTAAGGCACTCATTTCCCTTAATTTCCTGATTTTATGAAGTGTATTCGGAATAAACTGTTGTCCGCCGAAACCAGGGTTTACCGACATGATCAATACCATATCCAGATCACTCAGGATGTCCTTCAGCAACCCTACAGGTGTATGCGGGTTCAAGGCTACACTGGCTTTACAACCAGCGGCATGAATGGCCTGAACCGTTCTGTGCAGGTGGGTACAGGCTTCATAATGAACCGTAATCACATCGGCTCCCGCCGCAGCAAAACGTTCAATATACTGATCAGGGTTTACAATCATCAGGTGTACATCCAAAGGCTTATTTGCATATTTTTTTATCGCTTCCATAACTGGAAAACCAAAAGAAATATTGGGTACAAAAACACCATCCATTACATCCACGTGAAACCAGTCGGCCTGACTGGCGTTGATCATTTCAACATCGCGCTGAAGGTTGGCAAAATCTGCAGAAAGTACGGAGGGGGCAATAAGATGGGCCATTTGGTTAATTTTTGATTTATGGTATGGAACCTTGTAAAGATAAACAAATAACCCGTTTAAATAAAAACCCCCGCGATTTGCGGGGGTTCATTCTTAAAATGATATCAATTGCTTAAGCAGGTTTGTTTTCTGCTGCTACTGCTTCCGGTTTTGGCGGCCTCGGCAACAATGCTTTTCTGGAAAGCTTCATTTTACCTTGCTTGTCAATGTCCAGCAATTTTACTTGAACTTTATCTCCTTCTTTAAACACACCGTCCATCGTCTCTAAACGTGTCCAGTCGATCTCAGAAATGTGCAGTAAACCGTCTTTACCCGGCATGATCTCCACAAAGGCACCAAAAGGCATGATAGATTTTACTTTACCGTCATAGATTGCACCAATTTCAGGTTTAGCAGCGATGGCATTAATGCGGCCTACGGCAGCATCAATTGAAGCCTTATTATCCGCAAAAATCTCAACGATACCTTTGTTACCTACTTCTTCAATAGAGATAGTAGCGCCGGTTTCGCGTTGCATTTCCTGGATAATTTTACCACCAGGTCCTATTACAGCACCAATAAATTCTTTATCAATGCTCAGGGAAACAATACGCGGAGCATGTGCTTTATAGTCCTCACGTGGCTCAGCAATTGTTTTCTTCATCTCGTTCAGGATGTGCAGACGTGCTTCTTTAGCCTGGTTTAATGCGTTGGTTAATACTTCCCACTTCAAGCCGTTGATTTTCAAATCCATCTGGCAGGCTACAATACCTTTTTCAGTACCTGTAACTTTAAAGTCCATATCTCCTAAATGATCTTCATCACCTAAAATATCAGAAAGGATAGCATATTTACCGGTTTTTTCATCAGTGATCAATCCCATAGCGATACCCGAAACAGGTGCTTTAATTTTTACACCGGCATCCATCAATGCAAGTGTACCTGCACAAACTGTTGCCATGGATGAAGATCCGTTTGATTCTAAAATGTCAGAAACGATACGGATGGTATAAGGGTTTTCTTCCAGACCAGGCAGTACTTTCTTCAAAGAACGCATAGCCAGGTTACCGTGACCAATTTCGCGGCGACCGGCACCACGGTTAGGACGAACCTCACCGGTTGAGAAACCAGGGAAGTTATAGTGCAGTAAAAACTTATTGTACCCATTAATGAAAGCACCGTCAATCATCTGCTCATCGTCTTTAGAACCTAAAGTTACGGTAGTTAAAGATTGGGTTTCACCACGTGTAAATACAGCCGATCCGTGTGCAGCAGGCAGATAACCAACTTCGCTCCAGATAGGACGTACTGTACGTACATCACGACCATCCAAACGGATACCTTCGTCTAATACCAGGTTACGGATAGCATCATATTGTACATCATGGAAGTATTTTTTAGCTAAAAAGCCGGTTACATCATCAATTTCCTCGCCTAAAGTAGCAATGAAATCCATTAACACCGCACCAAATGCATCACCTCTTTCGCCTTTGCTGGTATTGCTTTTTGCAATGGCGTATACTTTATCATAAGCATAAGTATAAACCTGCTCCCTTAATTCTGGGTTGCTGTCTTCATGAGAATACTCACGTTTTACAGTTTTACCAACCAGCTCAGTAAGTTCTTTTTGTGCCTGAACCTGGATGATGATGGCTTTATGCGCAAATTCGATCGCTTCAACCATTTCGGCTTCAGAGATCTCATTACATTCGCCCTCTACCATTACAATGTCCTTTTCAGTACCTGCAACCAAAAACTCGATATCGGCACGCTCCAGGTCGCTTACATAAGGGTTAATGACGAATTTACCATCAATTCTGGCTACACGTACTTCAGAAATCGGGCCGTTAAACGGAATATCTGAAACCGCGATAGCAGCAGAAGCAGCTAAACCAGCCAAACAATCAGGCATGATATTTTTATCAGAAGAGATCAATGATATCATTACCTGGGTATCAGAATGATAATCCTCAGGGAACATCGGGCGTAAAGCACGGTCAACCAAACGTGAAATTAAAACCTCATAGTCTGACAACCTGGCCTCACGACGAAGAAATCCACCAGGAATACGGCCTGCGGCAGCATATTTTTCCTGATAATCTACAGATAAAGGCAGGAAATCAACACCTGCTTTAGCACCTACAGTAGATACTACAGTTGCCAGCAACATGGTATCACCCATTTTTACCACAACAGCGCCATCAGCCTGTTTAGCCAGTTTTCCTGTTTCAATTTCAATTGTCCTTCCGTCACCCAGATCGAACGTTTTCTTTATTACATTCATTTAATAATAGTTGTGATGTGTTTTCCTCTTTTCACACATCTTGTTTATATATATTTTTTACTTTTCAAAGCAAAAAAGCCATCCCAGAAGAATGGCTTTTCCTGATAAAAGCTGACTACTTGATGATATCCCTTAAACCTAAGTTCTTGATGATAGCACGGTAGCGCTCAATATCTTTTTTGTATAGGTAAGCCAAAATACCACGACGTTTACCTACTAATTTTTGTAGTGATAACTGAGTAGAGAAATCTTTACGATTTTTCTTTAAATGCTCTGTTAAGTGCGCAATACGATAGGTAAATAACGCAACCTGACCTTCTGCAGAACCCGTGTTTGTTTCTACTTCGCCGTGTTTTTTAAAAATTTCGGCTTTTACTTCTTTACTTAAATACATTCTTGAATGATACTAAAGTGTTTATAAATTAATTAATTGCCGGCAAAGATACGGTATGTTTTAAAGATTATCAAGAAAGTTTCAATTTACCCTCGCTTGGCAAATATAAGTAAAACTAAATCCTATTTTTGCTACATTAATTGATAAGCCATGGAGAAAAGTCAGTACAGCATATTTGAAAGCGAATTAAAGGTACGTCCTGATGACATTGACATGTTTAACCATGTGCACAACAGCAAATATTTCGACTATGTGCTTGCTGCACGCTACGAGCAGATGGCAGCGTTTTACAAAATGCCTATGGAATCGTTTTTAAAAAGCGGTTTTGGTTGGGTAGTACGTACTGCACTGGTCGACTTTAAACGTCCGCTGATTCTGGGCGACCTGATCCTGATCCGCACCGGCATCTTAACCATCAACGAAAAAGGCTGCCGCGTACAGTTTGAGATCGAAAACAAACGCAGCGGTAAAATAGCTGCCGACGGCTGGTTTGATTATGTAATGATCGATACCTCTACCGGCCGGGGCTGTAAGGTTACCGAGGAAATGATCAAAGCCTACTCTATTTGATTCAATTCTTATTTTTTTACCGCTACCAGGACGGGCTGGCATGCGGACTGATGCTGGGGCATTAAACAGTACGATAAAAAAGAGTTACCAACAGAACAACTCCGTTCTGCACGAAGAAAAATTGCTGTAAATAAAAAAACTTTTATATTTTTGTTTTACAAAACCGCAATTCGATGAAAATCTTTGCAGTCCGTTTGAGGTTCTAAGTACCGAGGGCTCCACCCTTTCCCCAAAACATCAGCTTCAGCACTTAGTGCTGCTTAAAGGTTTATATTTTATTTTTTCCCTTTTTTATGTCAGAACAGAATACAGCTTCAATAGGCAGGCTATCTCAAATTTTTACACTTTTAAAACAGGCCCTAAGGGGCGATGAGCTCGATTTTACACAAGGCAGCATGCGCAGGGCCGTCTTGCTCCTGGCCATACCTATGATGCTGGAAATGGCCATGGAGTCGGTTTTTGCACTGGTTGACCTTTATTTTGTGGGCCACCTGCACAACAGCAGCCATGCCATACAAACCGTAGGTTTAACGGAATCCGTACTTACCATTATTTACTCACTCGCCATTGGCATGAGTATGGCCGCAACGGCCGTTGTTGCCCGGCGTGTGGGCGAGAAAGACCCTGAAGCGGCCGGAAAGGCGGGCATGCAGGCCATATTCATAGCTGTGGTCTTCAACATCCTGATCAGTATCATCGGATTGGCTTACGCCAGGGACATCCTATTGTTGATGGGCGCCTCGGCAGATACTGCCCAACAGGGTACCCCTTTTATGCGCATTATGATGGGTGGAAGTGTAATTATTGTATTGCTTTTCCTCATCAACGGAATTTTCAGGGGTGCCGGTAATGCCGCCATAGCCATGAAGAGCTTATGGATTGCCAATATCGCCAATATCATCTTATGCCCGGTGCTCATCAATGGTTTTGGTCCGGTTCCGGCATTTGGCCTAACGGGTGCAGCAATAGCCACCTCTATTGGTCGTGGTATCGGGGTTTGCTACCAGTTGTACCATCTTTTTAAAGGCAGTGGGGTTCTGAAAATCAGACTGGCTTATCTGAAGCCGCACTGGGAACAGATCATTGCCTTGTTAAAAATTGCCACGCCTGGTATATTTCAGTTTGTAATTGCTTCCTGCAGCTGGATATTCCTGGCCCAACTGGTGGCCACCACCGGTAGCGACCACGGCTCGGCAGGTTACCAGACCGCATTAAGGCTGATGATGTTCTTCATGCTGCCGGCATGGGGCATGAGCAATGCCGCTGCCACGCTGGTAGGCCAGAACCTGGGCGCAAAGCAACTGGAAAGGGCGGAGCAATCGGTAATGAAGACGGGCAAATACATCATCATCTATATGCTGCTGGTAATGGCCCTTACCTTTGCCGGGGGAAGGTATTTCATCGCTTTCTTCAGCAACGACACCGCAATACAGGAGGTGGCCATCAATGCCCTGCAGATCATGAGCCTGGGCTATATTTTTTACGGGATGGGCATGGTATTGATGAGTACCTTTAACGGAGCGGGTGATACCTGGACACCAACCTGGGTAAACTTTTTCGGATTCTGGCTTTTTCAGATTCCACTTGCCTTTCTACTGGCAAAACAGTTCGGCTTAGGCCCGGTAGGTGTATTTATTGCCATTCCTGTGGCCGAAACAGGCATAGCCCTTGCCGGGTTTGTCCTGTTTAAAAAAGGCAGATGGAAAACGATCAAGGTTTAGGCACATAGCCCAGGCCTGGTGTAAGCCAATGCAAAAGGAACACGCGAGAATAACGGTAATTGAACGGTGCAAATAAAAATACACCTATCAGGATGATGCCTGCGTATACCCAAAGGTTTTCATAAACCAGGTCGAGCCCCAGCACATAGGCCGCTACACTGATGCTGATCATCTCGGCCACGTTCATGGCGTAACTGATAAACATGGCCACATAAAAGAACCCGGGCTCACGCTCGAAGCGCAGGTTACAGACGTTACAATATTCGTTTGTAGCCTGCCCTTTAAAGGAGTACACCTTACCCGAAAACATTGCCCCTTCCCTGCATCTCGGACATTTACACTGTACAACAGCTGCTAATTTTGATATCGGTTTCATGCCTTAAATTTTAATCTGAAACAAAGGTACAAAGGACTGTTTTGCTATTTTATGATCTGGATCATATCTAGATTTTGATGATCTTTCCTTTCAGGAGCTTCAGCTCTTTCTGGGCTGCGAGCTTCTTCACCAAACGGATCACGGTTTCTACACGCAGTCCGCTCATATCGGCCAGTTGCTGTCTTGTAACATCCATTACTGCGCCTTTTTCGAGGTTTTTGAGCAGGTACGCAATCAGCGTCCTGATGCGGTGTTCGGCCTGTTCATTGGCCAGTTCTTCCAGCATCATAGATTTGTAAAATAAGCGGTTACTCAGCGTTTTGATCAGCTCAGTGCTAAAATTACGGTCGGTCTCCAGCAATTTAAAGAAGGCCTCTTTATATACCGGTATGATTTCGGTGTCTTTGGTTGCAATAGTATAAGCAAGATAAGGTTTGTTTACCAGCAGTGCCGGCTCGCCAAAATATTGATTGCTCTTAAAAATTCCCTGAATAAACTCCTTGCCATCGTCATTTACCGTTACCATTCTTATCTCTCCGCTTACAATAAAATAAACGGCCCGGGGCTGGGCGTCCGGTTCGTAAACCACCTCCCCTTTTTTGTAGATAACCGGCTGATAGCCATTATTTAGCAGGTATTTTATCATCATAAGCAAAGCAATGCGGTCAATTCACTAAGTTAACCATAGCATTTATAAAAATACCCCCTTAAGGGTATTTTTTGAATTGGCAATTTAAGATAACTTTGACGAAAATAATTTCAAACCCAAACAAATGATTATGAACAAAAATTTTACTAAAAATTTATTATCACTGGCAATTCTGTTAATTTTCTGTACTACATGCAGCCTGAGTGCGCAGGAAAAACAGGACGATGCAGATGGCAAAAATCTTGTAAAATGGAATGCAGGGGCATTGTTGTTTAAGAACTTTTCTTTTCAGTATGAGCGTGCTGTTGCCAAAAAGATTTCGGTAGCTGTTGGCTTAAGATTTGCGCCCAAATCTGGTGTACCTTTTCCATCACTGGTAAAAGACCTGATTGACGATAATGATACCTGGAACAGCATTAAAGATTTTAAAACAGGCAACTTTTCCATTACACCAGAAGTAAGGTTTTATATGGGCCAGGGTGTATTTAAAGGCTTTTATGTAGCGCCCTTTGTAAGGTACGCCACTTACAATGCAGAGGTTCCCTATACTTTTGATGTAACGGTAAACGGCACCACCAAAACAGAGACGATGCCATTGAGCGGAAGCGTGAACACTTTTACCGGCGGGGTACTTTTTGGCGCACAATGGAAACTGAGCAAACTCGTGTATCTTGACTGGTGGATTCTGGGGCCAAACTATGGTACATCTTCGGGCAATATCTCTGGTAAGAAAACCCTGCAACCTGAAGAACAGGAAGCTTTAAGGGATGCGCTAACCGATCTGGAAGACCTGCCGCTGGTAAAAACAAAATCTACCGTAAACAGCGAAGGTGCCAAAGTTGATTTTAGCGGACCATGGGCCGGGTTAAGATCAGGCCTAAGCATAGGCTTCAGGTTTTAAGCCCCGTTTACTGTACAAAAAGCGGCTTGTGAATTTATCACAAGCCGCTTTTTGTATAAAAACATTTTAACCGATGGTCTCGCGGATCAGTTTGGTATAAAAGTCGTTCAGTTTCATACCTGCGGCTGCCACCTGCTGGGGAATAAAACTGGTTGCGGTTTGTCCGGGAATGGTATTGATCTCTATAAAATAAAAATCACCTTCATCTTCGTTTAAAATAAAATCTATGCGTACCACTCCGCGACAGTTCAGTTTAAGGTATACATTTTTAGTAATTTCGGTAACCCTGGCCAATGTTTCCTGTTTAATCACAGCCGGAGTGGTTTCGGTAGCCACACCAGGTGTATACTTGGCTTCGAAATCGAAAAATTCTTTGGCAGTTTCTACTTCGGTAGCAGGCAATGCGGTAACCTGTCCGTCCAGTTTTACCACACCAATGGTAAACTCCCTGCCCGAAATGAACTCTTCTATCAGGATCTGGTCGTCTTCTTTAAAAGCCCTTTCTACTGCAGCTTCGAGGTCGTTAACATGATTAACCTTACTCATGCCAATGCTACTACCCCCATTATTGGGCTTTACGAAATAAGGCACTTTAAGTTCCTTTTTGATCTGCTCGAGGTTATATGGCATATTTTTAAAGATCTGTACAGACTTGGCGATATTTAGCTGCGGAATACCATTTACAATGGCTTTTGTATAGCCTTTGTTCATGGTAACAGCCGAAGTCAGGGCATCGCAGGTGGTGTAAGGCAGACCGAGCATGTCAAAATAGCCTTGTAATTTACCATCTTCGCCAGGTGACCCGTGAATGGCGATAAATACCCCATCGAATTTGATCTTCTTCCCTTTCAGGTTAATAGAAAAGTCGTTACGGTCTACCTCAATTTTTACAGAATCGGCAGGTTCATAAAACCAGCCCTGCTGGGTAAGCATAATTTTATATACATCAAACTTATCCGGATCCAGGTTCTGGGCAATGGTAGCGGCACTTTTAACAGACACCACCCATTCTCCTGTAGTACCACCGGTTAGCAATGCTATTGTTTTCTTCATTCGTTTATCTTTTTAAATTGCTTATGAAAGCGCTTGACTGTTAACACAGCACACAAATATAAATTAGTTGCTGCAGATGTTATTTTAATTCCAATAAAATATTTTTTTAGCCTAAATTTGGCGTTTATACCTTAAAAGACATTAAACCGCTATGGGCAAATTCATATCTTATCTGAAGACAAAATCTTTTAGAAACAATCTTATCGCTGCTGCGCTTACGGTAGTGGTGATATTGCTGATTGCCTTCTTTAGTTTAAGGTATTATACCAAACATGGCCAGGGACTTAATGTTCCTTCTTTAAAAGGAATGTCTATAGCAAAGGCTGTAGAAAAGCTGGAGGAACTTGGCTTGCGCTATGAGCTTGATTCGGTTTATATCATGGATTCCCCTCCGGGAATGGTGATTGACCAGGACCCAAATGCCGATACTTTTGTAAAAGACAACCGCACCATTTACCTGACTGTGAATGCCGCCCAGGCACCAAATGTTAAATTCCCTGAAGTTGAATTCAAATCGCTCAGGGAAGTACAGGCCTTGATTGAAAGCTTTGGCCTGAAACTTGGTGATACCACCTATAAACCAGATCCGGCCAGGGATGTGGTGCTGCAGGCTTTATTTGGCGGACAGCCGATAAAAACCGGTGAAAGTTTACCAAAGGGGTCGCGGATAGACCTGGTATTGGGCGACGGCCAGGGAAATGAGGAAGTGGATATCCCTTCGTTGATAGGCCTTACCAAAGACGAAGCCCTGTTTGCTTTAAGAAATGGTGCCATGCTAAACCTGGGCATCATTACCTATGAGGGCAACATTACCGATTCGGCAACGGCGGTTGTGGTTAAACAAACACCTTTTGCAACCGATTCGGTAACTAAAGTTAAAATTGGCACACCTGTAAACATTACGCTTTCCAATAAATAAAGATTGATTACTTTCTGTATATGACAAACGAAAAAAAAACTTCTAAAGGCAAAATTTTTCTGGCCTTAGCGCTGGCAGTTTTAGTAGTGGGCGGCTATTACGGCTTCAAATTTTACAAGGTTTATTTTGCACCCAATACTACAGGCAAAGAAAAGTACCTGTACGTAAGAACCGGCGCACAGCTGGATGATCTTTTTGAAGAGCTTCGCCGCAAAGACATTTTAACCGAGATTGGTACTTTTAGCCAGGCTGCCGCGAAAATGGACCTGGCCCGCTCCCTGAAGCCCGGCCGCTACAAACTAAACAAGGGAATGAGCAACCGCAGCATCATTAATATGCTGAAATCCGGTAACCAGGACCCTGTAAAGCTGAAATTCCAGAACCTGAGAAAAAAAGAGAATTTTGCCGGTTACCTGTCGCGCAACCTGGAACCTGACTCCCTGACTTTTATCAAACTTCTGGATTCGGCGGCACTGATCGAAAAATATGGCTTTAATAAAGACAACAGCTATGTAATGTTCATTCCAAATACCTATGAAATGTACTGGAATGTAACTGCAGCCGAGTTTTTTGAAAGGATGCATAAAGAGTACGAAAAGTTCTGGACAGATGAGCGCAAACAAAAAGCTGCTGCACTTAACCTTAGCCCGGTACAGGTTTCTATACTCGCCTCCATTGTGGATGCAGAAGCTTTGTACGATAAAGAAATGCCAACCATTGCGGGGCTGTACCTGAACAGGTTGAACAAAGGCATATTGCTGCAGGCAGATCCAACGGTGATTTTTGCCAACGATGATTTTACGGTAAAACGGGTAACCAATTCCTTGTTGCAGGTACAATCGCGCTATAATACCTATAAATATGCAGGTTTGCCTCCGGGACCTATCATGATGCCGAGCATCAATGCCATCGATGCCGTACTGAACCGCGAAAAGAACAATTATATTTACATGTGCGCCAAAGAAGATTTTTCAGGCTACCATAATTTTGCGGTAACGGTACAGGAACATGAGCTGAATGCGAAGAAATACCGGGACGCTTTAAACAAGCGCAACATTTACAAATAGTTTTTGAGTAGATTTGGTAAATGGAGTGGGTACACAAGCAGCTATTAAAGATCAGGATCTATGCCCTGTTTATAGACTGGACCAAAGTATGCATACTTCCGGGTTTTAGTCCCCTGCCCCTGTACACTGTTGCCACTTTCTTTTTTAAAGAGATTGGCAAGGATTCGCTGGTCAATAAAGCCTCTTCCCTGGCCTATAACTTTATGCTGGCCATTTTCCCGGCCATCATCTTTTTATTTACACTGATCCCTTTTATACCCAAAAGATTTCATTTCCAGGACCAGCTGATGCAACTCATTATGCTCGTGCTCCCTGCCGATGCCTATAATGCTTTTAGCACCACACTGGATGAAATTGTTCACAAGCAAAACCGGGGGTTGCTGTCTTTCGGTTTTTTATTGTCGCTGTTTTTTGCGACCAATGGGGTACACAACCTGATGATGGCCTTTAACAAATCCTCGCTGATCATTGAAACACGTACCTGGTTAAAGCAGCGGCTGATAGCTGTGGTCCTGACCCTCATTATCGCATTCTCCGTTATTGTCTGCATTATCGCTATGGCCATAGGCGAATATGCCCTTAATTATATTGATACGGAACTGAACATCGAAGGAAATTTTATTGCCTACCTGATTGGCCTTACACGCTGGTCTCTGCTGGGCATACTCTATTTTGTGACCATATCGGTATTGTACAAGTACGGCCCGGCACATGCAAAAAAATGGCGCTTCTTTAGTGCTGGTTCATGGCTCGCCACTATACTTGCTTTCCTGACCATCTGGGGATTTTCTTTTTACATCAACAATTTCAATTCTTACAATAAAGTGTACGGCTCCATCGGTACACTGATTGTACTGATGATCTGGCTATACCTGAATTCTCTGATTCTGCTGATTGGTTTTGAGTTGAACGCAAGCGTAGACCTGTCTAAACGCAGCGTAAAAATCATACGGCCCAACTTCAATCTGTTCAAAAAAACGCCTTCTGAACCTCAGAATTCTGAAAAATAGAAAAAATTACTAACTCATTTTTAAGCCCTTAACAATTTATCGTTAAATTATTATGGGCTTAATTTGTAAAATCAAGCGGTATTTGTACTTTTGCGCCGGAGAGTTGGCAGAGTGGTCGATTGCGGCAGTCTTGAAAACTGTTGAGTGTAATAGCTCCGGGGGTTCGAATCCCTCACTCTCCGCTTAAAAAAAGAGCCTTAAAGGCTCTTTTTTTATTGTTTCAAAGGGAATCAAACAATAATATTTCTTTTGCTTGTTGCATCAGACTAACATGGCTTTGATTGGAATTATTGCCTATTGCCGCGCTTTAACCGTGTTTAGATAATTCCTTATGTCTCTTTCCAACTTTTCGGGATATTCATAGCCTAGTTTTTGAGACAATTCGGTTCCAATTTCTGAAACCAAATCAGCCATCGCAAATAAAGCATCCCAGTTATCCCCGACATCGCTTCCTGAAAAAGTTTTTTCTACTTTTACCCACATTCCGGCAGTCAGGTATTTTTTAAAAAGTCTTCCATACTTATTGGTTGTAATGTTCCAGTGATGCTGGCTGGCAATATACCATTCAATTAGAGGCACTAAGTAATCCGTTCTGATGTTGTTTTCAGACATAAATTTAGCATAGAACAGTTCATCTCTTATCAGGCATTTTGACACGTAGGTAGTGTCCCACCAAAAATCATTTAAAACCTGCTTGAATTTCTCTTCTGTCGGTTTTTTTATGATGGAAACCTGATAAGTCGGTTGTTTCAGCTTTTGCGTTATACTGTCTTTATCAATCAGCACTTTATAGCCAATATCCCAATCTTCGGGAAGTTCATTTTGATCAGCTTCTGCTAAAAAATTAGCTTTACTATACAACTTAAAATCAACTTTCACACCATCATCATACAAGACCATTTTCATTGCGTGTTTGTGATCAAAGCAAGTTTCATCTTCTTCGATCATCGCAATTGAATTTCCAAAATTATGTATCCAATTGTTGCTGGAGATATAATCGGCATTGTTGTCAAAAACAAACTCAATATCCAAATCGCTAAATTCATCAACAGGTGCCAGCGGATTTACAAGCGAACTTGTAAGCAAGACGGCCCTTATATCCCTATTGTTTTCCGACCAATTGATAATGTTTTTTAATTTTTCTTCTCTTAATTCTATTTGCTCTTTGTTGCTCATATCAAATAACAGGTGTTACCGGTATGGTCATTTAAAGTCTGACTTTAAATAACTTAATTCTGGTTTGGTTAAAATTAACAAAAAGAAAGCACCGGCCATAGCTAAATCAGCAGACCAATAACCCCGCAGGCTTGCCAGGCAAGGAGCTGCGGGGAGGCAACCGCTACGTTACAGTTCTTTATCCTCGAACATTTTTGCGTCTCGGGTATTCTTTTGTACGGCAATGGCTGAAAACATGCTCAGACAGAATGCCATGGCATAAAAGCCTTTTTCACTAAGCGCTATATTGGCATTCCACAAGCCGATGGTCAGGAGAACTATTGCCGCAATAGTTGCAAACCAGCTCAGGCTGTAGTAAAGATCCGTTACGGGGAGTCCTTCAGCCCGGTCCCTTACGCTTTTTTGTACAGAGATTACAGCGAATAAGCCAAATAATAAAATGGTAAGGTAATAACCTTTTTCGTTCAGTTCCATACCGGCATTCCACAAGCCAATGCAATACCCAACTGCACCTGTCAATAAGGCAAACCAGGAGGCCCCAATAAATGCAGCGGTTGGTTTAAACGGATTTCTAATGTTCTCGCCATGTTTAACGATCGGTGATTTTTCTTCTGTTCTTTGTTGTAGCGGTTCCATATTTATTTTGTTTTTTGATTAATATGAAAGCGAATGTCGGATGTGAAGCAGCACTATAAAACAAACAATTCATAGATTACTGACGATATATTATTGTAATCACTCTACCTTTACAGAAAATAAAATAGCTATATGGACTCAATCCTGGAGTTGACCAACTTACTCAACAACACTGATAAAAAGCTCTTCAGGCAGTTTCTACGACGAAAAAACAAAAGAACTGATGTAAAGAACCTGCATTTACTGAATTTAATAGAAAATGACGATATAGATGGATTAAGCAAGCTCTACAAATCGGAGAAAAAAAAAGATGCATACCATGCCTTGCGTAAAAGGCTGCAAGATAATTTGTTGTTGTTTTTATCACAAAAGACCTTCGAAAACAATCATTCAGAAGCTTATAACGCGCTGCGCCTACTTGTGGTGGGACGTTTTTTACTGGAAAATGATATGGCCAAAATGGCCTTTAAATGCCTGGATAAGGCGGAACGCCTGGCTGAGCATCTGGAGCAGTTTAATTTGCTGAACGAACTCCTGCTGCTGAAACTGCAATATGCCCATCTGCCTGGTGCAGAAAAGCTCGAAGCACTGACTGCCCGCTTCCTGCAGAACCAGTCGGACATGCAACAAGAGGCAAAGCTCAATATGGCCTATGCCTATTTAAGGCAGGAATTGCAGGACATCCACCTGAAAGGCAAGATTGTCGATTTAACGGCCCTGATTATAAAGACCATCCGGAAATACAAAATTTCTGTACAGGACCTGATAACCTATAAATCTATTTACCAGATTCTTTTCATCGCAAATGAATATGCGGGGATACAGCAGAATTATGGATTGATAGAGCGCTATATCAAACGGACGGATCTGTTTATGCAGGCACAGACCTATAAAAAACAGTCCAATCTTTTTTACCATATATCTATCCTGTATTTCCTGGCGAACTTTCAGCTGCGGCGAAAGGATTTCGCAAGAAGCGCATCGTATCTTAAGGAAATGATGGATCTAATGGCAATGGATAATCGTTATCATACCTTGTTTTATTTACGTCATCAGTTGCTCTCTGCGCTCAACCTCTTCTTTACAGGCTTTGCCGACGATGCGATTGCACTGTTGCAAAAATCTCTATCCAATACAAAACATACAGCTAAACCGGAAGACATCGAAGATCTGCGGATATGCTTAACTATGTTTTTGGCCCTGTGTAATGACCGGGCAAGTTTGAAACAGCTAGCTTCGCTGACGCGCAGTGATACCTGGTATGAAAAAAAAATGGGGATGTTATGGACCATCCGAAAACATCTGATGGAAATTCTGGTCCATGCGCAGTTTTCCAACATTGAGCTTGCGATGTCAAGGCTAAGCAGCTTTAGGCGGCGATATAAAAAATACCTACTAAAAACTTCAGAAGAACGCGTGTTATTGTACCTGAGACTGGTTGAAAGATTCCTGCTGAAACCAGATGTGATTTTTGAAACAACCTATAAAAATTCGGTTTTAAAGCAGCTGGATAGCCCGAAGAACAACGATATCTTCACTTTGAGCTTTATTGCCTGGCTGATTTCAGGCTGGGAGAAAAAAACAGCCTATAAAATTGTTTTAACTTTTGTACTTCCAGATTCCTGATTGTATTCCTACACAGGCTTCAATATTACCGAATCAAAAATCTTTTACCTTTTCCAGTCATAAAACTGACCACTCCTTTACCCTGGTCAGTTACTTCGACTTTCCTTCCTTCACTGTCGTAAACTGCTTTGCCCTCCGGAAGCTGAACATAACATTTTTCATTCCGGGTAGATAAAATATCTGCTGTTGTAATCCTGTTGTCTTTCCATTCAAAACCAACTTCAAAACCGAGCCTTGCCCGCATCCCTTTTACAACGCCGGAACTCCATTCTTTTTGAGCAGGAATTGCAGGCAGAAAGCGGATTATAGCGTACTGACCATGACTTTGTAGCAGCATTTCAGCAATCCCCGCGGTACCACCAAAATTACCATCTATCTGAAAAGGTGGATGTGCACAAAACAGATTGGCATAAGTTCCCGCGCCGGCAGTCATCGAAATCTTGCTTCCGGCAACGGCAGGCTTTAGTAATTCCCTGAAAACCTTCCAGGCATGATCACCATCGCCCAGGCGTGCCCAGAAATTGACTTTCCAGGCCCTTGACCAACCGGTACCTTCATCTCCCCTTCTCAATAGCGTTTTCTTTGCCGCAGCAGCCAGTTCAGGTGTTCCGGTAACTGTAATTTCATCAAAAGGATACAGGCCATATAAATGGGAAACATGCCGGTGTGTGATTTCTGTTTCGTCATAATCCCTGATCCACTCCTGTATACCTCCTGTTTTTTTACTGATCTGGTTGGGTGCAAAGCGGCTCACAAGCCTTTCCAGACTATCGGCAAATGACTGGTCTAACTTTAATAAGCGTGCTGCTGCAATTGTATTGCCCAGCAGTTCCCTGCCAATTTGCATATCCATTGTTGGCCCCATGGTGGTTTGCCCTACAAAACCCTCATCGGTCTTATAACTATTTTCGGGTGAGTTGGATGGCGCTGTAACCAGCCATCCTGTTTGCGGATCTTCAATCAAAATATCAGTATAAAATCTGGCAGCATCCTTTAAGACCGGATAGATTTCCATCAGCGTCTTTTTATTGGGGTTGTACTGATAGTGCTGCCATAAATGTGCACAAAGCCATGCCCCACCCGATAATGTCGATCCCCAGGATGCATGTTCGCCGGGAGCCGTAAATTTCCATGGATTGGTCATCATATGTGCTGTCCAGCCTGTACTGTTGTAATATGCCTTAGCCGTTTGTTCACCGGGCTTTACCAATTGTTCTGTAAGTGCAATAAGTGGCTGGTGGAGTTCGGCCAGATTCGTTTGCTCGGCAGGCCAATAATTCATTTGTAGATTTATGTTTAAATGGTAATCCCCATTCCATGGCGTCTGGTACTCCACAGCCCACAAGCCCTGAAGGTTGGCGGGCAGATTGCCCGGCCTGGAGCTGGAGATCAGCAGGTACCTTCCAAAATTAAAATACAATACAGGCAGGGTAACGTCAGGCTTGCCTTTGTAAAAATTCGTCAACCGCTCCTCAGTTGAACAAGCGGCAATGGCAGAATCTTCTTTTTGTGTAAGCTGGAACTTGCATCGGTTGTAGTACAATTGAAAATCGGCGATATGTTTAGCCTTTAGTTTTGAAAAAGCCATTTTACCGGCGTTATCCAGGTATTTCATAGCTACCGCTAACGGATTAGCACCCCGAACCGCTACGTTTGGCCAGTTCATATCCGTGGCGGCACTGATGAGGATGAGACATTCTGTAGCACCGTTAACCGTTAAGCTGTTGTTTTCTGCACTAACTTTACCCGTTGAGGTTATTGCTTTAGCGGCAGCAGCAAACCGGATACCTTTATCGCCGTCGCCTCCGGGTAACTGCCCCTCGATGGTTATGGTATTTCCTGCAGATTTTGAAACGGCATTTTCCTTTCTGTAAAGCTCCAGGTCAAAATTTAATGCTTTTGGTTTATCGGCTGTCAAACGGATAACCACCGCTTGCTGAGGCATGCTGACAAATACTTCCTGTTTATAACTTACCCCTGCCCTTTTCCATTCCGTCACTGCCCGAGCCTCATTCAGCTGAAGTGTTCTTTTATAAGCAGTTACAGCTGCTGCAGTATCTTTCCAGGTGATAAAAAGATCGGAAAGGATCTGGTAGCAGCCATATTTATCCAGGGCCCCATTGCCACGGCCTGACCCTTTGCCTGAACTGGTAAAATATTGCTGAAGCAAGGCCTGTGCCTCTTTATTTTTTCCTTCCTGAAGCAATTGCTGCAAAGTTTTGAGATGACTGGCAGCATCTTTACGGTTGGGGTTCTCTATTCCTCCAGACCACATAGATATTTCATTCAATACAATCCGTTCCTTATTGGGATTTCCGAATACCATGGCCCCAATTCGTCCATTACCCAGGGGTGCCGATTGGGTAAAGTGCAGGGCAGGCGCCCTAAATTTTATTTCCTGATCGCTCTGCCCAAGCAGGGTTAAACTTTTGAGCAGAAGAATTGTTAGCAGGATATGCTTTTTTACAGGTAATCTGCTCATACTGATTAAAACATTAAGATTAAAGTATCCAAGATACTGATTATTTGGAAATGGAAATTAAGTTCCCGATCATTATCGTATGGCTTAAAACACAAAAAGAGCCTTAGGGGCTCTTTCATTTGCTGCGGAGAGTGAGGGATTCGAACCCCCGGAGCTATTACACTCAACAGTTTTCAAGACTGCCGCAATCGACCACTCTGCCAACTCTCCGGCGCAAAAGTACAAATCGGATTTGGTTCTGCAAATTTAGATTTAGTTATTTTCTAATTTGATTTATAACCCTGTGATCTTCGCTCAATTAAAAAACGACAAAAAAGAGATCATTATGTCCATAGCCTACCTCATGCAAACTTCTTGGTACCTGCCACACACAAAATCACCCCTATGGTAATACCCAACATACCCATACTCACTTTTTCATGAAGCAATGAAGCAGCCAGGGCCAGGCCAAAAAACGGTTGCAGCAGCTGTAATTGTCCTACGGTTGCTGTCCCCCCCTGCGCTAACCCACGGTACCAAAAAATAAAACCGATAAACATGCTGAAGAGCGAGACATAGGCCAGACTAAACCAGGCCCCGGTTGTAATCCCTTCAAAAGAAGATGGCATATAACGAAACGCGAGGGGCAGCATTACAGGTAGTGAAAGTACCAAGGCCCAGGAGATCACCTGCCAGCCTCCTAAAGTTCTGGTAAGCTTAGCCCCCTCAGCATAGCCTAACCCGCAAAGTATAACTGCCAGCAGCATCAGCAAATCACCAGGGGCTGAAGCCTGGAGGCCTTGTGCAACTGCATA
Organism: Pedobacter africanus; assembly: GCF_900176535.1. Lineage (NCBI taxonomy): Bacteria > Pseudomonadati > Bacteroidota > Sphingobacteriia > Sphingobacteriales > Sphingobacteriaceae > Pedobacter > Pedobacter africanus. Next base: position 182,141 of record NZ_FWXT01000003.1, on the reverse strand, counting down.
TCCTGTTACCAAAAGACTTCCGATAACAGAGAAAATCCAGAATATGGGACCCGGACGTTCGGCGCCGCGAATGATCCCAAAAACAGCTGTTGCTACCGGCAAAATCCCTATAAAAACAATGGAATGGGCCGAACTAACATGTTGCAAAGCCAGCGCACTCAATAAAGGAAAACCCAGCACCACCCCTAATGCTACAATAGCAAGGGGTAAAAGCTGCTGTGTAGCCGGCCGTTTTTCTTTAAAAACCAGCAAGGCCATAAGTGCCAGTATGCCTGCAACAGCTGCACGTGCCACAGTAACAAATACCGGGTTAAATTCTAAAACTGCTATTCTTGTTGCCGGTAAAGACCCACTAAACAATACCACGCCTATAAAACCGTTTATCCAGCCCTGTGCCGCGTTTGCTTTTACTTTAAGTACTCCTGTCATAATGCTAAAAATTTTAAACCCAAAAATCGGCTAAGGACGGCAACAAGCACAGATACAGTTTTTTATATTTAAATGGACACAATTATATTTGCGAGGTGAAGAAAGACTTTTTATACAACGAAATTGCTGGCAATATTGCCGACAAAATCAAAACAGGTGTTTTAAGGGCAGGGGAGCGGTTGTCATCTGTAAGAACTTTAAGCAGGGAACACGGCATCAGCATAAACACGGCCAAAAGAATATTTCTTGAACTGGAAGCCCAATCATTGGTGCAATCAAAACCTCAATCGGGCTATTTTGTGAGTCCGCTCAATTACCTGAAGCTTCCGCTACCTGAAACGAGTCAGCCCCTCCCTGTTGTCAAAAATATGGAACCGAACGATTTGATTGACAGTGTTTATTCCAATATGGCACGGAATGACCTCACGCTTCTTTCTATCGGGGTACCTTCAGGGAACCTTTTGCCTTTGGCAAAATTGAAAAAAGAAATAGTTCTGGCCACAAGGGCATTGCAAGAGGGCGGTACGGCATACGAACCTTTGCAGGGTAACCTAAAGCTGCGAAGAATGATAGCCGTCCGTTCGTTAGCCTGGGAAGGGCATTTAAAGGAAAGTGATGTGGTAACAACTAATGGCTGCATGAATGCTTTGGCTTTATGCCTCATGGCATTAACCGAACCAGGCGATACGCTGGCATTGGAAAGTCCATGTTATCCGGGCATTTTACAGTTGGCCGTAAGCATGGGGCTGAAGGTACTCGAGATTGCCACACACCCGGTTACGGGAATAGCCATTGATGCATTGGAAAAATTGCTCCCTGAAATAAATGTGTGCCTGCTAGTACCGAATTTCAACACCCCCTATGGCTATTGTATGCCAGATGCCCACAAAAAAGAAATTGTAAAGCTTTTGGCCAAACACAACATCCCACTCATTGAGGACGATACTTACGGAGACCTGCATTTTGGTCCCGAACGTCCGAAATGCTGCAAGTCTTTCGATACAGAGGGCAATGTTTTGTGGTGTAGCTCAGTATCAAAAACACTTGCGCCAGGTTATCGTGTGGGCTGGGTTGCACCAGGTAAGTATAAAGACCGGCTATTGAGATTAAAACTGGTACATGCCTTATCTTCAACCGCTGTAATTCACGAAGCTACAGGGAATTTTTTAATGACCGGCAGGTACGACCATCACCTGCGGCAACTGCGTAAAACGCTGCAGGAAAACTATCAGCGTTATGCCCTGGCCATAGCTTTGCATTTTCCCCCAGGTACTAAGATAAGCAGACCGCAGGGCGGACTTACCCTATGGGTTGAATTTCCAAAAGAAATAAACACCGCAAAGCTCTATAATTATGCCTTAAAAAAGCAGATAAGCATTGCACCAGGCCGCATGTTTACCCTGCAGGACCAGTTTCAGAACTGCATGCGCCTTTGTATAGGTTTGCCCTGGACAGACGAACTCAGCTTTACTTTAAAGCAGTTGGGAAGTCTTGCTAAGGCCTTTATTACGAGTACACCATAAGATTGTCGCAAACGCCCCTTCACATTGTCGTTTCTTCCCAGCACAGCTTTTAAACCCAAACGATACTTTTGTAGTATAAATTATAAACATCATGAAAAAAGACAAAATTATTTTCTGGACGGCAACAATTCTGATTTTCCTATTCGAAGGAGTCATGCCCGCCTTCACTTCACAAACCGAATTGGCGAAGGAAGGCATCAGACATTTGGGATATCCCCAGTACTTTGGCAATGCCCTGGTTGTGTTTAAAGTGCTTGGTTCAATTGGTTTAGTGCTTCCTCAGATTAAAGGTCGAGCTAAAGAATGGATCTATGCGGGTTTTGCATTCGATTTTGTATTTGCCAGTATCAGTCACGCTGCAGTTGATGGTATTGGTGGGCAAGCAATTTTCCCCCTGGTTGTTTTAGGCATTCTGATGATCTCTTATTTTTATTATCATAAAATCAGCAAAGCAGCTAAATAGCTGCTTTCAAAACATTTTCCTGCCTCAATTGTAGTTAAATAAACTAACAATTAAGACATTAATCATGAAAGCAAAAACTTTATTGGCTATTATTCTGCTTGGTTTTTCTGTTTTCCAAGCTTGCCAAAATACAAACAACAGTGCAACAGGCGCTCAACAAGCTGCAATCGATTCGTCAATGGAAGACCATGTCATTACAGATACAACTGCTTTAAACCGGGGGGCAGATATGTCTGTTTTTATGAATGAGGCTGCCCTTGGTGGGATGAAAGAAATAGAGCTGGGAAAAATAGCAGAAAAAAAATCGACCAACCGGCTGGTGAGGTCCTTTGCCACAACAGTTGTCAGAGACCATAGTAGAATTGCAGAGCGTCTGAAAAAACTGGCAGAAAGCAAGCGTATGACCTTACCAGGTACGCTTCCCCAGGCAGATCTGGCCCATATTGAAGAAATGAAAAATATGTCGGCGGCAGCATTTGACAAACACTATATCGGGATGATGGTAACGGATCATATCAAATCCCTTGACCTGTTTAAATCTGCAGCCACCTCTGGTGATACACCACTGCAGAATTTTGCCATCCGGGCATTGCGAACTTTGGAAGCTCACTATAAAACGGCCACAGAACTGAACGAAAAATTAAAATAGGCAATCAGGCTCTTTTGGTTAGACTTTCCATCAGCTGACCGTACAAATCGTCGCTAACTGCTTTTTTGGGCTTGATCTTCTTAACAGTTGCCCTTTTGCCCTTTGCCTTAGATTTGATGATTTTTAACAGTTCTTTGGAATAGTCATTTTTAAATGCGTCAATATTAAAGCCCGATGTATATTGTTTGATCAAAGCCAGGCCCACCTGTAGTTCTTTTGCATTAATGGCAGGGGATTCTTTGAGCCTGACTTCTTTTGTATCTCGTATTTCTTCCTGGAAACGTATCTTGGTGATTACAATAACCCCATCGAGCGGGTGGAGCACACAAAGGTTTTCATTATTCCTCAAGACAAAGCGTGCCACTCCGGCTTTTTTAGACTTTTCCAGTGCCCTGAGCAATAGCGCGTAAGCTTTTTTACCCTGATTTTCTGGTTGGGTGTAGTAGGAAGTTTCATAATAAACCGGATTGATATCAGCAATATCCACAAAATTCTCGATCTCTATAATTTTGGTTTTCTCTGGTTTTACTTCCTCAAAATCATGTTCATCCAGCACAATATAATGGTCTTTTAAGAAGTATCCTCTCACAATATTTTCATAAGGTACTTCTTTGTGGGTCTTTTCGTTTACCCTTTTAAACCTGATATTGGCATGATCCCTTTCATCCAGCATATCCAGATCCAGACTGCTGCTTTGCACACCAGAGAATAACTTTACCGGGATATTGACCAGTCCGAAACCGATTGAACCTTTCCATATTGACCTCATCTGTATTCAATTAAATCAATGATAATAAATAACATTACGTTTAAAACAAGCTTTTTTATAAAAGGTTCAAAAAATATTTTTAAGGGCCTGTAGCAAATAAGGTATACTGTTCGTCTATACCTAAACAAAGTGATAACCAAATGGAGTCAAAAGAATTATACAGGGAGATTGTAAAGGTTGCCCAAAGCCCGGATATGGACGCAGAACTGATTGAAGCATTGACCAGTTTATGTTTTCAGGAAGAGAGTCTGGAGCCCACAGATCTGCTTTTTGTTTTCGGATCCAACGTTCAGCACCGGGAAATTGCAGATGTCATCAGTTACATGCTGAATGCGGGTCTGGTTAACCGGGTGCTAATTACCGGTGGTGTGGCCAACTACAATGGGTCTTTTTATAAAAAAGAAGCGGAATCCACCCTGATCAAATCTTATATACCACTGGAAAAATATACCGACAAACAAATATTCACCGAGTGCAAATCAAAAAATACGCTGGAAAATATCATAGAGGCGAAAAAGATATTCTCTTTTGAAAATATCCGGAGCATGACCTTTTTATCCCATTCTTACGCATCTACCAGGGCATCGTTATGTCTGAAAAGGTTTTTTCCATCAGTAATGCTGCATTGTATACCTTTGCCCTTGCCTTCTGACTATTTAAAGTATCCAATCAGCAGACAAATGTGGTCTAAGACAGCATATGGCCGCGGACTGGTATGGGGCGAGTACCTCAGGTTACAGACTTACGGTCAGAGGGGTGATTTCCCAATCGCTGAGATCAGGGAATCCCTGGAACACATTAAAGCACTAAGCGGGCAAAAATCGCTGCATGTGGCTTAAGGGGCTTGTTTTATATTTTTACTGTTTCCCTCAATCAGTACAAATTTTTTGTCACCTGATTTACCACCGGCATTTTTCAGAACTGCATTCTGAACGTTTTCCAACCGGATAATGGCTTCTGCTCCTGTAGTTTCAGGAAGTTTCCAGTCGAATATCTCAATGTCTGTTCCATCCTCGCATACCAGTGCAGGCCTCAGATCCTTGCGCTCAAGGTTAAATTTAATATTTTTAAGCTTAAGCCCTTTTACATGCCTAGCCCACACTCCATATGCCGGCACCCTTGGCCCGAATGTCTTGACCTCCGGATACTGATCTATAGCTTCGGGGACAGCTTGTCTGGCGTGTTCTGCCAATCCGCCACCTGCCAGACTGATCTCAATATTTTCAAGGGTAAGGTTGGTGATGTAATGCCCAGGTACTCCTGTGATCAAGATGCCTGAAGGCGGCATGAGCTGCGCATTAGCAGCAGCATTTGCTTTTACATTGCGGATAACCACATTTTCAAAAGTACCGGTAGATTGTTTGGTATCGCTGTTTTTACGGAATACACTTAAGCGAGAGCCCAGGCGAAAAAGCATTGGGGTCCTTACCTCTTCCATGGTAATATCAGTGATCTCTACATTACGCAAATGCGCACCGTCAACAGTAAGGAGCTTAATACCTCCGTTACGGGTATCGTAGATATGGCATTTGGATATCCTGATGTTTTCGAAGGCTGCCATAGATTCGGTCCCCATTTTGATACCAGCCTGATGGCTTTTCAAACGGAGTCCGCTGACTTCAATATTTTTGCAGGCCATTTTGCTGGAAGTAGTTTTAAAAACCAGTGCATCATCTCCACTCTCTACATCACAGTTTTTGATCACCACATCCTGGCATCCGTCAATACCAATCCCATCGTTATGCGCCACACCAACACTTAGAATTTTCACGTTTTCTATGTGCAGGTTCCTGCTCTGAAAATAATGTGAAGTCCAGGCGCCGGCATATTTAAGGGTCACATCGTTTACAGTTACCCCATCGCAGCGTACAACACGCAGCAAAAATGGCCGCAGGCCCCAGCGTTGCCCCTCGGGCCTGGTGTCGGTAAGGATATGTTTGGCTTTGATGGCCGATCCCTGTCCGTCGATCATACCTGCTCCTTCCAGCCTGATATTTTTTACGTCGACTGCTACCAGGAGCGCCCAACCCACGTCAATACCCAGACCTTCGGTAAATGGATCGAGATTGCGGTAGTCCCTCAAGTCTGTACTGCCAAGTAATACTGCATTCTTTTCGAAATGAATGGTCACATTATCTTTCATTACTATAGTTCCCGACAGGAATTTCCCTTCCGGAAAAATAACCCTACCTCCACCAGACAGGTTACAGGCATCAATAGCCTTTTGTATGGCGCTTGTGTTCAGGCTTATTCCGTCGCCAAGGGCACCATATTTAAGAATATTAAAATCAGCGGCATTTACAAAATTTGTAAATGCCGTGATCATCCATAAACCAAGTATTATTTTAAGTGTCTTCATTGTATCATTGTGCTATAATTTCAAAAACGGAGCTGCTAAGCGGAGTAATTTTACCTGAAGAAAGGTTTAATCCTATATTCATCAGATAATCGCCGCTAAAAACCTTTCCATCGTCAGGAAAAGTTGATTTGGCATCTGGCAAAAGGTTAATTTCTTTTATGCTGTAACGTTTTAAAGGATCGAGCCCCTGCAAGAGTACTTTGCCCATATATTCCTTTCTCCGGAAATTGAGAAGATAATTGAAAAGCACAGCTCTTTTTTTGTCTTCACTGGCATACATCAAAACGGCCCTGTTTTCCTCATACGGCGAGACCAGGCGGTACAGGTCTCCAAACCAGATCACATCGCTGATCTGCTTATAGGTTTTAACAGCCTGGTTGCTAAATTTAACTTCCTGCTCAGTAAGGTTCTTCACCCTGATATCGTAACCCATTTTACCCATCATGGCCACATCGGTACGGAACTTCAGCGATTGCTTGCCCATTGAGGTTACGTGGCTGGAGACGGTTAATGCCGGGAAAAAATTGAGGTAACCCCATTGTATAAATACCCGTTCCAGACCATCAGTATTGTCGCTCGGCCAGAATTCAGTAAAGTACTTCAAACCACCATAGTCCACCCTGCCCCCTCCCCCTGCGCATAGCATAATTGGCAGGTGTGGATGTTTTTTTCTCAGCCGTTCCAGTATCTGATAGAGGGCCCTGTTATAGTCGATAAACAGGTTACCCTGGTTTTCCTTTAAAAAGGGTGAATAGGTATTGGTCAGCATCCGGTTGCAATCCCATTTAACGAAGGCAATTCCGGGGTTTTCCGTAAGCAGGTCATTCACCATATTATAGATAAAGTCCTGCACTTTAGGATTGATGAGGTCCAAAACAAGCTGATTACGCGAATAGGATTCCTCCCTGTTGGGAAGCTTTAGTATCCATTCGGGATGTTTTTCGTATAATTCACTTTTTGGACTTACCATTTCCGGTTCCAGCCAGATACCAAATTGCAGGTTCTTCTTGTTTGCTTCGCGCACGAGATAACCTATACCGCTTGGGAGTTTCTTTTTATCTACCTGCCAGTCGCCCAATGCTGTTTTATCTGCGTCCCTCGGGTATTTATTGCCAAACCAGCCATCGTCCAGCAGGAAGAGGTCTACTCCCAGTTTGTTTGCCCCATCAAACAGTTCAACCAATATATCCTGATTAAAGTCCATATGTGTAGCTTCCCAATTGTTCAGGAGTGTTAAACGAGGTTTATTGCCATCTAGCACGCCATAATTACGGGCCCAGCGATGCAGGTTACGGCTGGCCTCCCCTTTTCCTTTTCTGGTATAGGTGAATATAAATGCAGGGGTCTCAAAAGTTTTACCTGGCTGTAATTTATATTCAGAAGCGTAGGGGTTCATGCCGGTAACCATGCGTAAGCCATTTTGCTGATCTATCTCAAATGAACACTGAAAATTGCCCGACCAGGCCAGGGTTCCGGCAATGAGTTCGCCATTATTTTCATCGGATGGCTTATTTAAAGAGAGATAAAAGCAGGGCGAACGGTACATTTGCGCGCGGGTACCCAATTTGCTGTCCAGCACCTTTATACCAGTGGTAAGCTGGCTTTCTTTCATCCTCATCTCGGTCATGTAATCGCCATCGAACTGGCTGAGCCAATACTTTGAGGCATCAAAATGCAGCATGGAAGAAGCATAATTGGTTAAGGTAACCGGTTTCTTTTCCTTGTGCCTGATCTCTGTCCATGCTTTGATGATGTCTTCGTTATAATAAGCGGTGAAATGCAGCAATACTTCAACCGGATATTGCGGATCCTTTAAGCTAATAGAAGTGGTGCTTACATTGTTGTCCTGCTTATTGATTTTGTGGGCGGTATATTTCAGATCCAGAGAAGGATTGCCATCGCTATGCACCATCCTGATTGCGGGTTCAAATAAATCACCCATCCCCGCACCAATATAAGCTTCGCGCCGGGTTGAGGTCAGTAATGCCTCATCGGATGGATTAATTAATTTCTGGCCAAGATAGCTCTGGTAAAGTTTTTGAGCCCTTGATATGGTAAAAATCAGACTGGTATTTTTTGTTGCAATGGCGATCTGCTTGTCTTGTTGTGCAGACACATTGGAGAAAATCCCAAAGATACAGAGCAGACCAAACAGGTATTTTATTGAATTGTTCATTTCAGCACTATAGTTTAATGAGTTGAGTAGCCCCTTCTTTTATCTTGTACTTATCATCTTTCCCATCTTTTTTAATATTGATGAGCAACATATTCTTTCCGGCCCTGGAGACTTCCAGATCAAACACATTTCCAAATGCATGAATGCTGCGCAAAGACATATGGTTCCAATCTTCGGGCATTCTTGGGGCACACTCAAAACTCCGGAAACCCACCGGACGCATGCCAAACAAACCTTCGGTAAATATGCGGCAATAAAGGCCGCTTTCGGCAGATAGATGGCGTTGGTTGCCCTCAGGGTAAGCCTCAACCGGATAAGGCACGTGATCGCCCAGGAGCCTGCGGCGCGAATAATATTTAATAAAATCCATGGCCTTTCCGGTTTCACCAGCCTGCAATACGCCCCTTAAGGCATATAAAGTAGACCTGTCCCAAAAAGTTTCTTTACCGGCTTGTGTAGCCAAACCGTCCGCGGTCCATAATCTTGGCGAGAAAAGCGCATCAATGGTACCCTGCTTTCTGTCAAAGATCCCCATGGTTAGCGGCAAGCAAATCCAGGCCCTGAGTACATCGTTTCCTTCGTAATATTTATAGGTTTCAAAACCTTCTACATTGCCACCAAAGTATTTCTCCATATTTACCTTTAATGCATCAGCCTGCTTATGATAGGCATCTGTCTGGCTTTTAGGTTTACCAAGCGCCTGGCCCAGCATTACTGCCGAGCGAAGGGCATCATAGTACAGGGTGTTGGTAGATAAATTGGCCTTTCCGGCAGGAAAACGGCCTTCCAGTTCATCTTTATCAGAAGTAACCACCCCTTCTGCGTTCATTTTTCGTTTGCTGTATTCCAGGCACCACTCAATTAAAGGCCATAATTTACGGGCAGAATCGATATTACCTGTAGCCAGGGCATACCTGGATGCGCCGTAGGCAATCATGGCCTGGTCTCCCCTGTCGCCTGCACCCTTCCATACGGCATCTCCTTCGGCTACAATAGAGCTTGGAATTGCTTTATAATCGGGGTTCATATACCTGGCAAACCAGGCATAGGCGTTCATGGCAGAAAGGTGCCCGATCCTGTCGCCCGAAAAAGCAAAATATGGATTGACATATTCGGCCTGATCGTTTGCCCAGATAGCGGCATAATAAGCCAGGCCACCGGGACCGTGCATATAGCCGCCCTTTGTTTTGTAAATGCTTTCGGTAGCCCGCAGTTTGGCAAATTCAAAAGCGGTATTTAACACCTTGTCCGGCGTTTCCAGCTTCAATGGAGCCTGGATCTCTGCTATTCTTGCCATTCTTTTTTGCTCCTCTTTATCTGCATTAATTGCAGGCAATTGTTCTGGATGGTCTGTTGCGAGGTAATAAACTGCAAATGTGGCTGATTCTCCAGGTTTCAGCACCCGGTTTCCCTCTCCTGTGGTCCCCATAATTACGCTATGCGATTTCCCCTTACTTCTTGAAGCATCTGTCCTGACCTCTCTTTTGAGATATTCCATGGCAACAGGTAGGTCCGCTCCTGAAACATTGGTAAACACAAACTTCTCAATAGCCATAGGCTGATCTACCGAGGGAAAAAAGCTGCGTACTATTGTTGCCAATACAGGGTTTCCCGTTTCGGCGTTTACCCGCATGATACCCTTCTGATTAATATCTTTAACGTTATAACCCAAATTACCTGATTTACCACTTTTAGCGGTACCAAAATCCAGCAATCTTTTGTTCATATAAAACCTTGGGAGTTCATTGTCCTGGAAGGAATAAGTGATGTGCGATCTTGTACCATCAGGAAGCATCCTGAACGTTGGAAATACCAGTGTTCTATTTATTTTTGACCGTTTAATGCTATCTAATCCATATTCAACCCATATGGCCACCTGCTCTCCCGCCATCTCGATATGATCGGTATGGGGAATGCGCTTATCTATATTCCATGTAATACTTCCATTCGGCTGTATTGCCCAACGATCTGTCTGTTTAGGTAAAAGCGTTTGCTGTGCATATCCGGTAGTTAATTTTAAACAAAGGACGGCAATCAAACACCTGCCTTGCATAAAGATTCTGTTCATGTTGTATTGGTTTAAATTGGCTAACGCAATTTGAAGATTTTTAACAGCATATTTCAAGAAGCTTTTGGCTGTTTAATAAACTATTTTAGCATGTCCCCTGCTATAAGATCCCTCTTGACCTGGCCACTTTAAAAAGCACCGCAAACATCTTTTCGGGTGCAAATGGTTTGTTAAGAATGTCGTAAACATTTATTGCGGCAAATCTATGCCTCACTTCAGTCATGATATCTGCTGTAAAGATTACCGGATGAACAGTGGGATACTGTTGACGTATGATCTCTGCGAGTGCAAATCCATCCAGGCCAGGCATATGCAGGTCCAGCATGGCTACATGGTATTCATTTCCCTGCATCAACTGGAGGGCGCTGTTGCCATCGTCGGCACAGTCTGCCTGTACTCCAAAATACTCCAGGTGCTTTTGGGCAACCATCAGGTTAATCAGGTTGTCTTCCACCAACAATACTTTCAATCCTTTAAGTTTATTCTGATAAATGGCAGATACAGGCAGCGTGGTTGCATTATCATCGGACTCCTGGTTGTCCGCGATATCAAAAACCAGGTCAAAATGAAATTCAGCACCTTTACCCGTTTCACTCTCCAGAATTACCCTGCTGTTGTGCAGTTCGGCAAGCTTTTGGGTAATGGTTAAGCCCAATCCAGTTCCAGCGTGTTCCCGTTGTGCCGATAACTGAATTTGCTTAAAACTTTCGAAAACGGTTTTCTGCAATTCGGGCGGAATGCCCATTCCGGTATCTTTTACACTGAAATGCAGTTTTACCTGATTAGAATGAGTAGACAAAAGTTTTACCAAAAGGCTTACCTCACCTTTATCTGTAAATTTAATGGCATTACTGATCAGGTTATTCAGCATCTGGCTAAGGCGTATTGGGTCAGCAATAAGCCTTTGTGGAATTTCATCGTCAACATAGCTTTTTAACTGTACACCCTTAGACTCCGCTAAAGATTTAAACTGATTTTTAATGTTTTTTATTAGCCTGAAAAGGTCTACCTCGGCAAGTACCAGTTCCAGCTTTTCATTTTCAATCTTGGTGAGGTCCAGAATATCGTTGATCAGCTGCATCAGATGATCTGCGGAGAAGATCAGGTTACCAATGTAATCCTTCTGATCCATGGTATGGTTTAACTTTAAAAGGTTGGCAATGCCAATGATACCGTTTAAAGGCGTCCTGATCTCGTGACTCATTACAGAAAGGAAATCCGACTTGGTTTTGGATGCTTTTTCTGCTTTGTCCCTGGCCTCCGTCAAAGCCATATTACTCAGCTCCAATTGCAGCTTGGCTTCTTCCAGGGCCATATCGGCTAGTTTTTGCGCCGTAATATCCTGTATGCTCAACACCAGAACATAATCTTCCGGAACTGAAGATTTCAGCACCGGCTTGATTTTCGCCTTAAACCACTGGTTATGAAGATCATCAAGATGCTTGTAGGTGATTTCCTGAACTGTTCCAGTTGCTATCGCTTTATTTACCGGAGCTGTAAATAGCGCAGAACCGGCGCCCATTACTTCTGTTATTGTCTTCCCCAGAAAAGCTTCCTTAGGCATAAACAACAAACGCTCGTCGGATACCCACACGTTTTTAAAAACCTGGTTTCCGTCAATCTCAAACACAATATCTTCAAGTGAAGTAATGAGCGATTGCAGATGAGCAGTTAATTCATGGAGCTTCCCCCCGTCATTTTTATGATGATGAGCTGATTCGTTCATATTCAACAATAGGTTAAACAAATATAAACAAAAACATCAGATCATCCTTCTGATAAACCTGGCTTAGTTTCTGTAAAACTGGTGGTTTTCTTTTGTAATGATATCGATAGGCATATGATATACCTTGTCTATCGGACTGGCATGTACAAAATGGGTATAAAGCGCCATAATGCCCCTATATCCCTGTTCTATTGGTTTCTGGCAAATTAAAAAATCTATGGTTTGTTTTTTCAGATAGGCTATATTTTCAGTCAGAAAATCAAAACCAATCAATTTAACATCTTCAATATTCTCTTCTTCCAGATAATGCGCCACAGAAGACACCCGGGAATTGGTTACAAAAATGAGATTTATGGTATTGTTTTTTAACACTGCTGAAAGACTTTTTTTAACAGAATCATATGCAGTATCACGGATATCGACTTTGAGGATTTCATTTACTTTATGGTTATCTTCAAAATACTTCCGGAAGCCTTCTTCTTTTCGAAGCAAGTGGTGGTGATTATCTATTTCCTTAGAGATATTTACAATAAGGACCTTATCGTTTTCTTTTAATAAATAACCGGAGATATGTGCCGCAAGATAACCGCTATGATACAGACTAGGACCAATGTAGCACAAACTGTTTTTGTCCGGAATATCCGAATTAATGAATACACAAGGTATGTTAAGTAGCGCACATTCATCTACAAATTTGCTCGATTCTTCTATAAACATCGGGGCCAAAAGCACACCGTTAAAATTGCCCCTGAGCACGGCTTCTGATTGTTTTACAAACGATTTTTTATCGTTCTGATCAAAAAAAAAGGTTTCTACCTGAATGCCGTAAGACGAGATTTCCGACTCAGCCTGCAAAACACCACTCAAAGGAGCACTCCAATAATCTGTTTCTTTAGATACTGAAGGGATTAACACCGCAAACCTCAGAATTTGTTTAGATGCCAGGCGCCTTGCTAAAATATTGGGCTTATAGTTTAATTCTTCTATAATGGCATCAATCTTCTCTTTTGTTTTGGCTGATACGCCTGTTCTGTTATGCAAAACCCTGTCGACAGTTGCTATAGAAACATTTGCTTTTCTTGCGATCTCACGTACACCAACAAGTGCTTTCTCTTCAGTTTTTTTCATTAGTTATCTCTTTTTTAAAAGGTCATGATCCCATTGCAGGCACACTTGCTGTAACACCACATTCAGGCCTCATCGCTATAAATTTGCATTTATTTTATCAAATAAAATAAATGCGGTCCTAAAAAAGCAAAAATATTTTTTACCCGGAGCGTTTCTGATGTTTTTTCCCTTAAACAAAAACGCTGCTTTGCTTATCGGTAAACATAACCGCATTTTCATGCTTCCTCAATATGGTTGAGGGATATTGCGCGGTGATTTCCTGACTTAAAGTGTGGTGGACCGCCTTTGCTTTTTTTTCGCCGGGAACCATACAGAATATATATTTACCAGAAAATAATGCTGGAATAGTTAAGGTAAGGGCATATTCAGGCACCAGATCTATTTTGGCGAAACAGCCATCATTTACCTGTTGCTGCCTGCATTCCTGATCAAGATCAACTACCTTCACAAGTCTTATATCGTTAAAATCGGCTACATGCGGATCATTAAAAGCAATGTGGGTATTTTCTCCAATTCCCATGCAAACCAGGTGAGGCGGAAATTGTAGCAGCAGTTTTTCGTAGCGTTCACACTCTGCTGCCACATCTGCTGAATTTCCCCTGATGTAGTTTACACTGTGAAAATTCGCATGTTCAAAAATCCTTGCCTTCAAAAAGTTACCAAAACCCTGGGGGGCATCTTCGGTCAGGCCAATATATTCGTCCATATGAAAGGCATTGATGCGTGACCAGTCTATGTCTTTTTCAATTAATGCTGACAAAAATTCATGCTGAGAGGGGGCCGCAGCAAAAATGATATTGAGGTAAGGTTCTGTGGCCAGTAATGCTTTGATTTGCTGATAAACAGCTTCTGCGGCTCGTGTACCAAGCAAATTTCTATCTTCCAGTACCTGTACTTTAAGTTTGTCTGTTGTAAATTCTCTGACCATTTTTTCTATTCTTTTACCAGGATGGGATTGTGCTGCAATATTGCTTCCCGGCTGTAAATAATTTCTCCGTTTATGATGGTGTTGGCTATGTTTATTTGCTCATCGAAGAGCACCAGATCTGCATCTTTTCCTTTGAGGATCGTACCTTTTTTATCAGCCACGTCCAAAATTCTGGCTGGGGTAGCTGTCATCATCCGTATCGCTTCCTGTAAAGGAACACCAGCCTCATTGACCATGGTTCTGATCAGCCTGTCGGCAGTAGCTACACTACCCGCAAAAGCACTGCGGTCCATCAGCTTAGCCACTCCATCTTCAATTAAAACTTCCAGTCCGTCCTTTCTGTTGCCTAAAATGCTTTTACCTGGTGGCATCCCCGTAGCCCTCATGGCATCAGTAATGAGAGCCGTTCGGGAAGCTCCTTTTATCTTATACACAAGCTTTAACAAAGGTGCTGGAAGGTGTATGCCATCAGCTATAATCTCTACATCCATTTCATCAATCAGGTACCCCGCCTCAATAGCCCCGGCATACCTGAAAGCATTTCTTCTGCTTACACCCGACATAGCCGAATAAAAATGGGTGGCAAGCGTGTAACCATTTTCAAAAGCTTCCAGCACTTCTTCATAAATAGCGTCGGTATGGGCAATAGCAGGAAGAATGCCCAGGGCCTTCAGGTGCCGGCCAAATTCAAGTGCACCTTTAAGCTCCGGAGCTGCACTCCATCTTCTGATGGAATGCGCATGGAACAAAACCTTTTCATATTCCCTGGGCTCTGGGTTACGCATAAAGCGCGGGTCTTGTGCCCCGCTCTGGTTTTTAGAAAAATATGGCCCTTCCAGGTGCATACCCAGAAATTGTGCCCCTGTTTTATTTATTGCTTTGGCAGTTTCGTAGTGGTCTAGGGTTTCCAGTAAATCGGCCAGCTCACTGGTTAATGTAGTCGGACACATGGCCGTAGTACCATATTTGACATGTGTTTCAGCAACTTTAAGGAAGGAATTTACATCACCATCCATAAAATCAAAACCACCACCGCCATGAACATGCATGTCTATAAATCCGGGTGCAATATACTTGCCTTTAGCATCGATCTGAATCGCCCCTGGTACTTCGATATCTCCTTCAATAACATCACTGATTATGCCATTGCAGACAACGAGCGTTCCATTTTTTACAATACGGTATGGGGTTATAATGTTGCCGTTAAATATTTTTAGTTTCCTCTCACTCATAATCTGTTGTAATTTCAAGGCTGAAATTATTTGCAAAGATAAATATTATTGTCATTATGTTTACGTACCCGAACAATAGTATTATCTGTAAAATGTAAGTTTAGTTCCTTGTGACTTTAGTTTTTCAAAGCAAGTTCAAGTGCTTTTGTTGTGGTATAGTATTTACTCAAAAGTGCTTCTTTTTCCCAATCCGGAAGCTGCCCTTCTTTGAGAAAACGCAGATATTTCTTAGCTACTTCTGCAAAATGGCTCTCATGCCCTACCTTGTATTTTTCCGGAATAACAACTTCCCAGCCTTTTTTGATTGGCTTTAAAGTAAGTCCCGGGTAGTGCTTTCCCATCTTCTCAATGCCTTGTTTTAAGGCTTTTTCGTATGCTGCATCATTTGATTTTACGGGTTCAATATAGAGTGTAGGTTTATACCCCTGTTCAGCCCCCTGTTTAATGATCAGGTTGGCCTTTGTTCCGCGCATCACCGAATAATGCGTATCTCCCGAACCTTCAGGCGCTTCAAAATTCCAGACTACTGAAACCTTTGCATGCACTCCCTTAATGGTATAATTCATTTCTCCATTAGAGTAAACCTGCAATACTCCGTCCTTAACATCTTTCTGAAGGTAAGCAGGATAGGTATCTTTACCTGTACTCTTTTTAAATTGTCCGGGGTTAATTGAAGTTGTCCAACGCCTTGCAGAAAGCATGTTTATATCAGTTTTGTAGTGTATAAGCTCATTTGAAAAGGCTTCCCACTGTACCATATCTACCAGGTGGGTAGTCACATCAACCAATCCGTTTCCTGCCTGATTGATATCGAAAAACCACTGGGGACGAATTAAAGGTGAACCAGAAACGAATTTAAAAAAGTGGTGCACACTTTCTTTTGTTATCGCAGGCTGATCTTGGGTACCTTTTTCCAGTAATCCAAAAACATCCGGCTGCTCCGAGAGCTCTTTTTGAAGCATATTTGTAATTTCATAACGCTCTGTCATGATATCATATAATAATACTTTATTCCTTTGGGCAAATTCAAATGATTTTTCCAGTTGCTGAAATCCTTTGGTATTGATGGCCATAGGTTTATCTGCCAGAACATTAATTCCTGCTTCAACAGACTTTTGTATATATTCTGTTTTTTTCTGGTTGTTGCCAGACAGGATCACTACATTTCCCTTTTTTTCGTCGAGCATTTTTTGCAGGTAATCTGGCCCCTTATACACTATTTCCTCCCATTTTGTAGGATCTTCAGCCCTGCTGTTGTACTTTTCAATGAGTTTTAAATGAGCATCAAGCTCAGGTCCATCAGGTGCATAGACATGTACAATCGGGCTGATCTCTTTATACATAGATTTCTGTATCAGAGCGGCATGGAAATGCCCGGGGTCTAGTGTAATCAATTTTATGGAGGCGTCTTCCGACTCCCTTATATCATTTTGGCAGCCTGTTCCTGTCACGAAAAGGAGGCAAAGTACAAAAAGTGCTTTACCTTGATTATTGTTAAATTTAAAGTGGCAATTAGAAAGCATAAGCATTTTTTTAAGATTTTATAGCAGACCAGCTTCTGAGCTTATGTCCGTAAAGTGCATAAAAAATAAGATACAGATAACAGGGAAATAAGACCCAATAGGCAGTTCTCAGGTCAAACAGATCGGCAAAATAGCCATAAAGAAGTGGCATAATTGCGTTTCCACATAGTCCCATAATCATCAGAGAAGCACCCAATTTGGTAAATCGGCCCAGGCCATCGAGCGCAAGCGGCCATATACCTGCCCATACCAGCGAATTTGCAAAACCCAGCAATACCACAAACCAGATAGAAATATCGGCCTGGTGGCCTAAAAAGGCAATGTTTCCTTCTGCGTAAATGATAAGCAATGTAAAAATTGCACCGAGTAAGGTACATATTCTTAAAGCATTGGCCTGACTAATGAACCGGGGTATGGCAATAATGCCCAGCAGATAACCGCAAATGGTCACAAACAAAGTATAGGATGGAAAAACTTTGGCCTCAAGCAGTTGAATATTCATAGATCCGGCGTAGCCTATAATGGTGTCAATGGCAATTACCTGGGTACCTACGTGCAAAAATATACCTAAAGCCCCAAGCACCAGGTGCGGGAACTGAAAGATGCTGGTCTTACCGGAATTGGCAAGTGCCACATCTTGGCTTTCCTGTTCGGTATTGATTTCCGGTAAAGGAGAAAAACGCACAAATAAACCCAGACATAAAAGAACAATACCGACACAGGAATAAGGAAGTATCACCCTTCGGATCAACTCATCAAGCGCCGCACTCCTGGCCGCAGCATCCATTGTGGGCAACTCTTTAAATAAATCAGCATCTGTAGCCTTCAATATTACGGCGGCGAACAGCAACGGCGCAAGTATACCAGCCCCTTTGTTACAGATCCCCATAATACTGATGCGTTGAGCTGCACTTTCTTTCGGGCCCAGTACGGTAATGTATGGATTGGCCGCTGTCTGCAATATTGCCAAACCAGAACCAAGCGTAAACAGGCCCAGTAGAAATACCTCATAGGTTCTGGCAAGTGCAGCCGGGACAAAAATAAATGCACCCAGGGCCATGGTCCAGAAGCCTATCATCATCCCTTTCTTAAATCCAACAGATTTTAAAAGGTAAGATGAAGGTACAGACATCACAAAATAAGAGATATAAAAAGCGAATGCAACCAGGTAGGACTGAAAATTATTGAGTTCACATGCAATCTTAAAGTAAGGGATCAGAATGGCATTTACCCAGCTCACAAAGCCAAAAATAAAGAACAGCAGCCCGATGATAAAAATTGAAATGAGTGTATCGCGTTTGCTCAACGAACTTACACTAACTGAAGTAATGTTTCCTTTTTCCATGCGATCAGATTGTTGGTTCCCAACCTTTTTGGTAAGTTCTTCTCCAGTATTGCATTGCTGCGCTATTGTTTAAAATATGACCGTTTTTGGGATCGATATCAAGGGCCGTTCCTGTACGTTGCGCAATATTACCCAACTGTACAAGCAATGTGCTTTGGTGTCCGCTCAAAATATCCGAATTTAAACTGGTCCCTTTTTTTATTGCATCAAAGAAATTATTGATATGCAAGGCATCTAAAGCCTGTGAGGGGTTAGTTAAACTTCGTGCATCAACTTTAACATCATTTTTAACCTCTTTCACCAGCTTATTGTTTAAATCATAAATGACGTATCCGTTTGTACCATCGATTTGCAAGGAGCCGTTTTCTCCATAAAAGATAACACCAACACTGGCACCTTCTACATTCCGGCCGTTGCAACTCCTTCCCTCCCAGGTAATCGCGCCTTTATTACCAAATTCCAGGCTTATAACCTGGGTATCGGGTGTTTGCCAATCATCCTGATACCGGTAACGGCCTCCTGATGAAGTCACTTTTGTAGGATAATCCACACCTAGTCCCCATCTGGCGATATCCACCATATGCGTTCCGTTGTTTAGGGCTTCACCTGTTCCCCAATGCCAGAACCAATGCCAGTTGTAATGTAAAATATTATCTTTATAAGCCGTGCGGGGCGCCGGTCCTTGCCACAAATCAAAATTTAACCAGGATGGCACAGCTGTTTCTTTACCTTTACCAATTGAAGGCCTATTGTTGGTATACCAGGTCTTTGCAAAATAAGGCCGGCCTATTGCTCCACCATGGAGTTCCTTGATGGCGGCAACAATATTTGGCCATGAGCGGCGCTGATTGCCCATCTGAATTACATTTTTATATTTATTGGCTGCTGCCAGCAGCAGTTCTCCCTCTGCAGGATTGTGGCTGCAGGGCTTTTCCAGGTAAACATGTTTACCTGCTTTCGAAGCCAGTATTGCGGCGGGCGCATGCCAATGATCAGGAGCAGCTACAACCAAAGCATCAACATCTTTATATTCCAGGGCCTTTCTAAAATCCGGCTCTGATTTCGGTCTCCTGCTCTGGTTCTTTTCTACCTGAGCAATGCATTTATCAGCAGCACGACTGTCCACATCACAGATATAGGTTACCACGCAGCCGGGCTGCAGTGAAAAGTTACCTGCCAGGGCAAGCCCTCTCGCATTCACCCCCATCATGGCTACGTTAATCTTATCATTTGCCCCTAATATACTTGCATAGCTTTTGGCACTAAACCCGGGTAGTACACCACCTAAGGATAGTGCGGCCGCCCCAGTGACTGCATTTTTTATAAAATGACGACGGTTTTTGTCTCCTGATTTATCCATGTGTATCAATTTATTTAGCCTTGTTTAACAATCCCGTCATGCTTACCGGACAACCACCCTTTACTTTGCTTTCATCAGCAGCTTCCATAAAAGCAGCAATTTCTATGGTCTCTTCCGGCCGTACAGGGGCCTGTCCTGTTTCAAAAAATTTAACGATTTGCTGAAGCAAGGGGTTATAACCTTTAAATTCACCAAGGGTAACGTTTTTCTTTTCACCAAATACCCTGGCACCGTAATCACTTTTGCCATTACGTGTACCTCTGAAAGTACCGACGCGGCCGTCGTTCCATACCCCAACCACAACATCGGTATCCTCAGTGTGCACCCTGGTCACCGTTCTACAGCCTGGTCCCATTACCGCAAACAACATTTCTACACCATGTATGCCGTACCAGAACAGGTCCGGGTGTGTTTTTTCATATTTGGCTGGACTATAAGTTTCAGCACCAAGTACTTTTCCGATTTTACCTTCTATTACGTCTGATATACCATCCATATACCTTAAAGAAGAGGAAGAGAATACAGGGGAATTGTATTTTTTTGCGGCTGTAAATATAGCATGGGTATCCGCCAGCGAAGCGGCCATTGGCTTGTCTATAAACATAGGTTTACGCGCCTTAAACACCTGCAAAGCTTGTTCCAGATGGAGGCGCCCATCATTTGTTTCCAGCAATATGACATCGGTCTTCTTCAGCAGGTCGGCAATCGAACCGACAATTTCAACGCCGAGTTTTTTTACATCCTCCGTGTACCCCGGAATCCTCTCTACACTGGTTTTGATGTCATTACTCCCTTTCGGGTAAGCTGCCACCACTTTATAACCAGCGTACTCGGCTGGTGCATCTGCCGCATTCAGGGTCTTGGTAAAAGCTACGGCATGTGAGGTATCCAGCCCTATAATTCCTACCCTTTTTCCTGCCAATATGCTTGATTTTGCAAATAGCGATTCAAAACTACCTGCAACACCAAACCCTGTGCCTGCTAATGCTGCCATTCTGATAAAATTTCTCCGGTTGTAACTATTCATAATGATTTGTCTATAAACTAAACTTACAATTTTGTTCTCAATGTGGTGTTAAAGGCCTTGTTCTTCTTAGGACTATGTAATAATGTGTACGTACCCGAATATACACACTAAAGAAGAAACATGCAAATTTATTTTGGCATCCCCATAACAAATTATTTTTTCCGATTCTTCTGCAACCTAAGCATAACAACAGCAAAACGTTTTCCCAATTCCCTTGCTGAGGGGGTATCCAGATGCGTACCATCTCCTTTATGCACCAATCCTTCAGATGTAGCAAGTCCGGAATTTGGCACTTCATCTGCTAAATCTTTCAGTACCGCATTTATGAGTTTGTAATTTTCACGATACTGTCCCAGTTCCCCGGCTACAAACGGTACATCAGAAGCCAGCAGGTCCTTTCTAAGGTCGGCAATCAGCTTTTTCAGGTTCGCAATGTAACGTCCCGCCTTTTCTTCATTGCTATCTGCTTCTCCCTGGTGCCATACAATACCTTTAAGCACCCCATATTGCATTGCAATCTTAGCCCTTTTTATGGCATCATCGTAAGGGTGGTCTTTTAAATATTCCTTCCCTGCCTGCCATACCTCAATTGAAGAACCTCCTACTGCACATGGAATTAAGCCTATTCTTATCTTTTTGTTTTTACCAAGCATATGCTGGGCAAAACTCAGGCCAGGGCCAACACCTACCATAGCAGGTCGATCAAAATGAAGTGGATCCGTAGCCATAACCCAATCCCCGTTTTTGTTTAACATCAGTATCCTCGGGTTGATTTGCTTACCATCGCTATCTATTTTCCCTCTGCCTGCCATATTAGACTGCCCAATAAGCAGATATAAATGAAAATCAGGATCAGCCTTGTCCGGACTTTGCTGGCCAAGGCTGTTAAAAACACAGCAGAGCGAAACAAGAAATAAAAGGAACACAAATCTCATATTGCTAATTTAAAGCCATAAAAGTACCGTTTTGGGTGTGGCCAGAAATGGTACTTTCATACTGGTTTCATCTCTGGTTTATTTTTTTGCCGAAGAATGGGACAAAATATATTTCACCATTTTTTTTGCATCCGGTTGCGAAACTTTTGGATGTGCGGCCATAGGGATCTGCCCCCAGTTACCACTACCGCCCTTTATTACCTTTCCCGATAAGAGTGTAACATTTGCATCTGTGGCAGTGTATTTTTTTGCAATCTCCGTATAGGATGGGCCAACCAGTTTGCCATCTGGTTTATGACATGCAAAACAATCTGATTTCGCAATCAATGCTTTTCCTGCTTCAATGTCTTTTTTAGGGTCAGCAGTTTGACTCTTGGCTGCTCCTGTAGTAAATATACCCAGTGCCAGGCAGCCTGAAAAAAATAAGGTCTTGTTCATTGTTGTGTGTGTTACTATTAGGTTATTGTGTTCGGGTTAAAAATAAATATTTCCTGCAATCTGCCTTCTAAATATTTAATAAATTATTGTCCTTTTTTAAACATTTGCTCGTAATGGGCAGAAGCATCGAAAATACCCCCGCTTTTTGCGTAAAAATCATCCCCAAGTTCAAATATCCCTCCTGTTGTTTTAGTCCAGGTAGCCCCAGCATAAGGATGGTACCCGAGCATATGCTTCCAGTTTTTATAGTTCATATCACCATTAGTTTCTATAAAGCCCATATTTATACCTGGGAAAGGCGTTAAACGGGCCGCAAGATTTTTATTCCAGTCTATCAGTATGGGATTTACAGTAAGATCTGCACACAGGCATGGAATTTGATTTTCCGCTGCGAGTTTTGCAATTTTCATCGATATACTGAGCGTTTTTGCGATTCCTTTAAGTACCATTGCTCCATACCCCTGCTCTATTCTCTTTGTAGCATCAGCTTCCGTATGTATACTTTCATCCGCGGCCATCCTTATCCCCAGATCCGATACATTTTCATCATTATGTTCCGCCAGCGGCTCTTCATAAAATAAAATGTGTTCAAAGGCTCCTATCTTCCTGGCATGGTCCAGATAGCGCTGTAGTAATTCCTTACGTTCATACCGGCCATTCGCATCCATTGTATAAATCAGTTTACTATTGGGTGTACGGTCTGTACGCAGGTCTTTAAGGGCAGCATGAACCTGGCTCAATCTTTCCATATCCTTCTGCAACATCTCAGTCTGGCTTCCTGGATAACCCGTTTTTATTTTAAAAACAAAGTAACCTTCAGCAGCAGCCTTTGTCAAATCCAATACCGGCATCCCATAAGGCACCTGGTAAATAACCGCAACCTGGCGGTTTTTATGTGATAAAGCTTCTTTATAAGGCGCTGGAATCATTTCATCGAACGTTTTGTACTTGTTTTCAGCAGCATACATTAACCAAGCGGCATTGTCGGTGCTGATAAGCGCATTGTAAACAAAATTGAGGTTCAGATCAGCCTTACCGGTTATCCTTTTCGCCTCCCTAACCAATTCAGGAAATATTGCTTCCAACAATGCAATAGGATCTTTAAAAGGATTTTGCCTGATCAGCTCCAACGCCTTATTCACCACAAGAAACATCAGTGCATTACCCTCCGCTTCGGTATGGCTGGCAAAAAGATCAGCATCGCCATATAAAACACTTTGCGTTGCTATACCCGTGGTAGCCAGCCCCGATTCAGCCTGAATTCTGGAAGCGACCTGCCAGAGTTCTGTCAGATAGCCTCCTTTAAATCCAAATGGCCGAATCAGTTTTTCACGTTCAAAATCGGCATCAATAGTTGTTATTGTAATGTTTTTCATAATTGGTGTCGCGAAAAAAGAAGTTTTGTTCCAACCAGTTCCGGAAAATGCAGCCATCAGACCTGCGTTCTTAATAAAGGATCTTCGGTTCATTTCTCCTGGTATTTCCTTGATGGTGTTTTCTGACAATAACTAGCCAAGAAACTTTTTAACAAAAACATCATCTGTCAAGTCCGGATAAGCAGCACAAACCCGTTCTATTTCTGCGGCCTGCCCTTCCGACAATTGCTCTTCAGGGTTCAGACACCAGGTTCCTTCCATTAACCCCTGTTTTCTTAACACCTCATGTATACCCGGGATACAGCCATGGAAGTTATGCGAGGGATCAAATATCGCCGCATTCATATCCGTTACCTGTACGCCTTTACTTAGCAATGTGGCAGCATTTTGATACGCATTCCGTTTACAGGCTTTGACTTCTTCAAATAACCGAACGGCTGCGTTTGTCCACACTGCCCAATGCCCCAGCAATCCACCAATAAATTCTTTTTCTACTTTCTTTCCATCAACTTCAAACTCATAGCTGGTGAGCAGGTCTGCAATAATATTGTCATCATTACCCGTATAAAGGGCAATTTTATTTCTTCTGGTTGAATGGCATACCGCCCTTACCACATCCAGGGTCTGGTACCTGTTAAAAGAAGCTACTTTTATGGCTTCTACATTTTCTATTTCTGCAAACTGCAGCCAGAAATCATAGCTGAAGATGCGTCCGCCAACACTTGGCTGCAGATAAAAACCAAAAACCGGCATTACTGCTGCAACAGCTTTTACCCTGTCCAAAATCGCTGTTTCTGTCCAAGCCTGTAATCCGCCCATGCTCAAAAGCCCCATATCGTAGCCATACCTAAGAGCGGTCTCCGCTTCGGCTACCGCCTCTGCGGTAGGACCGCAAATTCCAGCCACTTTGATAAAAGGCCTTTCCAACCCCTCTTTTTCTACTTCTTCGGCTGCCAGACGCAAGACAGTGTCATAAAGATTAATCTTTGGGTCCCTGATCTCAAATTGCGTACTGTGTACCCCCACAGCCACGCCACCCGCACCAGCGGCCATATAATATCTGGTCAACTGCCGCTGCTGCTCCTCATTCAGCTTCCTATCTGAGGTTAATGCCAGTGGATGCGCAGGAATTACCGTACCTGCATCCAGGAATTTCTTCAATTCAGGTTTCAATTGCCGTGCCATCAGAATTGCCCTTTCCTTTCCTGAAAATGTGTGGGTTTATTGGAGATTTTACCACCCCCCTGTAACCAGCTCACTGTCATATCCATCATTTCTCTGATGGTTACCCTTGGATAACCAAACAGCTTATGGGCTTCAGAAGCATTGTTCAACAACGCTGTCTGCTGAACCTCATTTTCAAAAAGTGGTTCTTTACCCAGCAGCATGCCAAACTGTTCTGCAAGCCACTTTACCGAAAGTGTTTCCGGCCCGGTTACATTTAATAGTTTCGCAGGCGCACTGCAATGAAGCAAAGATCTGATTGCAATCTCATTGGCATCTCCCTGCCAGATCACATTCACATTTCCGGTAGTCAAATTTATTGGCCGGCCTTCATTTACAGATTTGGCAAGCTCTAACAAAACCCCATAACGAAGATCGATTGCATAATTTAAACGATAAATGAGGGTTGGTGTCTGGTTCTTTTCAGCAAAATATTGAAAGATACGCTCTCTTCCCAGACAAGACTGCCCGTATTCGCCAACCGGAGAAACCGGATGGTCTTCAGACAAACCACCAGAAGTAACCGGGGTAAAGGGATAAACGTTTCCTGTAGAGAAAACAACAATACGTGATTTTTTAAAACGCTCAGCAACACGACCCGGAAGGTAAGCATTCATGGCCCAGGTAAAGGCCTCTTTACCCGTGGTACCAAATTTGGTTCCGGCCAGGTAAATGATGTTTTCAACGTCTGGCAGCCCTGCCAGCTCAGCTTCATTCAGCAGGTCTGCAGAAATGGTCTCTACTCCGGCAGTTTCCAGTTCTTCCCGGGCATTGCCATCAGAAAAACGGGAAACACCGATAATGCGTTTTTTTTGTCCGGCCTGATCCACCGCCAGCTTAGCCAACCGGGCCATGCTGGGGCCCATCTTACCGCCAACGCCCAACAACATAATGTCGCCCTCAATTTTACGGATATCTGCAATCAGCCTTTCAGAAGGCTTTAATAACTCTTGTTCCAGTTGTGCTAATTCGGTCATTTAAAATAGGATTATTGAATTACTTAAAAAACAGTTCTTTAATATTGCTCAAAGCAAGAAATATCAATATGAGCAGGCCTATGGCCCCAAATATTTTGGTAGACAAAGAATTCACATGTTTGCCCATAATCTTAGGGTCATTGGAAATGGCATACATGGCAATACCAATGAAAGGAACCAGAAATATGGTGACACTCTGGGCAAAAACGATCAGTTCGAGCGGAAGTTTGCCAAATTTAATGGCTATAACCGCACCAAATACCATCACCAGGGCAATCAGCAATTTAACTGCTGTTGAATTCAGCTGACTTCCCTTACCAAATGCATCGCCCAGCAAAGCCCCGCCAACAGTTGCATTTCCTACAAGCGAAGAAAAAGAGGCACCAAAAAGTCCAACCAGGAAAAAGATAGAAGCAGCACTGCCAAACAGGGGTTCCAATGCCCTTGCCATATCGGATGCAGTGTTTACTTTAATCCCTTTGGTATTTAGAACTGCGGCAGCACAGATCATCACAATTGCACTCATCAGCCCAAGGATAACGATTCCTGTAATGCTGTGGCTTTTTTTTTCTTTGATCTCAGGGTTTACCTTTATTCGCTCCTGTACCAGGTAACTCTGGTAAAAAGCACCCACAATAGAAAAACAGGAAGCAAAAAAAGCTATAACCAGGCCCGTTGATCCTTCAGGCAGTTCTGGTATCAGTCCAGCAGCAATACCTGTAATGCTAGGCTTTGCAAAAAACAGGGTAGTTACAAAAGCAAAAAGCATCAATGCCACCAAAAAAATCATCAGCTTCTCGAGCACTTTATAAAAGGCCCTGAAGAAAAGCAAACCTATGCCTACAAGGTTGAATAGAATAACCCACAGCACAGGAGATGTACCTGTGGCCTCAGCCACTGAAATGCCAACGCCAATAGAATTTCCAGCCTGGAAGGAGGTGGTAACAAAGAAAATCCCCAATCCAATGGCCACCGCGGCAACATCCCCCCATTTCTGACGAATCGTCCCCAGGAGCGACTGTTCTGATGCCACACCAATCCTGGCCGCCATAACCGTAAAAATCGTCATAAAAAAAATAGCTACCACAACAATCCACAACAGGCTATAGCCATAGTCGGCCCCCAGTTTTGAGGTGATGGTCATTTTGCTGGGGCCAAAAACCAAGGCGGCTGTAATAATTCCTGGCCCAAGGGAAAGCAGCCATTTTTTAAGTTTTGATATCATTTTCAGGGTTAATTTGGTTTAGTTACGGCATTGACAAACAGTTTACTCAACGCTTCGTTAACGTACCCGAAAGTATAAATTAAAATATTAAAATCCAATATCTTTTTCCGGAACACGCTTTAGTTTTTTTTATTTTTTCATAATGTAAGAGAATATATCCCTCACTTCCTGTTCAGACAAGTGTTCTAAGATGCGTTCAGGCATCAAAGAAACCTGTTGGGCTTTCATCTCCTTAACCTTGGTTGCAGAAAGCACCATGTTTTTTCCCGCAACTGGCTGAAGTGTGATGGCATCACCATTTCTTGAGATGATTTTCCCCTCCAGTGTACGTCCGTCCGTTGTCACAATCTTATGGATCACATAACCTTCCCTGATATCGGCATTGGGATCAACAATGTTGAGCAACATGCTGTTCATATTATCTCTATCGTACCCGGTCAGATCTGGTCCTACATTCCCACCACCATCAAACAAGCGGTGGCAAGGGCCACAATTGCTGAGGTATAAAACCCTTCCTTTCTGAAGATTTCCCTTACCAGACCTGATAATTTTTGCAAATCTGGCTATACTTTCATTTTTTTCTGCAGACGTTGCCAGTTTCACATTTGGCCACAGCCTGCTTACCCGCTCAGTTATACCCGGATCTTTCAGCAATTTCAGTTTACGGGCAACTGCATCAGACACATCGGTCTTATTGATATTTCTGGTTTTTTCTATCGCATCCAGAAACGAAGCTGCCCATAAAGATCTGCTGGACACCAGGCCTATTGCAGCAGTCCTTACCCCTTCGTCTCCCCGGTATTGCGGATATGCAGCCACTACTTTCCTGCCGATCTCAGGCATATCAAAATATTGCAACGCCTGTAAAGCGGTTTGCTTTAAGGCTGCCGATGAACCCGATGTCTGTACTATTTTCAATAGGGCCGGCACTGCCTTTTTCTGCCCGCTTTCGCCAAGGAGCCTGGAATAAGCCAGTCGCTGTTGCGAATCGGCCTTTGGATCGGCAATAACCAGAATGGCTTTGTCAATAGCCCCGCCTTTTCCTTGCTTTATCCCCAATGCCAAAGGCCCACCAAAAAGTTCATTCTGATAAGGTTTTATGGCTTTCGCAAGGGCGGGTGATAGTCCGATCAAATCCCGCCCGCGAAGGCCTTCACTTAAACCACTGATCAATTCTTTTGCTGTATTTTTTGAAGGGGCCAGTTCAATTAATCTTGCAGCAGCTATAAAATTGGCTTCCCCTCCAGCCATCACATACCTTTGTATCAAACGCTTCAGTACTGTATTTTGAATGGTTTTGCTTTTCCAAACTGCAGCCTGCTGAAACATACCCAGCACCTTATCGCGATCTGCTTCAGCTTTGGCTTCTATGGCCCACCAGATCAATAGAGGGATATCCGCATCAGTGGCATCATCCCCGCTCTTCAATAGGCATTCGATGACAGGGATAGCTATACGGCCAGGTAAGCGTTTCGCGGTGGCAGCAATCTGGCTCCGGGTTTCAGGATCTGCTTCTGTTTCTGCCAGCCTGATCAGGTGTTTGGAAAATACCGGAGAGCGCAATTTATGATCACCTGCCAACCGCACTGCCCAGTTTCTCACAAAAGGATCTTTGTGGCTCAATGCCATATGCGCAATGTCATCATTCAACCCACCGCTCAGGTTTATGGCCCATAGCGCTTCCAACGCCAGCTGCCCATCCGCAGATTTCAGCAGTGGCAGCAGCAGTGGCACAAAAGATTTGTTTTTACGGTTTGCAAACTGGATCTGTGCCTGCTGCCGATACCATTTGTTTTCATTTTTTAACAATTGTATGAGCTGTTGTACCGAATATTTGCTGATATCGAACTTTGGCAATATGATTTTATTCGTTTTATTACACAGACGATAAACCCTTCCCGAGGTTTTATGCCAGGTATCGCGGGGATCTACATGCGAAAGACGGCTGTCGTACCAGTCAGCAATATAAACAGCGCCATCAGGCCCTGCTTTTACATTCACCGGACGGAACCAGTGATCGTCGGTTGTCAGGATCTTATCTTCGTCAATGGTTTTAAATGTAGATCCGAAAGACTCCAGCCTTGTAAGCTGGACAAAATTCAGCAGTGGGTTCAATGCAAACATCTTACCTTTGTACCTTTGAGGCAGAACATTTTCGTCATATTTAATCAGGGAATGTGTAAAGCGCTTTCTTTCACCACTAAGCTGCATGTTCTTCAGGTTTCCAAAAGTATAGGCATTGGTATAAGGTCCGTGTTTGCCCAGGCTTTTCTGGTAATAGGCGCCTTGTTTAAAATTAGGGCCCCGATCGTAACCATTGTCCCCCGAGTACAACCTGCCTTTGCTGTCAAATTCAACATTGAAAGTATTGCCACCACCTTCAGCATACACTTCAAACACATGGCTATCTGTATTGTAGCGCCATATGGCCTGCCCCTGGAAAGCCACATGCTTTGAAACAGAAGAACTGATATCTGCTGTAGCAGTACTGCCCTGTGCCCCGTACAGCCAGCCATCTGGTCCCCATCTTAAGCTATTTGCTACAGCATGCGTATCTTCCAGTCCAAAGCCCTGTAAATGTACAACCGGATTACCCTCGGGGATGCCGTCATTGTTCGTATCCGGATAAGCCAGCAGATAAGGTGGATTAAGCACCCAAATTTTACCACGTCCCGTTATTACGCTGGTTGCAATATTCAGTCCCTTAATCGCGTCTGTAGCTTTATCGTATTTGCCATCTCCGTTGGTGTCCTCAAATATGGTTATTTTATCTGCTCCCTTGGCCCCTCCCGGTGGTGCAGTTGGTATTTTATCGAATTTTACCCTAAGGTAATTGTCGATGCTGGTCACTTTCAGCCCTTCCGGATAGGGATATTGGTGGTATTGTACCACCCAAAGCCGCCCCCTGTGGTCAAAACTCAATTCTACAGGCTGTACAATCTGTGGTTCGGCCAAGACCAGGTCTAAGGCCAGATCGTTCGGATATTTAAAATGACTGAGCGTTTTTTGCGGAAGCGTAGGTTGGGAAGTGTCGGTCAGCGCACCAACACCTTTAAATGACTCCATATAGCGGGCTACCTCTTCATTGTCGCTTTTGGGGAAAAACGCAGCCTCTTTACCTACTTTTTTATCGGAATCCTGGTTACATCCGGCGGCAAGCATAACCAGGGCAATACAAATCACCCCTATCTTTTGTTCTATGTTCATTTTCTGTGTTTTAATGCTAAAACTCATTGAATTGTTATCGTCAATATTTTACAAAAATTCCCTTTTGTTGCATAAATCCATTAGCCAGTATTACAACGTAGGTTCCGGGCACCAATGCAGCAACGTTTACCGGACTGGAATTCAGTCCTTTCTTTATCTGCACCTTTTTAGATAGCACCGTATGCCCTAGCACATTCACAATCTGCATATCGGCTGTTCCGGCATCAGCGGCTTCATATTCGACCTCCATATCTCTATTCGCCGGGTTAGGAAATATTTTAAGTTTTCTTTTTAGGGACAGGCCAGAATTAATTTTAGAAAGTTCTTGTATACTGCCGACCGGCTGAGTGGCTCCTGAAAAATGCAGGCTGGTTCTTTTAACCAGTTTAAGCGTTTTAGAGAACCCATGTTCCAGGTTAAATGACAGGGTAACTGAATTCGTTTGTGCGCTAAAAGAAACATTAGAGGGGTTTTCCAGCACATCCCAGTTGCCATTAAGCACAAGGCTTACAGGCCTCGGATAAGCACGCCAGTAATAATCGTAAGCGGTCTCTTTTTTCACATTCATATCCGGTGAGTTCATGGTTACAGTAAGGGTGTCTCCGTTTTCCTTTATACCCAGCAGCGATACATCAGAAATACTTTTTACAAAGCCAATATTTACTGTGTTACTGGCTTTATAAAAGGCATAACTGGTCACTAACTTGGGCAGGTATTTTACCACATGCATGGTATCGCTTTGTTTAAGCACCTGGTATACTGTATTTGCCTCTATCTGTGCAGCTAATGCCTGCATAGCCTGAGGCGTTGTAGCCGGCACTGCCACAAACTGATAACTAGACTCTATCGGATTAACCCCATGATTGATCCATGCCTTACTAGCCAACGCTGTTTCAAATGAATTGGGAAGGCTCTGATCCATCACTGTTTCTTTAGGTGTAGATTGTGAGCCTCTAAAAACCCGGACTGTCCCATTTCCACGGGGTACATAATATCCGGTAGACTGACCATTTACGAGCCAGATACCAGCCAGCTGTGTATCCAGGGTCTGGTCGTAGTCGGCCGTAACCGCGGTTGCAGAATTGACATAAATCGCCGGATTGAGGGTTTTATTGATGCCCTGAAACAAATTGGTAGCCACATTTCCCCGTCCGTCTATGGCATTGATGTTACTTCCAAGACATACCAGAATGCTGTCGAACGCAAAGACTGTTTTCTTAAACCTGAGCCTTGAGGGCAGATAATTGCCATTAGCCATCTCGGCGAAGTTGAAGCCAAAAATGCCATCATCCCCCAAAGATAAGGAACCTGCAAAATTAAGGTTCTGAAATTCCATAGCCGTATCTTTCGAAGGCTGCAAGCCTGAAAACGTAGGGAAGTGAACTGTTGTAGTACCAGGCATTACGTTCCAGTCCCATCCTTTTCCATTCAGAATGTATCCTGTTGCAGCCAGCGTACCACTGTAAAGGATTTCCAGACTGCCATAACTTTGATAACGCCCATACCGGTTTTCATTTTTGTATATTTCTGCGCCAAATATTTTACTGGTAAAGCCCCTCATTACCGCTGTCCATTTACTTTTCCTCAGGATGCCTAAAGCGCCGTAGTTGTATTGATGAAAGCCCGTTGTAGCAATAGCCGGGACGGAATACTTGTTTGTACCGGTTACGTCGTTGTAAATCGCGCCCATTTCAGGATCGGCGGGCAGATGTTGTATGTCTCCCCCAATCTCAACAAACTTCTCAAAATCAGTCAGGCTTACAGGCAATGCAGCGGGGAAAGGGTTCCTTCCCGATTCGGCATGCGCAAAAAGTACACCCTTAGACGAACCCATCAGCAGATATTTCAAAGCCATGCCCATATGCCGATACGCCGCCAGATCAATTTTGTATGCGGTCCCTTTCAGCAAATCAGCCAACCCTATCCATGTGGCCCAGGCCCCCATATAACTGGTATGCTGCGAGCCATGGTGATAGCCCACCCCATCCGGCTTCACCCCGTCCCTTCCTCCAAGCGATGGGACGGTATTGCGCTCCATGAACCTTTTAACCATTTTCAATTCCCTTACCGCCACATTGTCATCGGGATCCAATACGGCCAATTCAAACAAAAATGCAGTCCGTAATTTCAGGTAGTCTACACTATATCCCTCCATAAAATCCGCACCATAGATCACACTATATTCGTTGGCCCATTTCAGCATTTTTAAGACCTCAGCTCTTAGTGCCGGCGTATAATGCGGTAGTGCCTCCAGGAAGCCTACCGGAAAAATCCGTGGATTGGTGTAGGAATTAGTTTGTAACACAATTCTGCCGCCCTCTGCCAGGCCTTCACTAATCAGGTACGCGGTAAACAATACGAGTTTGTCCTTTGCATCAGTATCTCCCTTATTTGCAGCCCTCGCCAGTGAACTGCAATGTCCGGAAATCAGAACAAGGGTAGCGGGATCATATATTTTCAAGAGACCATTCCCCCTGATGTTTCCGTCTGTATGATAGCTAATGTTGCAGGCAAGTACATAATTTTTTGCCGCTGTAAGCACGGCCGCTGTTACAGAGTCAGAATTTCTGGCAAAATGTGCCCTCAGCATTTGCATATCTGCCAGTTCCTGTGCCGTTGCTGCAACAACCGGCAAATCCGGTCCGCTCTTCCAGTTTTCCAGCACATTGAGGTAAGGCGCATTGGTTACCTGTTTTGCAAATTGGGGATAATCTGGCCATACATGTGGCCCCGGGATCCTCACATCTTTATTTCCGATGAGCGTCACCTCGTCAATATAGATCAGGCAGCTGTCAGCAATATTGGCAGGCTTATAGGTAATTTTCATCTCATTCAACAAAAATCCCGGCGTAGGACTTCCGGCACTGTAATCATAATAATACGAACGGTGAAATTCTCTCCAGCCTTTATAATTCAAAAGCATTTTTCCGGAACGTTGTACATTGCCACTACCATCCATAAACTCAAAAAGCAGGGTATCGTTAGATGGGGCCGGAACATGAATAAACATCCGGGCAATTGCCGATGCAGCAGTATCCAGCGATGCCTTAGGAATAGCCAGGTTTGTTGCCAGGATATACTTGCCGTTCTTTGCATGCCATTTCAAGGATTTGCCAGCCTTTATGTGCTCAGTACTTGCCGCCAGTGCCGAATCAGCATTGGTTTGCCAGTTTGAAGGAATGCCAGCATCAAATGAAACAAAGCGCTGCTGAGACCTCGCGCCCACTGTACCTAATAAAACCATTAGCCCGATAAATAAAGTTCTCATTTTCATGTCAGTTTAAAATTACCAGCCCGGATTTTGGGTCAAGGCCCTGTTTAAAGTAAGTTCTCGTGTAGGAATTGGCCAAAGCTTATTCCTGTCGGTAATGTTTGGTCCAAAACCTTTGATGAAAAGGTTCAGATAGGCAGGAGTGGTCGACGTCCCCAAATCCCTTTCAATGGTAGCTGAAAGCTCATGCATCCGGGAAACAAAAATATCCCATCGTACCAGGTCACCCTTTCTAAAGGTTTCTCCGCTCAGTTCACGCGACCTTTCATCACGGATAAATGCCCTGAAGGCTTCTTTACTGGCAGTAACCGCAGTTGGCACCTGTGCATCGGCCGCGGTATAAATGGTTGCTGTTGCTGTCGCGCCCGAACCGTTACCACCGCTAAAGGTGATCAAAGGGACGGTAGTATAGCCCATCCCTCTCGACGTTCCGTAAACCGCATCATTGGCAAAAGTTATCCCGATAAGCTTGCCGCCTGAAACACTGGCAGTAGCCACTATCCCCGAGCCTCCGCCTCCGGCAAATGTGACCGTCGGAGCTGTGGTATACCCGGATCCTCCGTTGTTAATGGTCACGGTTTTTACCCCTGTACACCAGCCCCTTCTTCTCACTTTATTTACAGCTTCTATGGCATCAGCCGTAGGCACTGAGTTTTCGGCCATCTCGTTTTCTGCTTCAGCGAACATCATCAGCACATCAGCGTAACGGAGCAAAGGGCAGTTTATAGGGGTACCTGTTGTATTTTTTGGCAGTACAACCTCATATTCCCGTCTGTACTTTGCCGGAAACCTGTTATAGGCAGTAGTGCGGTTAACGGAGGTAATAAAGGTCTTGGAATTGGCGGGCTGACTGGTACCCCCATACGTAAACCTGGCAATAGACCAGTCCCGCCTGATGTCACCCTCCTGAAAAAGATAATATAAATCTGCGGTTACCTTAAGCCCCGCATAGGCAAAGCCTGTTGCCGTATTGGATGAGGCAGGTCCGTTTACATCCCCCACAGAACCTGTTTCTGTAAAAGCATCCGATTTATTGCCCCAGAACTCCACCTCCCACAAACACTCTTTAATGTCGTATTTATCGGCGGCAAGATTAATGAATACACCCGAATAAGAAGGGTTCAGGGCATGTCCGGCCTCTGCATCATCTATTACTTTTTTAGCCCAGTCTCTTGCCGCCTTATATTTGCTCTGGTCTTTAACCGGGTAACCAGCCATATGCAGACAAACCCTTGCCAATATACCCCTTACCGCCGATTTGTTTACCCGGCCGCCAAAGCCCAGCTGGTTGATACCCGATACCAGGCCTTCCGCTTCCGTCATATCTGCAATGATCTGTTCATAAACTTCTTTTGCCGTAGCACGGGGCACATCAACTGCAGTAACCGAGGGGGTTGGCTTCAGCATCAAAGGAACGCCGCCGTAAGTTTGCACTAGTAAAAAATAATAATATGCCCTCAAAAAAAGTGCTTCACCTTTAACTTTATTCCGTACAGCCTCATCTATGGCCAGATTATTGTTCAGGTTGGCGAGTAAATAATTCGCCCGCCCGATTCCAATGTAAAGGGTGTTCCAGAAACTCTGAATCTCTGAATTGGCCGCTGTAAAATCGTAAATATGCGGACCGGTTAACGGTGCACTTTTTACATACCAGGCTTCGTCCCCTTCAAAGCCCCAGCGGAAATGGATCGGGTTGGAGTACACCACAGACAGGTTATCATAGACCCCATTCAGTGCAATATTCAGCTGCTCAGCATTCTGATAATAATCAGAAGGTTCAAAAAAATCCTTGGGCTTGGTATCCAGCTGCTTTTTGCAGGCAGAAAAACCGGCCAGCAACAGTGCAGACAATAACAAATAACTGTATTTCATCATTTTATAGGATAAGGTCAGAAATTAAAATGTTGCGTTTAAACCGAAAACAATCGTTCTTGGTATGGGATAAGCCGAAAAATCAAACCCCGGAGTAAGAACTGAACTCCTTACAGACACCTCAGGATCCATACCCGAATAACTGGTGAAAGTAAGCAGGTTCTGTGCAGTTGCGGTTAATCTCAGTTTACTCAGGCCTACAGATTTAGTGTAGGAAACCGGCAGGTTATAACCTAGTGAAACAGTTTTCAACCGTAAATAAGAACCATCTTCAATTACCCTGGAGGAGTAACTGCCAATAGTGCCCTGTCCGTTTGCCTTAAAATTCTTATTCGTAGGGTTGCTTTCGCTCCAGCGGTCTACATAACTTGCATATTGATTTAAACTCACCCTCACATTACCATTCCCTTCAAACATATACCTGTTGGCGTTCATGATATCATTACCATAAGACCACTGCAGAAAAATACCAAGGTCAAAGCCCTTATAGCTGAAATTATTGGAAAAACCACCGGTGTGAATGGGCTGCCCCCTGCCAATAACCGTAAGGTCATCGGTATTGATGATACCGTCGGCATTCAGATCCCTGTATTTGATGTGTCCGGGTTGCGGCGAAGCTCCGTTATTGGTCACCCCGGGTTTCAAAGTATAAACCCCTGCCGGAGATTTGTCAAAATCGGTTAGCTGGTAAACGCCATCAAAAATATAACCGTAAAACATCCCTGCGGGCTTTTCGATCTGTGAAATATAGGCTGGATTGGCATTATACTGCGATTCAAAGTTAACAGTTGAGTACAGCGCATCCTGGTCCCTCACCAACTCCAGAATCCTGTTCTGGTTAAATGCAATGTTAAAATTGCTAGACCACTCAAATACCTTGCTTTTAATATTTACAGTCTTCAGTGCAAATTCAACTCCCTGGTTCCTGATTTTGCCGATGTTCTGTTGTACATTGAGTACACCGGTTGTCGCCGGCAGATCTGCATTGAGCAGCAGGTCTTTCGTCACCTTCCTGTACCAATCTACTGTAAATGCAATCCGGTCTTTATATAAACCCAGATCATAACCAATGTTTAGCTGGTTTGTGGTTTCCCATTTCAGGTTCCTGTTACCTAATCCGCTTATAATTAACCCCTTACTGGGCAAAGCATTATTAAAAGAATAAGAATTGGCAATTGGAAAGCTCAGGCCGGCAAAGGCATCATAATTACCCACACGGTTATTCCCGGTACTGCCATAGCTTACCCTCAGTTTGGCGTTGGATACCATTGTCCATGATTTCATAAAACTTTCATCCTGCATGTTCCAGGCAATAGAACCTGATGGAAAATATCCCCATTTATGTCCTTTGGCGAACTTTGAGGAACCGTCACTTCTGAATGTGAATTCAAGCAGGTATTTCGATTTGTAGTTATAAGATAAACGGCCAAAATACGAAGCCATAAAGTTTCCGCCCGAATTTGCATAACCCGCGTAAGGTACCCCCTCATCCAGGCCTGTTGGCCCCAACTGCTCGTTTGGCAGGTTTTGCGCAGCATAACCATAAGATTCTGCATTGTAGTCCTGAAACGAAAACCCTCCCAGTGCAGTTATTTTATGGACTTTATGGATTGCAGCTGTATAGGTAACCGTATTGTCGCTAGATAAGATATTGATCTCATTGTAAATTACCGAGCCCCATTGTCCCTTTGCATTCCGGGCATTTAACGGACTGCCCTGAACAGTTTTTGAATTGTATAATAAAACCCCTCTTTTTTGCCTGTCGGATACCGAGCCAGCAAACCTGAACACAAGATTGCTCAGAGGACTGTAAGTAAGGTAAGCATTGGTCAAAAAATCTGAAGTCCTGCTCCTGTTGTACTCATTATCGCTGGTAACAATGGGATTGAGCCTGATATCAAACTGGTTGATGAGTTCAAAATCACCATCCTCTTCCAGCAAGTCCTGATTATTTCCGCCGTTTACAGGTCTGTATCCCCAGGCCCGCGACAGCAGATAGGTCGTAAAGGAAGGCCCGTTGCCTTCCGAAATGGGCTGCCCGAAGGTACTGATCTTACTATAGTTTGCGCTGATCCCCGCTTTCAGCTTTTTGCTGATGGTCTGGTCAATGGAGGCCTTGCCCTGGTAGCGCTTAAAACCAGTGTTAATAACAATTCCCTTCTGATCAAACAACGAGCCTGATATGGAATACCTGGTCTGGCTGTTCCCTCCTCTCAGAGCGATATTGTTGATGGCAATCGGCGACTGCTGAAAAACCTGTTCCTGCCAGTTTATCCCCTCCATGTTCCGGTAAGTTTCCAGGGTCTTCCCATCCGTCAGATAAGTATTGTTAGCCGAGGTCTGGTTCAGTTCGATCTGGTATTTAACAAATTCATAGGCGTTCATTACGGGTATGGTTTTCTGGACCTGCTGGAAGCCATAGGAAGAATTAAAAGTCACCACGGCTTTGCCAATCTTTCCTTTTTTGGTTTCAACCAGCACTACGCCATTTGCTGCTCTCGAGCCATATATGGCTGTCGCCGAGGCGTCTTTGAGTATATTAATGGTTTCTATATCATCCGGGTTCAGCATACCATCTTCCGGATCTTCAATAGGAAAACCATCAATTACATATAAAGGCGAATTGCTTTGGGTTAAGGAGTTTGCGCCGCGTATAACGATGCTCATACCCTTTCCTGGCTGGCCATCCTGGGCAGAAACCTGTACCCCCGCAACACGGCCTGCTAGTGCGTCTGTAAAGCTGGCCACAGGGGCCTTGGCCATATCGGTCATATCGACCTGCCCCACTGCACCCGTCAGATCAGACTTTTTAACGGTACCATAAGCCACAACTACCACTTCAGACAAATTGGAAACCGCTTTTTTAAGGGCCACATTGATTACGTTTTTTTCTCCTACCACAAAAGCCTGTTCTGTATACCCTATATAGGAAAATGTAAGCTGGTCCCCACTGTTTGCCTTTAATGTGTACTTACCATTGGCATCTGTTGTAACAACCGTACTCGTTCGCTTCAACCTGATACTGGCCATAGGGATGGAGATTCCTGTTTCTGCATCGGTTACGATACCTGTAATGTTCTTAGCTTGTTGAGCTATCAGCTCAACCGGCATAAAAAAACAACAGATTGCAACCGGTAAAACAAGCAGCTTCAACTGTTTAATAAATTTTCTGTTCATACATTGGTTTAGTTTTTGGTTATTTTTTACCCGCGCCTCTTACTTTCGCTACATGCACCTGGGTTATGTTTTCGACACTGTTCCCAAAGTGTGTCCGCACATAAGTCGCCACAAGCGCTATTTCCCGATCGCTTAAAAAGTCAAAGGCCGGCATTTGCTGATCGTATTTCCTGCCCTTTATAGTTACCGGTCCGGATAATCCTTTCAGTATTATTTTTATCAATCTGGTTTTATCGCCCAACACCCCCTGGGTACCTCTCAAAGGTGGAAAAACCCCGGCAAGCCCTTCGCCATTATTTTTATGACAGGAAGCACAATAGTTATTGTAAACAACTGCCCCCTCCGCTAATGCGGGCTTTGCCTGCTTTTGCTGTACAAGACCACTACTACTGCTGTCACCTGGCAATATTTTGATGATCCTGTCATCTCCCTGCTTAGGATATCCTTCGCCGGGATTCCAATCCCGGTTACTGGTCGACACATATACCGCTCCGGCAGGAGACACACATACGCCCCTCAACCTACCAAATTCATGATCCAGGTAAACCTGCTCCGCAATTACTTCTGTTCCTGCATCATTTAGTTTCAGTACCCTGAGGCTCTGTGTCTTCAGCGTTACCAGCAATATGGCATTCCTCCATTCCTTTATCGCGCAGTTAGCTCCACAGTAAGTTATCCCAGCCGGTGCGATAACTGGCGTCCAGGCCTTTACAGGTGCTGTAACCTCATGTGTTTTACAAAACAGCTGTTCCTTTTCTGTATCGCAGAAGCCTTCAACATGCGGCCAGCCATAGTTTCCACCCCTTTTTATCAGATTCAGTTCGTCGCCTATCGCATCACCATGCTCCGAACTGAACAGCGTTCCCGGACCGGTAAAAGCCAGCCCCTGCGGATTTCTATGTCCGGTAGACCAAACCGGGCTTCCCCTAAAAGGATTATCAACCGGAATACTGCCATCAATGTTCAGGCGGAGTATTTTCCCGGTCAAGGCATTGGTATCCTGGGCGCTGTTTCCATTGGTTGCGTCGCCTACCGTTAACATCAGCTTACCATCCGGTGCAATTACAAGCCTCGAACCGGCGTGTCCGGTGGTTGCCGGAATGTCGTTTAACAATACCAGCGGATGTATTAAACTGTCATCGGTATACTTATACCTTACCAACCTCAAAAAAACCTTTTTACCCTCTTTATAAGTATAATCCAAAAAAACATAAGGCAATTTCCTATCGGGATGTATAGTCATTCCCAGCAGGCCGGTAGACCGGTTTCTGAAGGTGCCCGCAATTCGGAGCAATAGCTGTTTCTCACCGGTTTCAGGATTTACCTTGCTTACTGTTCCGCCCTGCGCTGTAAACCAGATACAATTGTCCGGCCCCCAGGCAATTTCCCAGGGTACATCTAAGTTCGCTGCAATGGTTTTAGTCTTAATCCCAACATTGGTACCTGGCGGTTTTATACCCCTGCCCCCATAGCCGTTTAGCAAAATACAGGCAAATACAATTAAAAGTATAAAAGATGCTTTCATTTTGACTGGTTTATTGGGTACGTACCCGAATATAGAAACAGAAAGCACTAAACACCAAATCGGCATATCAATATACTGGTATACCGGTATAGATAAATACAGGAATACCAGTACAAAAAGACAAATGTTATTTTTTCAAGAAGCCCGAACGAAAAATCCGGTCCCACAGGTCGGAGGTTACCCCATAGCCTTTTGTAGAGTCATCATAATGGTGCAGCATATGGTGTTGCTTAATTTTTTTCCATATCCCACTTTTAAATTGTGCATGGTGCAGCATATAATGTGTCATATCATAAAAAAGGTAACCCAATATAAAACCTCCAAAAAAACCATCCAGCATTTCTACAGGCAAAAGCCAGCGAAAAAGAAAGTAAAATGCCGTGGCCAGGGGAATACTCGCCGAGGGTGGCATCACCAAACGCTGTGCATCATTCGGATAATCATGATGGACACCATGAAATATAAAATGTATGCGTTTTCCCCATTCCGAAGATGGATAGAAATGAAACACAAAGCGGTGCAACACATATTCGGTCAAGGTCCAGATCAGCAGGCCTAAAAAGAGGTGCAGCAAAAACACAAGAAAACCATTGACGGTAACCGAGGCCCAGAAAAAATAGGCGATAACAGGTATATAAACAATTAAAGGCACATAAAAAGGCACTTTAGACAATGCTTCGAACAAAGGGTTCTTAAACATTCTTATAGATTCCCGGGAATTGGATACAAAATTTTTTTTCATCTTCAGTAATTCTGCTACCTGTAAAAGCGAAACGCTAAATTACAGCTTTTATGTCATTCCAAAAGTAGCAATTATAGAATTTCGGTCATTTTTAGTACCTGAATTTCATCGCCACATAAGGGTACCAGCCTTCATTGGAATGCCCGGCCACCAGGCGGAACACCGTTAACGCTGCAGGGGCAAAATACACCCCGGCCCCATAGCCCTGGTGCCACACATCCGACTTCTCGTTCCTTACCCATACCCTTCCTACATCATGAAAGGCAAGAAGACCAAACTGTCCGGGTAGTATATAATTGATAAAATCAGCTACTTTATACCTCAGCTCCAGGTTATTGTAAAGACTGTGCTGCCCTCCAAACCTGAATTCCCTGTAGCCAAGCAAATTGCCTTGCCCGCCTAAAAACTGCGACTGGTAAAAGGCCTGTTTGCCTATAGTCATTCCCCCTCCTATCCTGTCGGTCAGGACCAGCCTGCTCCTGCGGTCTAGACCTTTATAAACTGAAAAGCTTGCAGTAAGCTGTGCTATAGAATTTGAATAGGAGTTCAAACCTTTATAAGCAATCAGCTTCAGGTCCAGATAGGTACCCGAATCAGGTAAAATGTCACTGTTCCTGTTGTTATGGATGAAGTTGAAAGTAAGCCCCGCAAATGCTTTGTCTTTGGTAATGGTACTACTATCGGCCGAGTTCAATGCAGCAGTGTTGTTAATAAAACGTCCGTTGTTATCGTTCTTGTCGTACCTGTAATATTGAAACGACGGGCCGATACCTAAAGTTGAGCTTAAGTGTTGCCACCTCACCGAGGGTTCAAACTGGTACAAACTAAACCTTGCCCGGTAATACCTTACAAAATCGCCGGTCTTATCAAAAGTAGTTTCATTACCAAGGCCGTAAAAATTCTGCGAATTTTCAGGAGCAAATACATCGGCCTGTAAAACGATATCCGCTTTTCCCAGGGCTTTAAACAATTCCGAACGGTAATTGAACCTGAAACCTTCGGTGGCAAAAGAATGCAGGAACGAGAAGGAATGCGTACTGCCAAACGGAAGTTTCCGGAAGCCCGGTTGTACAATTTTGTACGAAAGTCCCAGCAATACCCGGTCATCAATGTTGTAACCGGCATTTAAAAGCAACATTTTCCTGGTATACAGATCTGTGTACACAAAATGTGTATTGGAAGTATCACTGTCAAAACGTTTGGCAATTTTTGCCGTGTTTCCGCTAAGGTTTACATTATTGTCCATGCCAAATACCTGTACCCTGTTTACGCTATTGTCTATATGATACTTTTTATTTCCTTCCACCCCAATAACCCTGAGTTTAATGGGCGATGTTCTGTTGTTGAGCAGCAGGCTATCATTTCCATCCCTTACGTACAGCCTGAT
Source organism: Pedobacter africanus (assembly GCF_900176535.1). Lineage (NCBI taxonomy): Bacteria > Pseudomonadati > Bacteroidota > Sphingobacteriia > Sphingobacteriales > Sphingobacteriaceae > Pedobacter > Pedobacter africanus. The sequence goes on along the minus strand of NZ_FWXT01000003.1, from coordinate 140,080 downwards.
CTCTTTAGTTACCGACGGGTCAAATGTGCGGTTAAAAACCATATCCTTAATCATTCCATCTTTTGTCAGCTTATGTATGGTTACCCTCAATGCCCTTCCAGGGGCATCTGCAATGCTGATAAATTCATTTTTATTACTGGCCTGTACGTCAACAATCCTGTTTATGAAATGATAATATTTGTTCATCATCACTGGCAGCTTTGCCCGCCTTTCCTTAAGCTGCGCCAATAACCTGTCGTGTCTTAAACTGTAACCCGGTTCAGGAAGTTTCTTCAGCGCTTTTTCAAACACCTCGTCAGTCAATAAGGCACAAAACTCTTTAACTACCTGGTTCCATTCTTCTTCGTTCATCTGGGAAAACCAGCGCGCATAAACAGCCCTTCCCTCCCAGAAAAACCAATTGATATCCGGCAGGTTGCGCTCATATCCCTGAATCATGGGCAGCAACCAGGAAGCCTGCGCATAACGTGGTATGATACCCTCTGACAGGTAAAATACCTGGTCCCTGTCACGTGGTATAGGTATATACCTCGTTATTCCATTGTCTTCCTTTACAGGCTTCCACCTCCACTGGTCCTCATGCCTGTCCCAATCACCCAGCAATGCATCCAAAGCCTTAGCTCTTAAAAACAAAGGTCCGTTATAGGCATAATCATTATTATCGTTTAGCTTGCGCATCATCTTCTCCGAATTATCGGTATCCCCCGCAGGCTCCCTTTCTTCAAGCAGACAAAGTGTATTGGCAAATACTTTTGCAAATTCCCCAAGTTTTTCATCGGGCATTACCCAGCCTATCATCGGGTCACTGTGCGGCACATTTACTGCATCTGCTATATCCGGTACTACCAGCGCCGAAAAAGGGTTCTGGGCCGACATGTTATCCTTTACCACTTCACCGGCAAATGTTTTCCGGAATATCGCTGGTAAAAGTATCTCCGGAAATTTCTCTACACTGCGCAACACCCATTCTTTCCCCTGCCTATCTACCAATCGCAGGGAATGCGACTGGTTCCCGCCGCCACGCTGTGTGGGGGTCAGTCCTCCTTTTATCACAGAGATCCTGATCACCGGCACTTTTACAGGCAGCGCATATTCCTTACGGTAATTCTCACCAAACAGAAAGCGGTGAAATTTACCTACACTATCATACTTCGGATAAATCCTTACATCAATAGAATCCTGCGCCCGGGTAAGCAAGCTTACCATTAACAAAAGAGGGAAGAGAACAAATTTAGTCATGACTTAAATATCTGAAAATAAAGCTACGCATTTCTTAATCTATGGTAAGATTTTTAAAATTCACAGGCCGTAATTTTGTGTGATCAAAAAAAAGGAAATTTATGAAAAACGAAATTTTAGGTATTCACCACATTACTGCAATCGCAGGAAATGCAAAAAGGAACTATGATTTTTACACCCGCATATTAGGTTTAAGACTGATTAAAAAAACGGTTAACTTTGATGACCCGCATACCTATCACTTTTATTATGGAGATGAAAAGGGCACACCAGGAAGTATCTTAACATTCTTTCCCTGGGAAGGCATGCCAGCCGGGCGCAGGGGAACAAGGCAGGCAACAGAAATAGGTTATAGCGTTCCTGCAGGAAGCCTTGAGTTCTGGCAAAAACGTTTTGAAGATCATAATGTAATTTACAATAAACCAGCCGTTAAGTTTGGCGAACGTTACCTCACCTTTCTTGACCCTGACGGTTTAAAATTTGAGCTTACGGAGGCCAAAGTTAAAGACAACAGGCCACAGTGGGAAACTGCCGAAGTAACCAAAGCTAATGCTGTTCATGGTTTTCATCATGTCACCATCACCACCAATAAAATGGAAGGCACCGCAGCAGTGTTAACCCAAATATTTGGTTACAAATTAGCTGAGAAAGAAGTTAACCGTTCCAGATTTACAACTGATGCGGTTGAACAGGCCGCTATTGTAGACCTGGTAGAAGCACCCGGTGAGGCGATAGGACACATCGCAGGCGGATCAGTACACCATGTGGCTTTCCGGGTAAAAGATGAAGCTACCTTAATGTATTTCAGAGATAAAATCGTTGAAATGGGATTGAACATCACGCCAAAGATTGACCGTAACTATTTCTATTCGCTTTATTTCCGCGAGCCGGGAGGTGTGCTTTTTGAAATTGCCACAGATAATCCGGGCTTTACCATAGATGAGCCGCTGGAAGAATTGGGCAGGAATTTAAAACTACCTGTACAGTACGAAAGCAGCAGAGAAGAAATAGAAAGTATATTACCAAAATTAGATTAGCATGTATATTCATCAGAAAAATATAATTACTGCCGGAGTTCCGGTAGCAGAAGCAAAAAGTGCTGTCATTTTTATTCACGGCAGAGGGGCATCGGCGACAGACATTATTGCTTTAGCAGATCACCTGCAAATAGAGGAAGCTGCGTTCTTTGCACCTCAGACTACAAATAACAGCTGGTACCCTCACAGTTTCATGGTACCGGTTAAAGAAAACCAGCCCGCTTTAGATTCTGCACTTCAAGTCATCAAAGATCTGGTTACAGTTATTGAAAATGCCGGGATTCCCCAGGATAGAATTTATTTTGTCGGTTTTTCCCAGGGCGCCTGTTTAACGCTGGAATACATCAGCCGGAATGCAGCAAAGTATGGCGGGGCAGTTGCATTCACAGGCGGATTGATTGGCAAGGAAATCCATATGCAAAATTATACAGGTAATTTTAAACAAACCCCTGTATTGATCACCACCGGCGACCCCGATCCGCATGTACCTGTTTCAAGAGTGGAGTTGAGCAAAGGCCTTATTGAAAAGATGAACGCCAGCGTTACGTTAAAAATCTATCCGGGAAGACCGCATACCATCACAAAGCAGGAAATTGATCTGGCCAGAAAAATCGTCTTTCAACTGAATTAAATACTTTGACGGGGAGGTCATTAATCCAGCAGGCAAACTTGTGACAAAGGGTTAAATGGAAAAACATTTTTTTGTAATTGCAGCAAAAAAATGTTTTTTTTGCTATACACCTAAGCAAACGTTTTGATTATCAATCCATTTACCCCAAACCCTGCGCTACAGCCCTATATACTGGCGTACGGTTATGTGGAAATAAATGAACAAATCGATAGCAATAACCCCATACATATTTTTCCTGTTGACTATACCGTAATGTGCTTTTCGCTTGACGAAAAAAAACTCATCCGCGAGCTCAATACCACCAACACTTTTAAAAACCCCCTTAGTTATGTAGGTTTTCTTGATCGGCTCCGTTCCTTCGACTCTTTTACCAGGAAAGTGGTACAGGTTTATTTCAAACCTTTTGGTGCCTACAAACTCCTGGGCATTCCTCAGCATCATTTCACGAATTCAGCTACAGATATGGAGGCTTTGTTTCCCGCATTAAAGTTAACGATCTGTCAGATGCGGGATGAAATGAAATCTCCGCAAAAGGTCATATCAATTCTTGAAAGCTGGTTGTTACAGCGCTTGTTCCTGTCTGAAAAAATCTGCACCGCAAGGGTAGAATATGCCTGTGATCTCATTAAAGCATATGCAGGAAACATCCACATCGCTGAACTTTGCAGGGAAGTAGCCATGTCGCCCACCACCCTTCGCGATCATTTCAAAGAAAAGATCGGATTCGGCCCAAAAACCTTCGGCAGGATCGTCCGCTTTAGCCAGCTCAGGCGGTTATTGTGTGAAAACGCATGCCTGAAATGGACAGATCTGGCAGATAGGTTTGAGTTCTTTGATCAGACACACTTCATCAAGGAGTTTAAACATTTCTATGGTTGTACCCCATCGCAATTGCATAAAATGGGTCAGCTGAACTTTACAGGCAAGCTTACAGACAGCCTTGATCTTTAATTGAAAATCCGTTGTTTTTTACTATTTCTTTTTTGCTAAAGCACTTACTTTTAAGCAATTCTATTTAACAATCTTAACAAACGAAGAAATGAAATATTACCTTCCGACAAATCTGATGGACGGAATTATTTTTCCCTCAACCAGAATTACTCCCCGCTCGTTAAACATACCATTCAATCATTCTCTTCAAAAAACATCATGATTTTCAACACCTTGGAATAGTCTAAATTAAATTCTAACAATCAACCTTTTATGAAAACGATCATCCCTATTTGTTTTGCCTTAGCTACCGGAACAACTGCCTCAGCACAGCAAGCACAGCTTCAGCGTTCTGTAGTAGCAAGCACTGGAGGTACCGCGCAAATCAACAACACCATTATTCAATACACCATTGGTGATGTGCTGGTAAACCCTATTGAAAGTCCTCCACTACTGGTCACACAGGGCTTCCAGCAGCCAGAAGTAGCGGGTAACGAAACCGACCCGGAAATCAACTACGTCAACAGTTTCATTGTTTATCCCAACCCAGCCACCGGCTCAACTTATGTAGAGTTCGATTTACTTAAATCAGGCCCTGTTAACCTGCAGCTGGTTAACAACGCAGGGCAAACAGTCAGAAATTTTACGGTAAACCTGCTGGCCGGTAAAGTGAAGTATCCTTTGCTGATTTCAGGGCTGTCTTCTGGTCTTTACTATGTTGTGCTCAAAGCAGCATTTAAGCAGTATTCCGAAAAACTAGTTATACAATAAACCTATGAAACGTACAATTTACCTTGCTGTATGTTATACAGCATGCATGGTCTGTTGCTGCCCTAACATTTATGCGCAGCAGGACAGCCGGGTTGTCAATACCGGTGCAGGCTTCCTGCTGCTCAGTCCCGATGCCAGAAACGCAGGGGTAGCTGAGGCAGGAACAGGTTTACCGGTAGACGCCAACTCCATTTTCATCAATGCTGCTAAACTGATATTTGGCGAAAAAATGGGGGTAAGTGTATCTTATACCCCCTGGATGAGAGAACTTACCAAAGACTCGCATTTGGGTTATTTAACCGCGTACAGGCACTTGAACGACAGAGAGGCCCTTGGACTGTCAGTTAAATACCTTGATTTGGGTACCATTAGCTTCAGGAATGAAAGCGGCGAATTGCTTGAGGCTTATAAAGCCAATGAATTTTCCATTGATGCCAGTTATGTCCGAAAGTTTGGTGAGAACTTCGCTATGGCCTTAACCGCACGGTACTTTCAAAGCGACATAGGGTCCGGAACCTATAACAACCTGCTCTTAAAACGTACCGATGCCTTTGCAGCCGATATTTCCCTATATTCAGATAAACTGTCTCAAAAGGGTAAATATGGCAGGCGGTTTAACTGGGGGCTTGCCTTAACCAATATAGGTACCAAGCTAAAATACAACGAAGTACAAACAACCTTCATGCCCATGAACCTCCGGGTCGGTGCGGGTTATTCACTCTATGCCACACCCGAAAACAGGTTAACCCTTTTACTGGATGTAAACAAACTCATGGTACCTACCCCACCGCGTTACAAACTCGATCAGGAGGGAAACATAACCAACCAGATAGAAAAGGGAAAAGATCCCAACAGAGGTGTAGCAAGTGCATTGTTCAGCTCATTATTCGACGCACCCGGTGGCTTTAAAGAAGAATTGCAGGAATTTACAATAGCCGGTGGATTGGAGTTCTCCTACTACGACCAGTTCTTTATAAGGACCGGCTATTTTTATGAAAACCCCGAAAAAGGGAACAGACAGCATTTTGCGGCAGGTGTGGGTTTTAATGCAAACCCCATCCGTGTCGATATCAGCTATATTTTCCCAAGTGCCGAAAGATATGTCATGCGTAACACCATGCGCTTCACCTTAAGTTACGCGCCTATTATGGGCAAACCAGCAAAAAAATAATTCACATAAACCTATTTAAACGCTAATTATATGAAACATTTTACTGTATTCGCTTTCTTGATCACGCTTTTTGCCAGTCAAAATATTTTGGCACAAAGCGGCTTAACCGGAATAAACTACCAGGGGGTAGCCAGAAATACAAATGGAACGGTCTTATCCAACCAGGCGGTTAAAGTTAAAATATCTGTGCTCGGAGGTGCTGCCAACGGGCCTGTCCAGTATATGGAAGAGCACTCGCTAAACACCAACCAACTCGGGCTTTTTACTTTGCAAATTGGTAAAGGAACCGCCTTAACAGGCACATTTGCGGGTATACCATGGCAAAATGCCAACCAATATGCCAAGGTCGAGATGGCCCTTGGCGGAGGCAGCTATACGGCATTGGGCACTACACAACTCATGAGTGTTCCTTTTGCTTTGTACGCAGCAGCCGGCACACCAGGCCCGGCAGGTCCGGCGGGTCCGATTGGCCCTGCAGGCCCACAGGGTGTCCAGGGTATTCCGGGAGTACTTACGGGCCCTGCAGGGGGCGACTTAACCGGGAACTACCCTAACCCAACCATTGGCAATGACAAGGTTACCACAGCTAAAATAGTAAACGGTGCCATAACTTTGCCTAAACTGGCTGCCGGTGTTATTCCAACTACTCTGCCTCCTAACGGCCCTGCCGGTGGCGATCTTTCCGGTACCTATCCAAACCCATTAATTGCCGATGGTAAAGTAACTACCACCAAACTGCTGGATGGTTCGGTTACACTGCCCAAATTAGCCCCGGGAATCATCCCAGCTACCTTACCACCCAATGGTGCCGCAGGTGGAGATCTTTCCGGCACCTATCCCAATCCATTAATTGCAGATGGTAAGGTAACTACTACCAAACTGCTGGACGGTTCGGTTACCTTCGCCAAATTAGCCCCGGGAGTCATCCCCGCTACCCTGCCACCCAATGGTGCGGCTGGTGGCGATCTTTCAGGAACTTACCCTAATCCGGTGGTGGCCAGTATCCAGACCAGGCCAGTATCTAACATTGCACCAGTTTTAAATGATGTGTTAAAGTTCAACGGCGTAGCCTGGGCCCCAGCCTCAATTGGAGGCGGTGGTTTTGTATTGCCGTTCAATGCCAATGAAAACAATGCCGGAACATTATTTTCGATTAATAATGCCGGCGATGGCACCTCGATAGAAGGGACCTCCAGCTCGCAGACCAGCAGTGTAGCAGCAGTTAGGGGCATCATCTCAAGTACCACGCCTGGCGGGTTTTCCAGTGCAATCAGAGGAATCAATAACGGAACCGGCGGACTAGGCGTGGGCGTTTATGGTTCACAGGATGGCTCAGGATGGGGCGTGTATGGTAATACCCCAAATGGACTGGGCGTATATGGAAACTCTTCTGCCAATGGATATGGAGTATATGCCAACAGCAATACAGGAACTGGTTTACAAGCGACCAGTAACAATGGTATTGCCGCAGCCATCAATATTTTCAACAATGCCAATAACAACAATGCATTGAGTGTTACATCTGTAGGCAACGGCACCGTTGTAAACGTTAGTACTTCCGGCAATGGTGCAGGTGTACGTGCTTCCACAGGTGCCGGTTTTGGCATTCATGGTATTACCACTTCACAAACTTCGGCCGGGGTTGTTGGCGATAATAATGGTGGTGGGGAGGCAGTTGTAGGCCGCACAACCAGCGATATTGCAGGTGCAGTTGTAGGCCGGAACGATGGTGGTGGTTATGGCGTCCGTGGCTTTATAGCCACCAGTACCGCTGGAACTGCCGTTGGCGTATTGGGTCAGGTTGGTCTGAACAACAGCACCGGCAGGGCTGGCCGTTTTGAAAACTTCAACAATACCAACACTACCGGAAATACCTTAGAAGTAGAAACCAATGGAAACGGCAATATCCCCGACAATACCCAGGGCAATGCAGCTTCTTTCCTGGTAGACAATTCAAACAGTGTCGCTGCAGGTGTAAGATCGGAGGTAAAAACCATTTTTGGCAACTTTGGTGCAGCAGGTATTTTTGGCGTTTCTTCCGGAACAGGTGGCTTTGCAGGCCTTTTTCATTCATCCAATCCAGCCGGAAATGGTGCGGCACTGGTATCCATCCAGGATGGAAATGGCAATGCCATCACGGCCAATGCAAGTAAGAATGGCAATGCCGTAGAAGCCAATATCGACGGTGGCGGCAATGCCCTCTATGCCTGGGTGCCTACATTTGCAACCGGCAGGGCTGGTCGTTTCAATAACTTCAATGAATCCAACACCAGCGATGCCATCACGGTAACTACCGTTGGAAATGGAATTGCAGGAAATTTTAAAGTAGACAAGGTTACTGGTACATCTCCTGCTGTAAGGGGTGAGGTAAATTCACAATTCGCCAATTTTGGAACAGCAGGAATATACGGGATTTCATCGGGTACCGGTGGCTTCGCCGGACTCTTCCATGCCTCTAATCCTGCAGGAAATGGCCCGGCCCTTATTGCCATTGCAGATGGTAACGGAAATGGGGTTACTGCAAACGCAAGTAATTTGGGTGATGGTGTTGAAACAACCGCCGATGGTACCGGAAATGCCTTGTTTGCCTGGACACCCAATTTCAGCAATGGCAGGGCAGCAAGACTGGTAAATTTCAATACCGGCAATACAAACGCAGTATTAACTGCGGAGCAGCATAGCGGAGGGGACATTGCACTATTTAAAAGCGGGAACCCAGGCACAGTGAATGTGGCCCGCATTAATGCCGCAGGCCGGGGTTTCTTTAACGGCGGTACCCAGAACAGTGGGGCAGATATTGCGGAATCTTTTGATGTTGCAGGAAATAAAGCCGCTTACGAACCCGGAGACATCCTCGTCATCTCGACCAGCAAAGACCGCACTGTCGAAAAATCTGCAGGACCTTACTCTACTTTGGTAGCTGGAGTTTATGCTACAAAACCAGGGGTATTACTGACAGAAGAGCACATAGATGCCGATCTGAGTAGTCAGGTACCTATGGGCGTTGTAGGTGTTATCCCAACCAAGGTTTGTGACGAAGGAGGCGCGATATACAGAGGAGACCTGCTTGTTACTTCTTCAACCCCGGGAGTTGCGATGAAGGCCGACCCCGAAAAAGTTAAAATAGGACAGGTACTGGGCAAAGCGCTGGAAGGCTATACTGCCAAAGGCATAAGTAAAATTAAAGTCCTGATCAGCATCAAATAACATCAAATTCATCAGCTAAAAAACCAACATGAAAACAATTCAGCATATCAGCACACTACTCTTTGTCGGCCTGATCATAATCCTTGGTTCAAACGCTAAGGCACAGGAATTCAAAACAGGCGAGAGCATCAAAGCACAATTGCTTCAGGGTACAACTCCCGGACTCAAATCCGGTCCTGTTGTACAGAAAAAACAGGCAGAAGATAACAGCAAAGAGCTGCAATATACTTCTGGCAACTTCAAAGCGTACCTGCAAAAAACAGCTCAGGGATCGGGTTCTGGCGGTGCAGGAGCGCAGTCCAGAGCTATTGCCCCCTTGGCCAATAAAACAAAAACAGGGAGCAACCAGATGCCAAGTGATGGAAAAACACCCGAACCAGAACAAAAGAAAACAGAAGCCCCAAAGCTTCCTCCTATGCAAAATGAGCAAAAGGGCGCTACACCTCAATAAGCCATTGTTACGGGAAAAGAGCTGTACATTGTACGGCTCTTTTTTGTGCTAAACATGTATCAATTTACTGACAAAATAACTTTGGCCTGTAAATTGGATAGCTTTAATTATGCTTAAATTGTTGAAATTATTAATCATTGCTGCAATTATCGGACTTCTAGGCTGGTTAATTGCCGATAAGTTCAGTTTTAAAACCACTGTTGAAAGCAAACATCAGCTACTATTGGAACGTGTAGAAGCTATGGGCAAACTGGAGTTGGTAAAATACCGCATCAGTGATGTGCTGGAGCATAAAAATAAAACCCCTTTCCTACCCGATGCAAGTGTGCTGCTCATTATAAAGGCCGATGCAGTAGGCTGTATAGACCTTGCCAGGGTTAAAGCTGAACATGTGAAGGTCTATGATGACTCTGTAAACATACAATTGCCGCAACCCGAAATCTGTTACATCAAAATAGACCATAAATCTTCCCGGGTATACGATACTAAAATGGCATTTTTCAGGGAGGCTGACCTTGTTGATGCAGCGTACAAAACTGCCGAAAAACAAATTGCAGATGAAGTCCGCAAGTCTGATATCCTACAGCAAACCCGGGCAAATGCATTAAACGTCCTTCGGCCCCTGCTTACAGGCCTGGGCTACAATAAAATAAGTTTGTCTTTTGAGTAATAAACTGCTTTTCATTCCGTTGCTATTTTTTTATCTTTAACTATGGAACCTGGCATAATCTTACTTTTTGCCTGGAATGAAAAATCTATGGCTGGTATGGCTCAGTTGGACTTCCCATGTATCTTCCCTATCATGAAAAATTAGAAAAAATCATTGATTTTTCTTACCTTCCGCCATCTAAACTAATGTCAATGAAACAATTCCGCTTTTATGCGCTGTTGCTGTTCGTGCTTACTGTAACCAGCTCTTGTAAAAAGGTACCAGTGTTAGACTGGATTACTCCTAATCTTTCATTCAAAATTGATGGTGCAGCCAAGGAGGTCAAAGGAAGTAAAAATGCCCTTGCAATATATGTGAAGGAATTAAATATCATGCACATCAGCGGAATTGTCAGCGAAGATGAACAGATCAATCTTACCATCGGCAATTTTCATGGGGTCGGAGAATATACAATTGAAGGAGAAGACTTGCTGGGGCTTTATACTTCCACCGATCTGCCTCAAAGTCTCATCGGTACTGAAGGCAAAGTGAAAATTACTGAGTTTGTTAATGAAAAAACCATAAAAGGGGAATTTCAGTTCAAAGGAGAATTATTTATCATACACATTGGCACAGACAATACTGATCCCGATAGCGGGCCTGCGGAAACAAAAACCATATCTGACGGTAAATTCCAACTGAATGTTACCATAGGGAAACCTGAGGATATAGAATCGGGAGATGTTGATATCGAGATCGACTAGGCCAATAGGAGTAGCCGAAACTTCATGCCCAGCCTATCCCCTTGCTACTGGCTTCCTATGCTCAGCCTGTTAAACCTTGTTTTCTCCATACATTGAATATGTTTTAAGCATGATTGCTATATCTGCAGATGGATTAAACATGTCCAAACTATGCTTAAAACACGCAGCACATGGCTGAGCGCAGGCCGGGCAGTGCAAAGGCAGTGGTAAAAATCCGGCAACAAATAAAAAACTCACCACAAACAACTCCGCTCATAAAAGCAACTTTTATAGGTATTTTACCAAGTTATATATATATATCTACACTTGCACCGGTTTTTTACTTTCCTTTTATGTAGGGAACTGCAAACAGGTGGTATGTGCTGGCCGGGGCTACCCGAAGGCAGGGAGCAGATAAACTGCCATTACAGCCAGAGTTACTAAACGAACGCATAGAAAGTTTACAACTCTTTTTGCAGCAGAAAACAGGCGAGAGATTAGTAACAGTAGTTATTTGGGTAGTTTTAATGCAGGTTCGGGGTCCTGATAGATCCCGGATCAAGTCGGGGCAGGGCCTGACGATATCCTGATAAACTGATTCCTTTTTGTTTCTTAAAAAACTTATTCAGATGGCTCCCGTCTGCAAACCCGAATTCATCAGCCAGTTCATTGATTCTCAAATCACTGAATTTTAAACGCCACTCAATCAATCTGATCCTGTAGCCACTTATAAATTGCTGCAGGGTCTCTCCACATTGTTTTTTAAAGTAAACACCCAGATAGGTCTGCGAAATACCAAAAGTATCCCCAATAGCTGCAGCCGTTAGCTGTTCCGGTATAAAAATATTGCGCTCAATATGATTAATGATCTCAAGTATACGTTTATCCGTATTATCTCTTACATTTCCCGGCCGCAATTTAGCGATGTTTCTGGCCGCTATAACAATCAAGGCATTTACCAGGTTCATATCCAGGTCCTGCTGGTAAACACCACCCAGCTTCATACCAAAAAGCAGTGAGTCCACAATCTTCTCTACAAGAAGGCTGTCCTCTTTGCACCTCATTACACATCCTGATAATTTAGTTGCATAGAAAAGCAAACACTCCAGGTGATGAATACTTTTCCAGGGATAGTTCCTGATGTAGCTGTCGCTAAAACGGATCAGCAGAAACTCTGTCTCTACAACTATTTCATAATGATGGTGGTCATTAGGTGTAAGCAGCAAAAGGTTGCCATCTCGATAGGCCATTCTATTGCCGTTGATGTTCACAAATCCCCTACCCGAAATGAGGTATACCATTTCAAAAAAACTATACTGCCTGTTGCTCAGCGGGCAATGGTCTGTTTTAAGGTATGCTACTTCTACAGCCTGGTGTATATTCTGTTTAACCATAATACAAACATACCTTTTTATAATAGAAATGAACCGAACAAAAGCACTTTTACCGGTCTATTTTTGTCATAAAAAAAATAAGCACTATGCATAGCAACAAGAAAAATAACCTTACCCTGGCCGCCATCTGCCTTTCATCGCTGATGTTCGGGCTCGAAATTTCCAGTGTACCTGTTTTGCTGCCCAGCCTCGAAAAATTATTACATGGCAGCTTCACAGATGTGCAATGGATCATGAACGCTTACACCATTGCCTGCACAACAGTACTGATGGCCACAGGAACCCTGGCCGATCGTTACGGACGGAAGCTGATATTTATAATCGGACTATCGCTCTTCGGCATCACCTCCCTGCTCTGCGGTCTGGCTACAAATATGCCTTTGCTCATCATTAGCCGCTTTCTCCAGGGACTGGGCGGTGGCATTATGCTTATTTGTCAGATCGCCATTCTTTCTCACCAGTTTCAGGAAGGGCCTCAACGCAGCAAGGCCTTTGCCATGTGGGGTATAATATTTGGGATAGGGCTCGGTTTTGGCCCGCTTATCGGTGGACTGATCCTATCATTTTCCAGTTGGGAATGGGTTTTCCTGGTTCATTTTCCATTGAGTATACTTACCCTGTGTTTAGCGCTTGCAGGTATATCAGAATCTAAAAACACCAAGGCCCAGCGCCTGGATGTATGGGGTATGATCTCATTATCGCTAGCTGTTTTCGCATTGATCTATTTTATTATTCAGGGGCCGGTACTGGGCTTCGGCAGTACTACTGCATTGCTTATTCTTACATGCGCTGCATTTGCTTTCCTGCTCTTTCTTTATGCCGAAAAGACTTTCCCACAACCTATGTTTGATTTTACCGTCTTCAAAGTGCGTAACTTTTCAGGTGCCATCACTGGCTCTATAGGTATGAATTTCTGCTTCTGGCCATTCATGATCTACCTGCCAATTTATTTTCAGGGTGTATTGGGTTACAGTAGCCTGGTCGCCGGAACCGCTCTCCTGGCTTACACCCTACCCACGCTGGTAGTTCCGCCTTTGGCAGAACGCCTGTTACTAAAATACCAACCGGGCATTGTTATTCCATTTGGTTTATTCAGCATTGGCCTTGGTTTTATATTCATGTGGCTGGGCATCAGGGCTGAACATCCAGGATGGCTGAGCATGCTTCCAGGGACCCTTCTGTCTGGCATTGGCCTGGGCTTCTGCAATACGCCAGTAACCAATACCACCACCGGATCGGTTAGCGCTGACCGTGCAGGAATGGCATCCGGGATAGACATGAGTGCCAGGCTCATCACACTTGCAATCAACATCGCTCTAATGGGGCTGGTATTAAGTAAAGGTATTACCACACATTTAAAAGCAACTTTAGAAAGCAGTTTCAATGCCAGCCAGCTCCAAGAGCTGGCCGAAAAAATAGCAGCAGGCAATAATGGCTTTGGCAACGAGGGCCAGGCAGCACTCAGCTATGGTTTTGAACTGCTCACCCTATTCAGCGGAACTGGTGTCTGGATACTGGCCATCCTCAGTTTTTATCTATTTAAGCCTAATTTACGGTCCGTTAAAGAATAGCTGCTGTAATGCCCATTACTTCCTTGGCGGCAGTTTGGGCATTTTGCTGCTTCTTTCAAATTGGTAAACTTTAATGTTTTCCCACATCATCACCTCGCCACCTACGTTTTTGATCGCCCTGATTTCTCCATCCTGTGACACCACAAAACCAAGGCTTTCAGGATGTTTATAGCAATAAGAAAACATCGACTGGTGCCTTGTGCCGAAATGCTTTGGGTCTATCCTCACCTTGTTCACTGAAAGTTTGGAGGATCTGTTCAGGAAAACGTAAGGTGGCAATTCTTTCTCATTGATAACTGCTCCAAATCCATGCACATTTAAATGAGGCGACAAAACTACCAAACCATCTACACAGCTTAAAGAAGATACAAAGCGTACAGCACCAATCAGCTCATTATAGCTGTCTTCAATTTCCAGTGCGTTCTCATTAAACTCGTCGTGGAGCACTGAAGGAATGTCGCGTTTCTTCCGTTTATACATTTTGATCTCGTCCAACAGCAAATCGTTATCCGTTACACTGGTCAGAATATGTAAAATTGCCGATTCAATCCGGTTATATTCCAATTGGTATTTGGTAGTCAGATCGCTTACAAAATCTTTTGTTATCAATATCGCGCCCCCATGATGGTAAGTTTTTATTTTAAGCAAAATCCGGCTAATGGACTGGATCACATACTCAAATATGATGTCATTGTATACAGCCGCATCATCAGCACTTAGGTCATGCCCTACTTTCTTTTCAATAAAAGATTTACTGTATATCGTTTTCTTTCGGATGAAATCTGAAACCGGCCCATATTCAAACACATTCGGATATAATTTAACCAGGGAATTCTGGTTCAGCGTGGCTACCGGATGATAATCCAGCATTACATTTAGGATCCCGATACCATTGATCATGGTCTGAATTATACCCGGATAAGGTGGTTTATCGTCCTGTTCATAATTCAGGTAACTCTGGTAATGATAGGTCTGGTCAATCATTCCATAAATAAAAAGCTTATGATTTTCATCATAATGAACAGACAGCGTAGAACTCCAGGGGTCTGCAGCTTTAGAGAGCTTAACCAGATTTTTTATAGAAAATTCTATCGGCTGCTCAAAAGCAAAGAAATTCCAGTTATCGTGCTGTACCGGTTCATCTCTTTCTATAGATCGATGATCCAATAAGGTAACGGTAACTTTGATGTACTGCCCCTCTTCTGTTTGCAGGCTGGTATAATATAAAGTATTAAACAACTCCTTTAAAATAGCCTCGCTGGGTTTTTCTTCCTTTATTTTCGAGCGCTGTAACTCAGCGTACACAAAAGCTGCAAGATCAGTAGGCGTAAAATGTTTTGCCATATCGGATAAATTGAGGCTTAAATCTACTCTTTTTTATCTCGCTTCTAAAAATCAATAGCGCTTTGTAGGTCACCCAAACACGGCTTTGGCCTTATTGATCGCCTTGGTAAGGTCAATGCCTTTGCCCAGCACCCCTTTAAAAAGATCGCCTGTTTCTTTAAGCCGGTCCAGCGCATTAAAAATTGTAAAGTCCATCATTTTCATCCCGGGCTTTACTTCGTCCCAGTCCAGCGGCATAGATACCGTAGCGCCCGGCTTAGGGCGTAAAGAATATGGCCCTGCAATAGTAGCGCCAGGCCTGTTCTGCAGAAAATCCAGGTACATCTTCCCCTTACGGCTATCCACCATTCTTTCCAGGCTGGTAAACTCCGGCACCTGCTGGTGTACCAGGTTCACAATAATTTTAGCAAACATCTGCGACTGGTCGTAAGTGTATTTAGCACCCAGGGGGATATACACATGCATACCTGTTGATCCGGAAGTCTTGACATAACAAGGTACGCCCATCTGGTCAAGCACCTCCTTTACCATCCTGGCCACTTCAATAACCTGGTCAAAGGTGTTCTTGTCGGGGTCAAGGTCTATCACGCAATAATCCGGGTTGTCGGGAGATTGTCTTCTTGAAAACCAGGGGTTCATTTCAATACAACCTAAAGAGGCCATCCAAAGCAAAGCAGCTTCATTATTTCCCAGCAAATACTCCTTTTCCTCCCCATCGCCTGTGGTGTAAGGAAAAGTCTCTGCCCAGTCCGGAGCCTTACCTTTCACATCTTTCTGGTAAAAACCTTTGGAATGTATACCGCCCGGAAATCGGTTCAAGGACATCGGCCGGTCTTTCAGGTAGGGCAAAATGTAGCCAGCTACCTGGTAATAATAATTAAACATATCGCGTTTGCTCACCTTATCTTCCGGCCAGTAAAGTTTGCTCAAATGCGTAAATTTCAATTCATGACCGTTTATTTTACGCACCTGGGTTTCGTCTTTAGGGTTCAGTAAGGTTTTGCGCCCGGTAGCTTTCGGCGGCCTGATTGCCCCAGCATGCCGGTCTTTCTGCACCGGCTGAGTTTCGTGCTCATCAGGCAGTTCCGATTCAACAATTGCTTTGGTTTCAACCGGGGCCTCCCTCAGCACATCTTTGGCTTTCTTATCTGTTCGCATCCCCTCAAAAGAAGGATGACGGAAAACACCGTCGCTGGTTACCTCGGCAAAGCTCACTTCGCAGACCAGTTCCGGTTTAAGCCATGTTGCCTTGGCTTTAGGCGGGTTAGGGCGAAACCGTGAAGGTTTGTTCACATCCGGTACTTCCGGAAAAGGGCTTTTGTTGATAATCAGCGGTTCAAACTGGGCCATCATTTCCCGCTGGGCCTTATCGTTAAAACCGGTTCCTACCTTGCCTACATACTGCAAATTCCCGTTCTCATAAATGCCCAGCAGCAATGAACTAAACTTTTTGGAGGTTCCTTCGTTTTTTGTAAAACCAGCAATTACCACTTCCTGGCGCTGGTTTACTTTAATTTTCAGCCATTCAGCTGAACGGGCATTTTTTGCATATAAACTGTTTGCTTTTTTAGCGATAATCCCTTCCAGGCCCATTTTTGTTGCAGCCTCAAAAAATTCAGTCCCCTTGGCCTCAAATACCTTGCTCAACCTTATACGGTCATCATTTTGGGGTAAAACTGCAGCCAGGATTTTCTGCCGTTCCATTAAGGGAAGCTGTGTATAGTCTTTACCATCAAACCAAATCAGGTCGAACACATAATACACCAGTTCCCCATCCGCCTCACTTCTCCAGTTTTGTAAATCGCCAAACTTCGAAACCCCCTTATCATTGATCACAAGAATTTCACCGTCCACAACAATGTCCATTTTCCAGCTTTGCAGCAACTCAAAAATGGGATAGAACTTTTCATTAAACTGCTTATTGTTGCGCGATAGCAACTGCACATCACCGTTCTTTTTGCAGAAGCCCAGAGCACGGTAGCCATCCCATTTCACTTCATATATCCATTCCGGATCATCAAAAGGCTCATTCACAAGCGTGGCCAGCATAGGTTTCATCCCTATGGGAATTTTTGCTTTTTTCCCCTTTTTAAGCAGCGGTTTAATCAGGTCTTCTTCATGCCCGTTCTTCCACACCTTTTCACTGCTGTTTTCCATTTGTGCTATGGTCTTTTCAGAAAGCACAGATTTATCTTTTTTGGTGATGTCAGCTGTGGAAGCATACTCATCCTTATGTTTAATCAGCAGCCAGCCATTCTCGCCCATGCCATGGGTTTTAACCAATGCATATTCACCTTTTAGCTTCTGGCCATGTAAAACAATTTTCAATGACCCGGTATGCAGCTGATGCAAAAGATGCTTCTCCTGGGCTTTTTTCCCCTTAATCTGCTCAATAGGTTCATAGGTGCCCTCATCCCATACAATCACTGTTCCGCCCCCATATTCACCTTGGGGAATAATACCTTCAAAACTCTTATAATCGAAAGGATGATCTTCTACCATCATGGCCAGGCGTTTGTTTTTAGGATCAGTAGAAGGGCCTTTGGGTACTGCCCAGCTTTTCAACACACCTCCCATTTCCAGCCTGAAATCATAGTGCAGGCGCGAAGCATCATGCTTCTGGATTACAAACTGTAGCTTACCACTTGCAGCAGGTTTGCCAGCCTTAGGTTCGGTGGTTTTGTTAAAGTCACGCTTTTCGTTATATTTTTTCAGGCTCATAAACTAATGTTTTAGAACTAATTAACAATCTAAAAACGGCTTGGTTTTTAATCATACAGATCCTACACGGCGCCAGATCATTGATCTGCTGAGCAATCAATCGCTCAACCTCAATGCGGTTGCATGGCATTTTGAAATCAGCCGCCCGGCCATTTCCAAGCACATTAAAATACTTATGGAGTGCGGTTCCGGCCAAATTCATCCCCAAACAATTTTAGGTGAAAGATTGTTTAGGGATAAACTATATATCAAATCATCATGAAAAAGATAAGACCCTGTTTATGGTTAGACCATAATGTTAAAGAAGCAATCGATTTTTACACCTCGGTATTTAAAAAATCAGAAGTGCTCAGCACCAGTTATTACCCAAAAGATGCACCTCATTTTGGTGGCGAGATATTGGCAGCAGATATAAAAATAGAAGATCAGGAATTCATATTGTTAAACGGTGGCCCAACGTTCAAATTTAACGAGTCTGTGTCTTTTTCTATCGAAGCCAATACACAGGAAGAGATTGATTATTATTGGACCAACCTTACGGCCAATGGCGGTAAAGAATCACAATGCGGATGGTTAAAAGACAAATTTGGCTTATCCTGGCAGGTTTCTCCCACAATTCTTAGCAATCTGTTGCAAAGTAGTGATCCGGATAAAGCCAAACGTGTAATGGATGCAATGATGAAAATGGGCAAAATTATCATCAAAGATATAGAAGAAGCAGCGAAAATTTAAATGGCGGTGAGGGGAGCCCCAATCGATTTTAAGATTTCTTTTTTGGAACCTTGGCCCCTTCTTTTCTTGCCTCTGACAAGCCTATTGCAATGGCCTGCTTTTTAGAAGTCACTTTTTTACCGCTCCCGGATTTAAGTTTTCCCTCTTTCATTTCATGCATTGTTTTTTCCACCTTCTCTGAGGCTTTTTCTGAATACTTTGCCATAGTAGTAAAATTAGAATACGTATTAGTTATTTGGCTTTCAAAACAAAGTTCCTCCTGAATTGGTTTGAATTAAGCCATTTCTTTTTGCAGGTGGCGTTTTTACGGCCTGACCTTAAACCCCTACTTTTTTAAACTTGAACTTATCTTTGATATAGTGGTTGAAATAACGCCCTTTCGAACCAGCAGCCCTCAGCATTTGAAAAACCCTTTCAGGCACATTTTTATAATGATATTCTATACCCGTCACAAAAATGATTTTGAGGGTATGCGATTCCTTGTTATAGTCGAAATACCTGATAACTGAAGAAGGCATGCATTTGGGTATTTAAATCGTAATCCTTCCGCCAGCAACTGGAATGGTAGCCCCTGAAATATAGCTAGCGTCATCAGATGCCAGGAAAACATAGGCAGGAGCCACTTCTACAGGCTGCCCGGGCCTGCCCATTGGTGTATCCATGCCGAATTTTTCCGGATCGGGCATGGTTGAGGGGATAAGTGGCGTCCAGATCGGACCGGGTGCAACCGCGTTAACCCTTATGCCTTTGCCTGCAGTTAATAAAATCTGGCTTAAATTGGCCGTAAAATTTTGAATGGCACCTTTCGTGGCTGCATAGGGCAGCAGCACAGCACTTGGGTTATAAGCATTTACCGAGGTGGTATTAATAATATTGCTTCCTTTTTTCATATAAGGTTCAGCCGCTTTGCTCAAATAGAACATGGAATGGATATTGGTTTCAAACGTTTTTACCCATTCCTCACCTGGGATGTCGGCTAAATCTTTCCGGGCCATCTGAAAGGCGGCGTTGTTTACCAAAATATCTATTTGTCCAAATTCCTTTACGGCTTTTTCTATGATTTTCTTGCAATGGCCTTCTTTTCTGATATCGCCTTTTACCAAAACTGCCTTTTGACCAGCTTCTTCTACATACCTGGCGGAGTCCTGTGCATCTTTTGTTTCATCATCGCTCAGGTAGCTAATTAGTACGTCTGCACCTTCACGCGCAAAAGCAATGGCAATAGCCTTCCCAATGCCAGAATCTCCACCAGTAATGATGGCCTTTTTACCTGTAAGTTTTCCGGAACCTTTATAGCTTTCTTCCCCATGATCGGCCAAAGGCTTCATTTTTTGTTCTTTTCCTGGCGGTGTTTGCTTTTGTTTAGGAAAAGGCGGAACGGGATATTTAGTATCAGGCTTTTGAGGCGGTTTTTGCTTTTTCTGTTTTTCCATAGCTGTCTTCTTTAATTTAAAAAAAGAAACAGGTAAAGGATTAAAAAGTTTTACATCAAGTCTATCGCAAAAATGTTAAGCGCTTCCGTTCTGTTTTGCATAGGCCTGATTGGCATTCAGTAAAATCAGGTCGGCGTAAGCTTGCAAATAGAGTTCCGATTGTTCCTTTTCCTGAGCATGCCTTAGCAAAATGGCCAGGTCATTCATTTCTGTCCTTAATTTGGCGCTTAAAGACATGCTCACATTGCTTATCCTTTTGGTCATCAGCACATTGTTGTACACATCGGGATAACGTTCCACAAAACCTACCACAAAAAGCTGGTTAAATTCCAAAGCCCAGCCGGCGCCGCTAAACTGTTGTGTCTCAAATTCTGACCCCGAGTGAATGAAAATAAGTTCATCCCCGGCAACAAGCCATAGTAAACGGCTCCATATACTCAGGGGAAATTTTGTACTCAGACTGTAATTGTCCAATAAATTCAGGCGAAGGTTTAAGTTTGGTTCCATATAAATGCAGGTATGCAATTATGCTTACCCAAAACCTATGCCGCTTTAATAGAACTCTTCCTCTTCGTCGTCATTATTAAAGTCAGGATCCTCAACCTCCTTATCCAAATCCTGGTCATCGTCTTCATATTCAATATCTTCCCTGGAAGGGAAATCATCATCATCGTCCTCATCCTCGTCTTCCGGACCAGCAAAGCCGACAGCTAATAAATCCAGATTTAATTCGTCTGTTTCAGCCGTTAATGCCGAATCCATGATTACTGTTTGTTCTTTATGGCCCATTGCGTGCTGCTGATAATTTTCTAAAGTTTTCATAAACATTGGTTTTACAAGCACATTTAAAACAACATATCTTTCTAAAATGTTTTTACATTCCTTGTATGAACCCACCTTCAAAAGCAGAAAACACCCTGGGGTCAGATCAGCAGTAAACCAAACCGGGCACTTTTCATCATGACTTAACAATTTAGGGGTGTACCAGATTGAATACACATAAAACACTACGGCTTGCTGCTAAATGATCCAGACCAAAAATCACAGCAAAAACACTAAAAAACAAGCACTTATAACAAAAAACACCACACGGTAAGCCCTGCAAACTGTCAATACTGGCATGGTTATTACAATACCTCTGTGATTTTACCTAATTAAAAAACAGAATTATGAAAAGATTATTCATTATAGTATTGGGCTTAACTGCGGGCAGTTTGAGCTTTAAGGCAACTGCGCAAACTACACAGGCAACTGCAAACGATCAGATGAGATTTGGTATTAAAGCCGGCGCTACTTTAACCAACATTGGCAAATATTCATTTCTAGGGCAGGAATACAGTACCGATCATAAGGCAGGTTTCCAGGCCGGCATTTACGCGGATTTGCCAATGGGTGGCGGATTCGCATTCTTACCCGAAGCAACATTTACCCAAAAAGGCTTTAAATTAAAAGAGACTGTTGGTGAAACAACCGGTGAAATCAATTCAACGCTGAACTATCTTGACATACCGGTACTTATAGGCTATAGGCCATCACCAGAGTTTACCCTATTTGCCGGTCCTCAGGCCTCTTTCCTGTTGTCGCAAAAAACAGTGGTAAAAGCCAATGGCAACGAAGTTACCTCTACAACAGACACCGATAATTTAAGGAAATCTGTAGCTGGTGGCGTTATTGGTGTAGGTTATAGTATCACTCCCAACATCAATATCAACGGACGATACATGATGGACTTTCAATCTGCTGCCAAAGAAGATCAAAACCAGGATAAAGCCAAAAACAGAGGATTTGCGCTAACGCTGGGTTACACGTTTTAAAACAGGGGAAATGTTTCCATTTGCGTCTAACACATCATAAATATTTAACGTGGATTTAATGAGCCTGTTTTAGCTTTGCTGCATAAATATTTGGTTAGTATTTATAAAGTTTAGGTTTAGTTGATAAAGGAGCAACGATGGATGTCGTTGCTTTTTTTATGGGTATCCCCTGAACCAGACCCACCTTTATGGTTTAGGTAGCTATAATAAGATCCAAAAACCATGGCTTGGTATAAACACCTGTTTCATAAGGATTAATACGCATTTAATACTGGCCCGAAAGATTAAATACTGGTATTTCCAATTGCAAAAACTTAGCTGCAAAAGGAGGTGTTAAATTAATAGTAATAACAAATATTAATTCAGGAACATTCTTAAAAAAAAATCATGGCTACCACAACAAAAACAGGCGCAAAGACCGCCGCAAAATCAAACAAAAAGTCCAAAACCGGGAAAATGGAAAATTCAGAATTTCATGATTTCTTTGTAGATGAACTAAAAGACATCTACTGGGCAGAAAAACACCTATCAAAAGCCCTCCCAAAAATGAAAAAAGCTGCCACAAGTACTGAACTGGCAGCCGCATTTGAAAAACATACCGAAGAAACGAATAACCACATTGCAACCCTGGAGCAGGTTTTTCAACTGCTGGATGAGAAAGCCCAAGGCAAAAAATGTGATGCCATGGAAGGATTGGTTAAAGAAGCCGAAGGTGTTATTGAAGATACCGAAGCTGATACCATGATCCGTGATGCGGGGCTAATCCTTGCTGCCCAGAAAGTAGAGCATTATGAAATCGCTACCTACGGCACATTGATAGTCTTTGCCCAAAACATGGGGCATACCGATGTTGCTGAACTTTTGCAATTTACTCTTGATAATGAAAAAGCAACCGATGTTGCCCTTACCGAGATTGCGGTCAGCTCAATCAATGAGCAGGCGGCAGCTGAATAAATAAATTTCAAACCTTTTACAAAATCAATTGTAATAGCTTATATGAAGGTTAACAAGTCGGGATGAGTTCAAAAATGAACTTGTCCCGATTCTTATACCATATGCTATTCATCTGTACATCCAACGCGTTTACTGCCTTTGCATCATCAACAGCTCTGTTTTTGTAGTCCTGTAACCGTTTGATTTGAAGATATTCATAAGGGCAGTAATATTGGTACAGGTGTACTGCATAATCACTTATATCAGTTCAAGGTATTTACCCCACCACAACAGATTAGGTAACATTAAGTTTCATTTTAAATATTTACAGGCTCAGATGGAACGTAATCATAATCCTTTTCTACATTTCTTCAATAGACCGATAACGATTTTTAAAAGCACTTAGAATAATAAAAACAAGCAGGATTGCAGCTACCACATAACAAGTGTAAATAATTGATTTGGGCCCGTTATTATTGACATTTGAAACAGAAATGGCCAGTAAGGCCCAGATACCTACAGCTGCGTATTCACGCATATTTCTCGTCCTGACCATAACTATATTTACCAGGCCTGCTATGCAAATCATAATCATTGTCCAGCCTGCAGCAGAGATTCCCCATCCACTCCAACCAATTTTTGTAAGGAAAGCAGCTATATTAGCGATAAGCGCCACAGAAATCCATCCAAAATATATAGCAAATGGCAAAAAGACAAAAAAATACCTTTTAAAAGGATGTCTATCCAACTCCATTCTGGTATTCACAACAATCTTTCCTAAGGAAATAAGGATGACAACCATTATTAAAACAGATAAGGCGGTATATTCATATAACCAGGAAACAACCCATAGTGAATTTGCACAACAGGAAAGCACAAACCACCATCCAATTTTCGTAAGTACCGGATCGTCATTGTTTTTTTTAAAAGCATAACGCCCTGTATAAACCACAAAGGCAATCAAGCCAACATAGATAAACCCCCAGATAGAAAAAGCAAAACCGGCCGGAGTGAAGTAATTGAAATATTTGTCTGACACCATTTTCATGGTATTGCCATTTAACAGTCCGGTATTTGATAAATAATTAACTGCAATGGTAATAATTAAGGCCATGCCGTTGATTAACGCAAGTGTTTTTTTCATAATTCGTTTATTTAATGGCTGCAAAATGTGTGCCTGTCCAGGCCTAAAACTGGTATATAAAAATACCTTTATAATTTCACACGCACTATTAGGCCGAATCTACCTGGAGGCTAATAAAAACAGTTCTTTAACCTCTATTTCCAAACCAGAAAAGCATTTGAATTGTTTACATCATTGCATTTGGTATAACAAACTTAAACATGAAAAATTTAAAATTTCGTATTCTGCTTATTTGTTCAGTATGCGTATTAATCGCCTCCTCTTTCGCAACAGCAAATTTCCATGTTGCAAATAAGCGGATCTCTGTTCAGGATACACTGAATATTGGCCATTTTCTGCAAAAAGTTTCAATGGACTATGCCTGGGAGCTCAATCTGTCCAAACAAATAAAAACAAAGACTCAGCAATCCAGGATCAGGGAATATGCAGTTAAAACCATTGATATGTGCATACTTGCCCATAAGGATCTGCAGGCTTTTGCCGGGCCGGCGAAAGTTACACTTGCCGATTCAGCATCTGTGCCCCTGAAGATCCGGGAAATGATGTTCGCAAAAAAAACAAATTCAGACATTAACAGTATATATCTGCTTACTTCTATCAATAACCATCAGCAAATCATAAACCGCTATGAAAAAGTAATTCTCTCCAGCGATACGGCTCTTGTAAGCATAGCAAAAAAGCATTTGCGTAGCTTGCGCAGAAACCTGGAGATGGCAAAGTTTCTCTCCAAAAACCTTAAAAACGGTAAGCTAATACCAGACAGACCACCTAAAGCAGAAGATACGATTCCGCCTAATAAGTTTCATGTAAAAAGTTTAAACAAAGTTTAATACTGTTGGTTATTAACCAGCAGCCAGCTTAAGCTTTTTATGAATACATCAAAAAAACACAGCTATTTTTACAGAAACGGGCTAACCATCGTATTCCTGACTCTTTTTATCGTAACCCTGGCCGCCCAGGCACTAACCGGCTGGAAAAAACACAATCAGGATCTCCAGGAAGACCACGTAACGGAAATCGGCCTAATAACTTACCTGCAAAGCGGGCATTTCATTTCTGCCACCTTCGAAAACTTCGAAAGCGAATTCCTGCAAATGGCCTTATATGTATTACTAACAGTGTCTCTGCGCCAGATTGGCTCGGCAGAGTCTAAAAGTCTGGATGAGCCTGAAGAGGTAGACAGGGAACCAAAGCCATCCAAAAATGCACCCTGGCCCGTACGAAAAGGCGGATGGATACTAAAGGTGTACAGCAATTCACTTTCCATTTGCTTTGGGATCCTGTTCCTGGCGAGCTGGAGCTTGCACCTGTATGGCAGCTGGCAAAACCATAATGTCGAACTACTTGCCAAACGTCTCCCAAAAGAAAGCGTAATAGCTTACCTGGGACAAGCAGAATTCTGGTTCGAGACCTTTCAAAACTGGCAGAGCGAGTTCCTTTCTGTAGCTTCTATTGTATTCCTGACGATTTACCTGAGACAAAAAGGCTCTCCCGAGTCCAAGCCAGTTGATGCCCCGGATATGGAAACCGGGAAATAAAGCAGTGCTTTGTGTTAAGCCTGCACCATCAGCTACAAATAATCGCGTAGACTTTCGGGTGCCTTGTACTTTAAAGTGTCAATGCCCTTTGCGTGCAGCTGCCTTACCCTTTCTTTGCCTAGCTTCATTACTACAGCAATATCTTCCATGCTTAATGGTGCAGTGCCATCCAGTCCATAATGCAGTTTAAGCACCTGCCCGCTTCTGCCGGGCAACCTGCTAACCAAGATGCTGAGCTCTGTACGGAGCGATTCATTTACCAGACTGGAATCAGCAGCTGCTGTACTTGCATCTTGCAATACATCCAGCAATGTGCTGTTGTCTTCATCGCCCATTACTTTATCCAACGAAAAAGTATAGGCAGCAAATTTCATATATTCCGTTACCTTATCTAAAGGCTGCTCCATATGCGCGGCCAGTTCGTCTGGCAGAGGTTCACGCTCCAGCTGTTGCTCCAGCAACTCATTTGCCTTTTTGTAAGCTGCAATGCCAACAATCTGGTTACCGGGCAGCCTGATGATTCGGTTCTTATCGGCTATATAATGCATAATAGCCTGCCTGATCCACCACACAGCATACGAAATAAACTTAAAGCCACGCGTAGGATCAAAAGTTCGGGCAGCTTTGATCAAGCCCAGATTGCCTTCTTCAATCATATCTTCCAGTCCTATGCCTGATGGGGCATATTTTTTGGCTACTGAGATCACAAAGCGAAGGTTGGCTTTAACCAGGCGTTCCAATGCTGCTTCATCTCCCTGTTGTATTCTTTTAGCCAAGGCAACCTCGTCTTCTGCATTTAGTAGTTCGGACTTCGATAATTCATACAGGTATTTATCCAGCGTAGCTGTTCTGTTGGTAACTGTTTGGCTAATGATGAGTTGTCTCATGTATTGTCTCCCGCGCAAATTTCATTAAAGCCTGTATTATAACGGTATACATTTCTTCATTTACGCAAATTTTTCGGTTTAAGCCACATTAAACAAAACTAAATTCCGATTTAACCTTACAACAACATGGTTTTCAAAATTATATTTGATATTCAGTTGCTTTGCAAGAAAATTCTTTTATTTGCAGGTAAGGAGCTAAGCCATTACTGTATGCAAACAAATCAACTGGACCAAACGGATATCGACATTTTACGTCTGCTCCAAAAAGATGCCCGGCTAAGTAACAAACAGCTTAGTGCAATGCTGCACAAAAGCATCAGTAGCGTGTTTCAACGTGTAAACCGGCTAAAAGAACAAGGCTTTATATTGGGTAGCTTCACCCTCATCAATCAGAAAAAGTTTGCAGATATCTGGCTCAGTTTTACCCAGGTACAATTGAGTGATCATCGGGGCGAAGCCATAAACGCCTTTCAAACTGCAGTTATACAATTTACCGAAGTGCTCGAATGTTACAATACCACAGGCACATGCGATTTTATGCTTAAAATCGCAGTAAACGATATGACAGAATATAACCGTTTTATTGTAGAAAAGCTAACCAAGCTGCCCAATGTCGGTTCGTTACAAAGTTTCTTTGTGGTCAATGAAGCAAAAAGGGAACTGGTGTACCCTTTGAAAAGTAAAAGCTAAATTTTTATTCATTGCAATCCCGTATCCGCGTAAAAGAGCCGAACTGATGGTAGGCTATAAAAACATTTAGCCTGTTACTACAGCAACAGGCTAAACAAAGAAAATTAAAAATTACACATATTCAATAGCAGCATATGACCATCCAATCACTCGCCCACTATTCTCTAAAACTAACTTAGCATTAGAACAATCTGACTTGTCATTTGTTCTTCTTCCATAAAAATAAGCTGCCACTGGCAGTTGCAAAGTTTTTATCTCGTATATTTCATATTAAAAACACGTATATATACGTCAAACTGAGCCTAATTAAAATTGTTATTATGTTATATCATAAACTTATAACCCTTTAATCCAAAAACTCATTTTACCATGAAATCATTTAATGTTAAACAAAAGGAAAATGCTAAACCAAAAGCCGATGCCACACCGACCAATGGTCCTAAATACTATTTTCATCCAGACGAAGACTTCAAAGTAGACTGGGATTGGGGAAAGGATAAAACTATTGCTTCAAAAGCACTCTCCCGACCGGCTAACCAGTTCGAAATATAATTAATGGAATTAAGCAGGTAATACTATGGAAAGCCACCCTTATTGGTTCTTTATCCTGGCAATAGTGGTTGCCTGTATATCCTGGACAGTTACCAAAGAAGAAATATTTAAAGAGCCGCGGGAATACTGCGTCGCAAAATCAAAATCCTGCAATGCCCTGTTGAAACGAAAATTCTTTTATGTCTTTACCTGCGAATATTGTTTCAGCCACTACGTAACCCTGCTTTTGCTCCTGGTAACCGATTATAAATTACTTTATAAAAATTGGATAGGCTATGTCATAGCTGGCTTTACCATTGTGTGGATGGCTAACCTGTACATGAGTTTATACAATATCATCCGCATTGATCTTAAAAAAGGAAAAATCACGGCAGAAGAAGAAGCCGAAAAGCTTAAAATTCAAAAAGCGAATGCTGATACCATTAGGATTCCATAAAAAAATTGAAGTATTTTTACAACCCTTCCCTTTGCATAACCGTAATTGCAGTTACCAGATCAAAATTAAGCCGGTGATAAACCAGCTGATCACCCGCATATACAAAACGCTGCAGTTCATTGGCATAAATACGCCCAATATATTTGCCCTTTTTGCAGATGGCCACTTCGCTAAGGTTATCATGTAACATCATTTTCAAGGCCGTTATCACCAAATGTTCAGGATGTAAATAAGGTTCGCCCTCATTTAGTTCATCAATACAAGAGCGGTCATCTGTGATAAACGACAGGATGTCCATTTTATAGGGAGATTTGGCTACAATATACGAGTCTTGCAGCCACTTAAAAAAAATTTTATCTTTCCATTCTTCATCACCTTTTACATATTCCTGAAGTGCGGCTATTGTATACTTAGAAAAGTGATGCTTGGTTTCGGCAAAGCCAAATACCCGCTTGATGGTGGTTACACTAATATGCCTGTTTGTAGCAGCGCTGATCTTGGCAGCTAGCCGCCTGCAATCCTTAGAAGTTACCGCCTTTAATCCCGCTTCTGAAAGTATACCTTGTTTTAAATTATTTGATAAACCAACATCCATAATAAGGTGATATGACATTTGTAAACGATAGTAAAGCCAACATTAAAAACAAATTTTCAGTCAGGATTGTTTAAGCAGCACGCTATACATCACCATTCAATTGCCTTTTGAAAATATTATGAACCAAAGCCCAAAAAAAAATCCATCAAAAAGATTACCTTTCGCCAGCAAAAAATTCAGGCTATCGCACAGAAGATTTGATTTGGACAGCGCATAACCAAACACCCCAATGAAGCAAAAATTATTACAATCTGCCATGGACAGCTCTGCTGCTATGATCCAGGTATTTGAAGCTGTACGCGACAACGAAGGCGCCATTATTGATTTTAAATGGATCTTAAACAACCCCGCTTCAGAAAAGCTATATGGGGATGTGCTGGGCAAGAGTCTGCTCAGTTTAAATCCGGGTGTAATTGAAGAAGGGATATTCGATACTTTTAAACAGGTAACCGAAACCGGCATTCCTGATGCATCAGAAAGACATTATGCTCATGAACAGTTTAAGGGCTGGTTTTACCAGTCGGTCGTAAAACTGAACGATGGGGTAGCAACTTCTACTATCGATATTACCCATATCAAGAACACAGAGCTGAAAGCCAGGTCTGGACTTGAGTTTTTCCAATCGGTGGTCGATAGCTCATTAGACGTTATCCAGGTGTTTGAAGCAGTAAGAAATGAAAAAGGAAACATCATTGACTTTGTGTGGATTCTAAACAACACACAGGGCGTTAGGCAAAATGGGGATGTTGTAGGCAAACGCCTGACCACTTTAAGCCCTGGAGTAATTGTAAGTGGGATTTTTGATAAAATGGTTCAAGTTACTGAAACTGGCATCTCCTATAAGCATGAACATCATTATCCCTATGAACATTTTGGCGATGCCTGGTTTTACCAGGCACTGGTGAAGTATGAAGACGGCATTATCATGACCACACGCGACATCACTACCGAAAAAAGAGCGGAACAGGAACTGCTGAACATAAAAGATAAACTGGCCAAAAAGGCTGCCGACAAATATGTCTGGCTATTCAACTCGATTGAGCAGGGTTTTTGTACCATTCAAATGATTTTCAATGAAGCAGATGAGCCCGTAGATTACCGTTTTCTGGAGATGAATAAAGCATTTGAAGCACAAACAGGCCTCAAAAATGCAGTCGGAAAGACAGTGCGGACCATGTTACCTGAACATGAAAATCACTGGTACGAAATATATGGAGAAGTTGCAAAAACCGGAATGTCTAAACATTTTGAAGAATATGCAGCTGCCTTAGGCCGCTGGTACGACGTCTATGCTTTCCGCATTGATGCGCCCGAGGATTATCATGTGGCTGTTCTTTTTAATGACGTTAGCGAACGGAAAAAAGCTGCCGAGAACCTGCTCAAAGCACAGGAAGTCGAAAAAAAGCAGAAACACCGCAGGGAACTGCTCAAAGCTACCCTAAACGCCCAGGAAAAAGAGCGCCGCCGGATTGCAGAAAACCTGCACAATGGTCTTGGGCAAATTCTGTTCGGGGCATTGCTCAATTTTAACCAGCTTAATCTGAAAAAAGGTGAAACCTGGACAGCCCAACATGATGAAATCAGGCAGATGACCATGTCACTTCTGCAACAGGCCATCAGGGAGTCCAGAGATATTTCTCATGAATTAATGCCCAATGTACTGCAAGACTTTGGCTTTAAGGCTGCCATTGAAGATATATGCAAACAATTTAAGGGCGTGCTGGATATTCGTTGTTTATTCCATAACCTGCCTGAACTTATGGAACAGTACATTGAAATTGTCATCTACCGCGGCGTTCAGGAATTGCTTGTCAATATCATTAAACATGCCAACGCAAATAAAGTAACCGTTAGCATCAATTACGATGCGAAGCAGTATACCGTTGAGGTAAGCGATAATGGAAAGGGCTTTGATGCAAAGAAGATTTCCTATGGCATTGGCTTGCACACCATCAGGCAACACGTGGAACTGCTAAGGGGTGTGCTCGACATTTCTCCTGCAAATCCCGGAACAAGGGTACAGCTTACCATACCTTCCTGATGATCATGTTATGTTCACAGGTATGGTGAAATAAAAAGTGCTTCCCTTTCCAACTTCACTTTCGCTCCATATTTCCCCGGAATGGCGGATGATAATTTCATTGGCCAGGTATAGTCCTATTCCTAATCCCGAAATATTAGGTGCAGCTTCGTCTACACGGTAAAACCTTGTAAAAATACTTTTTAGCTTATCTTTTGGGATGCCCGGACCGAAATCTTTTACAGACACCACTACCTTTTCGGCCTCGCGTCTGAGCTCTACTTCAACGCGATTGGCCAAAGGGGAATATTTTATGGCATTAGACAAGAGGTTAATTACCACCTGTTCCACCCGCTGGGCATCACCATTTACAAGACACTGTTCCACATTGCTTTTAAACGTTATGGTATGTGCCGAAACACTTTGCTGGATCAACTCAATCGCTTCTTCAATAATCTTTTTCAGGTCAAAAGCGTCTATTCTTAATTTCAGCTTGCCAGCCTCAATTTTAGAAATGTCCAGCAAATCGTTAACAAGCGTAGTCAGTCTGGAAACCTGGTGCAATGCCTTATCCAGAAACAGCTGATGCTCGGTACCTGCAATCCGTCGGCCCAAGATCTGAAGGTAACCATTGATACTGGCCAGTGGGGTTTTAAGTTCATGGCTGGCCAGTCCGATAAACTCATCCTTTTTGTCGTTCAGGGCCATAACCTCTTCCAGCAACTTTGCATTGTCCAGGCTTATGGCAGCCTGTGCTGCTATAGAGGTTACCAATATTTCATGTTCTTCTGTAAATCTTCCATGGTCCGGATGCCCAAAGAACAATCCACCTATTACTTTACCCGATCTGGATATCACAGGCACAGCCAGGTAACTCACAACAGGTAAATGGCCTTTTGGCATGCCAAAGTGAGGAGAGTTCTGGCCATACCGAGGGTCTTTTGTGATGTCGTCCACCCGTACTACGCGTTCACCAGAAAAAGTAGGATGGAAAACAGCCGTATTTCTGGGCATTCCAAACTTATCGAATGCGTCCCGCGGGGCCCCGGACAGGGTATAAAGCATGTAGGATTCACCTTCTTCATCGATCTTATTGTAAAAGAAAGCACCGAACCTGGCACCTGTAAGGTTGGTGGTCGCATCGGTAACCTTTTGTAATATCTTATTCAGGTCCAGCTCCTCTGAAATGGAACTCATCACCATATTCATGATCTCCAGGCGCTCTGTATATTTTCTGGCAGCATTCTGCGATGTGACCTGCGCGCTGATGTCGCGTGCGATTTTAGAGGCCCCGATAATTTTGCCGCTCTCGTCAATAACGGGCGATACGGTTATCGACAACTGTACCGTTTTTCCATCTTTGCCTATCCGGACAGTTTCAAAATGATCTATTTTTTTTCCATTTCTGATCTGGGAAATGATATAATCTTCCTCCGCTAAACGGTCAGGGGGAATAATGATAGAAATGTGCCGTCCCACTGCTTCTCTTTCCTGGTAACCAAATACCCTTTCGGCAGTAGGATTCCAGCTTGTAATTATACCTTCCAGCGTTTTACTCACAATGATATCGTCGGATGAATTAACAATGGCTGCCAATTGTGCCTGCTTCTCGGCAAGTTCGGCAAGTCTCAGTTTATTTAGTTTTTGATCGCCCTGCAACTCCTCATTCATATTATGCAATAAATCTTGTTCATTTTATTTAAATCCCCTATTATACACCAAAAAGTATTGTAAATCTTATTGAATATTTAAAGCTAATATTTTTATTGAAATTAAAGTTGAAAGATTAAACTTCCTTCAGCTTAATACCATATCTTTCAGCGTAAATAAGTTTGCTATTGCATTGCCCATGGTATTATTAAAATAACTGAACACAGTTTTACCTTCACGTAACCAGTTCCTGATGTACCCGGCATATTCGTCAAGTATTTCATCTTCGTAACTTCCTCCGTAGTTTCCGTCGGGCCCATGAAAGCGCAAGTAAATAAAAGAAAGTGATGTTTCCAGCATCGGTGTAACCGCGGGTGGCTTATCCTGTAGTACCATGCCCATACCGTGCTCATGGAGCAGCCTGTACACCTCCTCCCGGTAAAGTGACAGATGTCTGAATTCCAATGCAATATTCCATTTGTTTTCCGGATCGGCGGTTCGCAGTACATCCATCAGCAAGGCCATTTGCCGCAATTCACTTATTCTTACACTGGGTGGAAACTGTACCAGCAAACATCCTTTTTTATCACCTGCCTGATCAATTACTTCCATAAAGTGTTTTACCGCTTCAGGATCAAATGCCAGGTATTTATTGTGGCTGATGCCCCTGTGAAGTTTAAAAGTAAACCTGAAATCCTCTGGCACTTCATTTGCCCATTTCGCTACCGTAGCGGCTTTTGGCACTTTATAAAAAGAGCTGTTCACCTCAAGGCTGTTCATTAAAGAACCATAAAAACATAGCCGGCTTTTGTCCCTGTATGCTTCCGGATAAAAAAGTTTATTCCGGACAGGTAGCAGCAAGCCACTTGTTCCGGAATAATAATTTTCAAAGATATTTCTTTTTAAAGCCATATTGCCTACAGGAACAGCTTAGAACCGATATTGTTTAGGCTTTAAAAACAGAATCCAAACCCGTTGGCGCACCGCGTTTGGAAACAGGTACATAAAATACCCTTTAATTTTTTAAGAACTCCGCGTGGTACATCTTCAGATTTTTTTTCAGCACCATTCTGGCACAATGGATCCTGGTTTTTACTGTGCCTATAGGAATGTTCAATTCTGCAGCAATCTCATGGTATTTATAACCTTCAAAATACTTGATAAACGGATAGTAGTATTCATAAGGAAGTTTAGCTAAGGCTCCCTGAATGTCATCGAGCGCACACTTGCTTTCTCCTTTGTTACTTGCGGCGTTATTTTTATAATTGTCCGCAGCAAGTCCAACACTTTCGGCTTTATAAAATTTAAGCTTATTGGCCCTGCGGTAATTATTGATAAAAGTATTTTTTAAGATCATGTACAGCCAGCTTTTTAAATTGGTTCCCTGCTCAAATTTTGCAGCATAACGAATTGCCTTGAGAAAGGTTTCCTGAACCAGATCATCAGCATCGTCTTCGTTTTTGGTAAATGAAATTGCGAAGTGGCGCAATGTGTCTCTGAATGTAAATAACTGCCTGTTAAATTCCAATGATTCTGTTTTCATATGTAAGGGGTTTTAAGATTAGGGTTACCACTAAAATCCCAAACACTATGCCGTTAGCTGGCCTTTTTTAACAGAGCCTCGGTTCTAAGGCAATTAGGAAATATTTTGGGTATTCAGGCCGCTCACATCAGGTATAAACATCCTTAAGCTACCGTATTTATACCTGTATTAAAAATATTTACCTGTAGGCTAATTCATGCACCGCCGGCTCATTGTACAAAGCCGTTCAAAACGGCATAGCGAATGAGTGCAGCTGTGTTTCTGGAGCCGGTTTTCTCGAGCAAACTCTGCCGGTGCCCTTCCACGGTTCTTTTGCTGATAAAAAGTTTATCAGACATTTCACTATTGGTTAAACCTTCCGCGATCAAATGCAGCACTTCAATTTCACGGGCCGAGAAATCTATTTTTTCGTTTGAAATGGTTAAAATGTCTGGCCCGCAATGTATAGACTTTTCGAACACCTTCATGGCGAGTTCCGAACAAAGGTACTGCCCCCCGCTATGAACGTGTTTAAGCGCAAAGATAAGTTCATCGGCGCTGACGTTCTTTAACAGGTAACCCGATGCACCATGAATAAAAGCTTCAGATATGTATTTTTCATTATCGTGCATGGAAAGTATCACCACTTTTGTATCCAGACCAAGGGTTTTTATTTCCTTGAGCAGGGCTAAGCCATCCAATTCCGGCATATTGACATCAGCAAGTACCACATCCGTTTTATCTGCTTTAGAGAGGTATTCGAGCACCTGCCGGCCATTTACAGCTTCGGCAGCAATATGAATGCCCTTATCTATTTCGAGTATCATCCTGATCCCGTTTCTTACAATGTTATGGTCCTCTGCCAGTACTACCTGTATCATATGCGCTAAACTTATTAAAGAATCAGGGGCTTAAAGCCCCTGATTCATGTATTATACCAACTGATCTCTCAGCGCTTTGATTTCGTCGTGCGAAGCCCTTAGCTCTGTTTGCTGATCGGTAATCAAAGATCGTAAATTTGCTGATAAACCATCCGCTTCAAGCGCCATCTTATAGGCTTTCTGTGCGGCATCTTCGCCAAACTCACAATTATTTAAAACCGTCTCGCGGTCGTGCCCTGTAAACATGGCTTTAATGTCCATCCATGCCCTGTAAATTTTTCCGGATGTTGTTGTACCTGTATCCGCATCACCACCAAGTACCTGCAATTCCTGAACCAATGCAGCTTTGTGCCGGTGGCTTTGTCTTACCATTTCCACAAACAGGGTTTTCAGATCTGTATCTTCTACATGCAATTCTTCAATGGCTTTCTGATAGCCGGCTATCCTGTCGTTCGTAATCTGGACAAGATCGTTTAAGATTTCTTTATTATTTTCCATTTTTAAAAGGTTTTGATGTCTTATAAGAACAGTCACTATTGATTATAGTTTTTGTTTTTTTAAGACTAACTTTATCAGGTACATTCAAGCTGATAAAATGAAAAGATTTGTTTCCATTTGTTTTTTTATGTGGTACGGAGCATCACTTTTTGGCCAAACCAGCGAAAAAAAAGGCATACAGTTCTTTGAAGGCAGCTGGCAGCAACTACTGGCCCAAGCCGGCAAAACCAATAAAATGGTTTTTATAGATGTTTATACAGATTGGTGCGGTCCCTGCAAATACATGGATAAATTTGTATTTACCGAACAAGCCGTTGGCAACAAGTACAACCTCACATTTATAAATTATAAAATAGATGCAGAAAAAGGTGAAGGTAAAAACCTTGCCATGAAATACAATGTAAAAGCTTATCCTACCTATCTTTTTCTGAACAGTAAAGGCGATCTTGTGCACAAGGTAGTGGGTGAAAGAGAAAAAAAAACCTTTATTAACATTGCCGATGAGGCCATGAAGGCCGGCAGCGATAAAAATAACCTTGCCCATCTGGAAAAGACTTACCATGAAGGGAACCGCGACCCGCTTTTTCTGCGCCATTACCTTGACCGGCTTTCCGCAATGAATATGGACAATACAGCGGTATTGGATGCGTATTTTAAAACCATAAGCACTGGCAAGTTACAGGAAGATGCGACCCTGGTATACCTGGCCAACCAGGTGAGCGGGAAGCAGTCTGCAGCGCTGGATCACCTGATCCGTTATTACGATAAGCTGAGCATATCCTCAAAAGAAAAAACAACCAACCGCCTGTTTGAAAAAGTGGTGAGAAATGCAGCCGGACTTGCCATAACAGAGAAAAGGCTGACAGTCTATCCTGCTCTGATGGCATTTGGCAGGCAACTTTATGGTCTTACAGAAAAGCAGAAAGCGCTCGTAAACCGGTATGATCTGATGTATTACGGCTTAACACGGGACTATCAGGGCATAAAAAATGCAGGTTACAAAATAGCTGCCCGGCCTTTTGCTATTCCTGCTGATAGCCTTCGTGCTGAGGATAAGCGCCGCTACGACAAAGTAATGCAGCCATTTATCAGCGGTGAGAAAGACAGTACAAAAACTCCTGGCTTTGAAGAAGAAAAAAAATACCTGTTAAACGAGTATACCATGGAAATTGCCGAACAGCTTTACACTGCTGCAAAAGCATTTACCGGTTTACCCCCTACAGAGCACCAGTGCCTGGCAGATGCTTTAAAATGGGCAAAAAGGTGCAGGGAGCTGAAGCCGGATGCTAAAGTATTTACTGACCTGGTTCAAACCCTGGAAACCCTTGCCCCCTAATCTTTTGGAAACAAAATTGTAAATATTGTGCCCTCACCTACTTCCGAATGAACATTAAACTGCACCTGGTGGTACAATGCTATGCTTTTTACAATCGCCAGACCCAGGCCATAACCCACATCCCCTTCCAGATTGGTCTTCATAAAGCGGTCAAAAACAAAGGGCAGATCTGCTTTGGCAATGCCGATTCCCGTATCCTTAATGTTAAGCTGATAGGCACCATTGGCTAAATAGCTGTCATTTATAAAAATCTCTCCATGAAGGCGGTTAAACTTTATCGCATTGTGCAGCAGGTTAAAAAACAGCAGGAACAACAGATCCTTGTTCACATCTTTCAGTACCGCTTCAGGAGAAACTTCCAAAAAGATTTTTATTTCTTTTTCCTCCAGCCTGTGACTGATCTCGTCGATGATTTCATTAAACAACTGTAAAGGTCTAACCGTTTCCTTTCTGATGTATTGCTCGTTTTCAATTCTGGAAATCAGCAGCAATGATTTCGTTATGTTTTTTAACCTGTCTACCGTTTTCATCATTTCTACAACAGCTATAGCTGAGGGCTCATCCAGTGTTTCCTCCCTTAGCAGGTTTTCCATCTTATTCTGTAAGATACTGATCGGTGTCATCAGTTCATGCGAGGCATTGGAGGTAAATTCCCTTTCCTTATAAAAAGCCTCATTGACCTGGTTCATTAACAGGATCAGCGATTCATCCAGGTATTTAAAATCAGTTGTACTGGTTTTAACCTGCTGCTGTTCTGCTCTAAAAGGAAATTTCCTGTTGATCAACCGGGTATTTATAATTTTTGCCAGGGGACGGATCAGCAAACGGATAAAGGTAAGGTCGATCAATATCGTTAGCACAATAAGGGTGATCAGCACATATAAAGCGAACTCCTGTAAAGGTTTGTTGTACTGGTTGATACTTGCCGTAGTCTTACCGATCTCCAGCAGATAGTTCTTGTTCTTTTGCTTAAAAGTATAACTCAAAACCCTGTAATTAAGGGTATCCCTTTCAATCAGACGCTGGGAATCTTTGATAACATCCATTTTTAGTCCGGCACCGACCGGGAGCAGGGCTATAAATTCTTCCTTGAGCATGGTGTAGCTGCCATAGGTCTCATCGCCCTGAAAATAATAATCGAGGCCATTTTTACCGATGATGCTGAGCACCTTCTTTCGCTGCTGCTTCAAAGTGTAATTGGTATATTCTGAAGCTATTTGTCTGACCAGAAATGGAAGTGTCAACACAAACAGCAATACAATCACCAGTTTTGATCCGGTAATGAAAATGGTAAGTTTAGCCGATAGTTTCATTGTTTATTTTTTAATCCGGTACCCTACGCCACGTACGGTTTCGAGCCAGTCGGTATCTGCCCATGCGTTTAGTTTTTTACGGACATTTTTGATATGCGCATCAATATAATTGGAATCGTAATCGTCGTTCACAAAGGTGCCCCAGATATGCTCGCTCAATTGTACGCGCGTAAGCACCCTGTTTTTATGGAGCAGAAGATAACTCAGGAGATCAAATTCTTTACGGGAAAGTTCTATCTTTTCTGCTCCGAACAGCACCATTCTCTTAGGGATATCGATGTGAAAGCTGCCGATGGCGATGAGTTCTTCTGTAATGCTGAATTTCCTGCGGGCAATGGCCTGCATTCGCGATTGCAGTTCCAAAAGATAGAATGGTTTGGCCAGGTAGTCATCGGCTCCCAGGTCCAGTCCACTCACCCTGTCTTTCAGATTTGTTCTGGCGGTAATGATGATGTAAGCGGCATCCGGATTGTTCTTTTTTGCTCTTTTCAAAACTTCAAGGCCATCACCGTCAGGAAGGCTCAGGTCTATCAATATGAAATCGTAGGTATTCAGTTCAAGTTGTTCCAGTGCAGCCCTGAACGAATGTACAATATCACACAAATAGAAACCCTTCTTCAGAAAGGCCTCCATTTCGTAGGCCAGTGTTTTTTCATCCTCAACAATTAATACCTTCATTGACAGTAAGATTAAAACTGATAGTAAAAACCGAGACCAAAAAACGATTGCCGGGATTTCAGTTCAGCGTCAGCTTTTGCCCCCAGCACAGACCACTGATAGCTCAATTCGGCCATATAATTTGCCCGGCTCAGGTACAGTGGCAGTTTAAAATTGTAAGATAACATATTAAAACGGTCGGATGCGGTAACAACGGTAGTCGTTGAATTGGAATTTCCCGGTTGTACCGGGGCTTTGCCCTTGCCCTTTGCTTTATCCCTGTTACTTTTTTCTATGGTATAGCTTTCATAAAAATGCCGGGTGCCCGCCACCAACTCTATGGCAGGTTCAATCGAAACCGTATTTTTTTCATTAAACAAGCTACCCAGGTTAATCTCTTTGGAATGGGCCAGACTTACAAAAACATCATGCTGTTGCCCGAAAGCATAATCGGCACTAAAGGAACTTTTAAGCCAGGGCCAGGCGTAATTTGCAGAAACATTTACATTATTTTCATTTGCAGCCTGCAATAGCGGGGAATTGGAAGGAAAAAAAGAACGCGTATATGCCAGTCCGGCGGTAAACCTGGCATTAAAGTTATAATCAAAGCCGGCGCCGAGGTCTGTTTCAGAAAGACCAGATCCATAATTCAAAAGCTTGTATGAACCTGCAGAGAGATACAAACCCACAGGGAACCTAAGGGTGGCGTTGACCAGTACATAAGGTAGTTTTTCGGTAGTCGATTGTCCATAATAACTTACATCCGTGCTATAAAGAGCTGCTAAAGTCAGGGTCGCTCTTTTCGAGCTGTCCTGCTGCGCACGTACCTTAAAGCAGGTCATACAAATCAGAACAAGTAGTGATGTGATTCTCATGGCTTATCTGCTATGGCCTTTTAATATTGGGGCGTACAACTTTAATCGGTTTTGCCTTGACATTCGGTTTCACTACAGGTGGTCTCGATTGTTTACGGGCTTTTGGCACTTCCCTTATATCTGGCTTAACCGGTTCCTGCTGATCCGGTTTTTCCTTTGGCTCTGCTTTTTCGCTGCGTTTTTCTTTTTTGTTATCCTGCCATGCATGCGCAACGCTGCTGGCCCCGACTGTCTGGTACAGGATCAGCATAAAGATAGTTATAAATAGTATCCTGAAAATGAATAACCTACGCATCATGTAAATATAAGTCCTAGCAAATGTCACAGTCCAACATGAATTTAAGATGAAATTTCCGGGTCAATTAAATCTGGAATTTCATGTTCAATTCATCTTCGCTATCCAACTTTGAGTAACAAAAATGTTAATATTTATTTAAATCTAAAACTATGAAACTAAAAATTGCATATGCTGGTTTTGCCCTTTTTTTTACGGGGTTGATTTTTCTTACCGGATGTAAGGAAAATAATAACAATACAGCTGAAGGTAATACAAAGGTAGAGATCAGAATGACAGACGCGCCTGGAAACTTCGAGAAGATTAACCTGAGTGTAAAGGAAATTGTACTGCTTTCTGATGGCAAGCCTTATCGTTTTTCCGCCTCAGCCGATATTTTTAACATTCTGGATTTCAGGATAGGAAGTAGTAAACCTGATATCCTTGTTGCCTCAGGAGAAATGCCAAGTGGCGAGGTCACAGAAATTCGTCTGGTTTTAAATGAAACAGGAAACACTATAGTAGTAAATGGGGTGTCACAGGCGCTTACTACCCCAAGTGGACAGTCTTCCGGCTGGAAAGTTAAACTTAAAGCAAATCCTTCGTTGGAACCGGGAGTAACTTATTCTTTATTGCTCGATTTTGATGCCGCAAAATCTATTGTGAGTACCGGTAATGGCAAATATTTGCTTAAACCTGTGGTAAGAGGACTCACGGCTGCAACATCTGGTTTGATCTCCGGAACAGCAATGCCCTTGTTAAGCCATCCTGAGGTATTAGTGATTGCAGGAACAGATACTGTTGGTACTATAGCAGACCCTTTGACTGGAAAATTCACAGTAG
Organism: Pedobacter africanus; assembly: GCF_900176535.1. Classification (NCBI taxonomy): domain Bacteria; kingdom Pseudomonadati; phylum Bacteroidota; class Sphingobacteriia; order Sphingobacteriales; family Sphingobacteriaceae; genus Pedobacter; species Pedobacter africanus. Next base: position 99,598 of record NZ_FWXT01000003.1, on the reverse strand, counting down.
GTGGACTTGCGGCAGGCAATTACAACGTAAAATTTGTACCTGTTACCGGCTATAAAGACAGCACCATCACCAATGTTGCGGTAACGCTGGGACAAAACAATAACATAGGAACCATTGTTCTAAAACAATAACTACCAGACTTTAACATCTAAATCATGAAAAAATTAGTTTTTTTAGCCCTGCTCAGCATCTCCGGCTTTATGGCATTGCCTTCGGCTGCACAAGTCAGCCTTAATGTAAACATTGGTTCGCAACCGCTTTGGGGGCCAACAGGTTATGATCATGTAGATTATTACTATCTACCCGATATAGAGAGCTATTATGACGTACCCAGAAGGCAGTTTGTGTATCTGAACAATGGTGCATGGGTTTTCAATTCGAACCTTCCTGTGCGATACCGGAATTACGATCTGTACAATGGCTACAAGGTGGTCATCAATTCGCCTAAGCCCTATCTGCACTTTAAAGACCATAAGGTTAAATACGCAAAGTACAAATCAAATCGCGGACAGGCGGTGATCCTGAGAAGCGATGATCCGAGGTATTATGTAGTTAAAGGACATCCTAAAAATAAATTCAAAGGAAATTCCAAAGCGGGTTACGCAAAGCCAGGAAACGGAAATGGTAATGGTAATGGTAAAGGAAACGGCAAAGGAAAACATTAGCCGTTTCCTTTTTAATGGTATCTTTGCCAAGCAATGAAAGCAAGAAACCTTATCAATTATAAGAGCTGGTGCTCAAAATGGCTGTTGGCAGTTGTTTTGCTGCTCAGCTTTTTTAATTTTTCGGGGTTTACCATATCGGCTGCATATACAAGTTCGGATAAGCAGCAAACCTCTTTTTTAGGGGAAAGCAGGCTCAGCTGGGCAAAAAGCATCAGTTACAAACGGGCTTTAAACCAGATCAGGCCGCAAGAGCATCTTTTCATCCGCATAAATGATCTCCTGCATTTGGCAGAATGGCATACGCTCCTGCTTAATGCAAAAATAGCAAACTGCCGTCCTCCCCTGTTAACCACTCAAAAAATCAATCTTTTTTACCGGCTAAAATCTGTAGCTAAAAATGATGAAGATGAATTGCACTGCAAGCTAGCGTAAAAATTCAATGCCAGTAAACTGGCAACAATCATTCATTTTAAAAACAGCTATATGAAACAGCTTAAAAAGCTGATGAGGTTATCTGCTGTATTTCTGTTTATGGTACTGGCATTGGCCGGAATCGGTGTTTCCGGTGTTCCGCCAACGCTTTCCAGGGAGAGAAAACTATTTGCAGATACTGAATCGGTTATGGAAGTAAAAGAAGAAGATGAGCAAAACGAAATGCTGATTAATATTACAAAAAAAAGATAACATCGAACCACGATTAAGCAGATTGTATAGGTGAATATTGATCTTAATTTTGTTATTTTGAAAGATATTTAAGAACAGGCCATTTTTTATTCAAAAAACAAAACATGCCAGTTACAAAAAAAGAAGAGGACTCTAATCATATTTTATCCATTGATATTGGCGGTACCAGCATTAAGGCTAGCATTTTAAGTCAAAAGGGCGATCTGCTTTCAGAATTCAAAAAGCTTCCGACTCCAGAAAAATCTACACCCGAAGCGGTGCTGAAATGCATTCAGGAACTGGTGGCTACCTTAGATCAGGACTTCTCAAAGATATCCATTGGCTTTCCGGGTTATGTAAAATGCGGCAGGGTACAAACTGCGGTAAACCTGGCCAAAAACAAATGGACCAATGTGAACCTGGCCCAGCAGGTGAGCGATTTATTTGGCAAACCGGTAAGGCTCATTAACGACGCCGATCAGCAGGCCCTGGGGGTTGTGGCTGGCAAAGGGTTTGAAATTGTATTTACTGTGGGTACCGGCTTTGGCACTGCATTGGTATTTGATGGCGATCTCCTGCCCCACCTGGAACTGGCGCATCTGCCCATTACCAAAAACAAGGATTATGATGATTACATTGGCGACAGGGCCTTTGAAAAGATTGGAATAGAAAAGTGGAACGAGCGCCTTGCACACATTATCGAAATCTATAAAACCGTATTCAATTACGACACCCTGTATATAGGCGGGGGCAATGCCAAGCACATTACACTGAACCTTGACCATAACATTAAGCTGGTAAGCAATAAGGACGGCATTAAGGGCGGCGCAAAACTCTGGGATCTGGAAGAAAAATACCATGTATATACCAACCATCCCAATAAAAAATAGACAATGGACAACAAATATACTTTAGGAATGATAGGCCTTGGCACCATGGGCCGCAATTTACTGCTTAACATGGCCGACAATGGATTTGCTGTAACCGGTTACGACAAAGATGCCAGGATGCTGCAAAAGCTTGAAGAAGATGGAAAAACCCATAACTTAAAAGGCTTCGCTTCGCTGGAAGATTTTATACAAAGCCTGGAATTGCCCAGAAGGGTGATGCTGCTGGTACCGGCAGGTCAGATTGTAGACAGTGTGATCCAGGAGCTGATTCCCTTACTAGATAAGGGCGATATGATCATCGATAGCGGAAACTCACATTTTACCGATACCAGCCGCAGAGCTACTGAATTGGAAGAACAGGGCATCCATTTCTTTGGAATGGGCATTTCGGGCGGTGAGGAAGGCGCACGTTTCGGACCAAGCATGATGCCGGGAGGTGACAAAACCGCATACAACGCAGTAAAGCCTATCCTGGAAGCTGTTTCTGCTAAAGTTAACGGCGACCCATGCGTGGCTTATATCGGTCCGGGGGCTTCAGGACATTTTGTTAAAATGGTGCACAATGGTATAGAATATGCAATGATGCAGATCCTTGCCGAAACCTATTACCTGCTGAAGCATGGAATGGGTTACGACAATGAAAAGATCTACAATACCTTTAAAAAATGGAATGAAGGCCGTTTAAAGTCCTTCCTTTTGGAAGTAACCCGTGATGTTTTTAAGGTTAAAGACAAAAAAACAGGTGGTTATTTAATTGACGTAATTAAAGATGAGGCCAAATCCAAAGGTACGGGAAAATGGACCTCGCAGGTGTCTATGGACCTGCAGTTGCCCATCCCAACGATTAACGAATCGGTAAGTTCGCGCGACCTTTCCAAATACAAAAAGCTACGCGTTGCCCTGGCCGATGCTTTGCCGCATGCTGCCGAGAAAATTGATAATCCTGCAGAATTTGAAGTGTTGCTGGAACAGGCGCTTTATTTCTCTATGATTACCTGCTATGCCCAGGGGCTGCACCTGCTTACCCAGGCATCCAAAGAGTTCAAATATGAACTGAACCTGCAGGAGATCTCGCAGATCTGGCGTGGCGGCTGTATCATCCGTGCGGTACTGCTCGAAGACATCTATCAGGCTTACAAAAAACAGCCTGCACTGGAGCATCTTTATGCAGATGGCAGCATCCAGCAGCAACTGAAAGAAATTGTACCTGGCACGCGTAAAGTGGTAGGCAATGCCATACAGAATGGTTTCGCTGTCCCTGCCCTTGCTTCGGCATTAACCTACTTTGATTCTTTAAGAACGGCCAACTCTCCACTTAATTTAACCCAGGCACAAAGGGATTTCTTTGGCGCCCATACTTTTGAACGTACAGATGAAGAAGGCATTTTCCATGCCGACTGGAATTCAGATAATTTGTAAAAAACCATATAATGAAGACAAGTATCAGCCTTAATCCAACCATAATTGTAATATTTGGTGGTACCGGTGATTTAAATCTGCGCAAACTTGCGCCCGCTCTTTACAACCTTTATGCTGAGGGCTATATGCCCGAAAAATTTGCCATTATTGGCACAGCCAGAAGACCTTTAACCGACGTGAAGTTCAGGGAAACGCTGATGGAAGGTGTAAATAGCTTTTCGCGTACAGGCAAGGTACATAAGGAAAAATGGGACAATTTTTCTCAGAACGTTCATTATAACCCGATTGATGTTAAAGATTCCGCCTCTTTTGATACACTTAAAGACACCTTAGATAAGTTTAAGAACGAATTTGGCCCGGACACACAAATTGTATATTACCTGGCCGTATCGCCAGATCTTTTCCCTTCAATTGCCAAACGTCTGGCCAAATTTAAGCTGGCAGAAAACGAAGACAACTGCCGCATCGTGGTAGAAAAACCTTTTGGTAAAGACCTGGAAACCGCTCGTGAACTCAATGAGATCCTGAGAGAGCGTTTTAAAGAAAAACAGATTTATCGTATAGACCATTACCTGGGAAAGGAAACCGTACAGAACATCATGGCTTTCCGCTTTGCCAACTCCTTCCTGGAGCCGCTATGGAACAGGAATTATATTGACCACGTGCAGATCTCGGTAACCGAGCAGCTGGGTGTAGGCGACAGGGGCGGCTATTACGATGGCTCTGGTGCCCTGAGGGATATGATCCAGAACCACCTGCTGCAATTGCTTTGCATTATTGGTATGGAAACCCCCATCAATTTCGATGCAGATGAGATCAGGGATAAAAAAGTAGATGTATTGAAAGCCATGCGCCCGTTCTCGGCCGAAGATATCCGCTTCAACACCGTACGCGGACAATATACCAAGGGCTGGATCAGAGGCGATGAAGTACCTGGCTACCGCTCTGAAAAAGATGTAGACAAACAATCAAATACAGAAACCTTTGCGGCCATTAAGTTTTTTGTAGATAACTGGCGCTGGAAAGGAATACCTTTTTATGTTCGTACCGGAAAACGCCTGTCACAAACCTCTTCGCTCATTACCATACAGTTTAAAGATGTACCGCACCAGGTATTCCCTGCATCGGTAGCAGAACACTGGCAGCAAAACAGGCTCATCATCAGCATACAACCGGAAATGAGCATCAGGTTACAGGTTCAGGGCAAAAGACCCGGACTAGATATGACCTTAAACCCGGTAGACATGGTATTTGACTATAAGGGCACTTATACCACGGAATCACCAGAAGCCTACGAAACCCTGCTGCTGGATGTAATGACCGGCGATCAGACACAGTTTATGCGTGCCGACCAGGTAGAAATTGCATGGGAACTGCTGATGCCGGTAATCAATGCATGGGAAAGCAAAAAATCGCTCAGCTTTCCTAACTATGCGGCCGACTCATGGGGCCCCGAAGATGCTGAAGCGCTGATTGCCAGAGATGGCTTCCATTGGTTTACGCTACCTTTAAATAAAGACTAATGAATTTACTGATCTATAAAACACAGCCCGAATTGCTGGAAGATCTTGCCGAATATATCATCAAAATAGCCAATAAAGCCATTGATGAGCAGGATTGCTTTAATTTTGTACTTACCGGTGGGAATTCGCCGAAAGCATTATATGAAATGCTGGCTACTACCTATAAAGATAAGATAGATTGGACCAAAGTATATTTCTTTTTTGGTGATGAGCGCAATGTGATGCCCAGCCACGAAAGTTACAATGGTCTGATGGCCAAAAAAGCCATACTAGACCCGCTGAATATTGCGGAGGACCATATCTTTTATATAGATACTACCCTTGCACCCGAAAAAGCTGCAATTGAATATACCAAAGCCATTACCAAACATTTTGGTGGTGCTGACCTGGTGTTCGACCTGATTTTGCTGGGCATGGGCGATGATGCCCATACCGCATCACTGTTTCCGGGAACTACCATACTGAACAACAAAAATGTAGAGCTCGATTCGGTGTTCGTAGAAAAGTTGTCTACCTGGAGGATCAGCTTTACAGCCCCGCTCATCAACAAAGCGAAAAATGTCGCTTTTCTTGTTTTTGGGGAAAGTAAGGCGCAGGCGGTAAAGCAAGTGATTGAAAGTCCTAAAAAGAATACCCAACTATATCCTGCCCAATTGATTAACCCGATTGACGGCGGGGTAACCTGGTTTTTAGATGATGCAGCAGCCAGTCTGCTGGACAATTAGGGCTTTTCGTCTACACAATTGCCGGTCTTATCTATTCAATGACATTGAGTTGCCGCCAAATAATTAAATTTATCCGCAGCGGCAACTCAATTTCCAGTTCGGTCCAGGTCAATGAAAATAGCAGTCAAATTCAGGTACATCAGCATCGCCCTTCATGCACTCATCTGGGCCATGGTCCTGCTCCTGCCCTACCTGGTATCTTCAGCGGCACACGGGTATAAAATAGGCCCCATTCCCGGATACTTTTTTAGCCTTGCCGGATTGATACATCTCTTCATCTTTTATTTTAATGCATTTTTTCTGATTCCCAGATTGCTTAACCGGAGGTTCTGGTGGTTGTATATAATATGTTCCGCAGCACTGATCCTTGGCTCCTTTCAGCTAAAATACCATATGCTGGCCTGGTGGTTTCCTGAGGTACTGAAAGACCTTACCGCCTATAAGTTCGTTTTTGCCCCCTCTGTTGCGGTATTTATCATTAGTATCGTTTACCGTAAAGTGGTTGACAAGATAAGACAGGACCGCGAGCAGCAAAAAATAAAAACCGAACAACTTTCTACCGAACTGAAATTCCTCCGTTCCCAGATCAGCCCGCATTTTCTGTTCAATGTGCTCAGCAACTTGGTATCACTGGCCAGAAAAAAATCTGACCAGATCGAGCCCTCGCTCATCATGCTTTCAGAACTGATGCGTTACATGCTGTATGAAACACAAGGCAAAAAAGTAACACTGGATAAAGAAATCGCTTATTTGAACAATTACGTAGCCTTGCAGCGCATGCGTTTTGGTACCGATGTAGAGATCAGGTATCACACGGAAATAAACGCCCTTAGTGAAACTCAGCTCATCGAACCCATGCTGATCATCCCATTTGTAGAAAATGCTTTTAAACATGGCATTGGTTATCAGGCAAAGCCGGTCATCAGCATCAATTTATCCCTTGCCAATAGTGAGCTGTTTTTTGAAGCCATTAACCAATTTGATGCGCAATCAAACAGCAGTAAAGACGGGCATTCGGGCATCGGCCTGGCAAATGTAAAATCACGGCTGGATTTACTGTACAAGGATAAGTATAATTTAAAGATCCAACAGACAGCTAACCAATTCCATATTAGCTTAACTTTACAATTGATATGATACGCTGCATTGCTGTAGACGATGAACAATTGTTAAGGGACTTACTGGAAGACAGTATTGACCAGGTGCCTTTTTTGCAATTGACGGCCACCTGTAAAAATGCGATGGAGGCCTGCGATGTGATGCAAAGAGAGCAGGTAGACCTCATTTTTCTGGATATCCAGATGCCGGGTTTAAACGGGCTTCAGTTCCTGGCTGCCTTAAAAAATCCGCCAATGGTGATACTGGTTACCGCCTATGAGCAATATGCACTGGAAGGCTTTAACCTGCAGGTGGTGGATTACCTGTTGAAACCCTTCAGCTTTGATCGTTTTCTGAAAGCGTGCAACAGGGCAAATGAACTGTTCCTTTTACAAAACCCGGTTGCCGCGGCCCCTGAACTGCAGGATTTTTTTGTCAATGTAGAGTACACCCAGGTAAAGATCATTGCAGCCGACATTGAATATATTGAAGGGCTGAAGGACTACATCAAGATTTACCTTTCTACTGCTGAAAAGCCGATCCTTACCCGCATGACCATGAAGGCTATGGAGGAAAAATTCCCTCCGGGTACCTTTATACGCTGTCACAAATCTTTTCTTGTTGCCGCAAAAAAGATCAGTACCATTAAACGCGATTTTGTTTGCATAGGCAAAAAAGAAATCCCGGTAAGCGAGTCTTATAAAGACAGTTTATCCATTCTGTTAAAGGGCAGAAAAAACTAGTTCCCGGAATTCCGGCATTCGTCTGCACAATTCCCCTTGTGGTCTATTCTCCAAAATACCTATTGGTTTTAGCTATAGGTTTGCCTGTACATACAACAAAATACAAAGGCAATGAATACCTTACGTTTGACAGCTGCAGCATTTTTTATGTCAATGGCCTTCCAGGCCGTTTACGGACAAGACAGCCGGACTTTAAAAGAGGTAACCATCAGTGCGGGGTCTTTTGAAGCCAGTGACAAGGCAAAAGGGGCTTCCCTTACCGCAATGGATGCTTTTACCGTTGCAGGAAACAATGCTGATATTGCACTGGCCATGCGTTCGCTGCCTGGTGCGCAGCAGATCGGCGATCGCGATGGCCTGTTTATCCGCGGGGGCACGGGCGAGGAAACCCGGCAGTTTATTGATGGCACCTTACTTAAAAGCCCCAATTACCCTGCCGTACCTGGCATGCAGCAGTATGCGCGTGTTAATCCCATTTTGTTTAAAGGAATATTGTTCAATACAGGAGGTTATTCGGCACTTTACGGCCAAGCCATGAGCAGTGTCCTGATCCTGGAAAGCAGTAGTTTGCCCGAAAAATCCTCGGCCAGTTTTTCTTTGTTCCCTGCAAATGTCGGGGCTGGTATCCAGCAGCTGGCACGCAATAAAAAAAGTAGTTATGGTGTTACCTTACGCTACAGCAATGCGGCTTTGTACAATACCATTGTTAAGCAAAGGCCCGATTATTTCAGCGGACCGAAGTACCTGGAAGGCGACGCAAACTTCAGGATACAGACAGGAAAATCGGGCATGCTGAAGCTTTACACCAACTGGAACTCCAGTGATGTCGGGATGCGTTCTCCAGACATCAACAACGCAAACCTGCTGTCCAGCTATCAGGTAAAGGGGAAAAGCATATATAACAACCTGAGTTATCACGATCAGCTGAATGAAACCTGGCTTGTGGATGCAGGTTTGGCCTACAGCTACAATGATACCCGTACCCTAAGCAGAAGTTCAGCTATGGACCATGAGCGCCAAATCAGGTCTGATTTTGCACAAGCAAGGATGGTTTTTACCAGGATCTTTTCCGGCAACCAGGCCCTGCGCATAGGTGCAGAACATTTTTACAACCGGGACAATGGTTTTTCCAATGACAGCACCCTCCTGCTTACCGATAATTTGTCGGCAGCTTTTGCAGAAGCCGAACTTTACCTAACCGATAACCTGGCAGCCAGACTGGGCGTTAGGGCAGAATATTCCTTGCTGTTAAACAAACCGGCAATTGCCCCACGTGCCAGCCTGGCCTATCGTTTTAATGATGGCGGACAGCTGAACCTTGCCTATGGCATCTTTTATCAGCAGCCCTCAAATGAAATCCTGTATCAGAACACCGATTTGAAATTTTCAAATGCAGCACATTATGTACTTAACTACACCAAAAAAGCAAACAACAGGTTCTTCCGTATGGAATTATACCGCAAGCAATATCACCATCTGGTAAAAACAGCACCGTTCCTGAACAACAGTGGATCGGGCTATGCCCAGGGTCTGGAACTGTTTTTCAGAGATAAAAAAACCATCAGGAACCTTGATTACTGGATCAGCTATACCTTTCTGGATTCCAAACGCGATTTCCTGAACTATCCCTATGCCTTGAAACCGGATTTTACTACCCCTCATACCGCTACCATTGCAATAAAAAAGAATTTTCAGGACATCAATACATTTTTAAATCTTTCCTGTGCTGTAGCAACGGGCAGGCCTTATTACAACATCAGGTACAATGGCCTACAGCTGTTGGAGATAGCCGACCAGGGAACAACCAGGCCCTACAGCATAATGAACCTGCAGGTGGCCCACCTCTTTTCCCTGTTTGGCAGGTGGAAGCAGAAACCAATTTCGGGGGTCAGTATTGGCGTAAACAATCTGCTGGGTACCAAGCAGGTATTTGGCTACAACTATAGCTTTGATGGCCGGAATAAAACGGCCATAACCTTACCGGCCGACAGGTATTTCTATGCTGGCATATTCATGAGCTTTGGCATAGACCGCACGGCCGATTTCATCGATAAAAATCTATAATCAATTTTCAATAATTAAAAACCACAAGTATGAAAAAGTTAGCATGCCTTATTTTGGCAATGGTACCATTCTATTTTAAGGGCATAGCCCAGGAACAGGGTACAAATGCATTGCAAAATGCAGTAACCAAATTAGACCAGGCCCGAAAGACCGGCGATTATGAAGCGCTTGAAAAAGAGTTCCTTAGGATTGGCGGACAGCAGAAAAAAAACTGGCTGCCCTATTATTACGCCGCTCTGTGTAATGCAAAAATCGGCTTCATCAGGAAAGATGACGGCGAAAGTATTGAGCCTTACAGCAACCGAGGGGAACAGCAGGCGTTGATGGCGAAGTCTTTGCTGGACACCTTGAAGCAAAAGAAAGCGTGTGCAGAGGTTTATACCGTGCTGAGTATGGTTTACCGCACAAAAGTGTTTATCAGCCCAATGAGTTACGGACGCAAATATGGCCCGCTTGCTCAGCAATACCGGGTTAAAGCGCAGGCACTTGACGCTGCAAACCCCAGGGCCATGTATGTACAGGCATGGGAACTGTACAACACCCCTAAACTTTGGGGAGGAGACAAAGCGCAGGCAAAGCAACTGGCTACAGAGAGCCTTAAAAAAATAAAGGCAGCAGATGTAAGTGGTACGGAGCCGCATTGGGGCTTATCAGAAAACACGGCACTGCTTGGCAACTACAAATAATCGTTCACAATTAAATTTTAAGATCATGGGTTTCGGATTCATTATGACCATACGGATACTATTTGGGGTTTGTATGGTGTTTATTATCGGTTACATATTCGGGGGCTTTGCCAAGAACCCGGCTTTGGTAAGTTTAACAAAAGTTGCAGCCATACTGGCCATTGTACTTTTTGTTTCGGCAAATGTCTTTTTTATGCGCCTTGTTTTCCGGCACGGAGCAGATGGAGAGCAGGGAGGGCCTGGAACAGGCAAACCTAAATGGCAACAATGCCGATATAAATAATTAAGGCCGGGCAAAATGCCCGGCCTTAATTATTTATAGGGATTTGAATCTTTAGCTTAGATCGAGCGGAATATATTCATTCTCTACCCGGCCATCTTCGTAAAGCTTCAGCAAAGCATAACCTGGCGAGCTCTCCTGGTAAAAATAAGGCCGAGCCGATTTCTCATCACCCTTTCCCCACCAGAAACCACTCATAGAGCCATTGCAATGGTACCTAACCCCATTGTAAACAGCTTCATCCAGCAAATGCTGATGCCCGCTCAGGCAGATCTTAACCTTGTCGCGGTGTTTATAAAACAGCTTTTTAAGCTCTTTATGATCGCCATGCTGCCCTCCCTCCCAGGTATTGGTTACCGTAAGAATGGGATAATGCGACATGAGCAGCACCGGGGTATTGGGTTTCAGACTATCCAACTCCCTTTCCAGCCAGTTCATCTGTTCTCCATCCAGCTTTAATCCGGGGCCATTGCCATCCAGAATAATGAAATGCCAGTTCTTTTTACGGAAGCTGTAGTACGGGGCAGGGATTTTAAGCCGTTTCACCACATAAGGCTTTCCGTACATCTCATCCTCCTTGTCCGGGGCTTTCCCTGCCGGCGCCGCCACAATGGCTCCGGTAGGAAGCACACCCGCTGCTCCGAACAATGCAGAGCTTTTAAGAAAATTCCTTCTTTTCATTATAGATGAATTATTGGTCCCAGCCAAATATTTGTTTAAGGTTTGGGTTCAGTAAAGTTTCCTGGCGTGGAATCGGACGATAATAATACTTGGGTTCAATAAAGTTCCTCGGCTGTTCCCTGTCCCTGGTAAACGAAACAAAACCGGAGGTAGCTCCTGATAAGTAGAAAGTATTGTCTTTTCCAGCAGCGTCTTTCAGATAGTATTTGGCCAGGCCTGCTTTCACTGCCGGGGGCAGAGCTGCAATCGGACTTTCGTCTGCGGGCGAAGCAAGCACAGCAATATCCTGAACCCCGTCGCCGGTTACATCATAGGCGCCCAATGCCGGTATATACATGCCCTGCTGGTTGTTCTGGATCAGCTTTCCTACCTTCCAACGCATCAGATCGTCAAACCTGAATCCTTCACAGGCCAATTCAACCCTTCTTTCCCGTCTGATCTCCAGCAATACGTTTAAATTACCACCAGCTGCATTCGGGTACTGGGCAACAAGTGCCGGGTCGAGTGCCACAGCTAAAGTCATATCTGGCATCCCTACACGTTTTCTTAACTTGTTTACGGTGTTGTCCAGATCGGTTTGTGTAATTGCTCCCTGTTCAGCCTTAGCTTCTGCATTGATCAGTAAAATTTCGCCCAAGCGGAAAACCGGAATGTCGTTGTACTGTTTTTCAAAGCCCTGGTTCAGTTCTGTTCTTGCAGGATAATATTTTATCTGTGCATACCCGCCCATAGTCGGATTAATTCGATAGGGAACGGTAGTTCCGGGTTGTATCCAGCCTGGGTAATTTATCGTTGCCTTCATTCGTGGATCGCGATTATCAAACAGTGTTAAAAAGGATTTGGTAAAATCTGTAAACCGGCTGCCATCTTTATTCAGATAAGCTTCAGCCAAGCTTCTGCTCAGCGCAAAATTATAATTCAATACCAATGCAGAGCCATTTCCAACATTGAGCGCAGGGTCATAGTCTTTCCAAAGTATGATTTCTTTGTTGGCAGACAAAGCAGTAGCATTAAAAATAGCCGCATAGTCATCCGCGCTGGTTCCTGTAATTAAGAAACTGCCTTCAGTCATAATTTTATTACTTGCAGTTGCTGCCAGGGTCAGGAAGCGGGAATAGTCAGCAGCTAAGTTAAGCTCTGCATGGTACTTTCTAAAAGTACCTTCATAAAGCCCGAAGCGCGCCTGTAAGGCAAGGGCTGCCCATTTTGTAATCCTTGTATTTGTACCATCGGCCTTAATGTGGTCAACTGCAAACTGAAGGTCTTCCAATACCTTATCCACAACAAATGCCCTGGAATCACGTCCTTTATATAAAGCTTCGTCTTCTGAATTTAAAACCGAGCCATACCATGGAACATCGCTGTACTTTTTGATTTTATCAAAATAAAACATGGCCCTGAAAAATCTGGCAATACCGATGTAATGATCGATGTCTACCTGACTACCTGTAACCTTAGCTGCATTGTCCAGCATATAATTAACAGCTCTTAGTTTCCCCCAGTCCTTCTTACTCCAGTTATCAGCGCCATTGGTTTGCCATGTTCCGTAAGTATCCTGGGTAATCATGCCCCTTACAAGCTGATCCGTTTCAACACTCACATTATGCGTAGCGATATTGTCGCTATTCATGTCATTGACAGGAGTTGGCAGTTGCTCATAAAAGCCGTTACTATAAGTCTCCAAATCATTGGTTGAACTAAAAAACACGTTATCTGTAATTGTAGATTTAGGATCTCTCTGAAGAAAATCTTTCTTGCAGCCAACAAAGGATGCTCCCGAAAGAATCAGCGCAATATATATTGATGTATTGAATTTCATGATACTAACGATTAAAGTGTTACATTAAGGCCAAACGAAAAGGTTTTCTGGAAGGGGTAAACATTACCACTTAAAGCTTCAGGATCCAGATTGAATTTCACACCTGACTTATCGAAGATATTTTCACCACTGAAATAAACCCTCAGCCTGTTTACCTGGAGCTTCCTAAGGATAGCCTGCGGTAGTGTATAACCGATGGTCAGGTTTTTCAGGCGCATGTAAGCAAAATTCTGAAGATACCTTGTTTGAGGATATCCTAGTTCCGACACGTCTTCGGCAATATAAGATTTCAACCGCGGGAAATACGCATTAGGGTTTTCCGGGCTCCATTTGTCCATTGTTTGTACTGTTGGGTTTGTCCATGGCTGGGCAAAAACACTCCAGAAATACACATTGTTGTTTCTTGGATAAAAATCCTGTTTTCCAATTCCCATAAAAAATGAGCGGACATCAAAACCTTTCCAGGCCAGGTTCAGGTCAACACCAAAAGTATATCTGGGGCTTGAATTACCAATCCGTATGAGGTCCCCATGATCATCAGCAGTGTATTTCCCCCTATTGATAAAGCCGTCGCCGTTTTGGTCTTTCCATTTTAAATCCCCTACACCAAAAGTACCACCGGCATCATCCGACACAAAAAACTGCTGATTGGCATGGCTGGTAAGTTCAGCTTCGCTCTGGAAAAAGCCTTCGGTTTCCAGCCCCCATATTTCTCCGATCTCCTGTCCTACATAATAATCCGTTAAGTTTTTATTGGGGTTATCAAACCTGGTAATGAATGAACGGCTGTCTGCCACATTGATACCAATACCATAAGAAAATGGGCTTTTTGCAATATTTATAGCATCTTTCCAGCCTACGCGCAGTTCCCATCCTTTGGTTTTTAAATCTGCAGCATTGAGTCTAGGTTCATCTACTCCAAACACTCCAGGAAGTGTCTTTCCTTTGGTCAGCATACCATCTGTGTAACGGGTATACTTATCAAAATTGATATCAAGTTTATTGTTAAACCATGACATATCTACCCCGAAGTTCGCTGTAGATACTTTTTCCCAGGTCAGGCTTGGAGAAACCGGATCAGGAGGATAAACCGCCTGCGGCCTGCCACCGTTTAATATCTGTCCGATTTGGGAAGATTTCATATTGGCGATATAATAATAGGCATCTACGTCCTGGTTACCCAATGATCCATATGATCCACGGAATTTAAGCAGGTCGAGCCTGATGCCATCTTTAACAGATTTCATGAAGTTCTCGTTGGAAACTACCCAGGCAGCAGATGCAGAAGGAAAAAAGCCCCACCTGTCGCGCCTGGGAAATTTGGAAGTCCCGTCGTAACGGCCATTGAATTCAACGATGTATTTATCTGCATAAATATAATTCAGGCGATAAAACCATCCTCTTACTGCCCAATCCTTTATAGTCTCACCAGTTGTTACCGCTCCTGTGGCGAGGTTAAGTGAAGGCAGGCTGCTACTGATCAGGCCTGCTTTGCTTACCCAGGATACCTGGTCGTACCTGTATTCCTGGTTATAACCAGCCAGGGCCTGCACATAATGTTTGTTAAAAGTCTGGTGATAATCGGCATACAGATTGGTAATGTTGTTCCTTGTTTCTGAATTGTCGGCACGGATATAGGAAGTGCCGGGGCCTTGATATTGTGTAGCTGTATTTGGTCCGCTATTGTACGGCACCCTGAAATCACCTCCATTAAGAATTCCCGTATTGCGCCTGAAAGTAATGTCCCCCTTAATTTCCAGCACATCTTTAATCACATCGGCCGTTGCATTAAAAGTAGTCAGAAAGTTATTGTATTTCTGTAGGGTACGCCCACCCTTTTGTACGCGTCCGATGGTGTTTGCCCCTGCAGCCGTAAAGGTACCATCTGGGTTGTAAACAGCATCCAATGAATTCTGACGGTTAATTTCCCAGAAATAACTGAAATTATCCATCGAGGAGGTAGGGGCATTATATAAGGAAGTGGTAAAAGCAGTATTGTTTCCAAAGTTAAGCCACTTTAACAGCTTCACATCAATTTTCCCCCTCAGGTTATACCGGTCATAGGTTTCATTTGCATTCTTGATAACCCCATCATTTTTCATATATTCTGCGGAGAGCAGGTAGCCTACATCCTCAGATTTTTTAGATAGGTTAAAATTAGCATTATAACTTGGTGATATAGTATTGAATGCCTCTTTAAACCAATCTGTTGAGGCCACATAAATCCATTGATTGGCATTTGAAGGATTTACATAGGTAGTAGGCAAAGAAGGATTTTCAGACCTTTGTTTCGCGTAATTCCTGATTGCTTCATCATTAAAAAGTTGAGGATAATAAGGAAATGCGGCTTCATGCTTTGTGGTATAGGAAAGGTAAGGATCAGTAATCGTTTGAGGAAGCTTACCCAGGGTTTTATACGCATAAAATGCGTTGGCGCTTACACTAAGTTTGCCACTCTTGGGTGTTTTAGTGGTGATTAAAATGACCCCAAACGAAGCCCTGGCACCATAGATAGCAGCAGAAGCAGCATCTTTTAAAACTGTCACGCTTTCAATGTCATTCGGATTAAGCAAGCTTAGTTCCCCTGCAGTGTAAGGAACGTTATCTACCAGGATATAAGGGCTGCTATAAAGCTTATCTTTTGTTTTATCTCCCGACTGTCCACCCAATGAAGTTACCCCTCTGATATTTAAAGACGTAGAATCACTGGCACGTCCGCTTCCATTTGCAATGTTTAGGTTCGGGATAAGTCCCTGCAAGCCCGCACCTATACTTGGAATAGGCCTGTTCTCTATTTCTTTGGAGCTAATGGCATCGACAGCACCACTAAGGTTAATTCTTTTTTGCTTACCATAACCCACCACCACAAAATCATCGAGTGATTTTACATCGTCTTTTAATACAATATGGAGTTGTTTGTTTTCACCAACCAATATTTCCTGGGTTTTCGAACCTACATAGGAAATAACCAGGATATCGTCGGATTTGGCATTGATCGTAAAAAAACCACTGGCATCCGTTATTGCTGAAGCCGAGCTACCCTTGACTTTAATACTTGCGCCTGGTACCGGGCGACCGCTTTCATCCATAACCTTTCCTTTAATGATCTCGAACATATTGCCGGGAAACAGGGTCTGGGTATGTTCTTCTTTCCTTTTAAGGATCACCGTTTTATTGAAGATTTTATAGGTAAGCGGCTGGTCTTTCAGACATATTTCCATTATATCTTCTATACGTGCATCCTTCACATCAATAGATACCTTACCGGATTTTATAACCTCCAGCTTATCGTACAGAAATACATATTCACTCTGCCTCTCTATTGATTTTAAGATCAAGTCTATAGAAGCATCTTTCTTCTTCAGTGTTATTTTCTGGCTATATACACTTGCACTAACCTGAAGCAGGCTGGCAATGAGTAGTACTGTTGTTAGCTTCATAACCAATATTAATTGCGTTGATTTGCGCTGCAGCATAAATACAGCGCTAAAGAATGTAAAAAAATTCATAGCTTTGAATTTGGGGTTTAAACATTATAGCTTGTTACTTTTTGTTTGCCTGATTAAGATTTTGTCAATCAGGTCCTGATCCCAAAATTTCAACGGGAAGTGCTGCGAACACTTCTCGTTTTTTTTGAAGATTTTTGTGGCGTGGCGGGTGTGCTATTTCTTCATATTTGCTGGTTTAATGGTGAGCTGGTTTGGTTTATCTATTTAGGAATAACTATGATTCTGTTGTTTTGCAGGGTACAATTGATGCCACTGTAAGAAAGCATCTCTACCAGTTCCTTTGCACTCACCCCCCGTGGTATTTTTCCATTGTATTGTTTTACCGGTAAAGCCCCTTGATATTGAACATCGACATTATACCATCTGGATATCTGTCGCATTACCGCTGCCGGATCGGCATTATCAAACTGGAAGTATCCGTTTTTCCAGGCTACTGCCGCATCGGCGTCTTCCACTTCATGCATGCTCAAACGGCTGGCATTTTTCTGCAGGCTAGCCTGCTGTCCGGGCTTTAACAATACCTGCTGACCTGCACTTTTTACGCTCACTGCACCTTCCAATAAGGTGGTGGCTTCTGCTTCCTCATCACTGTAGGCATTGACATTGAAATGGGTTCCAAGAACAGTAATTTCGGACTTACCGGTTTGAACTACAAATGGTTTGGCCTTGTTTTTTGCCACCTCAAAATAGGCTTCCCCGGTTATTTTAACTTTACGTTCCTTGCCCGAAAATGCCGCCGGGAAGGTTATGGAGGAACCTGAATTGAGCCATACCTCTGTTCTATCTACCAATATCAGATGGTACTGTCCGCCGTGCGGGGTAGTTACCGTGTTCATGGCATATGCGTTTGCTCCTGCCTGCTCCCGAAGGTGATAAACCAGTTCTCCGCTTTTGGTTTTAACGATGCTGATCCCCTGCTGACTGGAAATTTGTCCGTCGGCCGCCTGGTTAAGCACAACTTTGGTACCGTTGGCCAGCTGCAGTACGGCGTTGTTGCCCCCTGGCTGTATGTTTTGATGGGCAAGAAGTTGTTTTCCATCGCCATTAGCTGGTTTTTTAAAGAAAAAATAGGCAATACCCAGCAACAGCCCTGCAAACACTGCAGCTTTAGCCAAATACGACCTGTATATCCGGAACCTGCTTTTGGCAGGTGCAGTTGTAGCAACAGGTGCAATATGATGTTCAAGAAAATTGAACATATCTGCTTTGGTACCGGCTAAATCAGCAGTGTCCATTTCAGGCACTTCGCCGTTTATCCTTTCATACCAATCTTCCACAGCTTTCCTTTCTTCAGCAGTAGCCGTTTGATTGTTGTATTTCTTCAGTAAATCATTTAGTTTCCCGGTATCCAAAATATTGCTTTTACTCAGATATCCGGTATCGGAAAGAAAAGTACTATAGGCTGGTTACTTTTTTTTCAAAAAAAGTTCATTGGGCTCCAGAACGGGGTTGTAATCTTTAACCCTTACCCGCAAACGCTGGTACGCAGTCTGCAGCTGGTTCTTGATGGTCTGTTCGGAAAGGGAAAGGTTAACCGCAATTTGTTTTACAGAAAGCTCTTCGTCTTTTTTCAGTAGGTAAATTTCGCGCATTCTGGGTGGCATGCTGGCCAATTCCTTTTCTATTAGGGATTTCAGTTCTTTTTCAATAAGTGCGTTCTGCGCGTGAAGGTCTGAAGGGGCTTCAAGTGCGGTTATACTTATGGCATACCTGGCCCTTACCTCATCTTTTTCATAAAGTTTAAGCACTTTATTTCTCAGAACAGCATACAGGTAGGCTAGTACACTTCCTTCAGAATCGAGTTGGTCTATCTTGTCCCAGAGTGATAAAAAAGAGTCCTGAACCAGGTCTTTGGCTATATCGGCGCACTGAACCCTTTTATATGCTTGCTTATAAAGTGACTGCCAATAGGCTTCAAACACGAGTTTAAATGCCCGGTGTTTGTCGGATTTAACCAGCAGAAAAAAGTTGAAGTCCAGTTCAGTGCACATATAAGCTTACATCCTTTAAACTATTGCCAAAATAAAACAACTAACATTAATTTATTGTAAACAAACAGAGATATAATCTAAGCTATTTATTTTTATGCAACAAATCAAAATATTTTATTTTCCGGCTTTAGCTAAGGTGCCAGCAGTTGCGCCTGCTAAATATCCAATAACCTGCGGTGGTAATTGATCTGGCCAAGGTGGTATACCAGGTGGGTGCTCAAATGCATCAGGATAAAAGCCACCGAACTCCCTCCTTCTACAATTTTTGACTGCGGATAATCACTTTCCAGATCTTGTTCAGCTAAATTGTCTATTGCATTGTTCACTACTTCAATTGTAGCTTCCACTTTACGGATCAACTCGGCACGGGGCACATCTTTTAGCGAAAACTCCAGTGGCCTGTCCCTTATATATCCGGTTTTACCCAGTTCGGCACCTATAAAGGTATTTAGGTTGCCAACAAGGTGCAGGCAGAGGTTACCCGCAGAATTTGTAATGTTCTTATCAATGCGCCAGAGGTTTTTCTCATCCTGGTATTGTTCAATTTCCGATTTCAGTCTATTGAGGTCTCTTATAAAGAGTGCTTTCAAGGATTCTTTTAGCATGGGTACAGGTGTTTTAAAGTTTACGTAAAGTTAAACAACCTGGCACCCACTCTTGTCTCCCGGGCATCAAAATTCTGTCAAACTGTTAAGAAAATTTTATTCAGCAAATTTCATATAAGCTGGCTCAGCTATTCTAAAATTAAGTTCCCAGCTTCATGTTCAAATTTGGCCCCTGATTCCGCGAGGCAAAGTGGCCGTTTGCTAAACTAAAACCATGTTTTTACCATCATCTTTTCTGAAAATCAGTCGGCTGGAGCCAGCCAAAGTCCGAGCAAAAGCCAACCAATATGCAGCTGAAAGACGGCTCAGCGTACGAGCTACAACGGGAGATGATGAGTGCAACAATAAAGCAATTGGGACTTGCAGTCATGCGATCTGCGACGTATATTAGCACTAACAATTGATTTAAATTCTAATCAATTTTTTCGCAAATAAACGCCGCTTTCAAAAATTCAAGAAATAAAGACAGTGTTAAGGTAAGACAGGCCCGCACCTAATAGGATAATAGTCCGCATATAGTCCAAGTATAGTCCGCATATAGTCCGCGTTTTAATGAAAATATGCGGACTAACTATATAGTATTTGTATTATAATTGTATATTTATTAGTGATCTGACCTGAGGAAAGGTAAGAGCGATTCTAAACCTTAACCAAATTGAACTATGGCAATAGTAGACGGAAAATTCATCAGGGGCACTTTAGGCCCTTCAGTTTTAAAAAAGCATCGCGGCAAACAGGTAATTACCTCCAAATCTGCTGGCGGTAAGCAAACAAAGGCCACCAAATTAGCAGCTTCCAGTTTCGGGTTGGCATCATCCCTGGCAGGAAGTATCCGGCAGAATCTAAATCCTGTTATTACAGAGCTCTTTGATGGCGGAATGGTAAACCGCTTCAATTCAGATCTAATATACGTAATGGGACAGACGTATGATCCAAAAAATAAAGTTTTTACATTTAATCAAGACAGCTTTAACCGGCTGGCTGGTTTTGAGTTCAATATGGATTCGCCGGTAAGGGATAACTTTTTTGTACAGCCTGAAGTAACTATTAATCACACAACTTTAAGCATCAATATCCCGGAAATGCAACTACCCAATGAGCTAAATTTCCCAAAAGATGGGCGTAAATGCATACTGGGTCTTGCTGTTGGGATGCATGACCTGAAGCATGGAAAAATGACTTTAAGCCCCATACAAATGACCAGCATAGACTGGACTTTTGATCCACTGGTTGTTCCGCCCGCAACATTTAATTTTGAAATTGAGCCTGGTTGTTTGTGTATACCGGTTATTACGCTACAGTATATTAGAACCACTTTTGTAGGGACTCTCGTAGTAAATACAAAATCTTTTAACCCTGTGGCTGTACTCAGGGCTTTTATAGCTGCAGGAGAAACGGAAAAAGCAAGAACCAAAGGCTGGAAAAGAATGGATTTTAAAACAGAGTAAAGGCCCCCACCCTTCAATACTCACTCAACACCATATTTAACATTTTGGCACCGCCTTCTGCTTCATTGATGTCAAAGGCTCCAAAGCCCAGCATCATATGGCTTGTTTTTAGGGAAGTCTTCTTGTTATTTGGGTGATAAGGAACCTGGATGCCCCCATCATCCAGTTTCTTTAACATTACGTTCAGGTCAAACTTATTGTCAAATTTCAGCCAAAAAGTAAGGCCATGTTCTGGTACGATATAACTCACAAACTTATGCAGGTAATGGTTCAGGATTAAATGCAGTTCATCGCGATAGGTTTTGGATTGCAACCTGATCTGCCTGGCGTAATCAGCCATATCGCCTTTGGCTATCATTCTGGCAAAGGCTTGCTCCTTAAAGATATCCCTCTCTTCTATGGGCTGTGCAGGTAACGTTTGCAATTCATTGATAAATTGTACCGATGCCACTACAATACGTAAAGACTGTGCATCTGAAGTTGCTTTGCTCAGCGAAGACATATAAATCACAAAACCATCGTGATCATAACAAGCCAATGGCTTATAGGCAGTAGTGCCGTACCAGAATTCATGATCTTCTTCTTCCTCGATAATGCACATCCTGTGTTTTTTCGCCAACTCCACAAGACGTTCACAGCTATCCTCCGGAAGGGTAAAACTTTCAGGAAAGCTGCATTGCGGCCTGACGTGTATTGCCCTTACCCTGGTATGGTTCAGCATCTGTTCTATGCGTTCAATAAAATCAGGATCTCTACGGCTAATGGTAAATACATTTGCATTTCGTTTTAACAAAGCCGCCAGCAGTTTATTGTCGTGAGGTGAGGTATTGATCACCACATCTCCCGGGTTAATTAGAATTCTAAATACCCTATCGAGCGTACTTTTCCGGCCTTTTATAATGTCAAGCATATTGTGTTTTAAACCGAAGTTGCGCTTACGATTCAGATAATCAACCATGTTATCTTTTAAATACCTTGCGTCGTATGCATTAAGCAGCTCTGCCTGGCTCAGTTTTCTGCTCTCCTCTCTAAAGTGGTTACAATAAGCTACAAACTTTTCTTCAGGAAAAGAAGCAGGGCTTGGAAAATCTGTGCCCACTGCTACAAATGGTTCTTCTATATAGGCCGGTTGAACAATCTCTTCTTTTTTATTTATATAGACCAGGCCTGCTGGAAAATGTTCTGTGAAGCCCGAAGTTCGGTGCGGTATATCTTCAGTTGGATTGTTTGCTGATACAGTGGTTCCTGAACCGGGTGTACTGGTGAGCCAGTTGTTATCTATCAAACGGGTGTAGGCCCTCCTAACTGAACTTTGACTAATATTATTAATGTTTGCCAGTATCCGGGAAGAGGGAATGCTATCCCCGGCAAGCAGGTTTTTAACCTTGATCTGTCCGATTATGAATTCTTCAATTTGGGTAGCACATCGACTTTTGTCCAATTGTGGAATTACCCAGTTCATACTGTATTTATTCTTCATTTTTTGAGCATTAATTCATAGTTTATAATCTTAATCAAATGTATATTAAAAGTTTAGAAATAAAAAGGGATTGCAAACTGTGTTCAGAAAAAAAACTTAAAGTAGGTTCAGTAAACCTCAAATATAGTACTGAGCTTTACGACAATAGGTTGAACCACTATTATTTTTTATAAAAATAAACTAAAAATGAGTGATTGTCAAAATAATTACAGCCTCGATAATACAAACAACACTGTGGAGGTCTTAAATATCCGGAAACCGGTTTTACTGGATCAGGATCAGCTGGTATGCGAAGCTATCAACCTCATGACAGCCCACCACTGCAAATCCTTGCCCCTTCAACGAGCTGAACAATACATTGGAACCATACGGCTAAAAGAGTTGATCCGGTTTATCGAAACAGGAAACCCTGCGCTAGCTTATCATAAACTGAATTATAGTTTATACAGCGCATTTTACATTATTCGCAAAAACAAACATCAGTATAAGAGTTTTATTTACAGATCTCTTTGATGATGATATAGACCCCCATCACCAATACAAACCAGCCAAAAGCAGGCTTCAGCTTTTTCCCATCCATCCTGCCTGAAATGCTGGTTCCTATAAAAACACCAGCCATGGCAATCAGCGTAACCCGCAGCAGAAAAGCCCAATCTACCAGGCTATTGCCAAAAGAGGTAAAGAACCCGAAGAGCGAATTCAGCGCTATAATCACTAAGGAAGTCCCTATAGCTTTCTTAATTGGCATTTTTAATCCGTTTACCAAAACCGGGATAATCAGAAATCCGCCACCGGCACCTACCAGTCCGGTTACAAAGCCCACCAATAGCCCTTGTATAAATACCTGCAGGTAATTGGGCTCGGCATTTTCTTCTTCCGGGCCAGCCAGCTTACGCTGCCTGATCATGCTGTAAGAGGCCACAATCATTAGAACCGCAAAAAGCACCATCAGCATAATGCTCCTGGTCACGATGAAATCACCGATGCTAAAAACTTCCTGGGGAATAGCAGGCACCACGTACCTCCTGGTAAAAAAAACAGCTGCAATAGAAGGGATACCAAATATCATCGCAGTCCTTACAGTGATCAATCCCTTTCTAAAATAGGATATGGACCCAATCGCACTTGTAGTACCCACCACAAACAGGGAATAGGCAGTAGCCAGAACCGCATCTATGCTAAACAGGTAAACAAGTACAGGCACGGTGAGGATGCTCCCCCCTCCGCCAATAAGCCCTAATGACAACCCAATAAAGATTGACGAGAAATAGCCAGCGATTTCCATTGAATAATAAGTATTCAGCAAATCTATTCCAATATTTACAATTGGAGGTAAGCTATTTTGTATTTATGCTTAAAAACCCGCTTTTTTATACAAACCAAATTCGCTAAGTGTAATGCATACAGGCGATTGGGTAATATTCAGCTTTACTTTATTTGTAGTTACGGGTTGTTCCAACTTTGCCAGCTTTTTTGCGCCAATGCTTTTACCTTCGTAAACCGTTTTCCAGGCATTACCTTCCCATATCTGGATGTTATAGCCCTCAATGCGCTGCCCTAACGGGATGTACTCCTGTAAACTGATGATATCAAAAGTCTGCGGCCCTTTCAGGTCTATTTCCAGGCTTGCCTGATGCACCGGATCTGCGGTTGCCCAAAAGCTCTGTTTATTGCCATCCAGCAGCAAAGCTGCATTGTATTTAACGCTCCTGGCATTGCTGGCCTTAATGACAGCTCCCTTTGCCAGGTTTTTAGCAAATGTTGTTTTCACCATAGCGCCAAAGTCCTTTAACGAGGCCACATCATCTTCATGCAACTGCCCGCGCGTATCAGGGGCTAAGCCAAGATCCAGTCCGGCACCACGCCCCACGCTTTTAAGGTAAAGGTCAAAAAGGGCTTCAGGGCTCCTGGGTTTTTCTTTGGCATGGTAAAACCAGCCTTTTCTTAGCGGAACATCACATTCTGCAGGCATCCAGAATTTACCATCCCTGATGCCTTCCGGACTTTGAGGATAGTTGGCCTGCCCCGGAACAGCCTCATTTTTTCCTTCAGGTGCCATTGGGGTAAAAGTAGCCCAGCTGGTTTCAGCCGCTGTACCTTTTTCATTGCCTACCCATCGTACATCCAGGCCTACATCGCTAAAGATATTGGCCATAGGCTGCATTTTCCGGGTAATGGCCCAGGTATTTTTCCAGTCGTAATAAACTGTATTGTCTATGCTTCTTTTTTCACGCGCGCCTCCATAATAACCATCGCCACCATTGGCGCCATCGTGCCAGCTCATAAAAAGCTGACCATAATTGCTGTACAGCTCTTTTAATTGCGCCTGGTAAATGGCCAGATAATTTGCCGTACCGTATTGGGGGTTATTGCGGTCCCAGGGCGAGCAGTAAACGCCAAACTTTAAGCCTGCTTTGCGTGCAGCCTGCTCTACCTCTTTAACCAGATCGCCCTTACCGCCTCTAAACGAACTTTTACTAATATTGTAGGGCGTTGTTTTTGTTGGCCAAAGTGCAAAGCCATCGTGGTGCTTGGCCACCAGAATTATCCCTCTCAATCCGCCTGCTTTTGCTGCCGCCACAATCTGATTGGCATCAAAGTTGGCAGGATTAAAAATCTTTGGATCGGCATCACCATATCCCCATTCTTTATCTTCAAAAGTAGTGGGCGTAAAATGGATAAGCCCGTAAACCTCTATATCGTGCCAGGCCAGCTGCCTTTTTGAAGGCAATGCACCATAAGGTTTGATGGTTTGCTGCGCTGAAACAGTACCATAGATCAACAGCAAAAGTGTAAGCAGTCTTTTCATATATTCAAATTCAAAAGTGTATTCACCTTCAAATTTAAAGGTATTTCCATCACCAGATTCAATAATATTGGCATTAAGTGCTACGATTTTGGCATTAAAATATTCAACCGTTCTTCCTCCAGGTCAATCTGGTACAATTGCCGCCGGATAATCTCCTCGTCAATGGCCGGGTCTTTATTCAGCGCTGCCAGGTACTCCCGCTGGCATTCCAGCAATTCCATAAATACAGTTATCGTTTTTTTATCCAGCCACTCGTCCTCATCGGCAGCTTTCGATTTTTCTTCCCAGTGTTTGAGGATTTTTTGCAGGCCCGCATGATCGTGTAGTTCACCATCGTATTTATCCTTAAGGTATTTATAGACATGCGACCTTAAGCCTCTCTTCATTTTTTTGACCGTCTCTTCTTCGGTCTCTGCCTTAAACGTATCAAACAACTTGCTGCGTTTGATAAAGTAGGGCAAAGTGAGCCCCTGTACCACCAGTGTAAGCAGGATCACTACGAAGGTGATGAACAAAATCAGGTGCCGATGAGGGAAAGCCCCGCCACTCCCCAACGTAACAGGGATGGCCAGCGCTGCTGCAAGCGATACCACTCCGCGCATGCCGGTCCATCCCAGCAAAAGCGGCATCATATACTGTCGTCTTCTGGAACCTGCATGGGGCGCTACAGAGGGACGAAAGATCAATGTGGCAATCATAGCGCCGTACGAACTGATGATGCGGGCTGCAATTAATACTGCCGTTACCATTACCCCATAACCAATTGCGGTGGAAAGCGGTGTTCCATCGGCCCGCAAACCCGCTACAATTTCCGGAAGTCCAAGACCAATGATCAGAAAAACAATACCATTCAGGATAAACACAAAGCTTTCCCAAACACTGGCCCCCTTAATGCGGCTGCTGCTGTTCAGAAAGAACAACCTTCGATTGGCCATAAACAAGCCGCCGCTCACCACAGCCAATACTCCCGAACTGTGCAGCTGTTCTGCTATCAGGTACATAAAATAGGGTTCTATAAGGGTAAGTGCGGTATCAGAAGGTGCATCGGTAGGCAGTCTTTTATGCGCCTGAACAAATAACCAGCCCAACAACAATCCTACCCCCGTACCCCCAAGCACCATCCATAAGAAGCTAAGCGAGGCATCCTGCCAAATGAACTGCCCTGTACCCACGGCCACCGCCGCAAAGCGGAAAATGATCAGCGAAGAAGCATCATTCAATAAACTCTCCCCTTCCAGTATGGCCGACATAGATTTTGGGACCTTTACAAATTTCATGATGGCACCGGTACTTACCGCATCAGGCGGCGAAACAATCCCCCCCAGCACAAAGCCCAACGCAATGCTGAAACCCGGTATAAAGTAATTGGTAACCAGTGCTACTGATAATGCCGTAAAAAACACCACCAGAAAAGCAAAACTGCCAATAATACGCCACCATTTCTTCATCTCTTTAAAGGAGATAGACCAGGCAGCCTCAAACAGCAGCGGCGGCAGGAATATAAAGAAGATCAGATCAGGGTCAATTCGAATAACCGGCAGTCCGGGAATGAAACTCACAACCAGGCCAGCTACCACCAACAGAATGGGATAGGCAATTTTTAGTTTGTCGGCCCACATTTCCAGCAGCACTATAGCTGCTATCATCAAAAGTAAAAAAGGTAGAATTGTATGCATTGCGCTTTATCAATTACCCTAATTTAACAATGTAATTGATCTTTACAATGCGGGAATTCAAATTTAGTAATCAGACCTGATCAACCCTGCCCCCTCTTGCCACTGAATGCCGAGCTGTTAGCGTTCAAATTCAAAAGTAACTATTGTTTCAAGACGATATCTATCATGGCAGACAACTCGCTCAGTATAGAAGCCTTATCTGTCCGGCTGTTACTTACCCTAAACCTGATGTTACCTTCTTTGTCAATCACGAATTTTGCAGGGATGGCTTTTACACCATATTGTTTCACTGCCAGTTCTTTGTTGTCGTTTGCCTGCCGGTCATAAAGCACATTAAAGGTATAATGGTGCTGATCCATCAGCTCGTCAACATTTTTTTCAAAGCCGGCTTTGGTTTCCCAGGTATTGATGAATAAAAATTCAACGTCCCTGTTGTTTTTGTATTGATCAATTGTTGCCTGCATGCCCGGAAAAGACTGCACACAAGGTACACACCAGGTAGCCCAGAAATCGAGCACGACCACTTTGCCTTTATAATCTGCCAGGTTAACCAATTGCCCTTTGCGGTTGTAAAGCGAAAATAAAGGGGCTTTTTCCCTGATCATTGTTGTTTTTAAATGATCGGTCAGCTGCTTTTGCTTTCCGGCAAGCAAACTGTTCAGGTATTCCTCAAATTCAGCCTTGCTTCCATTTAACATCACGTAGAGGTCTTTTGCCATTTCCAGCACAGGCGGCGTTTGCGGATTTTCCCTAAGGTACCTGTCCAGCGCCAGGAAAGCATATAATTTTTCTCCCTTGCCGACCCTGGCTTTCGCCAATGTCAATACCAGCTGCTGGCAGTTCATGCCCGTATAGTTGTATTCTTCGAGCAAGTCGGCCGTTAGCTTTATGGCTTCATTGGCTTGTCCGGCTAACAGCATAGCTGAGGAGTACATCTCTACGATGCTACTATAATACATCGCTGCGAAGCCCTTTCTCATCTTTGGATCAGCCGACATTTTAGCTTCCTTACTTAATTTTAAAGCAGGCCCCAGGTATTGTGCAGCAGCAGGAACTTCATTGCGGTCCAGTAAGTCTTTGCCCACATTGTACAAGGCTACAGTTTTCATATTCGAATCCTTAAGCAACTCGAGGTATTGCTCCGTTTTTTCTTTATTTCCTGCTTTGGAAAAGCGCTGTACAAGGGTTAAAAGGGCAAAGTTGTAGCGTTCCTGCTGTTTTACACCATACGCGGCTGCCGGATAGGTCTTCAGCCAGTTTAAATAGCTCTTTTCAACTGCAGCTAAGGGAGGTTCCGGTTTGATGCCAAAAATTTTGTCATATGCCAGATCACGCGCCATTACCCCCCTCGGATATTTTTTGAGCATTCCTTTTTCTACAGCCGCAGCAGCGTCGGCGCTACCCATTGCTTTATAAAGCTTTAATGCCAGTAACAGATTTTCCTCGGTTGCACTTTGCACTAAAGCACCGGCCTCTTCTTTCAAAATGGCTTTGGATTGTGTGGTGTTTTCGGTTAGTTTCTGGTTCAGGTAATTTAACAGGCTGTCCCTGCCAACAGATTTATTTAAGGAAACCGGGCCGGAAGTTTTGCTGCCGAAGATAGTCTCCAGCAGTTTTTTGAGTTCATCACTATGCCCGCTTGTACGGAGCAGGATATTACCCTTAGGGTCTACCAGGATTTTTGTGGGATAGGAACTGACACCGAACAATTTTACCAGGTTGTTTTCTGTTGTATTGAGCACCTGTACCCAGTTGATCTGGTCTTCAGCAATAGCCTTTTTCCATTGCTTCAGCTGGTTTTCCATGGTCCCACTTTCAAAGGCAATTCCAAGGATCTCCAGCCCTTTTGGTTTGTACTGTTCGTAAATGGCCTTTAGTTCGGGGTGACTGGCCCTGCAGGGCTGGCACCAGCTTCCCCAGAAATCGATCAGCAGATATTTGCCCTCCAGCTTCCGTGAGTTAAAGGTTTGACCATTGATATCCTGCACCTCAAACGCAGGAATAACAGCACCTTTGGCGGTCGCATTGGCAGCATACAGTTTTGCATACAAAGTTTTCCATTCCGGACTATCCTTAAACGCAGTTGCGGTTAGCTTTAACTGTTTAAATGCCTGTTCATTGCCCAGTTCGGTGTAATAGCTTTCAAAA
This sequence comes from Pedobacter africanus, assembly GCF_900176535.1. Lineage (NCBI taxonomy): Bacteria > Pseudomonadati > Bacteroidota > Sphingobacteriia > Sphingobacteriales > Sphingobacteriaceae > Pedobacter > Pedobacter africanus. The sequence goes on along the minus strand of NZ_FWXT01000003.1, from coordinate 70,676 downwards.
ACCATCAATGCCGAAAAAGTATTACGATGCTGCGCGGTAAACTGTTTTTTAAAAGCTTTCAGCCCGGCAGACAAGCTGGCTATTTCCGCTTCGGCCTGCTGCTGCTTTTCCTGTTGATCGGGCTGCGCAAATTTGATCTTCATCCGTGCCCAGATCTGCTGGTGCGTTTGCCGTTCTTTGACAGCATAACTCTCGTATAACCTGATTTCAGCATCGCTGGCTTTCAGCGACAGGTCCAGTGGATTGTTAAAATCTGCTGTTACGGTAACATCAGTTCCCCCTTTGATCAGGAATTGCGGGGCCGGCTGCGGAACAAAACTTTTGCCCGACTTAATGATATTACTGGCAGAAGTAATGTACAGCACTGCCTTACTATAGCCATTTAAAGGCAAACGGAATTCGTAAATGCCCTTAATGGGTTTTGCATTTAAAACAAATTTAGACTCGTTGTTCAGGCTGTACATCAACCTTACAGGATAGTTTGTGGTATCCTTACTTTTTATCCTTACGATGGCGGTATCGGCCGGAATAGCCTGGCTGGCAGCATAAGCCTGCACCTGCAGGCCTATACCGATCAGCACTATACCAACTAACTTCATTAAATTGACTGACATGTTTTATGGGTTATCGGGCATGGATGGATTAAAATTCAGGATCATCGGCGGAATTCTTAACGTTAAGCGATTGTTGCTTAAGGTATAGGTTTGCCCTCCTATCGTCCGTGTTCCACGGGTATTGTTGTACTGGGCATCATCAGAAAGGCGGCGCATATCGAACCACCTTCTGCCGGTCGCTGCAAATTCAAGGATACGTTCGCGCAGGATAAGTTTAACCAGTTCCTGCTGTCCGGTATATTGTACTTGTGCCGTGGCATCTGGCATGCGGTTTTTCCGTAAAGTTTCCAGATCATTTTCTGCATCTGTAAGCTGTCCGTTGCGTGCCTCGCACTCTGCCTTCATCAGGTACAGGTTAGGCAGTGTTGGCCCTAAATTTATAGTTAAAGGAGCAGCTCTTTGATAGCCTGGCAATTGCACTGCAGAAGAAAACAGGCTCTTGTCACTAAATGCCTTTCTGCGCTGATCGTCTGCCCCAAACAACGCATATGTTTCCGGCGTCAGCACAGCCAGGTTGCTGAACGCACTGTAAAGCGGGGCAGCACTCTGCTTTGTAAAAATGGTTTCATAACTATCAAAAGAAGTTGGGAAACCAGCCAGGCCAGAATTAGGGGCAAGTGCATTATACCAGTCATTGACTTTAATGTTGTAGTTGTACAGTGAGATCGGCACTTTGCTTGAGCCAACCAGCTCAAACGCCTTATTCAACGGGCCAAGTGCTTCCTGGTATTTTCCCATATTGAAATAAACTTCTGCCAGGATGCTGTATGCAGCCAGCTGCCCTATCCTTCCTTTATTTATGGTACTGGGATTTAAGCTGGGGATTGCCTCGGTAATTTCAGTGGTAATGAAATCATACACTTCTTTTACAGCAGCACGTTTAAAACCTTTGATTTCAGTATCTGCTTCAGTTACAATAGGCACTCCCGGGTCTGTAGCAGCCGTAGCAGGATTAAAAGGTTTGGCAAAAAGCTGTGCCACCCAAAAATGCATGTAGGCCCTGGCTACCCTGGCCTCTGCCTGTAATGCCCTTTTCTCTGCTTCCGTACCATCTTCGGCATTCATTACCCCATTGGCTATTACATTGTATACATAATTATGTGTATAAAAGGCACTCCACTCCGAAGCATTGGTTTCGGGCAAATAAATGTCATCGGCCCATTTGTAGCTCTTCTGATTAATCAGACTGAAGCTCTGGAAAGTGGCCGGATTGGCCATCATATCATCAGACATATAAAAAGGAGCATCAACCTCTCCCAGGATACTAAAAGAAAAGCCCAGCTCGCCCGTTATCGCATTGGTGGTGGCCGTCATCCTTAAATTCTGAAAACCATTGATTAAGGAATTATTGAAAAGACCATTGTAATGCTCGATTTTTTTGGCCACGACTTTTCCTTTAGGTTCTATCTCGAGGAATTTCTTACATCCTGTAAATACACTGCCGATCATGATCAGCAGTGCTATTTTTTTTATTGAAATATTCATTGGAATATATTTTTTTCTGATCATTAAAAAGAAAGGTTTAGCCCCAGGGTATAAAACGCCGGGTTAACTTTTAATCTCGTTCCTTGCGATAAATTGTAGTACTCAGGATCTATCCCTCTGTCATTTTTTGTCCACAACAACACATTGTTGACCTGAGCATATATCCTTGCCTTTTGCAAATGCAGTTTAGACAACCCGGATTTGAACAGATCGTAAGACAAAGTCAGGTCCCTTAAGCGCACATAAGATGCACTGATGATGTTCAGGTCGCTCCGGTTATAAAATGAGGTGGTCCTTTGGCTGATACTGGTGGTTTCAAGGGGCACGTATTTAGGCACATTGGTATTTGCCTCATCACCCGGGTTCTGCCACCTTTCGTTAAAATTGCTTTGGATATTGGCAAGCAGTCTTCCTGAATAAAAACGGTTTACATCACTGCGCATTACATTCCCCAGGTTATACACAATCAGACCAGACAGTGTAAAATCCTTATAACGAAAGGTATTGGTTATCCCGCCGTACCATAAGGGCTGCGTGCTTCCCTGGTAATAGGTATCGGCCAAAGCCAGCTGGTTGGTAAACATACCTGTACTACCGTCCTGCTTGTATACCATTGGATTTCCATCCGCATTTAAGCCTGCATACTTATAGGCAAACAGACTGTAGGCAGAGTAGCCTTCAATAAAGCCGCCATTTGTCTTCGCATCTACGGTCAAGGCAACAGGTCGCTTTAAAGAAACTACCTTGTTTTTATTTTGGGAGATGTTAAAATTGGTTGTCCAGCTGAAATCATTCTGGCTGATGTTCCTGCTGTTGATGGAAATTTCGATGCCTTTATTACGTATTTCCCCTAAATTGCCATAGGCGCTAGACCAGCCCGTTGTTGGATCTAGCGGGCGTTCGCCCAGCAAATTAGGCGTCCGTTTACTGTAATAATCTACTGTTCCCGAAATCCGCTGGTCCAGCAGTTCAAAGTCAACACCTAAATTTAAAGACCTTGTTTCTTCCCACACCAGACGATTGTTGGCCGGACTGATAATAACATATCCTGTACCGAGACCGGAATAATTTGTACTGTTACTGGCATAGAGGATATCGGCAACCCCACCTTTGCCCACACCTGGCGAATTACCTGCAATACCGTAAGTACCCCTTAACATCAGTTTGCTGATCAGCTCAGATTTGAAAAAATCCTCCCGTTCCATATTCCAGCTCAAGCCCACACTCCAGATCGGTTTATTCTGACTGCTTTTGGACTTACCAAAAAGGTTAGACTGATCGTAGCGCAGGCTGCCATTAAAATTATACCTGTTCTTATACGCATAGGCTAAATTCCCATAAAAGGAAACAAAGCGCAATTCATCTTCGGCCCTGGTGATCGGCATAGATCTGAGTGTATTCCTGCTGGCCGTTCCTATTGGCAATATTGCACCGGTAGCGCCGGTAGCAGGAATGCCAGGGTTCTCCAGGTCTTTTTGGTTGTAGGTAATATAGGTTTGCGTTTGGAAATCGTAGCCCCTGGTCATGGTTCTGGTCACATCAAAAAGTGTACTTTTAACCTCTTGTCCGGCCAGTGCTGTAATCTGGTGGTCTCCGGTTTGCAGATTGTAATCCAGCTGATTCCTGATGGTCCTGGCAGTCACATTTAACTTATTGGTAGCATAATGTCCGCCTGTTGTTGGCAAAAGAGATACCGGTTCGGCTCCCGCAGCAGGAATCGGTGTAAACTGGACAACCTCCAAACGTACCCTATAGGCATTCTGATCATAAAAATTATAGCCATCGTCTACAGTTTTCTGGTACTGCCCCCTGGTTGTAAAACTAAGTCCTTTGTACAGGTTCACTTTTAACCCTCCATTTACCCGGGCTGCTAAAACACTGTTGTCATTGCGGTTATAGTTTAACTCATTTAAAGGAACATAATCGAGGCTGATCTTGCTTCTCTGCTCTGCAGTACTTCTGTAAGCGGGCGTCATGTATAGATAGCTTTGCGATAAAGGGCTTCCATTCCCATCGGCAAAAAGTGCGTAAGGTACATACTGGTCCAGTTCGGTTATAAAAGGCGTTGGATGGGAGAGGTTACTCAGCACCCGGTTTTTCTCGTACGATAGATTACCGGTCAGGTCGAGCGTAAGCCATTTGGCCAGTTTCCATTCTTCCCGCAAATTGAAGTTGTACCTGTCGCGTGTGGACTTGTCTGCATTGTCATACCTGCTATAGGCCAGCGAGCCAAAGAATTTATTCAGCCTGCCGCCACCAGAAAGTGTTACACTGTGTGAGCTGAGCATGGCCTGCTGATAAAAGTTTTTATCGATCTGTTCCCTGTTGGATAAATTGGCCAGGGAGTCCCAACGCTGGTTGGCAAGGGCCTCTGTGGTGAGTCCGGATTTCAGATCATAGAAAATTCTTTCATGCGGATATATCCGGGGGTAATTTCCGCCATTAAAGGTATTCACTGTATTGAAAGGATAGGCGGTGAGGTAATTGCTGTTCTGGAACAATTGTTTGGCCGTGGCAATATACTCCTGACTGGACATCAGGTTTAAACTGCTGTAATCAGGCATTCCTTTAAAGGAAACAAAGCCATCGTAGGCAATGTTTATTTTAGTGCTGTTGTATTCCCCTGACTTAGTTGTAATTACAATCACCCCGTTTGCAGCCTGCGCACCCCAGATGGATGCTGCTGTTGCATCTTTTAATACCGTGATATCCTTTACATCCGCCGGGTTTACCAGCGATTCTATGTTCCGGTATTCGGCTACCGGCACACCATCCAGTACAATTAAGGGCTGACGGCTAAGATTGACGGAACTTACACCCCGCAGCACCAGTTTGTCGTTCCCTTGTCCATAATTTACAGCTAATCCGGGTACCAGACCTTCCAGGCGATCTACCACATTCATGCCTATACTTTTTTGGGCCATCTTCCCCGCGTCTACATGTGCAAAAGAACCGGTGCTTCTATCTTTCGGAAGTGTCTGATAACCGGTTGAGATCACGAATACTTCGCTCAGCTCACCGCTGGAAAGCTCCAGCGAAATACGAGCCATGTTTTTAGCTACCTTAATTTCCCGGCTACGATACCCCAGGTAGGAGATTTCCAGAACTGCATTTTCATCTACATTTCTGAAGTTAAACTCACCGTTGTTGTCGGTAACCGCCACCCGATTGGTCCCTTTAATCTTAACAGTAGCCCCACTCAGCGTATTGCCTTCCGCATCCACCACTGTTCCACGTACATCAATGTTTGCAAAAGCGCCAAGTACTTTGTCCAGAAAGCCGGTGTCCTTCTTTTTAATGGACACAATATTCCCCTTAATGGTATAATCAATATCCAGTCCCTCAAACGCCACACGCAGGGCATCAGGCAGACTGGCATTTTTCAAAGTTATGCTAAGAGCGGGGGCCGATGAAAGCACATTCCCATCGTAGTAAAAATCATAACCGCTCTGCTTGCGGATTTCCTTCAGCACCGCTTCGAGGGAGGCCTTTTTTTTGTCCATGGTAATGCGCTGGCCAAATGTTGATGCACTGACCTGCATCAGGGATGCTATTAAGATCACGGTGGTTAGTCGCATAACTAGCAATAGTTTACGGTACAGCCTTAGTGCCATACCCTGGTTTCTGGTATAAATTCTATACATTTGTATTGGTTTGGTTATGCAGTACGCCCTGAACTTTCCACGGTGCGGGCAACTGCGGTTTACAGTAAATTAATTGTGGCCAAACTATAACCAGATCCTTAAAAGGATCTGGTTTGTTCCCCTCCTTCTAGATTTTTATGGTAAGTTTCTCTGCATAATTATTTGGCTTTTCTGGTTATTGGTTATTTGAATACTATAATTTTCCGTCCTTCTACTTTGAAGTGCACCTGTTCCGTTGCTTCTATGGACTGTAATATTTCGGAAAGTTTTTTATTCCTTGAAATCCAGCCACCTGCCTCTATAACATCAGAGACAGAGGCGTCGTAAACTACTTCGACATTGTACCACCTGGCAATTTTGCGCATCGCAGTTTTGAAATTGACATGGTTCAGGTAAAAATCGCCTTGCTTCCAGTCCATCACCTGCTCCAGGTTGGCTTTCACCACCTTCACGTTACCTTGCTGGTTAAGGGCTTGCTGACCTGGACTAAGCACTATGGCCTGCTTTGCAGAACCAGCAGTTGTCACACGCACACTTCCCTCCAATAAAGTGGTGCTCAGCAAAGGCTCATCTGCATAACTGTTGATATTAAAATGAGTGCCCAGCACCTGGACCTCCTGCCCCCCCGTTTCCACTATAAAAGGGCTGTTTTTATTCTTGGTCACCTCAAAATAAGCTTCACCTTCCAGCTTTACCCTTCGCTCCTGTGGTCCTTTATTTACATTTAAGGAGGCTGCGTACGTTAGCTTTGAATCTGCATTTAACCAAACCATAGTGCCATCCGACAAACGAACCTGGTAAGTTTCTCCCCTGGCAGTGGTCAGTTTATTCAATTTATGATCATTATCCACCGCAGCCACCTCATAAATCAGTTTTCCATCGGCCTGCTTCGTAATCATGACACCGGCTTCTTTAGCCAACTCTCCTTTGCTGGCATCACCCAATGCTATTTGTTTTCCATTGGCAAGTGTAAGGGTTGCACCAACCTTTCCTGGTAAAGCATCAGCGGCATATACCGGAGTATCTTTGAGACCTGCATTTGGTTTGTTTAGCAGAAAGTAAAGTCCACAGCCCGCAATTAAAATAACAGAAGCCGCAACTGCCAGGCGCCTCCAAAGCTTAACCGGTCTTTTTTGCTGGGCAGCGGCAGTTACCTGCAGGTATATGTCATTTGCCTCATCTGCACTCATAGGCTGGATATCCGAATCTGGTGCCATCCAGATTTCCTCTGCGAGGTCTGAAAACCCAGCATCAAGGTCAGGGTTATTTACCAGGCTTTTCAATTCAGTCAGGTCTGCGGAGGTGATATTGCCAGACAGGTACTGCAAACGCAAATAACTTAATCTTTCTTTGTTCATGTTTAGCCGGGGCATACTGCCCATTTAAATTGAAGTCGGGCGACAAAAAAAATCGAGGTAATGAAATTCAAAAAAAATTAAAATAATTTCAAAATCACCAATAGAGCGGCTACATCTGTGTTTTTCAGCACATGGGTACGCAGAAATTTTAAAGCCAGCTTCATGTGTGTTTGTACCGTTCCATGAGAAATACCCAATTGCCGGGCGGCCTCTTCGTATTTAAGACCTTGTTGCTGGCAAAGCCTGTATACCTGCTGCTGCTGGGCCGGAAGCTGGCTAATCCCCTCGGCCAGAATGTTCCTGGCTTCCCGCATCAGAATGCCTTCTTCGGTGTCATTATGACCGTCGATGTAAGCCGTTGCAAGTACTCTTACAGATTTTTCCTGCAATACTTTTGTACGAAAAACATCAATGGCTTTACGCTTGGCGATGGTTTTCAGATAGGCCTCCAGATTGTGGATGTCCTTAAGCTTATGGCCCAATTGCCAAAGGTACAGCATAGTTTCCTGCACAATTTCCTGTGCAGATTCTTTTTCCTGTATCCATTTGAAGGCAAAGTTATACACCTGCCTGTGGTATTGGTCGTAGATCACTTTAAAGGCAAGCTGGTCGCCCTCCGCTATTTTAGCCAGTAGTTCAGCTTCTTCATGAAGGGGTTTAATTACCATGGTGATCTGCCTCAGCCCTTAATATAGGGATACCAGTGCCAATATTAAGAATTATTAATAAAAAATTAATATACAACTCACATTAAGCAAACGCCATTTTAACAGTTTTGCTCCGGTAAATTTTTTCTGAAGTGGATTACACGCATACAACCGATCATGCCTTACTGGAACGTTGTCAGCACAACGATGTTAAGGCCTACAATGAGTTTTTCGGCCGGCATTCTGCCCGATTATACAAACAGGCCCTGCGTTATATCCTCAACGAAAATATTGCCGAAGAACTGATGCTGGATCTGCTTTTCGACATCTGGGAAAAAAGACATACCAGGAAAATTGAGGGCGATATAGCTGCTTACCTTTACCGCTGTATGCGCAACAAGATTGTAGATCAGCGCCGTAAAATGGTTACATCTGTAACAACTATTGAGCAAACTACACTAACAGAAACCCTTGCCGACCGCAAACTGGCCGATCATCAACTCATGACAGCTGATGCAGACGGACTATATCAGGATGTGCTGCAGGCCCTTTCCCCTCAGCGCCGTCGTGTATTCCAGCTGAGCCGGGAGGAACGGCTTACCTACCCGGAGATCGCCAGGGAAATGAACCTATCGGTAAACACCGTAGAAAACTACATGTCATCTGCCCTGGAGACCTTTCGCAACCGCACCAAAAAGTACCTGGCCGTATAGCATAAATATTTTTTTCATTTTCCGTAGGTGGTGCGCCCCTCCTTTTTACGAGTAGTAGGATAAGAAGGAGATTTAAAAAGCTATGGAAGAGCAAACCCGAAAATTACTGACCAGGTTCCTGGACCATCAGTGCAGCCATGCGGAAGCCCAGCAGGTAAACCAGCTGCTGGAAGATCCTGAAATGGTTGCTCAACTTCATCAGCTGATGGAGGAACAGGATGCCCGTGCAGCGCAGCAAACAGCATTGCCTGACCATGTGGCTGCCGAAAAAATGGAAAGCTGGCAGCAACAGATCAATGAAAGGATCGCTGATAGCGCGGTTGCTGTGCAGTTAATGCGCCGCCTACCTTGGTTGCGCTACGCGGCCATATTTACCGGTTTTGTATTACTGGCAGGCATCACCTGGCTGTTAAGGAGTCCCGAAGCGGCAAACAACAGGCAGCTGGCACAACAAACAGACATCCTTCCGGGCGGACATAAAGCTACCTTAACCCTGGCCGACGGTTCGGTCATCTCTCTGGAAGATGCAACAAGCGGAACGCTTGCCAGGCAGGATGGGATACAGATAGAAAAAACAAGGGATGGCAATATCCTGTATCGCATGGCCGGGGACAAAGTGCTGCAAGGTACAACAACAAATACCATTACTACACCAAAGGGCGGACAATACCAGGTTTGTCTGCCCGACGGGACCAGGGCCTGGCTGAATGCCGCCTCTTCTTTGAGCTATCCTTTGCATTTTGATGCAAAAGAACGCCGTGTAAAAATGACCGGAGAAGTTTATTTCGAGGTTGCGAAGCTGTATAGCTCCTTGCGGGGAGGACGGGACCGCAGGCCAGAGCGGGTTCCATTTTTTGTAGAAACGGACAAACAGGAAATACAGGTTTTAGGTACGCACTTCAACGTAAATGCATATCCCGATGAAACTGCTGTAAAAACTACCCTTGTAGAAGGCAGTGTACGGGTACATGCCAGAAATGGCCAGTCTGCATTATTGAAACCGGGGCAACAAGCAGTGTTAGATGGGGCCATCCGGGTAAGGGATGCCGACATTGAGCAGCAGCTGGCCTGGAAAAATGGTGATTTCATTTTCAGGGGCGAAACCCTTGAAAGCGTATTACGTCAGGTTTCGCGCTGGTATGATATAGAAGTGGAATATCCGCATCAGCTGGGCAACATGCGCTTTAACGGCATGGTGTCGCGCTTACAGCCGCTTTCTACCATTATAGAAATGATACAATCCACAAAAAAAGCAACAGCAACATTAAAAGGAAGGAGGCTGATCGTGACCGACTAATACCACCATACGAACGGTAAGCAAAAAAAGCCAAAGGTGCTGGGAACACCTCTGGCGGTATTGTTAAAGCTTATCGAAAATATTGAAGCTACAACATCATCAACTCATTTTAACATTAACAAAAATATGAATTTTTATCAATGCATGCGTGTTATGAAAATCACCATGATATTAATAACCTGTGTGCTGATACAGGTCAATGCAGCCAGCTATGCTCAGCGCATCAACCTGAACAGGCAGAACAGCAGCATCCACTCCATACTTGAAGAAATCAGAAAGCAAAGCAAATATGATTTCTTTTATGATACCGAGCTTTTTAACGATGCAAGGCCGGTAAGCATCCAGCTAAAAAATGCTACTGTAGAACAGGTACTCAATGCCTGTTTTGCCAATCAGCCCTACAGCTATACCGTAAAGAATATGCTCGTGGTCGTTACCAAAGCAGAAAGGGCCGCAGTACCTAATACTGCGCGGCAGCAGCCCGGTCGCATCACAGGCAAGGTATTGGACAATCGTGGTGAAGCCCTTCCGGGAGCCAGCATTAAACTGCTCCAGGGTGGCCAGGCCGTGCAAAGCAGTACCGATGGCAGCTACAACTTCAGCATAGCCCCGGGTACTTATACCTTGGAAGCCAGCTATGTATCCTTCCAGAGCAAGCGTATTACCGATGTTGTCGTTAAAGCAGGTGAAGTGACCAGGCTCGACATGGTGCTGACCGCCATCACCAGTACATTAGATCAGGTTGTGGTCACTGCCAGTTTCAAAAAAGAAAGCATCAATGCCTTATATACCCGTCAGAAAAACGAAGCCGGTATTTCCAATGGCATCTCGGCAGAGCAGATTGCCGCGCTGCCCGATAAAAACATTGGCGAAACTTTGAAGAGGATCTCTGGCGTAAGCACCAACGACAACCGCCGGGTTGTGGTACGGGGAATTGCAGAGCGGTATAACCTGGCCATGATGGACGGTGCTACACTGCCCAGCACAGATGTGCAGGTACGCGATTTTGAGTTTGATATTGTTCCGGTTAACCTGATCGACAATGTGATCGTATCCAAAACCTCGACTCCTGACCTGAGCTTTGGTTTTGGCGGCGGACTGATCCAGATCAATACCCTGGCCATCCCTGATAAAAATTTCAATACTTTCAGTTTTGGGGGCAAATACATCAAAGGCAGTACCGGCAAAGATTTCCTGGGTTATGGTCGCGGCAAAAACGATTACCTGGGTTTTGATGATGGCGTCAGGGACCATTTCCCAAAAGACATCATGGTATTTACCAGCCAGAACTACATCCCTACCAACCCAGGTGCAATACCTCCAAAAGGCGTTACACCCATCACACCGGCCATGATTGCAGAACAGAACAAAAGGATTGGCGGACTGGAAAGGGCGGGCACAAGGATCTATACTGCACTACCCGGACAAAACTATCAGTTTAGCCTGGGCCGTAGTTATGACCTTAAAAACAGTCGAATTGGTTTTGTTGGTTCGCTAAGTTATCGCAATGAACAAGCTAATGAAGACATTTCACAGTTTGGCCGTGGCAACTGGGAAAAACTGGGCAACAAGATCATTAAGGTGGAGACCGGCGGGGAAGTTGACCCTACCTTTGCCAATCAATACAATTTCAATACGAGCTGGGGTGCTCTGCTCAATCTGGGATGGAGCTCGAAAAATCATAAGATCACCTCACGTAATTTTTATTCGCGTGTGTTCAGTAACCAATTCTCTCGCATTGTAGGCTGGGGCAACGAAATTGGCCGTGGAGACCTGCCCGAAATCCGTGAATACGACCGCCCGAAATTTATTGACATGCTCCAAAACCGCATCAATGGCGAGCATACCTTCGGCGCTTTCCGTTTTGACTGGAATGTTTCCCGCAATAAGCTCGTTAACCTGGAAAAAGATGCCATAGAAGCCTGGCTGGGCCCCACCAAAACCATGAACGGGATCATATACAATGTCATGCCCAGCGGTGTCACCAATCCGGGCGGCGGTACTTTTAACAGGGCGCAATACAAATATGATGAAGTAAATAAAGCTGCCGAAGGCGCATTGAATTACAATTTCTACATAGCAGGTTTAAAACAGGTGGCTAAAACCGGCTATCAGTACATGCAGCGCGAAGGCACGTACGACTGGACGCTATTGCCCATTGGCTCCGTACAGCCTGGCGGCATTTACCCTTATGTGCCGGTGCAGGATTGGGGCAAATACCTGGAATTTAAAGACCCTCAAAAAGACCTCTTCTATTATCCTGCAGGGTTCTCTTACAATGGATACCAGGGTAAAAACACCAACCAGGCAGTATATGCCATGTTGGATAACCGGTTTACTAAATGGTTGCGCCTGGTTTGGGGGGCCAGGGCCGAATATTACAAATACGAATGGATTAAAAATGGCGTAAATGATCTGGCTACCAGGAACCTGATTGAGCAAGGTGAAAAGCAGCAATTTGTAGATCCCGGAACCGGGAAAATTGTATCTGCTTTTGCCGATCCGGAGCATGAAGAAAAAACCTGGCGCTACCTGCCCTCGGCCAGCATGACCATTACCCCATTGAAAGACCTCAACCTGAGGGCCGCATACGCACAATCAGTGGTAAGACCGGCATTGATAGAAAACTCCCGTATGATCCGCTATGACCCCGGTATTGCCGCTTACCGCAGCAACCAGGGTGTTTTGTCTACCCTGATAGATCATTACGATTTCCGGGTGGAGTGGTACCCCAAGCCCGGAGAGGTGATTTCATTTGGCTATTTTTATAAATATTTTGATAAACCAGTAGAGATCTACCGCAATCAGCCAGATAATACCGGAAGGGTGTATGTGGTTACACAAAACTCTGAATGGGCAAAAGTGAGCGGCTGGGAATTTGACCTCCGCAAAAGCTTTGGTTTTGTAAAACCAGAATGGAAGTTCCTGGACGACATTTACCTGAGTGGTAACCTGACCCTCCAGAATTCAGATGTACAGGCCAGTACCGTGGTTGGCAAGAGCATGACCGACGATAAATATGGAAGAAGGTTTGAGTACCGTACCAGGCAGATGATCCGCGAAAAAAGACCGCTGTATGGCCAGGTTCCTGTACTATACAACATGGCCTTGCAGTACGATGGCCCTCGTTTCGGTGCCAACATTGCCTTTAACCATATGGGCTATAAAACCTTTGCCACCGGATTATTACCCAGCATCGTAGAATATGAGCGTCCGCGCAACCAGCTGGATGCCCAATTGAGCTATAATTTTTTAAGAGACAAAAAATTAAAGGCAAAGCTGAACATGAGCAACCTGATGAACAATCCTTACCGTTTCTATATCAACAGCGATGAGACCTATAAACTACTGGATAAATGGAAAGGTATGAATATGTCTGCAATTACCGCAACAGGTGTGTCCGACTGGGCCGATATCTACGAATGGAAATATGGGTTCTCACAGAAATATGAAGAGGGATACTACGAGACCTCAGCTGATGGAAAAACCAAAACAAGGGTTGGCGACAAGGATACATTTTTCCGTAAAGTAGGCAGCTCATTCAGCCTATCAGTTTCTTATGCCTTCTAAACAATTTCAATCCATAAAATGAAGACCATGAAAATCAGAAATATATTTTATGCCGTATTTACAGCAGTTGTACTGCTGGCACAAACTGCCTGCAATAAAGGCGAGGATAACTTTTTATACAAAGGAGATATGCTGCCCGTTACGGTAAAGGGGTACAACAGCGACAACAAAGAGCTACTGGTTAAACTGGATACGATCAGGTTTCAATCGTACATCAACAGTGGCCGTTTCGATATGAGCGAAGCCTATCTCTTTCCGGCAAACCAGAATACAGTAAAGCTGAGCATCAGGGAAAAGGAAAGCGGAAAACCTGTATTGGAAAAGGAACTAAAAAAGGCAGATGGAGCAGCAACGATCAGCTTCTTTTACATGAACGGAAAGGTAAATGATATGCCTGAAATACCGGCTGCAGAAGAAGGTAAAATTAAAGTGAGCTATATGTTTAAACCAACGGTTACCAATTATTCAGAACCGGTAGACATTGTTCTGGGAAAATACTACTGGACGCCTAAGGTATTTGAAGAGCTGGGCCGGATTAAAAATGCAAAGCCTTATGAATTCAGTGACCCGGTTACCATCCCTACTTTTTCTACTGTTGGGCAGCAGTACAATGGGCAAAACACCATTGTTTCTTTTGTAGTCTACATATACAAAGCAGGCACCAACGAGCTTTACACAGAAGGAACGGCTTACACCTGGCATGCCACCTCCTCTACCGCGCCTAAACCGGCATCATCCGCTGCCGCTGCCAAACTGTATATTTTCAGTGAAGTCCCTATTGGCAACAGCATGCGGTTTAACAAAGATTTAGAACTATAAAAAACAGAAAATGAGATTAATAACCCATTATATAAAAACTACAATAGCATTACTACTGCTGATGGCCACATTTTTGGCCTGCAACAAAGAAGACTTAACCGGCCAGAAAGCCATGCAAGTGGTGGTAAACGGGTACAACGGAGGTACCGATGAACTTGAAATTGTAATAGATACTACCAGGTATGACAAAACCGTATCTAACGGAAAATTTGTGCTCAAACCTGCGTTAACATTCGACTTTAATGTAGTGTACACCTATCCGGCAGCAAAGAAACCAGGTACCCTAAGCATTAAAAACCCGGAAAGCGGCAAGATTCTGTTCAGTAAGCCACTGCCGGAAAGCGGAACCAAGGCTGTTTTTAATTTCATCTATATAGATGGCAAAGAAATCGACGTCAATACCCCTGCTGCCGATGCCAGCACCAACAAATTGGTTTTTTACCTGTATTACACAGAAAACAACGATCCTGTTGATATTTTCCTCTATAGAAAAGACGAGAGCAGCGGACAGGAATACCGGGAATACCTGGCGAAAAATGTGCTGCCGAGAACCTGGATATATTTCGATTACCTGTCTACCACAAACTTTGATGACAAAAATGAATTGGGCAAATCTGACATCTGTTTTACCAAGGCGGGAACAACAGATCAATGGGCTTTCCAGGACGATGAAAAGCAAAGTAAAACTTCAGTATTCGGAATGGGCTTCCCCATTGCCGGAGAAAAAGGACTGGTACAAGCTTATTTTGTTACCCCGGGCGTTTCTGGCCTGGATCGGCTGCGCTTGTTTTTCCACCCGGACCGGGTACAATAATTTTAAATGGCCCCGAATGAATTCGGGGCCATTCTGTTTGTAAGCTGGGCAACGGTTCATTGCCGAAGAAAAACATAGACATTCCCGGATGTGGCATGTGAATCATTGCTTTCAGGACTATAGCAGTTACCTACCATCAAATCCAGTTTACCATCTCCGTTCCAATCGGTTACCCCCAATCGTACACGATAGCCAGGATATGGCCTTTTCTCGCCCAGGGCTTCCATTGATTTCGATACTTCCTGGTAAGAGCCCGCAGCACCTGCTGTCGACTTCCTTCCTGTCCAGATAGAAACACCCGGTTCAAAATTAGTACTGCCCTTTTTCTTTCCTTTAAAAAACACAATATCACTTGCTTCCGAACCCACCAGCAGGTCAATAATCCCGTCCCCATCCCAGTCAACCGGAAAAGGGTCACTTTTAGAATCTACTTTTGCCGGGCTTCCATTCGTAGTAAGGGATATGCTTTCGGCAAACTTATAGGCTTTTTTAGTGCCTGTGTTCTGGGCATAAAAAACCGCTCCGCTTACATTACCCCAAACCATGTCGTAATCGCCATCGTCGTCAAAGTCAATAAAGTTAGCAGTGCGCATGCTCCAGTCATGGCTATCTTTAACCGCTCCTTTTTCTAATTCCGGCTGCAGGAGGCTTACCCCAGCTTTAAACTGAAAAGGTTTTGCGGCAATCCCTTCATAAAAATTGATGTACCCGCCCGTGTACTGTCCGGAAGTAACATCCATAATGCCGTCTCCGTTCAAATCCATAAAAGAGGGATCAAAACCTATGCAGCATGCAGGCGGTACAGAAGCATCCTTCCCACCGGCCTGAAGGTAACTGAAGTCTTTAAACTGAGGGGCTTTATCTGTCCCCACATTCAGGTATACCCTTGCTTTACCTTCTTTAAACTCGCCCATCACCAGGTCTTTACGGCCATCGCCATCAAAATCAATCATAAAAGGTGCGGCATGACCAATATCTGCTGCTATTGGTTTTCCGTTTGCTTCTATTTTAAAGCCGGGAGCGAGTTTTACAACACTGTTACTAGCCTGCGCTGCAGATTTCATTACACCAATAGCAGACATACAGCCTGATATCATCAGTATTACAAGTTTATCTTTCAATTTTCTTATGCTATTAAATATAATTTGTTGAATGAACCATTAAACCGTACCATACACCAATGGCACCGGAGCCGGGGGAATTTAATACATGAATAAACAAGACTCCGGTTGCCCAGGGTATATACATAGGTAGAGCGGGAGCAGTTATTTATTTAATATCTGCTCCAGTGTTTTTTCAAGGGTATCTCCTCTAAGCTGTGAAGCCACGATTTTTCCCGTTGGGTCTATTAAAAAGTTTGAAGGGATACCTGTAATACCGTACGATCTCAGTACCGGATTGTTGCCAGTCAAATCAGAAAGATGCGTCCATTCCAATTTATCATCAGCAATTGCCTTTAGCCAATCTTCTTTTTTATTGTCTGCAGAGACGCCCAAAACCGTAAAGCCTTTGTTTTTGTATTTCTGATAGGCAGCAACCACATGCGGGTTCTCGCCACGACAGGGTCCGCACCAGGAAGCCCAGAAATCAAGCAATACATATTTACCTTTAAAATCCGACAATTTAACCGGCTTACCGTTTACATCATTTTGTTCAAAATCAATTGCCATCTGCCCGATAGCGGTCTTATTCAGAATTACAAATCTTTCAGCTATTGCCTTACCCACAGTTGTTCCCTTTAAAGTAGGGTTAAAAATATGGAATGCTTTTTTTGCTTCCGGCAGATATTCAGCATCTTCCATTTGTTCCTGCATCAGGATTAAACTGAGGTACGACTGAGGGTTTGCCTTGATAAAGGCACGTTTTATCAAAGCATCTTCTTCTGATAATTTACCATAGTCCTCCTTAATTTCTGCGGTTAACTTTTCATCTTTTTGCTGGTCTGCAGTTAATTTATAGTACCTGGCAGATAATGCCTGTTGTTTTTCAGCAACGGGCTTCAGCATGTTTCTGAGTTTTTTATTGTCCTCGTTAATGGGTGTACCAGAAATAACACTCTTGCTCAGTGAATCCGGCGCAGCTATACTGATCTGGCCTGGTTCAATATAAAGGGAAATCATATCAACCTTTTCGCCCTTCTCAGGTCTTTTCAAAAAAGGATTTTTATTCAGAAACAACCAGGCCTGGGCGGGGTCTGCAATAGTACCATTAAATTTGAAGGTACCATTGCTTACCATTGCCGAATCCGACAATTGCCCTCGGTCGGTCAGGTAAACTTTGTCGCCGGTTTTCAGGCCTTTCACATTTCCGTTGATAGAAAATGGCTTTTGTGCTACCCCTAAAAAAGGGAGCATCAATAAAATTGGAACTAGTTTTTTCATGTGTATATGTGTTTATTTTAAATTAATTTTTATCTTCTACGACCTGTTTCTATAAGTGATGCTAACAATTTTTCCCATACCGCTGAAAGACTCCTCTTTAACCAGCTGCCCGTTAATTGGCGGAATGAAATATAGGTCCAATGTACCCGAACGATCAATATTGCCCTCATCATAGGTACAAACACACAATCTCCTGTTAATGTCTACATAACGTGGGTTTTTAGTGTAGTAGCCCGGGTCTACATATTGAAATTTCAAAAGACTGATTTTCCTGGAACCATAGTCAGCCATTTCCTTGTTTAGTTTCAGGTTAAAATCATATTCGTAAAGCTTACCGCCTACACTGTAAAACACATAGCCAAAATCCCCGCTCACCTCAAACTGTTCGGCCTGTGCAATAGGCGTTCCGGTAATCTCCGCAAAATAATTCTGTTTACCTACTGTAAATCGTGCCAGGTATACCTTATCGCTGGTTTTATCCTTCAGAATAGCAAAATACTCCCCGCCATTATAGCTGCTGTATTTCATGTAAAGGAGGTCCTTATCGATCTTGTTCTTAAAAAGTGTTTCATTCTCAATTTTTATACAGGATTTTGCCCCATTTCCGGGATACCATACAAATTCAGATGCATCCTCATTAAACAAAACTGCATCAACTGATGCAGCACCGAATGAGCGCGACGTTTTAAAAGGGTTTGTATTCCCTGAAGACATCTTGTTGATAGGAAAAAGTTTTCCATAATACTGGGTGTAGACAATATGGTTTGCCCACAGAAATACGTTGAATGGCAGGGTCTCCATTTTCGATCCCGGACCTATGGCCAGGTTTTTATTACCTTCCATAAAAACAGAAAAGTCATATATCGGAAGATGTTCCAGCGTATCTACACCCAAAAAAGTAGCCATTTCTGTTGTTCCAACAACAAGCGCATCCTGGGTACCATTGATAATAGGTACCCCATTGGTATTGAAAAATTCTATAAACGAAGGGGTCCCTTTTAGTTTGAGAGTAGAGCGGGATGCTGCCAATACATCTTCCATAAATTCATACTTTTTGGCAGCCACTTTATAGCTCAGCATGTCCAGGCGACTTTGCTTCCCCCCTGTCTCAGATAAAAGGTACCATCCTTCGTAGGTTTTATTGGTTACAAATATTTTAAAATAAGACTCTTTCCATACCCCTGTTTTCTTATCTGTGATGCGAAAAGAATAGTTGTATACACCAAGATTATCGTTCATCCTTACATTAAAATTGGTGGCACTGTCTATCAGCTTGGGGACACCGGCATTATAACCTTCCCTGTTGATTCTCAGCCAGGAATATTTGTAATTCAGGGTGTCACCTGCTGCATCTCTGCTGTAGGCAATTTTGGGCTTAATCTGTAAAATCTCGCCCTGATTGACGCTATAAAGGCTATCGAGCCCACTTACCACAGCCTCATTTATTTCGATATAATTATAGTTTCCAGGGTCTTTTTTACAGGCCTGAAAAAGGCCCCCAACCAGGAACATGAGTATCATTTTATTCAAAAATTTCATGATCATATATTAAGATTTATGCTATATGTTTTATTTAAAAAATATGCCCGCTTCCATCGGGGTACCATCATCCTCCAACACGGGCGTTCCCGCTCCACGCTGTTCGTTCAGATAGTCATACAAAAGTTCTCCGAAATAATCAGGGTATTGATCGATATCGTCATATAACTGCTGAAAAGTCCAGAAATCAAATATTTTAACAACCAGTTGCAGTTTCTTTTTGGTAAATCTGCCCAGGTAATAATCGGTACCCAGCTTACCCGAGGTGGTAAGCCAACCTTTTGTCGGGGCCAGTATATCCGTTATAAAAATCCGGACCCTGCTGTCCTGGTTTTTTGCATTATTGATCTTCAGCAGGTTGTTGCTAAACTGTGCAGAAGGTTTCAGTTCAAGACCAACCACATAGGCCTTGCTCGTCAGTTTTGCTGTCCTTAGAATTTTGATGCGCACCGTATCGGTACTTTTCTTTGCCTTCATGCTAAATTGGCCGGATAGCTCATAATCTGTACCGCCGGCAGCCGTAGTGACCTGCCCGTTTACCAAAACGTCAAAAGTCGCGTCTGCATCCAGCTGCTTGCCCAGCAAACTCACCGGAATTTTAAGAACAGAATCTTTTTTTTCATCAGGCAGCAGTGAAAAATTCACGCTCAAGGAATCCACAGATGCTATGGAGAAATAAAGGGCTGGTTTTCCTTCATAGGTAATCAGATCGCTTTTTTTACAGGAAAAAAACGTGATCAGAATGAAAAGTGGCACCATATAAATTGAATAGGTTTTCATATCATTTCAGGATTAAATTTTATCTGTTCTGAGTTTCGGAAAGTGGCAGCGGCACAACATACTTCTCGGGGTTCATGGGTACATTTACATCCTTTAAGCCCCCCGCTATGCTGCTTATTGCTTTTCGCTTGTAGTAGAAAAAAGTTTGGCCTTCTCCCCAGAACTCTTTCCGATACTCCATTTTTAGTGCGTCGTTAATTACAACTGTACCATCAAGGTCGGTTAAGCCACGGTTTTTACGTACTGTGTTGATATAGTTTATAGCGGTGCCCTGGTCGGCCGTACATTCTGCGGCAATGTAATACAGTTCCGACAGGCGCAGCAGAGGCTGAAGATTTCTGAAAAGCAAGGTTTTGGTTACCACATCATCATATTTCACAAAGGTTTTATATGGTTTTCCGTTGGCGGCTCCTGAAACCCAGTTGATCCTCAACCGGTAATCATTCTCGTTGTTTTCAAAAACCTCCGTCAAACGTTCAGGCACCGGGGCCAATATCGACGTCGTGGTCAGTGTGGCAGCAAATAAATTCCGCTGCTGTGTATACAGGTCGTAGTTCTGAACCCCGAATATAACCTCAGCCGAGAAGGACCTGTCGGGGTTCTGTATGCCTGGCAGCGTCTGGTTTCCGGCAGTCCATGGAAACCATTTACCGGCCTCATTGATCACCTGCGTTGCCGCTGCCAGGGCGCCTGCCTTATCACTCTTGTACAACAATACCCGGGCTTTAATGCCAAGTACAGCATAATAATTCAACCGGCGGTTCCTGAGTTTAAAGAAATCAGTTCCAGGATCATTTCCGCTTACTGGTACCACACCTTCGGTACGTACCGGATCATTTTTTAAAAGCTGCTCTGCACGGTCCAAATCAGCCAGAATGCTATCCACTACAACTCTTGCCGGCAATAAAGGCTGTATCTTTTCGGTCGGGACCGTAAGGTAAGGAATAGCAGTTTTATCAGCATCAGTTGAATACACCGGCCCAAACAACCTTAACATATCAAAATGCAGGAATGCCCTGAGCCCATAGGCCTCGCCCTTTAATAAGTCTTTCCGCTCGTTGCTCATGATGTTGGTTGACTGTCCCAGTTGGGTTAAAAAACTATTGGTGTTTAAAATCGCTACATAAGCCGAACGCCATAAGGAACTAAAAGTGGCCTGCACGCCGGCATCCTTGTAATTGTAGTCCGATAACTGCTTCCAGCTGGTAACCGGGTTATAATATTGGGCCAGTACATCTACAGTGCTCATGTTAAGTTGTCCTCCGTACAGCCCTGGCTTCGCAAGGTTCAGGTAAATCCCATTCAGCGCATTATTGGCCGAGAGTTCATCTTTAAAGACATCGGCCGAGAGGAACCTGTCCTCGGGCTGTATATCCAGAAATTTATTACAGGATGACAATGCCATCAGCATGAACCCGCATGCCAGTGTCGATAAAGTTATTTTCATATTCTGCATAGTTTTAATCAGTTAAAATGAAGCATTGATACTAAATGAAACCGTATTGGCAAACGGATAATCAATACCCCGTTCAGAGACTATATTGGAGAGCCTGAAAATATTGTTCATATAGGCCGAAAACCTAAGGTTTTGTAAATGCACCTGCTTTAACCAGGAAGCGCTTGCTGGTGTTAGTTCATAGCCTACAGCTATAGATTCGCCGGTAATGATGTTCTCCTTCTGTATAAAACGGGACGATATGGGTGTATAATCGGTTAAGGATATGCCCTTAAACTGTGCAATATCCCCCGGCTGTTTCCAGCGCAGCTCCAGTGCCCGCTTGTCCTGGTTAAAAGAAAGGTCATCATAGCTGATGTTCTCAACCTTATCATACAATGCATTATTAAATCTGGATCCCCCCAGACTATAGCGTATATAAGCACTTACGGTAAGGTTCTTAATGCGCAAACTGGAATTGACCACCCCTTCTATAGCAGGCCTGCCATTAGCGATTACCTTAATGTCTGCAGGGTCATAGTCAAAAGTATAGGTCCCGTCTTTTTTAAGGAATACCTCGCGGCCCGATCCCGGATCTATACCCAGCGACTGCACAGCCCAGATGTCATCCGGACTTCTCCCGTCTGTAAACCGCTGTATGGAATTGCTGCGCTGCTGCTCTGCATTCAAACTGTTCAGCATGTTCCCAAAACCATTGTACCTGCTATTGTACATACTGCCGGTTAAGCCCAGTGTCCAGATGATCCGCTGGTTTAAATTGAATACCGGAGAGTATTTGAGGTTTGCCTCTATACCTTTGACCGTCATGTTACCTGCATTCATCGGGTAACTGGATATCCCGTTCGAACCCGGAACATCGATGGTAACAATCAGCGGATCTGTGTACTTACGGTAGGCGTCTATGGTAGCGGTAAACCTATTCTGAAACATCCCCATATCTATCCCTATACTGGTCTGCAGGGTTTTTTGCCAGTCCAGGTTCGGATTGCCCAAACTGGTATGGTACAGTCCTTGCCCAAAATAATTACTGTTGGCCTCCAGGGTGTATACTGTGGCAGAGGCAAAGCTGCCAAAACTCTGGTTACCGGTTGAACCCATATTTCCCCTTACAATCAGTGAACTGATCCAATCGGCTGCTTTGAGGAATTTTTCATTGCGCACATTCCAGCCCAATCCGACTGCCCAGAATGGCGAATACCGCTTGGCTGTACCAAATGCTGTAGAGCCGTCAATCCTGTAGGTCGCATCTAAAAAGTAGCGGTTATCATATACATAGTTTATACTGGCCAGTGCATTTACCCTTCGTGTTTTTGGTGGCGTTAATACCTGGGGCTTGGCATTGGGCTGGTAACCGTAAGCAAAACTCGGGTTGCCCGTAACACCTACCGGAAAGCCCACAGCGGTAAGCCCTATGAAATTGCTATTGGTCTCCTGTACTTCAGCCCTGGCATTTCCTGTCAATACATGTTTCTCCCTGATCACTTTATTGTAAGTAACTCCTAAATTTCCGCTATAATTAAAACCTTCTGTTCGGCCATTGGTGTAGCTTCCTTTTTCGAGTACGGTGGTGTTGTCAAAAACTGTATTTAAGGGGGAGATGAAATTGACCGAAGTGTTGATGTTTTTCGACAATTGCAGGGCACCGGTAAACCTGAGCGAGCGGTTCAGGTCAAAATTGAAGCCCAGATTATTCTGCAAACTTAAACCTGTGACATATTGTTCTGAATTTAACTGTGCATTGTACAGCGGGTTAGGTACGTTAGCCAATGCCCGTCCATCGTACCCCGCAGGGATTTGCTCTACATATTTTCCTACGATCTCCTTTTTATAATAAGGGTTTATCTTAGCGTAGGTCGTGAATGAGCCATAAGGTGATTCATCTGCCCTTGAACCGCTGATAAATGTCCTGTTCGACACATTGAACCTGCCGCTTCTGTAAGTAAGATCAGCCCTGGCGCCCCAGTTTTTTCGGTCGGACCCCCTCATTAAGCCCGTGATGTTTTGCATATTGGCACCTACCCCGAACTGGAATTCGTTGCTGCCGCCACTTGCATATACCGAATGGTTTTGTGTAAAAGCAGTACTGCGTAAGGGCTCGTTAAGCCAATAGGTATTAATACCCTCACGTACAGTTTTAAGGCGCTGGTTATAAAAACGTTCCAGCATTACATAATCTTCGTTACCTACACCATTACCGTTATACCGTCCCGCTAACCTCTCAAATTCGAGCTTCTCTTCTGAATTCATCAGGTTATAATCGCTAAGATCGGCGGCACTGACGCTGAAGTCCCCAGTATAGCTTACCCGTAATTCTCCGGCTTTAGGCCTGATGGTTTCCACTACAATTACCCCGTTTGCTGATCTGGCCCCGTACAATGCTGTGGAAGCTGCGTCTTTTAAGATGGTGATACTGGCAATTCGGTTAATATCCAGATCGGTGATCTGGCGGAGCGAAGACTCAAAACCATCCAGGATAAATAAAGGCATGTTAGGGTCAACCGCAAACTGGTCTGTCAGCGTGCCCAGGTTTGTGTTCTGGGCAATGCTGGTTTTTCCACGAAGCTCTATGCGGGCCAGGGCATTAGGGTCGGAGCCCTTTAAATTATTGTCCACAATAATAAATGAAGGATCCAGACTTCTGAGCATCTGGACCACGTTCTGATTGCCCACGGCACGAAGTTGATCGCCGGTAATGGTAGCTGCACTTCCGGTAAAGCTTTCCTTTTTTCGCTCAAACATACCGGTGATCACCACATCTTTCATCATTTGCTCTTCCAGTTCCATTTTGATCAGCAGCTCATTTTCCTTACCGGTAGCCACAACTTCCCTGGTTTTATATCCAATGTAAGAAATCACAAGTGTTGTTTTCATCTCTATGCCCCTAATGAAGAACTCACCTTTCTCATTTGTTCTGGTTCCGTTCTTTGTTCCTTTAATCAGGATGTTTGCTCCTGGAATGGGTTTTCCATCTTCGGATACAACCCTACCCCTGATGTCTATAGCCTTAAAATAGCTAAGGAGACCATCAAGTATTCCGTTACTTTTCTCTTTAATGATAATGGTATTATTGGCTATGGAAAAAGTAAAGGGCTGGTTTTTTAAACAGGCTTTCAGCGCATCTTCCAGGGCTGCATTACTGACTTCAATACTGATAACCTTAACCTGCCTGATGAGGTCAACATCATAAATGAAATCATAGCCACTTTGAAGTCTTATTTCCTTTAAAACAGTTGCAAGAGAAACATTATTTTTATGGATTGTGATCTTTTGTGCATAGCCTGTTGACGCACTCACCTGTACGGCAAAAATAGCAATGATCAATACAATGATATTAATACGCATAATGCAGTAGCTTACATTTGGCAGCCGGCAAAAGGGCATACCTAGGTTAAACCTATTAATTTTCATACTTTTGGTTTAGTTTGGGTTAATTACAAGAATAGATTGTCATTTTTTTGATTCCCGTTTAACGGGAAGGGTTAATCCAAATGCCTGCCGGGTAGTGCTGGAACACTATCCGGCTTCTTTTTTTATAACCCTCTGATGGGTTCAGGTTAGCTTTTTTTCATAATCATGGTTTAGGTTATTAGTAAATATTGGTTTAGGTTATTGTTGCTTATTTAGTCACGATTACCTTACGGCCATCTATTTTAAATTTGACCCTTCCCGTGATCTGCATGGTCTGAAGTATCGCTGAAAGGTTTTTTGAGCGCGATATAATGGCATCAAAACGCAGGTGTTGAGGAGCATCCCGGTATTCGACCTCTATGTCGTACCATCTGGCCAGCTCTTTCATGATACCAGGCAGATCTTCTTTTAAGAACACGAAATCACCTTTTGTCCACGCGATTGCGGCATTTACATCTGCAATTTCAACATTTAAGGCGCTATTCGTTAACAAGGCTTGCTGGCCTGGTACCAATATTACATCCTGTGTTCCCGGCCCGGGCGTACTACGGCTCAGCTGTATTGATCCTTCAACCAGGCTTGTTCTGCAAAAGCTTACATCCGGATAGTTTTCTATGTTAAACCGTGTACCCAGCACCCTTACATCCTGATTTCGAGCGTGCACTATAAACGGCTGATCCTTATTTTTAAATACCTCGAAATAAGCTTCTCCCGTCAGTTCTACCCTTCTTTCTGTCTGCTTGCTAAAGGTTGAAGGGAACTTAAGGGTAGAGGCCGCATTAAGCCATACCACAGTTCCATCGGGAAGTGTAACATGATAGGTACCACCTCGTGGTGTAGCAGCAGTAAGCATGCGCATTTGATGCTCAGATTGCGTTGCAGCCTTCGAACTCGGTAATAACGAACCATCATTATAGGTCAACTTGTGATCTCCTACCACTACACCTTGCTTGGCTGCGCTAAGTGTAACCACTTTACCGTCAGCAAATGTGAGTGTAGCCCTGTTTTTTCCAGGCGCAATATCCTTAGACCCTGAAACAAATTCAGGACCTAAGGCAGTCGGCCGGGTAGATGAGATATAATATATAAATACACCCAGCATAATTGCTGTTACTGCAGCAGCCACCACAGTAACCCGAGACCACAATTTAAATTGTTTGAGAGATGCTTTTGGTTTCAACTGTGCCTGGATCAGCAAAGCTGTTTCATCTAGCATATGTTTTTTCTGGGCTTTACCCAGTTTATTCCAGGCGGGGTATTTCGACTGGTAGGTATTGTAGTAAGCATTATACAATGCAAGTTCGCTGTCGGATGCAATCCCGTCAGCCACTTTTCCTGCAATTGCTATATATTGATCTTTGTCTATCATGTTTATGCTGCGCTATAACTGTAAAGCACATCAAACAGCCTTACCCCCCAAACGAAATTAAAAATATTTAAAAAAACTGACAGTACCTGCTTTTAATAGCGCGTAAACAGGAAATAATTTTATGAAGTGAAGATTAAAGGAGCAGCAACAGAAATGCATTGCCTGGCCCTAATTTTTCTTTCATTTTTTTTAAGGCTATCGTCATTTGATTTTCAACTGTCTTTTCAGTTATTCCCAGCTGTGCCGCAATTTCCTTGTTGCTCAATTGAGCATAACGGCTTAACCTGAAAATTTCACCGTGCTTACCCGGAAGCTGTTCTGCCAGCCTTTTTATTAAATCAGATAACTCCCTGACCTCCATTGCGGCTGCTTCATCATCGCTTTCAATTTCGATTGAAGACAATTCTGCAAAAAAATTCTTGCCAACTTTATTGTTGCGAATGTAATTGGCAGTTTTAAATTTAACCGCAGTTAAAAGGTAACCTCTGCAGGAATTCAGCTCCCATTTGTCCCGGTTTTGCCAGAACCATACAAATATATCCTGAATAATATCCCGGCAGGCCTCCCGGTTGCGCAGTACATTATAAGCAGAGCCGTATAGTGCATCTGAATGACGGCTATACAACTCATTAAAAGCAGCATAATCATTGCTTTTAACCAAATCCAGCAATTCCTTATCGGTAGATGTACTATAGTGGTTCATTCTTTTACAATGCTATACAATTTCAGGAAAATAAACAACCTTTTCCTTTTACTGCCGGAAAAACAATCCATCGTTATGAATGTTAATAAAAAATGACACAAACTACTCAGATTATCATTCACGCAGCAAGGATCGGCAACATAGAAGTGCTTGAAGAGCTAATCCGCCGGAAAACAGACCTGGATGCCAGGGATGAAAAAGGATATACACCGTTGATCATTGCCTGTTATAACAACCAGTACCAGGCTGCTAAATTGTTGTTGGAGGCGGGTGCGGATGTTGATGCACAGGATAATGGCGGCAATACAGCTTTAATGGGTGTAGCTTTTAAAGGATATAAGGACATCGCCACTCTTTTGATCAGTCATGGTGCCAGTTTAAACCTTCGCCATGGTAATGGCGGAACAGCACTGATGTTTGCGGCTATGTTTGGAAGAAACGACCTCCTACAACTCTTATTGGACCATGGCGCCGATAAAACCATACTGGATGTCAGGGGACTTTCTGTTTTAGATCTGGCGGCTCAGCAAGGCAACGAAACAGCTATTGCAATACTTCAAAATTAAACTTTCGCACATAAAAAATACCCGGCAATTGCCGGGTATTTTTTATGTGCATTAAGCAGGAACCTGTCGTGGCTTTTCGCGTTCCCAGAAGCGGTGCTGCATGATGGCCTGGATAAATTGCTTAGCCAGTTTCGCAGGATCATTTCCCATTACAATGCCTTCTTTAAGCACTGTCTCATCTGAAAAATCCTCAGGCAGTTTATTAGAAAAATACGTCGCTTCCAGTACCTGCATAGCCTGGTCATCTGCTGCAATAGCCTTGCAATGTTTAAACGATTCGTTTAAAAAGTGTACTGCATTTGCTTCCGCTTCCAGCGTGGCCACACTGTTTGTTCCTCCGGGAACATAAACTGCATCATACAATACCGAGGCTGCAGTAAGAAAACTTTCATCAACAGCTATCTCAGAACTATCGGCAGCAACAAGTGGCCCCAGTTTTGGCGCAATTACCTGAACTACCGCACCCGCTCCAATAAGTCCAGACTGAACTGTTTTTATTGATTTTGCATCTACCCCATCGGCCGCCAGAATTGCAATTTTACGGCTTTTTATAGTGTTTTTTATCGTTCCGGACATGCTCAGCGCGGCAGAGGTTTTAAGTTTACCCTCAATCATTAAAGGTTGGAAATCCAGGGGCTTGCCATCAGCAGGGATGCTATGGTTGATCGGCTGTTCTGGCTTTTTTGGTTTTTTCAGGCCAAGTGCAAAAGCCACCTGAGCAGCCAATCCTTCATCAACAAGCGACAAAATACCGATCATACGCTGACGGATCGCTACAGTTTTTACTTTGCCCAACTCAAAGCTAAGTGCATCAATTAAATGGTTCTTTTCCGGATCGGACTGACTATTAAAAAATAACTTTGCCTGACTGAAATGATCAAAAAAGCTCTTGCTCCTCGACCTTACCTTTTTGGCATCAATCCGTTCCTGGTACGAGGTAAAGCCTCCATCAGCAGCTTTAACCTGCTGAGGATCATTATTTCCTAAAGAATTTGGCCCGTAGCTTGTTTTACCGCTGTTGATTGTTTGACGCATGTAACCATCCCTTTGGTTATTATGGACAGGCACGACGGGACGGTTTATGGGAATTTCATGGAAATTAGGTCCGCCCAAGCGGATTAGCTGCGTATCTGTATAGGAAAACAACCTGCCCTGTAATAAAGGATCGTTGGTAAAATCTATGCCGGGTACAATATGGCCAACATGGAATGCCACCTGTTCTGTCTCGGCAAAGAAATTATCCGGATTTCTATTCAGTGTCATTTTACCAATGCGTTGTACCGGAACCAATTCCTCTGGGATAATTTTAGTGGGATCAAGCAGGTCAAATTCAAATTTAAATTCGTCTGCTTCAGGTACAATCTGCACACCAAGCTCCCACTCGGGAAAAGCACCGCTCTCAATAGCTTCCCAAAGGTCCCGGCGATGAAAGTCAGGATCTTTTCCGGAAATATTCTGCGCCTCGTCCCAGGCAACGGAATGCACCCCAAGCAGTGGTTTCCAGTGAAATTTCACGAAACTTGCTTCCCCCTTGTCATTAATAAAACGAAAAGTATGCACTCCAAACCCTTCCATCATACGCAAACTGCGGGGAATGGCCCGGTCGCTCATTAGCCACATGATCATGTGCGTAGATTCAGGCATTAGCGAAATGAAATCCCAAAAAGTATCATGTGCAGATGCGGCTTGCGGTATTTCATTGTCAGGTTCAGGTTTAACCGCATGAACCAGATCAGGAAATTTCATCGCATCCTGAATAAAAAACACGGGCATATTGTTGCCAACCAGATCAAAATTCCCCTGTTTGGTATAAAATTTAACCGCAAAGCCCCGCACATCCCTTGCAAGATCTGTAGATCCTCTGGAACCCGCAACTGTAGAAAAACGCACGAATACCGGCGTTTCGGTTTCTGTATCATTTAAAAAGCCGGCTTTGGTAACGCTTCCAAGGGATTTATACAGTTTAAACACACCGTGGGCACCGGATCCTCTGGCGTGTACAATGCGTTCCGGAATACGTTCGTGATCAAAGTGCGTAATCTTTTCTCTGAGGATAAAATCCTCGAGTAAGGTAGCGCCGCGCTCTCCCGCTTTAAGGGAATGCTGATCGTCATTAATCTTCACACCGTGATCAGTTGTCATCGGTTTCCCAGCTGCATCCGCGGTATGCACCTCCAGGGATCTGGTTTTTTCATTTTCAGGTTGGGTTCCAGGTTGTACCTGAGTATCTTTTTTTGCCATTGAAATAAATTTAAAAAGTGGTAAAAATTAATGCAGTCCTAATTCAACATATTGAAATAGAGATTGTTTAACTTTTATTTTGTTTAATTTTTTATTATATTTTCTTAAACAATTTTATCACTTTACTGTTGTATCCATACTCGGCGAATTAAAAAGCTTCTGCTTTGTTTTTAGCAAAAACTTTTCTTTTAATCTTTTGATAAAGTCTAAACAAAATCTTGCAGTTGCTGGTTAATTAGCCCGTGGCGAGGATATAGCGGACAACCGCTAGAAATAAATGCTACTGAAAACGCGAATTGTTTAACTCATGAAAAACTAAAATTATGGCAACTACAACAAAAACAAGCGCAAAAGGCGCCAGCAAATCAAGAACCGGAAAAATGGAGAATTCAGAATTCCATGAATTCTTTGTGGACGAACTGAAAGACATTTATTGGGCAGAGAAACACCTTTCTAAAGCGCTCCCTAAAATGAAAAAAGCAGCTACCAGCTCAGAGCTTGCTGACGCTTTTGAAAAGCATGCTCAGGAGACCAATGACCACATTGCTACTTTGGAGCAGGTTTTTCAGCTGCTGGATGAAAAAGCCCAGGCAAAAAAATGTGATGCAATGGAAGGCCTGGTAAAAGAGGCAGAGAGTATCATTGAAGATACAGATTCGGGGACATTGATCCGCGATGCAGGTCTGATACTGGCGGCCCAGAAAGTTGAGCACTATGAAATTGCCACCTATGGCACACTCGTAGTTTTTGCGCAAAACATGGGACATACCGATGTGGCAGAGCTATTGCAATTTACGCTCGACAATGAAAAAGCTACAGATGTGGCCCTGACCGAAATTGCAGTTAATGCTGTTAACGAACAGGCTGCAGCAGAATAAACGGATTACTGTTTACCTGGCACATATCCAGGTAAACAGTTTTTGAAGTCCCATGCAAACCGATCAGATTCAACCTCTATTTCCGGGCCGAGATTAACAGCATCATTGGTCTTCGAAGCTCATCTTTCATTTCCGGAACGTCCTTTAACATTTGCTCATCAGGCATAGGTTCTTTAACTTCCACAATTTTGAACTGCTCGCTGATAAGCACATTCAGGTAGCTGGCACAAGTCCTATGGTATTTTATGATTTGTTCTCCTAAAAATGCGGTATCTCTTTTTCCTTCGTTAAAGTAATTATCGACCGGCCAATGAAGTTTCTGCCCAGATTCATCATAAGCCCAATCCTGTTTTCCCTCTGCAGTAAAAATGGGGTGCTCAACTGAAAAAACCAACGAACCTCCGGGTTTAAGCCATTTATATATATTGTGAATGAGCTTGTCAAAAGATTGGATATAATGAAAGGTGAGTGAGCTAAATACCAGGTCAAAAGTCTCTGCAGGAT
Source organism: Pedobacter africanus (assembly GCF_900176535.1). Taxonomy (NCBI): domain Bacteria; kingdom Pseudomonadati; phylum Bacteroidota; class Sphingobacteriia; order Sphingobacteriales; family Sphingobacteriaceae; genus Pedobacter; species Pedobacter africanus. Next base: position 39,890 of record NZ_FWXT01000003.1, on the reverse strand, counting down.
AGCTGAGGTCTTCCAGAGCTGTCCGTTCGTACTCCATTCCTTCCATGTTGTTGATCTGCTTCGCCTTTTCCAACATTCTGTGAGAAATATCTACACCTACCACAGATCTGGCCCCATTTTCCATGGCATACCTGCAATGCCATCCGAAACCGCAGCCCAGGTCAAGCACTGCTTTTTCACGAAGGCCGGGAAGCATAGTTCTCAAAACATACCACTCCCCCGCGCCTTCCAATCCTTTTTGGGAACGGCTCATTTTTGAGTACTGCTGAAAAAAAGCCGGGTCATCGTATTTATTTTCTCTCATCTCATTTTGTTTTCAAGATCCAGCTCAAAAATAAATAAAATGCCATAGCTACAGGCACTTCTTTTTGCGACGCACCAGCCAACGGTTTGTGATAAAATATAGTATGCAAGTCATGTGTTCAGGATTCAACAACACCTCATTTTATTTCAGTTCTGTGCAACAGCGCACACTGAACAGAATGAACAAAAACCACACATTAACAAAACTCATTAGCTTACAGCCTCTTATCAACACACCACTCGTTTTATAACGACACCAGCCCCCTTCTTACAGCGCTAAACTGAACAACATGAACAAGGATTAAGCCCCCTTTATGGGCTAATTTTGAAAGGACGAAAAAAACTGTCCTAATTGTATCAGGGATGGGACTAAAAAGAAAAAGGTTCATGCTCTCACTTAAACTAAAGATCATAACAAAATACTCGCTTTTACTATTGGTTTTAATGGTAGCGGTAGGTGGTGTGGTTGAGGTTAAGGGGCAAAGATCCTATGCTACAACTAACAGGTCTGGAAAAACTGACGGAGGCTTGGGGACAGCTATAGGTACCGTAACAGCGCCAAATAATGCTACTGATGGAGATTATACAAATGCAACACGATTAAATGCTAGTAGTACGCTTGGGGTAAGCACAGCTTGGGAGCAACTTATCTTTGGTTCAACCATTCCTGCCAACGGTACAGTATATATTAAACTAAATGTAATTACCTCAGCATTATTAGGCAGCGAGGTTACCGTCGCAGCTTATTCGGGCAGTACCGGTGGCAGCCCTGGTATAGAAGGAACGTTAGTTGCTTCTACAGCCACCCCCATTCTTACGGCCCCCAATGGTGATCAATATATATTGGTTACACCTGTCTCTAGTGTCAATTCTGTTAAAGTTACCTTGAGGTCGCCTATAGCCCTTGGAACAAATACAATAGACATTTACTATGGTTATTATGAACAACCTTCAACCAGTTGCAGCCTGGCTTTGGCTACATCTGTTAGTGTTACCGGCATTGCACTTGGGGGTGCAGTCACCTCACCAAACAACGCGATAGACAACGATCTCTCTACCTATTCCACACTTTCTGTAGGTCTTTTAGGCGTAGCCGCTTCTATTAAACAAATGGTCTATTTTTCCAGCCAATCAAACCTTGGAGATGCAGCTACTGTAACTTTTTCAGTTCCACCTGGATTATTGACATTGGGACTTTTTGATGGGATAACACTTACTGCATACAATGGCCCTACCCAAGTTGGGACACCCATAGCTTTTAGTTCGTTGCTGTCTTTGGACCTCTTATTTCTGGGCGGAGGCAGCAGATATACAGGATCGTTTGTACCCTCAGGTGTTTTTGACAGGATTGAAATTTCCACAAGTTCGGTGGCCAGTGTTTTAGGTTCTCTGAATTTGCATGAGGTTCAAAGAACCCCACCAAAACCAACATTCAGTGCGCCAATTTTGCAAAACCCTATCATATGCTCTGGCAGTCCCGTAACGCTTAGCCCGGTTGCTCCTGCCTCTGGTAATGAATTACGGTGGTATAATTCTTTAACTTCAACAACATCGTTAACCAACACCAGTACTTACACGCCAACTCCAAACTTAACTGCCACTACCACTTATTACGTGGCAACTGCAAAAACGGGCTGCACAGCAGAATCTGAAAGGGTACCGGCAACTGTAACTGTTAACCCGCTTCCAACCGCAGGCATTTCTGGCACTACCTCAGTTTGCCAGAGTGCAACCTCGCCCAACATCACGTTTACCGGTGCAAATGGAACAGCACCTTACACCTTTACCTATAACATAAACGGGGGCAGCAATACCACAATTACAACTATAACAGGAAATACCGTCACCCTTTCGGTTCCAACCGCCACTGCCGGAACATTTAACTATAACCTGGTCAGTGTGAAGGAAAGTTCAGCTACCCAATGCAGCAACAGCCAGACAGGGACAGCAACAGTGGTAATTAACCCTAAACCCTTACATCCAATAACAAGCATAAGTTCAAATTAAATTAATACATCATAAACATTAAATCTCTTAAACAAATTATTATGAACACTAAATCGACAATTTTGAAAACTGCAATCATCTGCCTTTTCTCTGCATTTACAATTGATGCATCCGCCCAATCCATTAGTACAATTGGAGACTTTACTGCTGTAAATGGTAATATGACCAGTGTAAATCAGGTCATCTGTACTGGAAAAAAAATACACCTGGAGGTTCCTGCCCTTGCCGGTACAACTTATGTATGGGAAACACGCTTTGCTTCAGCTGATGGAAGTGGAACAGGTACAGCACTTGCCGCCAATACAGGAACGTTTGACGAACCAGCAGCACTTGCAGCCGGATATTACACCTACAAATTAAAAGCAACCAACACATCGACAGGCTGTTCTGAAATTTACGATCAGCTGGTATTTGTACTCCCTGAACAAACCGTAACTGTTACTGCTCCTTCTGATGTTGCCGCCTGTAACAATGTTTCAGAAACCTTCAATTTCACATCTAACGTAACCAATAACACAGTGGGTGGATTAACTTTCCCGGTAACTTATCAATGGTTTACCAAAGCTAGCGCAGGAACCGAAACTGCTGTAGCTACGGGCGGTACTTCATCAACACTGGCCCTTACTTCGCCAACCACAGCAGAAACCTATGAAGTATATGTTAAAACAACTTATGCTTTAAAAAGCTGCGACCTGGTTACTTCTGATAAAAAAACAGTTACAGTTACCAACGGCCCTACACGACCTACCATTACCATTGCAGGAAACTAATTTACACAGTTCATAATTGCTGAAATGTTTAACAGAAAAACCAATTTTGTGTCAAGTCTGCTGTTGCTTAGTGCAACGGCAGGCTTTGCGCAATCTGGTGGCCAGCAAACAGTAACTGTCCCTCAGGGATCGTCTGTAAAGCTGAAAGCCAATTCTGTTAATGCAGCTACCTTCCAGTGGATCAAAGATGGTGCAGCTATTGCTGGTGCTACAGCAGCAGATTATACAGTTTTAGAAGGTGGCAAATATAACGTCGTTTCCTTCAACGCCCAGGGCTGCGCGTCCGACATCTCCGATCCCGTAGTGGTCAACATAGGTCCTGCCCCGGTGCTTACTGCCGATCTGATGATCAGCAAAAATGCCGAATCAAGAGCTGTTACCATCAACGATACTTTTGAATACCTCATACAGGTTAAAAACAATGGAAATGCCGATGCCACCCAGGTTAAGATAAGGGATATCCTGCCCGAGGAACTCATTTTCCAGCAACTCATTACCCCCATGCTGGGCTTTGCCAATTACACGCCCGGCAACCGTACCATTTTGTGGGAAATCAGTAAACTGGATAATGGACAGATGGCCGACCTGAGGATAAAAGTAAAAGCCGCCAAACCTGGTATCATCAAAAATACAGCTACAGTAACCGCATTCGAAACCGACCCCGATCCCCAGAACAACAGTGCAACAGACAATAAGCCTATAGCAGGAATAATCATCCCTAATGTTTTTACACCAAACGGCGACGGGCTGAACGATACCTTCAAAATTCCAGGTCTGGAACTCTATGAAGCGAATGAACTGACCATAGTAAACCGTTGGGGAGGTACGGTGTACGATAAAAAAGGATACACCAACGACTGGGCCGCAACCGGCTTAAATGAAGGAACATATTTCTACCTGCTGAAGGTGAAAACAGCAACAAATAAATGGGAAGTTTATAAAGGTTATGTTACGATACTCCGCAACAAATAAGATCAAACAGCTGATCCTGTCAATAATTGTCATTTGCATGGCGCTTAACACCAATGCCCAGCAGGACAGCCAGTTTACACAATATGTATTCAACGGGCTCCACATCAATCCGGCCTATGCAGGTTATAAGGAAGACATCTATGTACAGTCCTTCTACCGCTCACAGTGGGAAGGTGTTAAGGGCGCTCCGAAAAGTTTTTCACTTGCTGCTGATGGCGCATTTCATGATGGCAATGTGGGCCTTGGTATCATTCTTTCCAACGACCAGGTAGGCGCACAAAGTTACCTTACCGCATATGCCAATTATGCCTACCGGATCCGGTTGAACGACGATGGTTCTTCCAGACTTGCCTTTGGAATTGCTGCCGGCCTGATGCAACTGGGAATGGATGGCAACAAGCTCGACAACTACGATACAGGCGATGGGCTGATCCCTTTTGGCGCGCAAACCAATACTGTACCTGATGCACGTTTTGGGGTTTATTATGCCAGCGAAAAGTTCTTTGCGGGCTTTTCTGCCACCAATGTCCTGGCCAGGTATATGTCTAAAAAAAACACCGAAAACAGAATGGTACCCGTGCCACAGCCACATTTTTACCTTACCGCCGGAACCATGCTGGACCTGAACGAAGACATCCGCTTTAAGCCTGTCATTTTAATTAAAGACGATACCAAAGGGCCTTCCGCTATCGACTTAAATGCATTTTTTCTATTTAAAGAAAGCTTTTGGATAGGCGGTTTTTACAGGACATCTTTTGATCTCTACAAAAAGAACTACCAGCAAACCGATCTTTCCAGGCAAAATGCCATTGGCGCTATTGTTGAAGTTTTTGCTTCGCAGAACCTCAGAATCGGTTATTCCTACGATTATTCCCTCAACAAGCTGCGCAGCTACAACTACGGCAGTCACGAAATATCTGCCGGCTTTTATATCAACCGGCGAAACAGCAGCAGCGACAGACAGCTGAGATGTTATAAGTTTTAGGCCTTTGTAAAACTATTGGGCGGCTATATTGTATATTTAAACAGATATAGCTTTAAACAATGCCCGCAAAACCCCAAAGCAGCATTATTATCATTGGCGGCGGCCTTGCCGGCCTAGCCTGTGCCCTGCACTTGCTTAAAGAAGGCTTTGAAGTCACTGTGATTGAAAAGCACAGCTATCCCCACCACAAGGTCTGCGGCGAGTATATCTCCAATGAGGTACTACCCTATCTGCAATGGCTGGATGCAGATCCCATTACACTTAATCCTGCTCCCATCACCCGGCTTTCCGTTTCTTCCCTTAACGGAAAAGTTATTGGCAGCGCACTGCCGCTTGGAGGCTTCGGACTGAGCCGTTTCGCCCTTGATAACTTTTTATATGAAAAAGCGGTACAAAGGGGATGCAAGCTGGTAAAAGATCAGGTAACCGACGTTGTCTTTCGGCACAACGAATTTGAAATATCAACAGCCAGCAATGGCACCTTAAAAACAAGCCTCGTGATTGGTGCCTTCGGCAAACGTTCGGCCTTAGACCAGAAACTTTCCCGGAGCTTTATACAACGGAAATCTCCCTGGCTGGCTGTTAAAGCCCATTACAGCGGAATAATTCCGTCTGACCTGGTACAGCTCCACAATTTTACCGGTGGCTATTGCGGGGTTTCGCTAGTAGAAGGTAATCGCATCAACGTATGCTATCTTGCAGCTTACCAAAGCTTTAAGCAACACAAAAACATTTCGGATTTCCAGCAAAAAGTCCTGTACGCCAATCCTCGCCTGAAAAAGATTTTTGAAGAAAGCACGATGCTCTTTGAGCAACCGATGAGCATCAGCCAGCTTTCTTTCGAAAAAAAAGAACTGATATGTGAGCATATCCTCATGATTGGTGATACCGCAGGGCTCATCCATCCGCTTTGCGGTAACGGTATGGCCATGGCCATACACAGTGCAAAAATTTGTGCTGAACTCAGCGTCGCTTACATGAAAGGTTACCTCAGCTGCAGGCATGATATGGAACAACAGTACATTAGCCGCTGGAACCACAACTTTAAAAACCGCATGCTGATGGGCAGGATTTTGTCTGGGATTATGCAAAAGGACAGTTTATTCAAACCCATGCAAGGTGTACTCAACACATTTCCTACTTTACTGCCTTCAATTGTTAAACGTACACATGGAAAGCCTATTTATTAGATAATGATAGATACTACCAACAGAAGCGAAGCTGCAGAGACAATGGACGATTTTTCCATGGAAGGAGAAATACTGAAAGATGCCCTTGATAAAATTGCCGGGATAAACCAGCTGTTAGGTGGAAATAACATAACCCTGAACGGACTTAAACAACTGATAAATAAACACAAAATAGAACGCGAAATAAGCATTCTGGATGTAGGTTGTGGCAATGGCGATATGCTCAGGTTCCTGGCTGACTATGCAAACAGAAATCACCTGAATTTTAAATTAACAGGAATAGATGCCAATGCATTTACCATTGGCTACGCCCGGAAATTGTCTGCAGACTATGCCAATATCAGCTATCGCTGTGCAGATATATTTGAGGAACTTAAACAAGACCAGGCTTATGATGTTATACTATGTACATTAACCCTGCACCATTTCAAAAACGCTGAACTGCTGCAGTTGATGGCTGTGTTCAAAACCAAAGCAAATATGGGCATAGTGGTTAACGACCTGCACAGAAGTGCCGCAGCCTACTACTTGTTTAGTGCCATTTGTTTTGTGTTCAGGCTCAATAAAATGTCAAGAGATGACGGGCTGACATCTATTTTAAGGGGTTTTAAAAAAGGGGAACTGCTTTCCTATTCTAAGCAGTTAAACCTCAAAAATTATACGCTCCGCTGGTGCTGGGCTTTCCGCTACCAATGGGTAATTGCAACTATATGAAGGTAAAAATTAAAACAGTGAGCTGCCTGAGCCCACAATACTCCAGGACAACAGCAGAGATCCTGCCTTTTCTGGAGGGCTGGCTTGTAGGGCAGGACCAGCGTTTCATCCGAAAAGTAAAGAAGCTCTTTGAAAATGCAGAAGTAGACAGGCGATACTCCATCATGTCGCCCGAAGAGGTTTTCAGCAATACACCTTTTGAAGAAAGGAACCGGATCTACATCAGGGAAGGGATTGCACTGGCTAAGAATTGTTTAGCGCAAGCGTTAAACAAAGCCGGCTGGTTGCCCCAAGACCTGGATTATATCATTACGGTAAGTTGTACAGGCATCATGATTCCCTCTATAGACGCATACCTCATCAATGAACTTAAGCTAAAACAAGACATTGTGCGCCTGCCCGTAACTGAAATGGGCTGTGCAGCCGGGGTTTCCGGAATCATTTACGCAAGGAATTTCTTAAAAGCCAATCCAGGCAGCCGGGCTGCTGTAATTGCAATCGAGTCGCCCACTGCTACCTTCCAGCTGAACGATTTTTCTATGGCCAATATTGTAAGCGCTGCAATTTTTGGCGATGGGGCGGCCTGCGTATTGCTGTCTTCACATGAAAATGAAAACGGCCCTGAAATTATTGACGATGAAATGTACCATTTTTACAATGCCACACAAATGATGGGTTTCGACCTTAGCCATACGGGTTTAAAAATGGTGCTGGACGTCACCGTCCCTGAAAACATTGAAAAACATTTCCCGGATATCATTCATCCCTTTCTGGCAAAAAATAATTTAAAAATAGAAAACATTGACCACCTGATATTTCATCCGGGAGGAAAGAAAATTATTCAGACAGTTGAAGCCTTATTTGGTAAATTAGGCAAAAATATAAACGAGACTAAAAATATTTTACGCGAATACGGAAATATGTCGAGCGCCACAGTATTGTATGTATTGGAAAGATATATGCTTGGAGCAGCAAAGACTGGTGACACTGGCCTGATGCTCAGCTTTGGCCCGGGCTTTTCGGCGCAAAGAATATTATTAAAATGGTAAAAAAAACATGAACAAACAAGAGATTTTAGCACACCTGCCCTATTCCAAACCCTTTTTATTTGTAGACGAGCTGGAAGAAATTGACGAGAATGACGTTAAGGGTTCCTATACATTTGACGCAGGGCTTGATTTTTATAAAGGCCACTTTAAAGACAACCCTGTTACGCCCGGAGTGATTTTAACCGAAACGATGGCGCAGATTGGCCTGGTTTGTCTTGGTACGTACTTATCCGGAACTGCAGAAGGTGGATTGCCGGGGCATGTCATGCTGACCTCTACCGCCATTGATTTCATGAAGCCGGTTTTTCCCGGAGAAAAAGTAACCGTAACTGCCCAGAAAGTATACTTCCGCTTTAAAAAGCTAAACTGTACCGTACAAATGACCAATGCTGCCGGCGAAGTGGTTTGTAAAGGGACCATAGCCGGCATGGTAACCACCAGGATGAATGGCTAAACGTGTGGTCATAACCGGCTTGGGTGTTGTTGCACCAAATGGGGTTTCCTTAACCGCATTTACCGAAGCCATTAAAAATGGTACCTCTGGCATCAGGCACGATCCGGAACTGGAGCGACTACAGTTCTCCTGCCAGATTGCAGGAAAACCTGAATTACCCCAAGCGCTGATAGCAAGGTACATGACCGATCTGGAACTTAAAAACTTTAACAGTACTGGCATCCTGTATGGCACTATTGCCGGTATGGATGCCTGGGCAGATGCCAAACTGCCCATAGAAAATAACGAAGAACCTGACTGGGAAAGCGGGACTATATTTGGTATGGGCACCTCTGGTATCGATAAATTCAGGGAATCCATCTACAAAGTGGATGACCTGCAGGTGCGCAAGCTGGGCAGCAGTGTAGTAGCACAAACCATGGCCAGCGGCATCAGTGCCTGGCTGGGCGGAAAACTCGGACTGGGCAATCAGGTGAGCAGCAATTCTTCCGCATGTACAACGGGCACGGAAAGCATTATAATGGCTTATGAGCGCATCAAAAGCGGGCAGGCGACAAGGATGCTTGCAGGCAGTACAAGCGATAGCGGCCCCTATATATGGGCCGGTTTTGATGCCATGAAGGTTTGCACTTTTAAGCACAACCAGGATCCCGAAAATGGGTCCAGGCCCATGAGTGCCAGTGCCAGTGGCTTTGTACCTGGCAGTGGTGCGGCAGCCCTGCTACTGGAAAGCCTGGAAAGTGCATTGGAAAGGGACGCTTTTATTTATGCAGAAATACTGGGTGGCAACATCAACTCAGGAGGGCAAAGAGGTACTGGTAGTATGACCGCCCCCAACAGCCTGGCCGTACAGCGCTGCATACAAACTGCCATTCAAAACGCGGGCATCCATGCCAATGATGTTGATGCCATTAACGGGCATTTAACCGCCACAGCAAAAGATGCACTGGAAATACAGAACTGGTGCATTGCACTGAACAGGAAAGGTAGCGATTTCCCTTACATCAATAGTCTGAAAGCCATGACAGGACATTGCCTGAGTGCTTCAGGAAGTATAGAATGTCTGGCTTCAGTATTACAATTACAACAGGGTTTTATTTTCCCCTCCGTTAACTGTGAAGACCTGCATCCAGAAATCACCGCTTTAATAGATAAAAATAAGGTGCCGCAGCAAATTCTTTACAAAAACATTGATATATTAGCTAAGGCAAGCTTCGGGTTTGGTGATGTAAACGCTTGTATCATCTTTAAAAAGTACTAAAAATGGAGAGAGAAGAACTCATCGTAAGGCTTAAAGCTATTGTTGCGCCTTACACCCATGATGCAGCCGCTCTGGCAAACATTGGCCCCGATACCGATTTTATTAAAGACCTTAAAATCAATTCTGCCAACCTCGTAGATGTAGTGCTGGATGTGGAAGAGGAATTCGATATCGAGATCGATAACCTTGAAATGGCACGCATGCTGAATGTAACAGCAACCCTGGAAATTATTGAGGCTAAACTGAAAGCACTTGATAGGTAACGACATCGTAGATTTAGACCGGGCCAGAAAGGAAAGCAACTGGCAAAGAAAGGGCTATCTTGAAAAGATTTTTACTACAGACGAAGCCCTTCTGATCAGTACGGCAGCAGATCCTGAGCTCATGGTATGGCTGCTTTGGACCATGAAAGAGTCTGCTTATAAAGTGCATAGCCGGGAAACTAAAATCAGAACCTTCACACCGGCCAGCATTGCCTGCTGCAACCTTGTTCTGCTATCCGAAACTGCTACCGGAAAAGTAAGCTACGACGACCGGACCTATTTTACAGCAAGTAGTATCCATGAAAATTACATTCATACGATAGCGGCACAGCACAAGACAGCTATTAAGAAAGCCAGCGTCCGGATTAAGCCTTATGACCCCTCAAATATCGACTATAAAAACACCAATCCTGCCTGTGTAAGCCATCACGGCAATTACCTGGCACTTATCTATCCCTAATCTGCGTTTACCAGGTTCTCTTCGATCAGCAGGCTGATGATGCCGTCTACCAGACCAACCTTTGGCACATAAATCTGTTTGATGCCTGTCCATTTCAACAAGGTGATGTAGATCTCACAAGCGGGGATAATTACGTCGGCCCGGTCGGGGTTTAAGCCAAATACACTGATCCGTTCTTTAAGTGAATGCGAATTCAGCTGATTGTAAAGTGCTTTCAGTTTGAGAAAGGTAAGCGGCATGCCTTCCTTTTCGTCCGACATGCGGAACAGCTTATTGATGTTACCGCCTGTGCCTATACCCGCCAGGTTTTTGAGCGATTTCGTATGCTCCTTAACCCAGCTCTTCATTTCCTCCCAGGTTTCCTCTTTATCCTGGTTGTCCAGTATACGGATAGTACCGATATCAAATGACTTAGAGGCTACCGGAACCCGGTTTACAAAAACAGAAAGTTCTGTACTTCCCCCACCTACATCAATATACAGATAGCTTTTTTTAATGTCCAGGTTTTCTTCAATATGATTGGCATAGATGATATTGGCTTCGCGCTGCCCTTCTATGATTTCCAGGTCTACATCTGTTAGCTTTTTGATCTTTTTAATGATCTCTGCTCCATTCTGTGCCTCACGCATGGCAGAAGTAGCGCAGGCCAGGTACGCAGATACATGATATACCTCCATCAGGTTTTTAAAGGCCGTCATGGTTTTCAGCAATTCCTCAACCTTACGGTCTGATATGCGATGGTCAAGAAAAGCATCATCCCCCAAACGCAGCGGAACCCTTACCAGGGTGTTTTTCTTAAATCCATAACCGTTCTCAGTTTTGGAAATATCAGCAATTAATAACCTGACGGCATTTGAACCTATATCTATGGCAGCATATCTTAGCATTGGCTTTATTGATGTTTGTTTTTTAAGTAATTATAGGTCTGCACCTGCGCCCTAATTTTCGTTTTTAAATTGTTTTTATGGTATTTATTGTTGTTCAGACGGGTAATGTCCCTCGCCTTAACGTTGTCCTGCAGCTGAAACTCTATGATATCCCTGATCTCCTGTTTCACCTCTTCATCCAGCACCGGGAAGCCTACCTCCACCCTATGTTCAAAATTCCGGCTCATCAGATCGGCTGAAGACAAAAACATCTCTTCCTTGCCGTTATTTCCGAAAATAAATACCCTGGCATGTTCCAGGAATTTATCAATGATACTGATCACCGTAATGTTCGCGCTGAAATCGGGCACGCCAGGTACAAGCGTGCAGATGCCACGAACAATTAACTTTACCTTAACCCCTGCATTACTGGCCTCGTATAATTTTTCCACTATGCCCTCATCGGCCAGACTATTGACTTTCAGGATCATGTATGCAGGCTTGCCCTGCCTGGCTATCTTAATTTCCCGGTCAACCAGGTGATAGAACCTACTTCTCGATTCCAGAGGGGAAACGATCAGATGTTTAAAATCTTTGGTGACTGTTTTTTTATTCAGCGCCTTAAAGAGCTTGATCAGATCTGTGGTAATTTCTTTTCTGGAAGTAAAAATACTGTGGTCGCAATAAAGTTTGGCGGTCTTTTCATTAAAATTCCCCGTGGCCAGGTTTGCATAATATACCGCCCTGCCTTTTTCCATCCTTTTCACCAGGCATATTTTAGAATGCACTTTGTAATCTGTAAGTCCGTAGTTTACGTTTACTCCCTCTTCCTGCAAACGGTTGGTCCAGAATATATTGGCCTGTTCATCAAACCTGGCCTTTAATTCAACCAGACAGTTTACTGTTTTGCCATTCTTGGCCGCATTGATCAGGGCATTGATGACCCTCGAATTTTCGGCAAGCCGATAAAGGGTAATATTGATCTCGGTTACTTTAGGATCGATGGCCGCCTCTCGCAGGAAAAGGATAATGTAGTCGTACGACTGGTAGGGCAAATTGATCAGGTAATCCTTACCCTGTAGCTTATTAAAAATACTTTCAGTACGGTGCAATCCATGCACTTTAAGGGGTACATTCGGTTTGTATTCCAGGTCTTTGCTCCCCACATTCGGAAAAGCTATAAAATCACCAAAACGATGGTACCTGTTTCCCGGAATAAGGCCCTCGGCCTCTATTTTCATTTTACTGATCAGCACGGTAAGCATTTCAAAAGGCATTTCCGTATCGTACAGCAAACGCATCGGCTTTCCTTTTTTGCGTTTGTCCAGACTGGCCTTCAGCTCTTCAATAAACTTATCACTGATGTTTTTATCGATATCCAACTCGGCATCCCGGGTAAGCTGTATGGAAAAGGCATCCAGGTTATCATAATTGAAAACATAAAAAATATCGTCCATACAATATTTAATGATATCTTCTGCAAGGATGATAAACTTTAGCCCATTGGTTTCAGGCAGGACCAGGAAACGGGGAAGATCGGGTGGAAGCTCTACCAGCGCATATTTTTCACTCTTTGTTTTACCCCCGGATGTTTTGGACATGCGTACAAAAAAATACAGGTAACGATCCTTAAGCTCCGGAAAGGGCGTATCCAGATCAATCATAATGGGCACCAGGTTAGACAAAATCCTATCCCTGAAATGGTTTCTGACAAACTCTCCCCTGGAAACGTTTAACTGGGTATCGTTTAAAATAAAGATGCGGTTTTGGGCAAGCTCATTAATCAGCGTGGCTTTAAACAACTGCTCAAATTTCCGTTCCTGTTTTACAACAATGTTTTTGATTTCATTTAAGATCTTTTTTGGGTTGAAGCCCAATAGCGCTTTCGACTTATCATTCAGATTGCTCAGCCTGCTCAAAGTAGCCACCCTTACCCGGTAAAACTCTTCCAGATTAGAAGAAAAAATAGACAAGAATTTTATACGCTCTATCAGAGGAACGGTTTCATCCGCTGCTTCCTGTAAAACGCGCTCATTAAAATACAACCAACTAATCTCTCTGTTTAGAAATGGAGCCTTCTTCTTCGTCATTTAAAAAATCAAAAAAATCCCTGTTAAAAACAGGGATGCTCAAAACTGCGAATTCTATTGTTAAGTAATTGTTAATTATCAAGTAATTATGCAATTCTTAACTAACATCTGCTATTTCTTTTCTGCTTCAGTCTTTGCTGGAGCTGCTGCAACGGCTCCATTGGAAGCAGGAACAGTGGCCGCTGGTGCGGATGCTTTTTCAGGAGCAGGTTTTGCTGCCGGTGCCGAAGCGGCTGATGGCTTAGCAGCTGCAGGTTTGCTCACCGCCGGACTTGCTTTTTTAACAGGTGCTTTTGTTGCAGCTGATTTAGCTACAGCTGGCTTGGCTGCTGCTTTAACTGCTGGTTTTGCTGCTGTTACTGCTTTTTTAACAGGTGCTTTTGCAAGGGGTTTGGCTGCAGGCTTAACCGGGGCTTTCACCGCATCGCTGACTTCTTTTTTAACTGTTGCAGCTTTTGCTGCCACTGCAGAGACCGCTGTTTTAGCTTTGGCTGCTACTTTGGCTACCGGTTTTGCAATGGCGCTGGCCGCTTTCTCTTCTGTGGCAATGGCCGCAACCTTAACACTTTGGACTACGGGTTTAACTTTGGCTACCGCAGCTTTTACAGTTTTTTGTGCTTTCTTCGCATCCTTAGCCACTACTTTTTTAACCGATGCAACTTTCTTTTCTGCTTTTTTTACACTCTTTTTATTTGCTGTCTTGGCCTCATCTATCTTATCGTTAACTGCAGCTTTAACGCTTTTAAACTTCTTACTCAACTTCTTGGCAACAAACTTACTTACTATAGCAATATCCTCTCCTATCTTCTCTGCGTCCTGTCCTAAATTTTTAACAGTTTCCATGATCTTTTCTGTTAAACTTTTCTCCAATTGCTTCTTCGCAGATTTTTGTGCTGCTTCTTTTTGTGCCTTGGCTTTTTTGGTTTTCATAATTACAGGTTTTTAGTTTGTTAGTGCTTAAGCTAACAGGGGTTTTATGAATTTGTTTTTTATATATTTGTTCTTTTTACCCTAAAGCTATAATAATCATGCCCACTTTCGATATTGTAAGCAAAGTAGACGCGCAAACATTTGATAACGCGATGAACAATGCCAAAAAGGAGATCCTCAACCGTTACGATTTCAGCACTTCAAAAAGTACTATTGACCACGATAAGAAGACCAATGTGATTACCATAGTAACGGAAGATGACATGCGTTTAAAAGCCATTCAGGATGCCATCATCTCCAGGATGATCAAACAAAACCTGGATGCCAAAAGCCTGGACTTCGGCAAGGAGCAATACGCATCCGGTAATATGATCCGTAAAGAAATCTCCGTAAAAGAAGGCATAGACAAAGAAACAGCTAAAAAAATTGTAGCAAAAATTAAGGCCAGCGGACTAAAAGTTCAGGCCTCCATGATGGAAGACCAGGTACGTGTGCAAAGCAAAAGTATCGACGAGCTACAGAAGGTTATTTCGCTTTGCAGACAGGAAGACTTTGGTCAGCCTTTACAGTTCATCAATATGCGTAACTAAAACCCTAACAGCAACCTGGTACTGGGTTTAACTCTTAAGTAAAAAAATAATTACACAGACAGTTTTGTTTAAAACTGACCCAATTGCTATACAGCTACTAGACGGTCTTTACATCACTTTCGCTGTAGTCTTCAATATCTGTGATATAGCCGTTCAGGATTAAGAAATCGAACAGGGGTTTTGCATCTGGTGTTACCGGCATATTGGTACTGGTAATTACGGCATTGGTCTTTTTATCGAGGAAAGGATAGGCAAACAATTTCACATTTTTACTGAACATATCGCTTACATAACTCAGCAGCTGACTGGAATAATTTTCACCGAAATTGCTGGAATTGAACACAAACTTTAGGTTGTTGATATTGGTCGATATCCCCACACTTTTTGGCCTGCAGCGGTCCAGATATTTTGCCAGCTTGTTGTGTCGTGCAAAATTGGATACGATAACCTTGTTTCCCGTTTTACACATTTCCTCGGCCCGCTTGGCAACAGCGCGCAGGTCTATGTCGTGCAGTTCTTCGCCGGCAGATAATACATTCGACATCAATACCTCGATCAGTACGCTCAGGTTATCTTCCTGCACATTTTCGGTACGTACAAACTGGTCCACCGCCTTGTTCAACATGCTGAAGTTAGGATTGGATTTCTGTGCATACTTGGTGCGCAAAATCATGATGTCCTTCTTGTACAGCAGATCTTTGGGTAAACACGGCTTGCCATTGGCATCAAATATCGCCGCATCCGAAAAATCCTTAACGATCAGGTATAGGTTGAGCAGGATGTTATCTGCATCCTTAAATATAGGGCCATTTACAGAGATCAGGTCAATCTCAACCGAACCAACCGTTAAATTATCAGCCAGCGATTCAATCATCGCTTTGCGGTCGTGGTTATAATAATAAGCTGCATAGACGAGGTTTACGCCTATGATTCCCAGGACATTCTGCTGCAGGGCAGCATCGGTATCCAGTAGCCGGACATGAAAAAAGATCTCGTTCGGTTCCCCGCCCGGTTCGGCCTGAAAGCGGATGCCGATCCAGCCATGCGGATCGTTGGATTTGTTGTAGTTTAGGGTGGTAACCGTATCAGCAAAAGCAAAAAATGCACGTTCCTCGTACTTTTCTGTATTTAAACGCTCGGTAAGCAGGCTAAATTCATGGCTGAGCATCTTTAACAACCTCGACTGGCTTACGTACCTTCCCGAAGGTTCCACACCATAAATCGCATCACTAAAAGTCATGTCGTAGGCCGACATGGTTTTAGCGACCGTACCTGATGCAGCACCAGCTGTAAAAAAATTACGGGCTACCTCCTGCCCCGCGCCAATCTCTGCAAAGGTTCCGTAAATCTTGGGGTTTAAGTTAATCTTTAAAGCTTTGCGCTTGGTATCAAGGATTTCTCTTTCCATACTGCAAAATTAAGCAAACGGGCCGGATTTCAGCGATGAATTTTGCTTTCTTAAATTCGGCGGGTTTCATACTAAATCACTACCTTGGTTCTCAGATGCTAAAGGTTAAAAATCTGGACATACAATTCTTAAACAAGGAAGACAAATCCTGGTTTAAAGCGGTTAGTAATGTAAATTTCGGAATTGAAAAAGGCAAGGTGCTGGGTATAGTAGGCGAATCGGGCTCGGGAAAATCTGTCACCTCCTTCTCCATCATGCGCCTGCACGATCCTCAGGGAACAAAAATTGAGGGCAATATTGATTTTGAGCACATCAACCTGCTCAGTTTATCTGCCGAAGAGATCAGGAAGTACAGGGGTAATAAAATTGCCATGATCTTCCAGGAGCCCATGACCTCCCTGAACCCAGTTTTTACATGCGGTTACCAGGTTAAAGAAGCCATCATGCTGCACCAGAATGTAAACAAACACATCGCAAAGGAAAAGACCATTGCCTTGTTTAAAGAGGTACAATTGCCAAGACCGGAACAGATATTTGACAGTTATCCGCACCAGCTTTCAGGCGGGCAAAAACAAAGGGTAATGATTGCCATGGCCCTGAGCTGCAACCCCGAATTGCTGATTGCCGATGAACCGACCACAGCCCTGGATGTGACCGTACAGCAAACTATCTTGCAACTACTGCTAAAACTTAAGGAAGAGCGCGGAATGGCCATGATCTTTATCTCGCACGACCTGGCGGTGATCAGCGAAATTGCTGATGAAGTAGCTGTAATGTATAAAGGACAAATTGTTGAACAAGGGGCTGCTGCAACCTTATTCAACACCCCCCAGCACCCCTACACTAAAGGCTTGCTGGCCTGCAGACCTTCGCCACAACGCCTATTGAAAAAACTGCCTGTAGTGGCAGATTTCCTGAACGATAACAAAGACACTGCCCTTGCCCACCTGCTGGAAGTAAACAGCTATACCTCAGCAGAAATTGCCCAACGACGGGACCAACTTTACAGCCAGCCCCCTTTGTTGCAGGTAAAACAGCTCTGTACCTGGTACCCGGTAAATAAAGGCTTGTTTGGAAAAACAAACAGTTATGTGAAAGCAGTAGACGACATCAGTTTTGATGTATTCCCAGGAGAGACTTTGGGCCTTGTGGGAGAATCCGGATGTGGAAAAACAACTTTGGGCCGCAGTATATTGCGACTCGTGGAGCCTACCTCCGGCCAGCTGCTGTTTGACGGGACCGACCTGGGCTCGCTGAATACAACAACACTCCGAAAAATGAGAAAAGATATACAGATCATTTTTCAGGATCCCTATTCCTCGCTTAATCCCCGCTTAACAGTGGGTAATGCGCTCATGGAACCCTTACAGGTGCATGGAATGTTCGAAAATAATGAGCAGCGAAGGGCACATGTATTGAATTTACTGAAGCGTGTAGATCTGAAGCCCGAATATTTTAACAGGTACCCGCATGAATTTTCGGGCGGACAACGCCAGCGTATTGTGATTGCACGCGCGCTGGCTTTACAACCCCGGTTTATCATTTGTGATGAGTCTGTATCTGCCCTTGATGTTTCAGTTCAGGCCCAGGTGCTCAACCTGCTCAGAGAACTACAGCAGGAATTCGGACTTACCTATATTTTTATTTCACACGACCTGGCTGTGGTAAAACACATTTCAGACCGTATGCTGGTGATGAACAAAGGCAAGATAGAAGAACAAGGCTTTCCCGAAGATATTTACCATAATCCGCTGGCAGATTACACCAAGCGTCTGATTGCCGCCATCCCGGGAAACCGGGCTTTAGGATAGTTTGTTTTCTTTTGTGCCATGAAGTGTGGCAGACAACCTGATCAAAGCAGTATTGATGGCCCTCCTGATCTCTCGCTCCTTCACCTTATCGTACCTTTTGAGCAGGATCATCGCCTTAAATATCACCACATCTTTGTTGATGGCAATTGTTTTTACGGTCAGCCCTCCTTCCACCACATTTTCCGAATAACTGCTGATCACCTTATTTAAATGGTTTTCCAGGTATTCCGGTGTAAAGCCATTGGCGAGCGACATATCGAACTCTATGCTCAGTTTTTTGGTATTTTGCTTAGATTGGTTTACAATCACCGAACTAAAGGCCAGTGAATTGGGAATAATGACCATGTCGCTGTCCTCGTTCTGCAGGATCATGTTGATCAGCGTAATGTCCAGGATTTTTCCCTCATGGTCCCCTATCCTGATGTGGTCACCCAGAGAAAGCCGGTCAGAGAACATAATGATCAATCCATTGATCATATTGTTGATGTACTCTTTAAAAGTAACGGCAATAGCAGCCGCAACTATGGAAACGCTAAAGATAAACCGATCAAGGGTGATATCAAATAAAGTGACGGCGGCAACAACCATAAACACAGTATTCAATATAGATTCGATGCGGTTGATTCCCAGTATAAAATTATCCTTCACATTGCTTTTAAATTTATGCTTGCGGATATACCAGTAAATGATCGTCAATCTAACAACCGATATAATGAGACTTGGCCCAAGGAAAACCATCAAAGCTCCCGCAACCTTTTCAACTCTTGGATAATTAAAGTATAACAACGGCTTGTGGATATAAAAATAGACCAGAAACAAATAAACAACAGCCTTAATAAAAATCATCAAAAGCTCCTTGCCTGTTTTTCTTTCTCTGTCTTCAATCATTTTTAATCGTTTTAAGTTAAACCATATGCAGGTAATCAAAGGTACAAAATACAACAATACTCGCTTCAAATTGTTACCTTCGGGAGATTCATAAATAGATTATGGCAAAAAAGAAATCCTCTCATCTGGAAGTCGTTTTAATCCAACTGATTAGCGATGTACTGCAGAAAAGCAATAAAGAAGCCCTGAATTACAAACAGGTTTCGGCGAAATTAAACATCACCGATGCTGAATCCAGGGAAACCATACAGGAGATACTTAAGGCACAAGCCCGGAAAGGTGTGTTTGCTGAACCGGAGAAAGGTAAATACAGGTTAAAAGACCTCAAAACATTCCTCACCGGGAAAGTAGATATGACAACTGATGGTTCTGCATTTGTGATTCCTGATGATGAGTTTGAAAAAGATATATTTGTTTCGGCACGAAAACTCCACACTGCGCTACATGGCGACAGGGTAAAAGTATATATCTACGCCAAGAAAAGTGGGCGAAAAAATGAAGGCGAAGTTGTAGAGATCATTGAACGCGCAAAAACCGATTTCATAGGGGTTATCCGCATATCGGAACGTTATGCTTTTGTAAACATAGACGACCGCAAAATGCTGCACGATATATTTGTTCCGTTAAGCGATCTAAACGGGGCGAAGAACGGGCAGAAAGTACAGGTGAGCATTGCCGAATGGCCGGAAGGCGCCAAAAACCCAATCGGCAGGATCATGCACATCCTGGGCGAGCAAGGCGAGAACAATACCGAGATGAATGCCATCCTGGCCCAGTACGGCTTTCCGCTTAGCTTCCCGGCCGAAGTGGAAAACGAGGCCAATGCCATTCCGGAGCAGGTAAGTGAAGCCGAAATCAGGGGTCGCAGGGATTTCAGAAATACCGTTACCTTTACGATAGATCCGGCAGATGCCAAAGATTTTGATGATGCCATTTCCTTTAAAATCCTTGACAACGGCAATTACGAGGTAGGTGTGCACATTGCCGATGTTTCGCACTACGTAAAGCCTAACAGCAGCCTGGATAAAGAGGCCTATGCCAGGGCCACCTCGGTATACCTGGTAGACCGCGTAATCCCGATGCTGCCTGAGCGTTTAAGCAATGGGGTCTGTTCTTTAAGGCCAAATGAAGACAAACTTTGTTTCGCAGCTGTATTTGAACTTGACGATAAGGCAAATGTAATAACTGAGTGGTTTGGCCGCACAGTGATCCATTCCGACCGCCGTTTTAGCTATGAAGAAGCTCAGGAGGTTATAGAAACCAAAACCGGGGATTATGCTCCTGAAATTCTTAAACTCAATGAGCTGGCCTATATACTACGAGACAGGAAATTCAAAAACGGTGCGATCAGTTTTGAAAGCACCGAAGTGAAATTTAAGCTTGACGAGCATGGCAAACCCACTGGTGTATATGTAAAAGAACGTAAAGACGCCCATAAGCTGATAGAGGATTTTATGTTACTGGCCAATAAAAAAGTAGCTGAATTCATCGCTAAAAAAGGCAAAGGCAAACAGAAATATACTTTCGTTTATCGCTCCCACGATTCACCAAACCTGGAAAATCTGGGTAGCTTTGCCTTATTTGCCGCACGCTTTGGTTACAAGATCAATATGAAGTCGGATAAGGAGATTGCAAAATCCTTAAACTACCTGATGGAAGATGTGGAAGGCAAAAAAGAACAGAACGTACTGACCCAGCTGGCCATCAGATCTATGGCCAAAGCCATTTATACCACCAAGAAAACAAGCCATTATGGTCTGGCCTTCGACCACTACACTCATTTCACCTCACCTATTCGCAGGTACCCGGATGTAATGGTGCACCGCCTGCTTGCTGCATACCTGAACAACGAGAAATCAGCCAATCAGGAAGAATACGAAGTAGCTGCCTCACATTCTTCAGCTATGGAAAAACGCGCTGCTGATGCAGAACGGGCATCCATTAAATACAAACAGGCCGAGTACCTCGAAGAAAATGTCGGTAATATCTATTCCGGCATCATATCTGGAGTTACCGAATGGGGAATGTATGTAGAACTGACCGAAAACAAGTGCGAAGGCATGATCAGGTTAAGGGACATCACGGATGATTTTTATGTACTTGATGAGAAAAACTACTGCATTGTTGGTCAGCGCAAACAGAAAAAATACCAGCTTGGTGACGAAGTACAGGTAAAAGTAAAGAAAGTAGATCTCTCCAAACGTCAGATTGATTTCTCTTTAATTCAATAATAAAAACCGCCCAGGGCAAACCCTTTTTAAGCAAATGTATACTCCAAACCAATTGCAGGAAAATATAGAAAACGCTATTCAGAACATCCGGTACCCGGCCCAACCGGAAAGACTTTATCAGCCCATACGCTACATTATGAGCCTGGGCGGTAAAAGGATAAGGCCGGCATTAACCTTAATGGCAGCTGATCTGTTTGGAGCAGCTATAGAAAAAGCAATGCCTGCTGCCCTGGCCATTGAAACCTTCCATAATTTTACGCTGATCCATGATGACATTATGGACAATGCACCTCTGCGCAGGGGCAAACAGACCGTTCATGAAAAATGGGGCGTAAACAATGCGATCCTCAGTGGCGATGTAATGATGGTAGAAGCCAATAAACACCTGTCGATGTTGGAGAGCACAGTATTGAAAGACGCATTGGAAACCTTCAATACCACTGCACAGGGCGTTTGCGAAGGACAGCAGCTGGATATGGAATTTGAAGAACTGCAAACAGTAAGTATCCCCGACTACATCAACATGATCCGCCTTAAAACCGCAGTGCTATTGGGTGGGGCCATGAAGTTAGGCGCCCAGGTGGCTGGAGCCAGCAGTGCGCAAGCCAGTCAGCTGTACGAGTTCGGGGTCAATCTCGGAATCGCCTTTCAGCTGCAGGACGACATCCTGGATGTATATGGCGATCCGGAAAAATTTGGCAAACAGGTTGGTGGGGATATCATAGCCAATAAAAAAACGCTGATGCTCCTAAAACTCAAAGAGCTTGCCAGTCCTGCAGATCTGTCTGAACTGGAAGGTCAAAGCAGGAATAAAAACCATGCAGAGAAGATAAACAATATCACAGCACTTTACGACAGGTATAACATCCGGGAACTGGCCAGCATAGAGATGCGAAACTACTCTGATCTGGCATTTAATGCACTAAACAATCTGGATGTGGAGGAAGACAGAAAGTCTCAGTTATATGAACTTGCAGACCTACTGATGAGCAGGGAACACTAATTTTGCTTGTTATTCTGTGCAATGATTTCCACAATTGATGCCCCAATTGCGGGCTTTTTTGTTGAACCAGGCCGCACAGTACATTTCGTAGCAACGGCATTTCTTCAAAAAAGATGGAGTATTTGACAATATATTGCACTTTTCACCAATACACGGATAGATGATAGATTTTATGGAGCCATAATTGCGAGACGAATATGGGAGCAAATAAATTATTACTTATGGAAGAAATTCTATCCAAGAAAGACATCGGGGAACGCATTAGGGTTCTGCGGTTAACAAATGGCCTTTCGCAGGCATTCATTGCCAATATCCTGAATTTATCAAGAAGTAATTATTCACAGATAGAGCTTGGCAATCAGTACCCTACATTCAACACGCTACATGAAATTGCCAGGTATTATAGCAAAACTTATGACTGGTTGCTGCATGGCGAAGAACCTGCAAAGACTGCCGCTGAGCATCCTGCGAAAATAGACCTTATTATAAATGATCTGGAAACGTCATTCAGGAGTTTTACCATGTCTTTAAAAAGGCTGGAGCAGGAACTAAACCACATTAAATCAAGAAGGGCCAAAGTAAGGGCCTGAACATTTAGTCATAAAAAAGGGTCATAACACAAATGTTATGACCCTTTTTTATGACTAAATGCCAGTTACTATTCTGCAGGAGTTGCTTCTGCTTCAGTACCTTCAGTTTCAGCTTTAACAGCTTTCTTTGCAGGTGCTTTTTTAGCAGGTGCGCTTTCAGCTTTAGCTTCCTTAACAGGAGCAGCAGCTTTTGCAGCTTTAGCAGCAGGGGCTTTTTTCTCTGCAACCGGAGCAGCTACAGCTGCAGGTAATACAGAAACATATGATTTATTGTCTTGTTTCTTTTTGAAAATTACAGTACCATCAACTAAAGCGAATAAAGTATGGTCTTTGCCAATACCTACTCCTTTATCAGGATGATGTTTTGTACCACGCTGACGTACCAAAATGTTTCCGGCGATAGCTTCCTGACCACCAAAGATTTTGATACCTAAACGTTTGCTATGCGATTCACGTCCGTTTCTCGAACTACCGGCTCCTTTTTTATGTGCCATCTTGTTTTATATTTTATCAACTACCTAATGCAGGTAACCTTATGTTTAACAATAATTATAAACTGATACCAGAGATCTGGATCTTAGTGAAATACTGACGGTGACCATTTTTCTTCTTGTAACCTTTTCTGCGTTTCTTTTTGAAAACGATTACTTTATCACCTTTTAAATGAGACACGATTTTAGCTGAAACTGTTGCGCCTTTCAATGCAGGAGCTCCTACAGAGATTTTACCACCGTCTTCAACCAACAATACATTGTCAAATTCAATACTAGCGCCTTCATCCCCTTGTAAACGGTGTACAAAAAGGTGCTGGTCTTTTGCAACTTTGAATTGCTGTCCTGCTATATTTACTATTGCGTACATTGTTAATTAATTATTATTTTTAAATTGTTTATTTTTATCGAGGTGCAAATATAGAACTTTATTTTCTAAATACACAACTCATTTAGTTTTTTAAAGCTTCTTTCTTTCCGTAGCGTTCTTCTGCATCATTAATGCTCTGCATCAACAGCGTTTTCATCTGCTCGGCCAGCCCCTTCAGCTTTTGTATTTCGGTATAATCGGTAAGATATATTACCTTTTTAGACTTGGTTTTGTAATTGAACACCATCACATAGCGCAATACCTTAGAAGAGTCCAGATTGGTACCCGCATTGGCTATCAGGTCCGGAAAGTTCCAAAAGCCCAATTCACTTGCCTTAGAATGTAAGTAGAGGATATCATCTTTTCTGAGTTTTACATTGGTTTTGATCAGTGAATCCTGGGCATTTACATATTGATAGTCACCAGTAGCCGAATTGTAGGAATTTTCGAGATTGTTTCCCAACCCCCACTTAAATTCAATAGACTCAAATTCCTTCAATTTAAACGGCGCATTCCTGAACATTGGCACATAATAAATGATGCAATAAGCCAGAAAAGGGACAATAATAGTTAGTGCTAAAAATATTTTTTTTGCTTTGGTACTCATATATTATGCTTCTTTAATTTCAACCTGATCCGGGTTGTACTCACCCTCCCATTTGGCAATCACTACCGTGGCCAGACAATTTCCTATAACGTTTAAAGAGGTCCGTCCCATATCCATCAGCTCATCAATCCCCAGAATGGCGGCGATGATAAATGTTGGCAGGCCAAACTGGTCTGCAGTTGCAATCAAAATAATTAATGATGCCCTTGGTATGGCAGCCACGCCTTTGCTGGTGATCATCAATGTAAATACAATCAGCAGCTGCTCACCAAAACTCAGGTGCATCCCTGCAGCCTGCGCCACAAATATAGAAGCAAGCGATAAGTAAAGTGTGGTTCCATCCAGGTTAAAGCTATACCCAGTAGGAATTACAAATGATACGATTTTACGGGGCACACCAAATTTTTCCATTTGGCTCATGGCCTTAGGCAGTGCGGCATCAGAACTCGTGGTGGCAAAAGCAATGGAAACCGGCTCCTTAATGGCACTGATAAATTTCATTATCGGAAGCTTGATGTACAGGGCGATTGGCAGTAATACAATAAGTATAAAGGCTATTAAAGCCATATACAATGTAGCGACCAGCATAAAGAGGTGCTTCAGGATATCTACTCCCATATGCCCCACCGTATAGGCCATAGCTGCACCTACCCCAATTGGGGCAAAATACATGATGACATTGGTAAACTTAAACATGGTTTCCGACAGGCTTTCACAGAAATCAACCATAGGCTTGCGTTTCTTTTCATCAACCATCGCCAGACCAACACCAAAAATAACCGAAAAGATTACGATCTGCAGGATCTGCGCATCGTAAACAGACTTCACAATATTCTCCGGGAAAATATTCCTGAAAAAGGCCAGGGTCTTATACAGCCAGTGCACCCCTTCAGGCAATGTGCTCAGTATGCTTTCATCTGCCGCATCTTTTACAGGTTTTGGCAGCTCATTATGTGGCATATTCTGGATGTCTACACCAACACCAGCCTGGGTAAGGTTGATGGCAGCCAATCCGATAAACAGGGCTATTGTAGTGGCAAAATAGAAATACAACATCGATTTCCAGGCCATACGCCCTACCTGCTTCAGGTCGGAATGACCGGCAATACCATACACCAGGGTACCAAAGAGAATAGGACCTACAATGGTTTTAACCAGTTTGATAAAGCCTTTACTCAAAGGCTGCAAGGCTACGGCTACATGCGGATAATCGATCCCCACAAATACGCCCAGCACCATGCATACCAGTATCCAGGTAGTCAGGTTCTTCCTTATTATTGCGTAAGCTACCAGCTCAATGGCCAGCAGCCAGCGGGTTGCCATCATTACATTTTCCGGAACATTAACTATGTTAAAGTCCTTTAGCACACCTAACAATGCTGCAATGGTGATAAACGACAAAGTGATTAACCCGGCCCGGTTTTGTTTCATATACAAGGTTTGTTTGATTTGCAACAAAAGTAATTAATTGCGCCAAGCCCGCAAACATTTATTATTTTTGCCCTTATTAACGCTGTAACATTTTTAAACCGCAGCTATCTAACCACCATTAGCCTTTAATTAATGGAAAAAAAGGATCAGTTATTTAAACAAATTTTCGATACAAATTCTAAAAAGATATTCCATTTGTGTTATGGCTATACGGGAGACGAAGATGCTGCCAATGATCTTTTGCAGGAAACCTTTTTAAAGGTCTGGCAAAACCTGGACAAATTCAGGAACAAATCCCTGATCTCAACATGGATCTATAGAATTGCGGTAAATACCTGCTTAACTTATTTAAGATCAGAGAAAAGACAGGCAAAAGACGAACTTACGGATAATATCATAGAGAACAGGCCGGAAGAACTTTCAGAGAAAAATGAACAGATTGCATTGCTTTACAAATCCATATCCAAACTGGAAGAGAACGACCGCCTGATCATTACGATGGTGCTCGATGAGTTGCCTTACAATGAAATCGCAGACATTTCGGGTATCAGTGAAGGTAATCTCCGGGTAAAGATCCACCGCATTAAATTAAAACTTACAGAATTATACAATCAGCATGCAAGAATTTGATCACATACAATCGCTTTGGCAAGCACATACTGTTGAGGTTAAAATCTCGTCGGATGAAATGCTGAAACAGGCAAAAAAAGAAGTAAGCGCCATTCGCAGCAAATCCATATTGAACATTGCTGGCATGGCCATATCTTTTGTAGCCGTAGCCAGCTTATGGTTGTTTTTCGATTTCAGTTCCTGGACTACCCATGCCGGCATCACCTTGTTCCTGCTGGCCATCGCCATCTCGGTTTTTATGCTGTACCGGAGCCACAGACTCCTAGCGGATAACGACTTCACTACCCATCCCAATGAGTTTCTTGTCAGTTTAAAACTCTACCAGATCAGCCGTTTTAACCTTTACAATAAAATGTACTGGGTATATGCAATTGGCTTAAGTCTGGGTATCGTGCTCTACTTTTTTGAAATTCTTGCTTATTTCGATAGCTGGCTGCAATATCTAATTATATTCCTGACCTTTGGCTGGATGATTTTCTGCTCTACACTGGTGCGGAGAGCGGTGATGAAAAAAGAAAAAGAGCGGATTGCCTTGCTGATTGAAAAATTTGAACGTCTGAGAGAGCAGTTTAGCTCCCACTAAAATAAAAAAAGTCATCCGGACTCATCGGATGACCTTATTATTAACTAACCCAAATTAAATTCATCCAAATTTATATAATGGGCTTCCTGGTTTCAAATTTAAGGTAACAGGTCATTTGCCAATAAGCGAAAATCACCATATTGTTAATTAAACATTAAATCTGTTGACATTTACGACTTTCCAATTATTGTCTTTATCCTTCTGAATGGTCAAAAAATTCTGCTGTGTAAAATGGTCAAATTTAAAATCGACCCTCGATACGATCACACTTTCACTTTCTGAAAGGATTTCGTAGCTGGCTTTACAGTTAAGGGTCACATAACCGATTTTCTTATAAAAACTCAGCAGTTCGTTTTTAGTATGCTTTATGATTGTTTTGCCCCTGCTCACGTTGATCACCGCATCATCATCCAGGATCACCTTGATCAGTTTTGCATCATTGTGCATTTGCGCATCAATAAAGGCACCAATAACCAGGTCAGGTTTTGCATTAAGGCCTTTAACAGGATCAATTGATGAGGTGAATGCGACTATACCCAGTACAGCCAGACTCATTAAAATCGTTGTTCTCATGGTTTCTTTTTTTATTAAATTTCCAGGAATCCGATAAGAAACGATATGCCGATAACACTTTTAAATGTAAGAAAATCAATACATTAAGCTATCTGTATTGACCTGGGGTGATGTTAAAAGAATTTCTGAAAAGCCGGATGAAAGAACTTGGGCATTCAAAACCTACAATGTCTACAATTTCATTTACAGGATAGTCCGTATTCTTCAGCAGGTGCTTGGCCTGCTGGAGCCTTACTTTTGTTAAAAACTGATGGGGTGACTGCTGATAGGCCTGTTTAAAAGTACGCAGCAAATGATTTACTGATAAACAGGCCATTTGCGCAATGTCGTCCAGGCGTATGTTCTTATTGTAATTGCTGATCATGTAATCCCGTGCAAGCGACAAACGCCTTAAGATCTCGGTTTTTGTGGCACAGCTCAGAAATTTCAGGGCATCTTCCCTTCGGATGATTTCAGAGTGGTAGAGACTATAATAATTGATCAGGCAATGGTTAAGGTATTCATTTAACAGGAGTTGGTCGTTGGTACCTTTTTCAAGGTGCCTGGCCAGGTGCAGCAGATTGAATTTAACGTCACCGTTGAGGGTGTAAATAGATTCTATAAAACGCGGCTGTTGCTGCTTAAATACTTCCGGGCAATCCAATAAAGTTCTTTCATCCGAAAAGTTGGTGTATTCAAAATCCCGTACAAACTCAGGATCAAACCAAACCGAAAAAGTATTTACCTCTACCGGCGAATCGATCCTGCTGGAGTAACAGGTATCGTGGTTCAGAAAAATAAAGCTTCCCGGAACCAGCGTTACAGCGCGTTTCTCGATGGTGTAATCCACCTCTCCTGTAAAAACTGCATTAAATGCGTACTTACCGGTAAGCATTGGATAATAAGCACCATAAGTAACCTCGCTTATGATCTCGTTCTTATTTACCAATATCCTGTTGTACTTCATTTAATTTATCCCTTCTAAAAAATGGTTCAGGCATCTGTATAGTCACGTTCTTCGAGCATGATAAACTGGTTGCCGTTTGGATCTGCAAAGCAAAGTTCAAGCCCTTTAGCCACATACCTTGGTTTCGTCAGGCTGGTTATACTTTTCTGTTTAAACAAATAGTAGTCCCTCAGGCAGTCATCTGTTTTTAAAACTATAGTCTCCTTCTCTGCACAATCCTTTTCAACAAGCATCACAAAATCATCATTGCTTAGTTTTAAAATCGGACATTCTTTACCCTGTATCTCGATGTTCTCATAAAAGGCAAAGCCAGGAACATTCATAAAGAAAGACAATGAAGTTTCTTTACACTTAACAAAAACTACCCTATACCCTTTATTAAAGTCCATATCTTTAAATATATGCTAGCCCCTACAACTAACTGAACATTAAACAAATTTAATGGAATCCAGGTACAAAACACTAACCCTTTAAGGGGTATTTTTATTTTTAGCTGATTATCTTTTTTTCGTAAGTGATTATAGATTTGACTTGAACTCAAACAAATTTGTTACAAAAACCACCCCTTAAAGGGTTATTTTTATCTGTGTCCTGATAAATATATTTACAGTTGTATAAAACCGCTTACCTTTAAACCGTGCATTTCGTCAAAATAGTTTTCATTGCCCTTTTCTGCTCTGGCTTTGGCCTGCAAGGCCTTGGTCAAAGGTATAATTTTGAGCAATACGACATTAAGGACGGACTGATACAGTCGCAGGTCACTTCCATTGTGCAAGATCAGAAAAGAAGATTGTGGATAGCCACCCTGGGCGGACTCAGCTGTTTCAATGGCAGCAGCTTTGTTAACCTGGGCAAAACCAACGGAATGAACAGCAATTTCATCCTTTCCCTGGCCCTCAGCAAACAAGACAATTTATTTATAGGTTCCGACCGGGGACTGTCATATTACAATAATGGTAATTTTTACAATTATAGGGGCAACAAAAACTGGACGGGCGACCTGGTCAGCAGCGCTTCAGGTGAGATCTATGGTATATCTGAAAGACGGATTTTTAAAACAAGCGGCTTAAAGACTCAGCAGGTAAGGATTACTGCCGACAGTGCAGAAATGGTAACCGCATTGGGCACCGATGGCTCCGGAAATGTGTGGGCCGCCGTATACCAGCGTGGATTGTTTTATTTGAAAAACCACAAATGGCATGCGAAATCATTAAACAAACAGGTAAATAACCTGATCATCACCGGTTTCCTGGTTGACCGACTGGCAGAAGACAAAATCTGGCTGTTGACTACAGACGGTATATTCATTGCCGAAAAAGGAAAGCTCAGCAGGGTTTATGCTGACATCATCAAAAAGGCTACTGCAATTGCCCAGGATGCCAGGGGAAATATCTGGCTGGGCACTAACAAAGGGGCCTGGTACCTCAGCAAGAACCTGCAAATCCATTTCAACGCAAAAAATGGCTTTACCGATAATGAAGTCAAACACATTTTTAAAGATGCCGAAAATAACATCTGGCTGGGTACCGATGGCTCGGGCATTTTTAAGTTTAACAGTGGAGGTTATGTCTCCTATGACGAGTCTCAAGGTCTGCAAAACAGCATTGTCATGAGCATCATAAGCGGCCCCAACCCTGATGAGATCTGGCTGGGGACCTATGACGGGCTTTTTGTACATAAAAACGATCAGATCAAAAGGATAGTCATCCCTTCTGATAATGAAGACACCCGGCGCATCAACTTTTTGCTTAAAGACAGCCAGGGCAGCATCTGGATAGGCACCGTTGGCGGGGGGCTCTGGATATACAGCAATAAACGCTTCAGGCGCATAGACAACGGGAGTCGCGGAGTCGCCTGCAACAGCATTATGGAAGACAGTAGCCGGAACATCTGGCTATCTACCAATTATGGTTGTTTTATAATGGAGCATCAGACCAATAAAATTAGCCGCATTACCGGGCATTTTGCCAGCAGCCTGTTGGAGATTGGTAGGGATTCTGTACTCAGCGGCACCCAGAATGGGGTTTACCTCATCCGCAACAAAAAGGATGTACTCCCTTTAAAACCCAAATCCCTTTCCGGTTCAAGCATCCTGTCTATGCTCAAACGGGGACCATATATACTTTTTGGAACGGCCGACAACGGGTTGGTTATCTGGAACCGGACAAACAATGCTGTTAAACAACTGAGTACAAACGACGGTCTGTTTTCCGACCATATTTATGCATTGCTGACCGACAGCAAAGGGGTGATCTGGGTAGGAACAGGCAGGGGTATAAACCGCCTCAATTCAAAAGATTTCAGCCTGATGAGAAACAGCAACGAGAATGCGCTCGTGGTAGAATGCAACCAGAATGCCATTCTGGAACATCAGAACAACATATGGATAGGTACCACCAAAGGGGCCATCGTTTACGACAATACAGCCAGCCCTTCAGCAAGCAGCAGGCCCTATGTTTTCATCAATTCTGCAGGCGTATTGTCCCAGAACAAAAAAGGGGGGCAAAACAACCTTCAGGCCACCTATAACGAAAATGAGCTCCGCAACACCATCTCCCTGCCTTACAACCGCAATCACCTCAACATCAATTTCACCGGCATTTATTTCAGCAATCCAAAAGCGGTACTCTATCAGTACCGGCTCATAGGGCTCGACACCAAGTTTGGCCATCCCACCAGCAATTCATCCGTCAATTATACGGCCCTGCCTCCCGGCAAATATACTTTCCAGGTAAAGGCAGTCACCCCTTACGGTATAAGTTCAGCAAATGTCGCCGCCTTCAGTTTCGAAATTACACCGCCTTATTATCAGACCACCATTTTCAAGATCTTTATACTTTCTATTATTGTTTTGATGATCATACTTTCTGTATACGTTATCATTAACCTAAATGAAAGACAACGTAAACTGAGGCTAAAAATAAAGCTGGAAGAGCAATTTAAGATCAGAAAACAAACCGCCGAAGATTTTCATGACGATCTGGGTAACAAACTTACCCGGATATCAGTCTTATCAGAAGTACTGAACAGTATGATGGATAGCAACGACACCGAAAAAAAGGCGATCATTCAAAAAATAAAAACCAATGTGAATGAACTGTATACCGGTACAAAGGACATATTATGGTCTTTAAACCCGAAACATGATACTTTATACGAGCTGCTGAGCCGCATAAAGGAATTTGGATATGAGATGTTTAACGAAACCAACATCTTTTTTGAGGAAGATCTTCCCCTGGAAGATATGGACAAAAGACTTCCTTTAGAGCTTAGCCGGAATATTTTAATGATATTTAAAGAGGCGGTACACAATGCTTTAAAACATTCAAAAGCCGATCATGTTCAGTTCATTGCAAAAATCAATAAGGATACATTGGAGATTCAGCTTGAAGACAATGGGGCAGGTTTTGATCTCGAATCTGCAGGCAATGGGCATGGCATCAACAACATGAATGTGCGCGCGGCCCGGATCAACGGCAAATTAGACATCAGTTCAAATCAAAAAGGTACAATTATAGCGCTCTCTGTTAAAATGCTCGCTCTGAATACGCTCTCTAAATCTAAACCGTCAAAAGATGCATAACCAGACAGAAGCCAGGGTGGTCATTATAGAGGATGACCAGACCATCAGGGAAGGCTACAGCTACCTGATCAACAATACCTCTCCCTACCAGGTAGTGAATACTTACCCCTCTTTTGACGCCGCCCGACAGAAGATCGTTAAAGACAATCCGGATGTCATTATCCTGGATATACAAATGCCCGGGACCAACGGTATAGATGCACTTCCTGTTTTGAAGAAATTATTGCCCGAGGTTTATATTATCATGCTTACGGTGCATGAAACGGAAAAAATAATTCTCGAGGCACTGGCCAACGGGGCTTCCGGCTATTTCACTAAAAATACCCCTTCGGCAAAAGTGATCGAGGCCATTAGAGAGGTATTGCAGGGTGGCGGCCCGATGAGCCCCAATGTGGCAAAAAAAGTGATCATTTCCCTGCAAAAGAACCCCGATTCACCACTTACAAAAAGGGAAACACAAATCCTGAGCTTAATCACCAGGGGCAAAGACCGGTCCCAGATTGCGACGGAGCTGTTTATAGAAATAGAGACCGTTAAAACGCATATAAAAAACATCTACCTGAAGCTCAATGTGAACTCCAAGGCAGATGCTATAAAAGTTGCCAAAAGCAATCGTCTGGTATAAATTTATTATTCCTGTTTTACTTCATTTACAGAGAAACTGTTACCGTTTAAGCTATACTGGATCATTTTTACTTCCCCCGCTTTAACTGTAGTGTCTTTAGGGTTCACTACAGGGAAAGAACGGAACAGGTCGCCATTTTTGATAATGAATTTATCATTTCCCGCATAGCTCTTTTTCATGTTGCTGCTCAACGGCGGAAAAGTAATTTTCCGGAAGTCGCCGCCCGAATATTCATAAACATTCAGGTCAAGCACGTTTTTCTTGCTTAGCAGTTCAATATAAATCTCCGGATTACCGTCGTTGTCCATATCCATGTTCCATGCATCGGTAATGATCCCTTTGCGTTCGTTGGAGAAAGAATTGTAATTGTTTCTTACCGAATCAGACATCAGGATAAGGTAGCCGCCTATGCTGTCTACCCCTTTTCCCCAGCTTACCACCTCAAAATTCAGTCCTGGTTTTACATTAATGTCCTTATAAAAAGGAAATTGTCCGCTCTTTTTTTCAGCAGTTGCCCTCTGCTGTTTCACTACGGTTTTTTCTTCTTTGTTTTCGCTGCAGGAAGCCATTAAAATAACTCCGCCAAGCAGGAAGGCCAACTTTGTTAAATATCTCATTGCTTTATCTGTTTATTTTCAGGCTTCCCCTTTATTTGGTTTTTACGTCGGGATTACCGTTGTTTAATATAGTTTCAGTTACTACACTGCTTTTGCCGCTTTTGGTTACAACAATTGTTTTCAACACCTGTTTTTGCCCTTTCGCCACTTTAATCTTAATAGGTTTGGTATAAAGTTCGGCGAGTTCAGAAGGACGGGTAAGGTCAAACGTATAATAAATTTTCGATCCCGGTACCGGCTCTTTTAAAGTGATGTTAAAATCTTCTCCATTTATCACCTTCTGGTCCAGACCCAGCGGAGTAGGTACCCAGTAATTTGTATTGGTCTGATCTAACCTCGCCAGGTGCAGGGGCAGGCGTTCTTCAGAAAAGTTTTTAAAGTCTTTACGCGCCACGGGGCTCCAGGCAATTTCAGCCAAGGCATACATCCTTGGAAGAACCATGTATTCCACTTTTTCTGTAGACTGTATGTATTCCGTCCACAGATTTGCCTGTACACCGATTACGTATTTCTGCTGATCGGCATTCAACTCTTTCGGCATCGGATCGTAAGCATAAGCCAGGGAATAAGGGGCCAGTCCGCCGATATTGGTGGGCTCATCTGCCGAATTGGATTGTTTATGGTCGAAATACAGACCAACAGGACCGCCAGGGGTCATGATCACATCGTGATTCTGCTGGGCAGCAGCAATCCCCCCCTGTGTGCCCCTCCAAGACATCACTGTTGCATCCGGTGCCAGTCCTCCTTCCAGGATCTCGTCCCAGCCAATGATCCTGCGTCCTTTCGAGTTGATGTATTTTTCCATGCGCTGAATGAAATAACTCTGTAGCTCATGCTCGTCCTTTAAATTCAACTTTTTCATCAGGTTCTGGCAGAACTCACTTTGTTTCCAGTATTCTTTAGGACATTCATCACCGCCAACGTGGATATATTTGGAAGGGAAAAGTGCGATCACTTCATCAAAAACATTTTCTAAGAATTTGAAAGTATTCTCGCTGGGCACAAACACATCGTCAAATACGCCCCAGGTTTGCTGTACCTGCTTGCCTTTACGCGAACCCGACCATGGTGTTTTGGCATCTACAAAAGTATCGCGATCGGGAAAACAGCTGAGCTCTGGATAAGCGGCAATAGCTGCTGAAGCATGTCCTGGTAATTCTATTTCGGGTACAACATTGATGAACCTGGCTGCAGCGTAGGCAACCACTTCCTTTACTTCATTCTGTGTATAAAAGCCTTTATACTCCTCTCCATCGGTATTTACACCTGGGTGGTGACCAATAATCGTTCCGTTCCGGGATGCGCCTATTGTAGTCAGCTTAGGATATTTTTTAATTTCTATCCTCCAGCCCTGATCGTCGGTTAAATGCCAGTGAAAGTTATTGATCTTATACTGGGCCAGCAAGTCGATGTATTTTTTAACAAAAGCTACAGGAAAAAAATGACGCGACACGTCAAGGTGCATTCCCCTGTATTTAAACCTTGGGTAATCGTTGATTTCAGCAGTGCTGATCAGGATCTCATTGTTGCGCTTTTCAGGCATCAGCTGTATGACCGACTGTACTCCATAAAACAGCCCTGCATCTTTACCGGTGATGGTAATATTTTTTGGCGTAATGGCAATCGTATACCCCTCGGCCGGAAGTTTTTCTGCTCCTTCGCTATTTAGAATAATGGCACGTTCATTGGCACCTGCAGCTTTAACTGTACGTAAAGCGAAGCCGCCATGACGGGTTATAAAAGCATTCAAAAGATCTGCCGATTTGGCGTTTTTCTGGTCGTTTGAAACCAGCACAACTGTTTTATCAAGTTTAAAAGTTCCGTTTCCCTTTTTAACGGATACCGGTACAGGAATAATTCCCATGTTGCTGTCGCTTTGTGCATCAGCGTTTACATATAAAAATGCAAGCAAAACAATAGATAGTAGTTTTTTCATCCGTGTGATTGATATATTAGATTGATTTTATGCCTAAGGTAAAAAAAAAGGGACAGAATCTGTAAAAGACCCTATCCCTTTTTATAATTTGTTATTAATTATTAAACGGACTTCAAAACATGCTCTTTGGCCGCTAAATAACGTTCTGCATCCAATGCAGCCATACAGCCCGATCCTGCTGCAGTTACCGCCTGGCGGTAATAGCTATCCTGAACATCACCGCTCGCAAAAACACCTTCAATATTTGTTTTTGTTGATCCGGGAATGGTTTTCAGGTAACCGGTTTCGTCCATATCCAACTGTCCTTTAAAAATATCCGTATTTGGTTTATGACCAATGGCTACAAAGAAGCCCTCAACAGGCAGGTCTGTCTCTGCCCCGGTCTGGTTGTTCACCACCCGCACTGCAGTTACGTTTTTGCCATTGCCCAATATTTCTTTGGTTTCTGTATTGTAGATCACCTCGATGTTTGGTGTATTCAATACCCTGTGTACCATTGCTTTTGAAGCCCTGAACTCGTCCCTGCGCACCAGCATATATACTTTTTTGCACAGTTTAGCCAGGTAGGTAGCCTCTTCAGCAGCTGTATCGCCGGCACCAACAATGGCCACATCCTGTCCTTTAAAGAAAAACCCGTCACAAACAGCACAGGCAGAAACCCCAAAGCCATTGTATTTTTGCTCACTTGGCAGCCCAAGCCATTTTGCAGTAGCACCTGTAGAAATGATCACAGTATCAGCAGTAATGGTTTTGATGTCATCTACCACTACTTTATGGGGCAATGAAGAGAAATCGACCGCACTAACGTAACCAAAACGGATATCGGTACCAAAACGCTCCGCCTGTTTGCGAAAATCTTCCATCATTTCCGGGCCCATAATCCCGGTCGGGTAACCAGGGAAGTTGTCCACATCAGTAGTTTGTGTCAACTGTCCACCAGGCTCCATACCTGTATACATAACTGGTTTCAGATCTGCCCTTGCTGCATAGATCGCAGCAGTATATCCTGCAGGTCCTGAACCTATAATTAAACATTGAACGTGTTCTGTTTCTTGTTCTTGTGACATATATTTATCTATTGTTATACAAAATTACGCTTTATCCCGCTATACACAAACAACATTGATGTAACAAATGCAACATTGTGATGTATAGATTATAATTCCAATCAGGTCTGGATTACCCCAACGTTAAACTGCTTTTTTATGGGCGACTGGTTTGCCGCCTCTATGCCCATAGAAATCACTTTACGCGTATCTTTTGGATCTATGATCCCGTCTACCCAAAGGCGGGCAGCGGCGTAATATGGGGTAGTTTGGCTGTTGTACCTGTCGGTAATTTCAGCCAGCAACGCAGCCTCTTTTTCAGGGCTGATCGTTTCCCCTTTGGCTTTAAGTGATGCCTCCTGGATCTGCAGCAAAACCTTTGCAGCCTGCGCACCGCCCATTACAGCTATTTTAGCACTTGGCCAGGCAAAAATCAACCTCGGATCATAGGCCTTGCCGCACATGGCATAGTTACCTGCCCCATAAGAGTTCCCCAGCACTATGGTAAATTTAGGTACTACGGAATTGGCTACAGCATTTACCATTTTGGCCCCATCTTTAATAATCCCCCCCTGCTCAGACCTGCTGCCCACCATAAAGCCGGTCACATCCTGTAAAAATACCAGCGGTATCTTTTTCTGGTTGCAGTTCATGATAAAACGCGTGGCCTTATCGGCACTGTCGGAATAAATTACCCCGCCAAACTGCATCTCCCCTTTTTTAGATTTCACTACTTTGCGCTGGTTGGCCACAATGCCAACTGCCCAGCCATCTATCCTTGCCAGTCCGCATATAATGCTTTGCCCATACAGTTTTTTATATTCTTCAAAATCAGAATCATCAACAAGGCGATGGATGACATCCAGCATATCATAAGGTTTTTCCCTGTTTTCAGGCAAAATGCCATAAAGTTCTTCCTCATCAAGTTTGGGCAGAGCAGGTTTGATCCTGTCGAAACCAGCCACCTCTGGCGCCCCCATTTTACTGATGATGTTACGGATGCTATCTAAACAGGCCTGGTCATTGGGATGTTTATAGTCGGTCACCCCCGATATCTCGCAATGTGTGGTGGCACCGCCAAGTGTTTCATTGTCTACATCTTCCCCTATAGCCGATTTCACCAGGTAAGAACCAGCCAGAAATACAGATCCTGTTCCGTCAACGATCATAGCCTCATCACTCATGATGGGCAGGTAGGCCCCTCCGGCAACGCATGAACCCATAATGGC
The DNA here is from genome assembly GCF_900176535.1 of Pedobacter africanus. Taxonomy (NCBI): domain Bacteria; kingdom Pseudomonadati; phylum Bacteroidota; class Sphingobacteriia; order Sphingobacteriales; family Sphingobacteriaceae; genus Pedobacter; species Pedobacter africanus. The sequence goes on along the minus strand of NZ_FWXT01000003.1, from coordinate 2,388 downwards.
AGCAATCTGCACAATACCTTCAGAAGACATGATGGCATTGTTCCTGAACATCCTGCCAAAGTGTTCCTTATCTGGAAAGATCTCATCCTGCATGGGCAGGTAAACCCCTGCACTGTCTACCAGGTAAATTACCGGCAGTCTGTTTTCCATGGCAATTTCCTGGGCCCTAAGGTTCTTTTTCGCCGTCATCGGAAACCAAGCTCCCGCTTTGACCGTAGCATCATTGGCCACAATCATACATTGCCTGCCCGAAACATAGCCTATACCGCAAATCACACCGGCGGAAGGACATCCCCCCTGTTCGGCATACATTCCATCGGCGGCAAATGCCCCTATTTCCAGGAATTGGGTTTCTTTGTCGATCAGGTAGGCAATCCGTTCGCGCGCCAGCAGCTTACCTTTTTCTTTTTGTTTGGCTGCGCTTTTCTCTCCTCCGCCTGCAAATATTTTTTTCAGCCGTGTTTTTAATTCATAAACAGACTGCTTGTTAACGTCCTCGTTCTTATTGAATTCTATGTTCATATCGGCAAGTTAGATTTTATTTTTATGGAGAGCAAAAGTCCAATTCGGGCTTTGGTATAGCAGCATCATAAACAAAAGCCCGGCGGTTAAAAAACAGCCGGGCCCTTCGTATCATTCCGGCAACGTTTATTCTGCCGTATATTTTTTAAAGATCGACGTTGCCGTATGACCGCCAAAACCAAAAGTATTGTTCAATACATAGTTTACCGGCTGCTGGATTGATTTACCGATAACCAGGTTCATTCCTGCAGGGATTTCCGGATCAACATTTTCCGTATTGATCGTTCCCGGAATAACGCCATCCCTGATCGCCATCACACTGATGATACTTTCAATCGCCCCTGCACCACCCAGTAAATGCCCGGTCATGGATTTGGTGGCACTGATGGCAACAGGCAAATCCTTAAATATTTTTTTAATTCCCTGAAGCTCTCCAATGTCGCCCAATCCGGTAGAAGTAGCATGCGCATTGATATAATCAATTTTTTCAGGCCCGATACCTGCATCGGCCAGTGCCTTGGCAATACCTAAGGATGCACCCAGCCCGTCCGGCGGGGTACCCGTTAAGTGGTAGGCATCTGCAGCCATACCACCACCTACCAGCTCAGCATAAATGGTGGCACCTCTGGCAATGGCATGCTCCAGTTCTTCAAGGATCAGAGCCCCTGCACCCTCACCAATCACAAAGCCATCGCGGTCTTTATCAAAAGGCCTCGAAGCGCCGGCCGGGTTATCATTGTTTTTAGATAAAGCATGTGCAGAGTTGAAACCGCCTACAGATGATTCTGTAATGGCTGCTTCTGAACCTCCGGCCACCATAATGGTGGCCTTACCCAAACGAATGGTATCAAAAGCACTGATGATGGCGGTATTTGATGAAGCACAGGCAGAAACTGTGGCATAATTAGGGCCATGCAATTTATGACGGATAGAGATCACGCCTGCAGCAATATCAACAATCATTTTAGGAATAAAATATGGACTGAACCTTGGCGTTCCATCGCCCAGGTGGTATTCTTTAAGCTGCTGCTCAAAAGTACCGATACCGCCATTGCCGGATGCCCAGATTACGCCCACCTCGTAACGTTCGTTTTCAGGCATATTTTGAAAATCAAGCCCGGCATCTTTTATGGCCTGATCGCTCGCAGCAACCGCATATTGGGTATACAGGTCATATTTTTTTATTTCTTTTTTGTCAATATAAGCTTCAACATTAAAGTCTTTCACTTCAGCAGCAAAATTGGTTTTGAATTTGGAAGCATCGAATTTTGTAATTGCCGCAGCACCGCTTTTGCCCGCTACAATATTATTCCAAAATTCACTTACCGTATTCCCCAATGGGGTTATAGCGCCTAAACCTGTTACTACTACTCTTTTCATATTTGTTGTCAACTATTTCCTAATTTATGCGATTAAAAGCCAAAAATAACATAGTTTACCGACTAAAACTCTATTTAACTGTCAAACATTTTAAACATCAGTCCAACTGATGATGTCAATCTACATCAAACCCCTAAGCCTCAGTCACATAAAATAAACAAGGTCGGCATCCACCGACCTAAGTTTAATTATTAACTACCTATTTTCGTTTTTTTATGAATAGGCTCTTTATTTCCCCTTTTTATAGGCATCTACACCACTTTGCAGGTAAGCAGCATATTCTTTGGCATCGAATATGGCGCCCTGTGGTTTTACCAGGGGAACCAGGTCATGTCCGGCCAGCACATATAAAGGCTGGGCATTTGACCCGTATTTTGTAGCCTGAAAATCAAGGTTCCAGTAACCCAGATCGTCAGTCTTGCGTTTCAGTATTTCAGAATAGTGGATCTTGTCCTGCTCCATTTTGATGTTGCGGTCGTCTGCATA